>NZ_JBJMAU010000005.1:0-339775 GCF_052119505.1 Anaerobacillus sp. MEB173
ACCTTTATGCGGTTCAATCGGCTCATAGTCTTCCGGATTTACTTCATAGCTGTAACTGCCGCCTGATGTTGATGTTTGTTCAACTTCAACACTTTGATCAACTTTCTCTTCAACTTTCTCTTCAGAAGTGCTTTGAGCACCACAACCTACTAACAGTGCTAATGCTAACATTGCGCTTGCACTTAAACCTAATGCCTTTTTCATAGATAAGACCCTCCTAATTTGTTTGAAAGTAAACAACAAAGATACTAGGGATTGAGCTTTTATCGTTAGATTTTTTACTAGGGATTTGAAAAATTCTAACAAGCTCTTATGTCTCAATGTTGTTTTATTATAGCTACTAAGAGCTATTTCTTACTTATAATATAATTGAAATCATGTTTCAAAAACGTGATTGTTATCACGTTTGCTCTATGTGTCACAAAATGAACACAATGCTTCTAAATTTTACTAGTATAAGTCTTTGTATAATTTGTAACAAAAATAACATAATACTAGATCTGTAGAATCAAGAAAAATAGACAAAGAAAAAAAGCATCTATTAATATAGACGCCTTTACATACTAACGAACTATTGTTCATTTAGGAGATTTTCTAATGCTTCTTTATCCGTTAGCTTCATCACATTTGGGCCTACAAATGTAACCCATCCTTGTTTTTGAAATTGTGATAATTTACGACTGAACGTTTCACGACTCATCCCAAGTAATGATGCCAAATGTTTCTTACTAATCGATAATTCAACCTGCCCATCAACTACTTTCCCTTCGTTTTTCGGCATATTTAATAAATATTGGGCAATTCTTTGTTCCACATTTAACGTACCAAATTGTTTTATTGTTTCCTCAGCCTGCTCTAGTCGTTGACTCATTACATCTAATAATCGGACAGCTAGTTCGGAATTCATCCGAATCGCGTCTACTAAATTCTTCTTACTTAACTGACAAACTTTTGTTTTTTCAAGTGCTTCAGCAAAAAAAGTATATCTCTCATTTCGAAATAATGTGTATTCACCGATAATTGAACCAGGACCTAATGTACGCAAAATCTGTTCACGACCACGACTACTGCAGGAATACAATTTTACTCGTCCCTTACTGATGATAAACAGACTATCTGTCTTATCACCTTCAGCAAAAATATTTTCACCTTTTTGGTATTCACTTTGTTTTGACGAGCCTTGTATAGCCATTAAATGATCTTCACTTAGATCTTTAAACAATGATACCCTTTTTAAACATGCCTTGATGTTATTACACCCTTTTTGACAACACATTCGACCACCTCATTTATTTGGTTATCATTGTCACTCTTTATTTAAATTTTAGAGCCAATTTTTAACCTTGACAGTGATTATCGTCACATCATTTCGTTTTGGTCCTTCTTAACCATTTGAAAAAACCAACTGATTGATCAGTTGGTTTTCGTAATATGTCTTTGGTTATTTGCACTAATGAATATAACAATGCCTAGGAACATCATGAGGCTGCTTATTAGTAGTGTCCACTCATAAAAAGGTAATGTAGCTGTATTAAGCCAAACAAGTAAGCTCTGAAGGAATAAATATAACTCATTCATAATAAAACCAATGATAAATAAAGTATACCCAATTGTCCCTATTACATTTCGAGATCTTAACCATGAGCTTCTCATATAAAGAGCCAAACACAAAAAGCTAACAAAACCTAATAGAGTTAAATGCAGATACCCAATAATAACACTTCTCGTATCATAAATAAGACTTGTTAATACCGGTATTGCAGAGCCGAGTTCCATCGTAATTTTTATAAATAATGAAAAAAGTGATAATCCCAAAAATACCTTTGACCACCCTTTAAAAATTAATAGAATACTTCTTCTTATTATAAAAAGGATATAAAAAAAGATAATCATCGAAACCCAATGAACGACTCCCGCAACAATCGCAACTACGTGCCAAATGAAGTTCAAATCATACCATAATACTGAAAGAAGATACGCCGGGAGAATGGATATGATAAAGAATATAAATTGTATTTTTGCCAACCCTTTTGGATAGTTTATCTGTTGTTTTTCAAGAAAGGCAAAAATAATAGCGATTAAACCTAAAGTAAACCAACCATTGTATTGAAAATGCAAATAAAAGTAGACTGCCATATCAAAAAATGGAAGATGGGTAAGCTTATTTGCACTTAAATATGCTAACATCCATGGTCCAAATGAAGATAGGAATAAGCAAACAACTGCTCCTAATCCGTATAAAGCCGGAATTTGTAATTCTCCTGTAAGTAAACTCCTTTTTCTGAAGTACATAACAATTAAAATGATAAACCAATAGGATAATAAAATATGTATTGTAGAAAATATAATCGAAACAATCCCATACCCTTGGTAACTAAATGAAATAAACATCCCGATTACAGTTAACTGTGTAATCCAGAATAGCCAAGTAATAGAGCGGGAATATCGATCTTCCGGACGGAAAAAGTAATAGACAAAAAAAAGAAACAGCGCTACAAATCCCCATCCTAAAATCGCTAGATGCGAATGTGCATGTAACAAATGACCATAATTTAAAGTCTGAATAGGATAAATCCCCATCCACCTCATGACTACGCCAGAAAGTGCTGTTAAAGCTAAATAGAATAATGGTATTATAGCCCAAGAACGACGCAATCATCTCTCCCCCTATCTATGGAAAAATACATTTACCATAATTACACTTATAAATGGAATTTTTCCCTGAATGATTTTGCTTATCAATTATAACATAAGTTTTCTTCCTAAAAATTAATATGAAAATAAATCTTTACACAGCTCCCCTTTACCTTTTCCAATGTATGCCAAAACTATTAACGATCAAAAAAACCCTCGGCAAAGCCGAGGGTTTAGTTAGTGTTAGTCTGCTACTTCCATTGTATCATAGTCTTCCCGGAACTCATCTTTTAACGCTTTTACTGGTATCGCAACACATAAAAATGCCCCAATACAAGTCCAAATAACGCCCCAATCTTTTACTCCATTAAAATAAAGCAGCGCTCCACCTAGAATTCCTAATATTCCAATTGCAAATGCTGATAACTTAACAAACTTTCTTAACCGTTTTACTTCCGCTTTATAGTCCTCTACATTTTTATTATTTTTCATTTGAGATACCTTCTTTCTGTTTTTAATTTTGTTCCCCTAACAAACTAATAGGTTCTTGTCTTAATGCTCGGATAAGCGGATATATTGATATCAGCATCGTTACGACAATTGTTCCAACCATAATGAAGATAATTTGTACCATACTTATCCAAGCAAAAAATTCTAACCCACTCATTAATGCAGACCAGGTATGTGCTGACAAAATCCCTAAAATAACCCCTATTACAGTCCCTATAATAGCGATGATGAAAATTTCCATCATGAGCATTCGGACAATTAGTTTTTTGGTTAGACCAACAGCCTGCCATAAAGCAAACTCTGAACGTCTTTCCTCAACTTGAAGTATTAACGTAATAAGGATGATCAACGCTCCTAAAAAAACAGTGAATCCCAAAATGTAAGGGGCATAATCGGATATTTTATTGACTGTTTCAAGTCGTTCTTCCCCTAATGCACTTTTGGCGTCCTTCCATTCCCACCCTTCAGGAGTTGAAGAAATACCAGTTTGATGAAAAGGTAATACCATTTCTACAAAGTGAATGTCTAACGGTGATTGTTTAATATTGTGATGAAAATCAAAAAATAGCAAACGGTCATCAGTAAGTCCTGTATAGTGCAAAGCACCTGAGATAACAAATGACGATGTTTCCCCATTTACCGTAAGTGTTAATTCATCTCCGGCATGTAATTGATACTGATTTCTAATTTCGTGTCCGATTACTATTTCATTTTCATTCGCGGGCCATTTTCCGTATATTTTCCACCATGGCTTCATCTTTTTTTCTGACTCAATATCTATCCCTACAATCGCAAAATTCTGCTGTAACTCTTCCTCATATACTCGTAAAACAGATCTTGGGCTAATCGCAACAGCATGATTATATTCTGCAGCTATTTCTTCATAATCTTCCGTTGTAAGGGTCAGTGGTGGTTGTTCATCCTGGACAACAATCGGAATCCCATGGTAGCTGATATGTTGTTTCCGATCTTCTTGTTTCGGTGCCAGTACATATGATTGTCCAAAGCTCTCTACACCCTTTTCAACTGACTTTACCATCCCTTGATAAGAAGAGATAAATGCACTAATGATGAAAACACCCATTGCAATAGCTGTAAGGAGTATCATTGATTTTTTCTTACGCTTGAGTAAGCTTTTTTTTACTAAATGGAACCAATTCATACCATCACCTCGATTCGACGATCAATCCATCTTGCATATCAAAGACGCGATTCCCGTAATTTGCATGTTCAGGATGATGAGTAATAAACAAAATTGTTTGTCCCTCGTTATTCAGCTCTTTAAATAGGTCCATAATTGTTTTTCCTGTTTTTGAATCAAGATTTCCCGTTGGTTCATCCGCTAGAATGAGTGGTGGTTTATTCACAATGGCACGTGCTAATGCAACACGACCTTGCTCACCACCAGAAAGCTGATCAGGATACCGGTTTTCCTTTCCTTTTAAACCAACCTTCTCAAGTGCCCACCTTCCTCTTTCTAGTTGTTCTTCAATTGACATATTTAAAGGAACTAATGGTAATAGGACATTTTCTAGTGCTGTTAAATATGGGATAAGATGCATTTGCTGAAAGACAAAGCCAATATGTTTTTGTCTAAAAATCGCTAAGTCTTCTTTTGAATCAGCAAAAATATCCTGACCTTTAAAATATACATGTCCTGATGTCGGTTCCTGGAGACCACCGATAATTGTCAATAACGTACTTTTCCCGGAGCCTGAGGCACCAACTATTGAGACAAAGTCACCTTCATTAATCGTAAAAGAGATCTTTTTCAACACATCAATCATTTTCTCCCCATCTTTAAACTGCTTGCATAGATCCTTTACTTCGATCATTGTTGTTCACCACCTATAACTTTTTGATTGCCTGAACCGGATCTAACGTTGACGCATATCTCATCGGTCCTATTACTGCGATTATCATCATTGAGATTGAAAGACCAATAATAAGCAAGAAGTTAAGTAGTGGCAACGATAATATAACAGATTCATTGAACCATAGTAATTTACTAAGCCATACAAAACCAATACCTAATAAGTAGCCAAGCAGTCCTCCTACAACACCAAGGATTAATGCTTCTCCAAATATCATTTTTTCAATTTGCTTATTCGTAAAACCGATTGTTCGGAGGATACCAATCTCTTGTCGCCGTTTACTAGTGAATGAAGACATAAAGTACATTAGTAAATAAGATCCTGACAAGAAAAGCATGATTGCCACTGAATAGAAGAATATTTTAAATCGATCTAACGTCGCCTCTCTCGCTAAGGCAACATCCATTAATGGTTTTACATCTACTGACGGAATCGCTACACGAACCTGACTGACAATGTCATAGATAGGACACGAATAACAATGCGCTGCTATCTCAATGAGAGAAATCTCATTTTCACGATTAAATAGTTGCTGAGTTTTATTTAAATCAATAAAGAGAAATTGATCTTGTTCATTACCTTGAGGCTTCATGATTGCTGTAATTTCAAATTGCTCACCCTTAATGTCGATGAACTGACCAAGCGAAAAATTCATTTCGTCTGCCAGTAGAGAACCGACCATGATTTGATGATCGGCTTCTGGATATTCCCCTTCATAACTTATTTTTGTTTTTACAGTTTTCTCATTTTCAAAGAGTACACCAATTAAAGCAACTTGCTCACCATTTATCTGATCTACTTCCAATAGTTTTGGAGATAAATAAGCGATATAGTCTGCATACTCTATTTGATCAATCTTCTTAATTTCATCCATTGCGATTGACTTTGTTTCCCCCTCAATCGTAATGTGAGCAAACGTAAGACTTAAATCCTCTTGTTTTGGTGTAATAATCACATTTGGACCAACCTCATCAAATGTAACACTTAAACTTTCATTCATGCCCTCAATTAAATGATAAAGGGCAGTAATCGTTGTGATAACGATAACCAAACATAAAAACATCCCAATCATTTTACGTTTATAACGCCATAAATGCTTAAAAATTAATGATTTGATGGACACCTCTCCACCTCCTTACTACCTTTCTATGACTCACTTCTCGATGTCACTTTTTTTTAAGTACCCTATAGCGTAAAGTATATAGGCAGAATGGTTTTGCCTCTATGACAATCATCACAAAATCACTTAAAGAAAAACCTAATAAACCTTTACATTCAGGCATAAACACTGTTATAATAGTACTAAAGTGAAATTGATAGTTTGTTACATCTTCCAGAACATGGTTTTGAAATGGTAAGCTAGTAATAAATAGAAAAACGCCCACCACTATTTTTATAAAGGTGAACGTTTTACTGTATATATTACACTTCAATTTGTTATTAATTAAGCTTCTTTTGTGAATGTCATTTCACGTTCTTCAGCTGTAACAGGCTCGAAATTCGTCTGCTTTGCTTTTGAAATAACTTTCCAGATATTCATTAAGAATACAACGAAAGATGCCATTGTTAATAGTCCAAACCATAAGCGTGCCCATAAGTAGCCTTGAATTGCTTCACGCATTGTGTAGAAATCAGCACCTGTACCTCTCATTGATCCTTCAATAAGACCTGCAATAGTCAGTGGAATAAACATTCCAAGGAAACCAGCAATAACTAACCAGAAATGACCTTTTCCTAAATTAGGATTAAATGCATTTGCTCCATAGAACTGTCCAAGAATCCAATATGTGATTGCGAATACACCGAATGAAATAAATCCGAGTAAAGCTAAGTGAGCATGACCTACAACCCATTGAGTTTGGTGTGTAAAGTCGTTGATAAAACGGATTGATTGTGATGACCCTTGTACACAGTTCATTACATAGAATACCATTGTTGCTACAACAAACATACCAGGTACACCAATACGTTTTTTACTGTTTTTAATACTTACTGCAATGATATAGAACCAGATGAATGTAGGAATTAACATACCTACTGATGTCCATTCACCTGCGAGCTTCCAGAACATGTTAACTGGAGCTTCTGCATATAGTAAGTGGTGTAGTGCAGAAGGTGGAATGAAAATACATACAAATGCAAAGTGAACTTTACTTAAAAACTCCGGATAAGGCTTATCTTTTCCTTCTAAGCCAGTCATCTTAGGGATAAAATAATAGAAAATACCAACCATTGAGAACATAAACCAACCATTAACGGCATTATGCGCAAAAGTCCAAACAGATAAATTATCTCTTACTCCATTCCAGAAACCAAAGTTAGCCCAAAGATAGTTAATACCAAGATATAAGATAGATAATAAGATAAAGTTTAAAGCCGGTGAAAATTTAGGCACATCACCTTTTAAAATTGTCATTAAAATGTTACTGAAAAAAATTAACCAAATAACAACCACTGCTACTGCTACTAATGGTACAGGCTCAAGATATTCACGACCTGTGTTAAACCCCATTAATAATGTAACAACAACTACTGCAATACCTACATGCATTAAAGCATAGTGTAAGTTTCCTAATGCTTTAGAATATAAGTCCCTTTTTACAATTCGTGGTACAACATGATAGATAGCACCCATTAACGCCATTGATAACCAACCAAAAATAATAGCCTGTAAGTGAATACCACGTAATGCTACAAAATCAATAAATGCTGGAAGTGTTCCTGGTTTCACTAACATAAAACTCATCAGTACACCAACTAATGCGACAACAACTAAGTAAAACGCACTTGTTAATAAAAACTTACTGGCCACACTGTTCGAATTATCAAAACGAACTGTGACTGTATTACCTTTTGCCATGATTAACTCCCCCTTAATTCACTCTTAGCGTTCTTCGTATGGAACATCAAATGTACTTAACCACTCGGCTAATAATTTGATTTCATCTTCAGAAAGTCTATCTTGGTAAGCTGGCATTACACCACTACCATGACGAATAAATGTTTCAATTGCTTGCTCTGGCAAACGAAGTCCTACAGCATCCAGTGTTGGTCCTGTTGCTTGACCTAACTGTCCACGGTAACTATGACATTGTAAACAACCTGCTTCTGTAATTACTCTCTGACCCTGCCATGCCATTGAATCTTCATTCATTGCCCAGTAAGGCTCCCCATGATCTTCTGCTAATCCCCAATCCACAGTTGTAAATGATACGACTAAAGTAACTAATAACAAGACTACGCCGAATCCGACGTACATAAATAAGTTTCTCATCTGTTTCATCCTTTCTTCATTGTTTATGACCTAGGTTGATAATAAAAGACGCTCTTTATTGACTCAACCACCTCCCCTTGAGAGTAAACATCAACCCAAATAATAAATCTTCCATGATTCACTTCATTAGTAAACAATCCAATTTCAATTTCTTCCTCCCATTCTGATGTAGGAGATACAGTAACTTTTTCTGGCACTGTCACAAATGATAGTCCTTCAACTTCACTTCGAATTTCAAAAGAAAATTCTTTTTCTTCACTTGTTGTATTGGCAATTTTCAGTTGATACTCACGATAATAAACATCATCTTCAACGACTTGCTCTTCTCCTTCTTGTGCAAACGCTTGCGTTGCTGTGATTGGTGTAATCTTTACATCAAGGCCGTTATCAAGAACAATTACAACCGTAAATATAGTAGCCAATGCAACTGCTAAGCTTAAAAACCCGAAAGAGACTTTATCAAACTTTTCTCTTAAAGTCGGCTCATATGGCTTAAATGACATTGATAAACAATTCTCAGTACCATAATCCATTTTCTTTTCCTGGAACTTCTCTGCCCTTGTACCACAAGCAACTACGCATTGTTGACAACTGATACATGAGTCTTTTGGTGTTATTGACCTTGGATAGAGATCCATCGGACATGCTTGGTCACAGAGGTTACAATCAATACAAGCATCGGGATTAAAGGTAACTTTGAAAACTTTGTTCTTTTGTACTACCTTCTGCATTAATCCATAAGGACAAAGTGATTGACAATAGCTATGACGGATAACAACTAAATCAATAAAAGCTAATACGGAAAATTTTGCGCCTAATGCTACATACCACATTGGCAGCCCTTCATGTGTATACCAAGCAACAATTTTTTCTGGTGAAATGAAGTAACTGACAAGAACGGTATAGAAAAGCCACATTAGTGGAACTGCAATAAGTAATCGTGTTATAATATTAATAAGTAATTTTGTTTTCTTACTACTTGGATTTTTTATTTTTTTATACTTTGATATTCTTTCAACGATTTTTCCACCAAGCTCTGACCACGTAGTTTGTGGACAAAGCCAGCCGCAAAACAATCGGCCCATTGTTCTTGCAAACAGTGCCAAGATTGTTAGCGCAATCCCAAATGCCAGAATAAGTAAAAATAATTGACTGATAAGAAACGATTTACCTGCGATAACAAAATAGCCACCGGCTAAATCTAACCTAAAAATATCGAGCCATGGCATCAATGTTAAGAGCAGCAATGATAACAGCTGTGTTGATCGTCTAAACCGACGAATCCATATTGTAGACATTTTAAGTTTCATCTCCTAATGATTCTTTTTTCTCTCTATGAATCTATATTACTTCTCAATGCCTTTGTCTGAATTCATTATAGGTGATCCGATAATGAAAAGTTGTGAGATGTATCACGTTTACACAAAAGTTGCATTTTCGTCACATTTTCTTAAAAATTGAACCTAGACATTAGAAATTTCTGTATATTTAGCCAGAAATTTTCTTAGCTTTTTCTTCTCCAATTCCTTCAGCGTGAATATAGCCGCTAGCTGCTGACCTTTTTTTTTCAGCTCGATACCCTAACCAAACTACGATCGAGAAGCTTGAAATTAACACAACAATGACTAAGTACAGTTGACCTAAAATTAATAATGGATTAAGTTCCGCGATACGTGGAAAATGAACGATTCCGGCATCATGAATAATCATTAATATTTTGATTGGAATAAACAGTGCAAAGAACTGAATAATGATCCCTACCCACCTTTGCATAATCGGCACTGGAAACTTTGCAAGAAAAGTTCCTATTGCCACAGCCGCAATAAACCACCCGAATGAATAAAACCAACTTTGATGAAGTCCCGCAATAAACATGTAAATAAAGCCAAACGTAAATATGAACAAATACATAAGGACGACACGTTTAATCATCTTATCAAATCCTTTCATTGAAGATTAACCTATTAAGATATTGTTTAATTTAATTTCATTTTAATCGTTGATAATGAACTTCACCGTGAGCATGATCACAAAAATTTATAATTTTTTCTAGCAAACCCAGTTACTAATTTAGCTGTGTTATCGTTTGATGTTGATTTTTGGCTCGTTTTATTGAAGGTTAGAATTTAAAAAGGGCATCCTCATTAAAATAATGAAGTGCCCTTTGTTCTTAGTAACATCTATGAATTATTAAAGTTAATTCTAAATTCTACATTTTAAATCCTAAATTATCTTTACCCAATTGCATTTAACTTTGCCAGTACCTCTTCTAAATCGGCATTGTCTGCTTTTGCCTGGTGTTCTAATGAATTCTTGGCTCCACAACATGTATCAACGTTAAATTGCGTTAATATTTGCATGGCTTCGCGTGAACTCTCCATAATTTGCTCAACTGTCATCTCTTTTGTATATTTCATAACTTTCATCCTTTCTTTGCGTTTGTTTTATTTATTTTTTTGATGCACTTCTTACTGTTCGGAATATGTTATATGCAAAAACAACAATCGTTAACCAATGTCCTAACGCTACCCACTTTGCCCAGTCAAACGCTCCATTCATTGTTCCGGTGTAAAACAAAGCCATTGCAATTAATAAAAGTATCAGGGAAATATTCCCTGCGTATAAATGAAACCAGGCCATTTTCTCACTATGGAGCGGAACACCAATAAATCGCGGCAGAACATGATACAGAACACCATAGATCATCATTGACATAAATCCTAATAAGTTAAGATGAACATGAACAGGCTTAAGTTTCATCAAGCTAGGTTCAAAGAAAAATAACGTTCCTAGAAAAGTTCCAATAACTAAATAGATGATGCTTAGAACAATTAGTATTTTAGTATAGCCCTTCATGACTCCTCCTCTTACTCGTAGTGTTAGTAATGAAAAGAGACCCTTGCATTGAGTCTCTTTAATTAACTTTATACTTTGATTATAGTGTTAACCCGCATGATATTCAGTGAGCATAATCACGTCATCAAATTTTTGTTTTTATTTTAAATTAGCAAGCTCTTTTTCGTATGCTTTTGGAATATAAGAGCAGTAAGGATCACTCTCTAAATAATCACCAGTCGTTGCATATGCTCTTGCTCTCGAACCGCCACAAATTTCTTTAAACTCACAAACACCACATTTTCCTTTTAGTAAAGATTTATTTCGAAGATCTTTCATAATTGGAGATTCGCGGTAAATTTTTGATAAAGGCTCTTCACGGACATTCCCGCATTTTACTGGTAAAAATCCACTTGGATACACATCACCGATATGACTAATGAATACGAAACCATCACCATCATTAACACCTTTTGGTGCTCGGCCCAACGTATCAAAACGTTTATTGCTATTTGTATCCTCGATTCCATGTCGTTTCTTTTCCTGTAAGAAAACACGACGATAGTGAGGGGCCTCAGTTGTTTTCACATCGTACGGCATTTCTTTTTGAATTTTGAACAACCACTTCAATACTTCTTCATGCTGCTCAGGAGATACCATATCCTTTTCCATTCCTCTACCTGTTGGAATAAGGAAAAATACGCTCCATAACACCGCTCCCATATCTTTTACCTTTTCAGAAATTGCTTCTAAATCATTAATATTGTAGTTTGATACAACCGTATTTACCTGAATCGGGATATTTAACTCCTTTAAATATTCAATCCCTCTCATTGTTGTATCATACGAGCCTTTCGTTCCACGGAAATGATCATGAATTTCTGCACATGATCCATCTAAACTAAATGCCCAACGAGATAAGCCAACATCCTTTGCCTTTTCGATCGCATCCCTTGTTACTTTAGGTGTTGCACTGGGCGTCATCGATACAGGCAAACCTTTTTCTTCAATCGCATATTTTGCTAGATCATATAGATCTGGGCGCATTAATGGATCGCCACCTGTAAAAACAAATAACGGGTTTTTCATTTCGGCAATATCATCTATCAATTTCTTACCTTCTTCAAAAGAAAGTTGTCTTGGATCTGCTGTATATTGAGCTTCTGCACGACAGTGCAAGCATTTTAAGGCACATGCTCTAGTTACTTCCCAAATAACAATAAACGGATTTTCATTATAGTCTCGTTCTGTAAATATATGTCTCATAGAATTCCCTCCTGGCTCCCGTTACTTACAACTTTTTGAGAACGGAAAGCGTGATGTATTCCTGTACTAATCATAGAAAAGAAATGAGGTAATGACTGTGAGAATAGTCACAAACCCATCTAAAAAGAAGAAATTACTAAACATTTTTTTTAACAAAATACTCTCTTTTTAAAACAATTATTTTCTAAGATAATTGTGTAAAAAATCACAGTGTTCCATGCTCTCCACTGTTAGAATAAGAAAAAACCATACGTATAGATAAAATTATGAGAAAATACTTTCATTTGAGTTTGGAGTGATGATCATGTTAGTGAAAGATATTGTTGGTCAAATCCCACTTTTTAAAGGACTATCAGAAGACACAACGATGGCTCTAAATGACATTGTCAAAGTTAAGACTGTGAGAAAAGGTGAGGTTCTTTTTCAAGATTATGACAAAGCTAGTGCAATCTTTTTTATTAACAAAGGAAAAGTGCGCTTAAGTAAATGTACATCTGACGGAAAAGAGATTACACTAGGCATTCGAATGAGCGGACAAATGTTTGCGGAGGTAGCTTTATTTGCAAAATCAGAAATGACATATCCTGCTACTGCAACTATTTTGGAGCAGGGGAGTGTTTCTTATATCCAAAATGAAGACTTAGAAAAATTTATCTCAAATCGACCTGACTTGGCAATGGAAATTTTCCGGGTGATGGCTGACCGACTTCGTGCTGCTCAAACAACATTACGAGATGTTGTTTTATATGGTAATCTCGGTTCACTGGCATCCACTTTACTAAGACTTGCCAAAGAATATGGCGAGCAAACAAGCACTGGCGTGAAAATCAATTTGAAATTGACAAATCAAGATCTCGGTAACTTTTTTGGGGCAACAAGAGAAAGTGTTAACCGAATGATTAGTAATTTAAAAGGAAAAGATATTCTCTCAGTTAATAAAGGTTATATAACTATCCATGAAGTAGATGAATTAAAGTCTTTTCTTAGTTAATGATTTAATACCAAATACATTTCGCCCTTATAAGCATTCAATGTCAAATGGCAGCGAGTGCTTTTTATTTACTCTTTTTAAATTTGCCTAGTAATCGTTTGATGTTGATCCTTAATATATACCGATTACAATATATTAAAAAATCTCTCACTGTTCACAGAGAGAGATTACGTTTTACTACTTAAATACTGGCAATGTAACAATGACCATTAATAGGAATAAAATCGTTATATAGTTTACTGAATAGAGAAAGCTGATATAGGCATATTTTTGGTTATCTTTCGTAAATAAGCCTCTAATGCTAATTCCTAGCCATGCTAGATTCAATAATGTAGCAATCACAACAAAGGTTGTACCAAGCTGAATTAAATAAAATGGTAAAGGCAATAGACATGCTACATAAACGATCATCTGACGTTTTGTCATATTAAATCCATGAACAACAGGAAGCATCGCAACGCCTGCTGCTTTATACTCTTCATATTTCCTCATTGCAATCGCAAATGTATGTGGCATTTGCCAAATAAACAAAATAGCAAATAGCATTATTGGAACGATATGAAAACCGGATGAAATAACTGTCCAACCAATTAACGGCGTAACTGCACCTGAAATACTCCCAATCACTGTATTTAACGTATATTTACGTTTTGACCACATTGTGTATAAAATGACATAAGTAAACCATCCTATAAATGCATAGATCGTTGCTTCAATAGTAGTAAAAAGTAACAGAATGAATCCAATAACCGTTAGCGAAATTCCCAATATCAAAACAATTTTTAGTGGAATATTCCCCGTTACTGTTGGACGTTGTTTCGTCCTTGCCATGATGGAGTCAATATCAACATCGTACCAATTATTAAGTACAAGTGCACCTGCCATAACAAATGTACTTCCCAAGATTGTTAACAGGAACATATCCCAGTATTCATAGAAAGAGGCATTTGAAAAATACAACGCTAACCAAAAACCAGTAAACACCGGTAGAACATTTGCAATTAAAACAGGCGCTTTTAACAATGACTTCAAATCAGATATCAGTGTCGGCGCACTTAGTTTATTAGGTATAGAAACCTCAGCTTTCCCAACATTCTGCGGAGAAAGTATTTCTTGTTTATTCATTTTAACCTCCCCTAAGAAGTTGTCTTAAACATCTATATTGTATACCATCTTAGCAGATCAGTCATGATTCTTTCCTAAAATAAATTTGCCAATGATTTCTACTCATATTCTGAAGGGTCAACAAATGCTACATACAACAGATAAATGATCATTCCGATCGCTGTTAACAGAAATCCCCAACCAAGCGTTAACTGTTCAATCATCAGGTAATTGTTGCATAATTGGAATGGTGCATAAATATATAAAAATCCCATTCCCAAAAATATTACTGTAAATATCGCAATCAGAATATTTTTCCCAAACTTACTAATTTTCTTCCAGCTGTCACGCAACGGAACCCCTGCCAAAAAAGGTAAACTGATAAATTTAAATACTTCCACACTTGTTAACGTAAGTGCCTCATCCATCGTTCTAGGCAGGAGCCAGTAACCCATAATAATGATAAACAAAAGAAGTCCTGGAAATCCTGTGCCATTCCATTTTTCAAAAAATTGCGGGAACCGTTTTTGAAAGAATGGTGCCATTAATAGTCCTGCAATAACGAGCATAGGCATTTGCATATGCATATGAATAACCATGATTGATTCCATAAAATTAGCAATAGGGGGAATTACTAAGAAAATAAATAGCGCTAACCCTAATTTAAATTGATCCATAGATTACTCCCCCTTATCGTTTTCGAGTATGTTAACAACAGTATTTGCAGCTTCTTCAATCTCCATATAATCCATTACATTCGTTAACGTACCTTCTCTATCGACTAAATAGAACGCAGAATTATGAGCGAAGTTTCCATACTCATCAGGAATCACGATAACTCCAAACTCATTTAACAATGCATCTAATTCTTTCTGATCTTGAATTCTTGCCATTCTCCACGTTTCTCCGTCACTATTAAAAAGTTCTTTATATTGATTTAACGTTGCAGGATCGTCTTTCTCTGGATCAAAGCTGATACTTAGAAAGACAATGTCTTCCCCGATATATTGTTCAGGAATAAGTTCGTAAACATCTGCCATATTCTTTTCTAACGTTAAGCAGACTGTTTTACATGATGTATACATAAATGTAATAAATACATATTTATTTTCGAATTCAGTAAAAGAATATGTTCGACCATTACTATCCTCAAAAGTTACATCTGGAAATTGAGGTTGATCTTTCATTAATTGATTTACTCTTGCGGTTTCTGCTGTATACGCACGAAATCCATCTGTTCCTACATAAAACAAGATACATCCAAATAATAAAACAACAATGACAGCAATTGTATTATGCCGATTTTTATTCATGTAGGTCACTTCCTAAATCTATAATTTTGATACTTTAACAGTACCAAACTAAGAGTAAAGAGATAGCCGTGCTACACGAGCTATCTCTTTTTTTCAAATAAGTTTACCAAGTTTTAAATGGTGGTGATCCTGGTGGTGCATTAACAATCATGTCAACCATAGGGACAACATAGGCCATTGCAACTACGATGATCATAAGAACAACCCATACTCCCCATCTTTCTGTCCAATACCCAGAAACATCTCCCGGCTCTTTTTCTGCAATTGGGAATTCTGTTTGGCCTTTCGGTGCAAAGAACATTAAATTAATAACTGCGTACACTTGAATGATAACCCCGATTAATAGAAGAACAGCTCCAACACCTACAGCCATCATGTATGGATCCCAGCCTAATGCTGCTGCATGGTCTCCATATGTTGTATACGAAGTTCTTCGCGGTGATCCAAAAAGTCCCGCAGTGTGCATAGAGAATGACATAATAATCATCGCGACTGTCCAAATGATCGTTTGAATAACACCTAATTTGTTCATTGCTGGTGTTAATACACGTCCTGATAAATAAGGAATTAACCAATAACTAATTCCAAAGAATGTCATTGCAACGGACATCCCTAACGTTAAGTGGAAGTGTCCAACGATCCACATTGTGTTATGAACGACTGAATCTAATTGGAATGTTGTTTGAGCAATACCGCCTGCACCAGCTGGAGCAAAAGCAAGCATAGCGATAAATGGAGCTAAGAAACGAACATCGCCCCATGGTAACTTCTTCAACCAACCAAGAGCACCTTTTCCGCCTTTGCGTCTGCCAGTACGCTCCATTACTGCAAATAAAGCATAAGCAGTCATTAATGATGGGAAACCGATTGCCAAACTCATAAATACGTGCATATATTTAATTGAATCTGTGATACCCGGGTCAACGATTTGGTGATGGAATCCACCTGTAATGTTCATGATGACAAGTGCAATAACTACAACACGAGTTAACGTATCATTCCAAAGTGTTCCACCAATTACTCTAGGTACAACAACATACCATGCGGATACCGCCGTTAAATACCAAATATTAACTGCTGTATGTCCAAAAGCCCAAAATAGTGTACGTGCAAGCATGACATTAATTGTATCCACCCAGCCAAGTGACCAAGGAAGGATAAGGAAAAGAACTTCTACTGCTACAAATGAAGTTGCACCCATTAATAGGACAAACGCTCCTGTTGCAAAGAAAGCTAGAATTGGAAGATGCTCACCTTTATGTTTCTTTCTCCAATTCGCTACTTGAATAAATGCTCCAAAACAGTTCATCCAAATTCCTAATACGACAAATACTAAGCCAAAATAAAAGATTGGATTTGCCTTCATCGGCGGATAAAATGTATACATGACTGATGCTTCATTCATTAATACCATAATAACGACTAAAACGGTACCGAACATGCCTAATCCAAAACCAATCCATGACATCTTTCTAACTTTAGGAAGAAGACCACCTAATGTATGTGAAAGACTTGATTGAAAGTAACCAATCATAAAGAACCCAGAGAAGATAACGACTAACATTAAACCGTGAGCAGTAAGAACTTGATAATAATTAAGCCATATAGGTAATTCAAGTAGACCAGCACGATTTAACCCTTGTAAAAGTCCGAAAATTCCCCCAAGAAGTAATGCGATAAAAGCGACAAATAAATATGATTTCGTTAATTTAGCATCCTCAGGATTAACTCCCAACATTTGATCTGTTTTATTTTTTAAAGACTGTATGTTAGCTGTTGCCAATTTCACTCACCCCTTTATTTCACTGTAATTGTTGTACTCATAAATTGGTGACCAGTACCACAATATTCATTACATAATACTAAATACTCACCAGGCTCATTAAAAGTTTGCGTAATGTTTAGAACGTGTCCCGGCATAACCATTCCATTTGCATTTGTATCAACAATTTGAAATCCGTGTACAACGTCTTTTGAAGTTAATTTAAAATGAACAGTAGAACCAGCAGGAACTTCAATTTCCATTGGTGTAAAACTAAAGATCTGTAATGTCATTACCACTTCATATTCGTTTTCCCCAATTTGTGTAATTCCCGGTTGATCAAATGGTGCTGTTTCATCTACTTTTTGTGGATCAATCGTTTCCGTTCCTCCCGGAGGTGCCATTCCTAACGCAAATGCTTGATAACCTGTTGCAATCATAAAGGCCATGATCATTCCGAAGCTTAATGTAAGCCAGACTTTTTCTGATTTATGCATTGTCATATCCCCTTTCTATACTCTAGCCAAATACAGGCCGTATAACGTAATATACGAGATCAAAATTACTACTCCAACAAATCCAACACCAATCGCTGTCCCTACCATCGATGTTTCCTTTTCATGCTTTTCTTTTTGATCTGGTCTTGTAGCTGCCATTGATTTTCAACCTCCCCTTAGTGATTTATCAATGAAAATGAATCTTATTCTCAAATAAAGAGAAACTACAGACAAGAATAAATGACTTAGGTTGTCTTTCGAAATTTCCCCTTATTTATCTTTACAAGTTGATTATATTGTTTTATAAAAGTATCTTCTGTGAGGAACGTCACTAAATAAAATAATTTTATTAAATACATCTTTTTTCCCATATGAATATGCAGGCATAACTATAGGATGAGAACAGAATGGCTTCATTTATTTTTATAATTCATAAGATCTTTCCCATTCGTGACGGTCATCACTTCATCATTTAATTAAAATTTGTATACTTTAACATGAAAGAAGAAGTTTTTTCTGAAGGAGGAATATATATGGCAACAGAATCAAAAGTTGTTGAATTAGATGTACGTGAGGATTTAAAGAATAAAGTTGAACCTTTCCAAAAAATTATGGGGGCAGTTGATTCATTAAATGAAAATGATGTATTCGTACTCCATACTCCATTTATTCCTGAGCCTTTGTTAAAAGTAATGAAAAATAAGGGCTATTCTAATGAAGTGGCTACTGAAGTCGAGAATGTTCATTACATTACTACTTTTAAAAGAGAACTTTAATTATAATAAAGAGAAAGAATCTGTACTGTGCAGATTCTTTTTTTATATTGATATTTAATATCTTCATTTCAAATTCCGTCTTTCCTAGAAAGCAACGTTATGATATACTGAATTAAATTTAATTGAGGAAATTTTGTGAACATTTAATCAATTTACTAATTTTGTACCATTTATCACGGTAAATGTAGATAATTTTCTACTAGAATGAAAGTATGCAGAACTAGGGAGGGGAATTTCTATGTACCAATCAATTGAATTTGAGCATCACAATGGGACAAAAATAGTAATTGAAGACATTCCAAACATTGAGTACACCCCAGAAAACAAAGACTATGCATTATCAGTAATCGTTAGTATTGAACAGCTAGTGGATGACATTAACTTAGTCAATAATCCTTCAAAAAAGTATTCATTAAAAGACTACATTTATGAAAGCGGTTTCTCTACTGCCAGACCAAGAATCTTCTATTAAGCAAACAACATAAAACAAAAAATAAAGCAACACACAGGGCAAGGCTACTGTTGTGTTGCTTTATATTGTTTAATTTAAATAAATATCAATATCTAAAGATTCGACTTGAGAAACTAATAAATCTTCATATTGTTTCTGTGCTAAGAAGTTAACCTCTTGATTATCTGCTTCAGGATTTTCTTCCCGAACACTATCAATCATGTCTTGTTGTACTTTATTGGCTAATACGATCAATTCATACTGACTTAGCTGCTTATTCCAGAATTTATTTTCACCATACTGCTCAATCATAACTTTTGCTATCGGTTCAGCTTCTAATTCCTGTCTGATTTTGTTTACTTCATCATCAATTTCTTCTTGAGTTGCTTCATGACCTTTTTCCAATGATAATAAGGCAACAGCTCTTAGCCTAATAATCTGTGTTAATAATGAATTAACATTTCTAGCATCCTTCTCTTGAAGATCCCAGAAGTTCATGGCATTCTCTAAATCTTCCCCTTCATACGTTTGTTTATCTGACTCACGGTAAAGTGCTACTTGCAGCAAATTAATAAATTGATAAAACTCTAAATCTTCCTCCATAATATAGTCACCATTAATTGCAGCAATTGCACCATCCACTTCAGGAGCTAATACACTCTTTTGGCTGACTGGGACATCAAAGTTTAAAATATGCTCCAACTGATTATCCCCATCAATCAACGTTAAATATACAACCCATTCACCCGGCATCGGCAGTTCGAGATTGGCATTGTATATTCCTGCATCCGTTTCTTCAAAGGAAAAATCAACTGTCCCATGGTCCATTTGCGCCATTTCAAACGTTCCTATCACCTCTAAATTTGATAATGGCTCTCCTCCTTGCTCTACACTAATAGTTAACTCATCATTCATATGAGTCGGCTCTTGTTTCATTTGAACATCGATATCAGCATTTGTACTGCACCCTGTCGCAATAATTAATAACAAACATAAAAAGAAAATAAATTTTTTCACTTAATACGATCCTCCTAAAGTTAATTTTTTTGTAAAATCATCAACTGTATATTTCGTTATTTTGCCATTTTCTAAAAAAGCTACATGCGAACATATTTGCTTTATTTCGTCCATATGATGAGAAGATAGAAAAACTGTTTTATCTGTCAGGGATTTTAAAATAGCTAATACCTCTTCTCTTCCCATTGGATCGAGTCCACTTGTCGGCTCGTCCAAAATTAAAATTTCCGTATCATAATAAAGCATGATCGCAAGTCCCAATCGTTGAAGCATCCCTTTTGAATACCCCTTCACTTGGTGATTTCGATCATCCCAGAGACTCACTTTGCCAAGCATTTCTTCTATACGCTTTTCATTCACTTTCTTTTCGCCTAACTCTGCAAAAAATTGAATATTTTCCATTCCTGTCAAGTGAGGATATAATTGAAATTTTTCTGGTAGATAGGCTACAGATTTTTTCCAATTATTTTTTGTATTTACTACTCCATTTAATTTAACTGTTCCACTATTAACAGGTAGAATGCTTAACATCGCGTGAATTAACGTTGATTTTCCAGCACCATTTCTTCCAACTAATGCACAACATTCGTTTCTTTCCACAACTAGGTGAACATCATCTAATACCTTTTTCTTCTGAAACGTCTTAGTTAACCCACTAATTTCAATCAAAATTTCTCCCCCTTGCTATGAAGCTGGACCGCTAATTCAAAAGCAACAATAATCCAAATGATGACGTTAACCAGTAAAAACTTTGCAGGCGACATCCAAACCAATTTTTCCATTAACCTTGACATATACTCTAATGAAAAAATACCCAACGATGTCTCAAAGAAAAACCGAATCGCATGAAGCGGGTCTAAGAAATAAAACACCGAAAACATAGTAACATTATCATAAGAAACAGCCGGTAAATAATAGAGGAAAATAAGATCCACCAGAAAAATAAAAAAGAACCACGTAAACACAGCTGCTCCAACTAATTGCATCCTACTTGTACAAATACTGCCTATGAAAATCCCTATCTGATTAAAAATAAGCAGATAAATTATTACAGTTAATAAAAAGGTTAAAAAGCTGGTGACTGAAAAGGACAAATATAGTTTCATCGGAACAGCCATTATAAAATAAAGTCCAATAAAAAGCCCGAGTGTAATCACGTGTATTGATAGACTTTTTTTCAAAAGAAAGCTTCGATAGGATTCCTTTTTTGTCATTACCATCATTAAGGTTTTCATTTCCTTTTCCTGCATAATTGCAAATGCTGATAGAAATAAGCTTAATAACGGCAATAAATAGACATTCATATCGTAAAGAGACAGTAAATAGACTTCAAAACCTTGCTCTAAGGGAAAAGTTCTTGCCTCCAGCAACAGAAAAACAGAGACAAGTGCCACCATTGCGATTGATAGCCATAGTCCTTTTCCCCGTGAAAGCTCTTTCCACTCTTTAACAATATAATTCATCCCCTCTTCCACCTCCTATACAAAATCCAACCTGTACTTACTAGAACGAACAAGACAATGAGCCAGTTATTTTTTTCTTCTTTGTTGTTTAATAACGGGTAGTCATCTACGAACATCACTTGTTGTCTACTTAATAACTCATTCATCTTTTCATAGATAGCAATGGTCGGGCTATTTAAGAACAGATAAGCTAACTCATTCTCTTCAATCAGTTGATATAACGATGAAGTATATTCAACAGGAAAATCACCGATTCCATCTTGATTTAAATCTAGCTGAGGAACGGTGTTCCCCCAATAATTTCCAAGTCCATTTTCACTCCAGTTATTTTCACTACGGCCGCCAGCTGTAATAACAGCTGCCGTATTTTTGAAGAAGTGATTATTTGTGAATGTTTGATGTTTTGCACTCGCCCATATTTCTACACCTATTTGGTTTTGAAAGATTTGATTATTCTCAATACGGTTTAATTGGGATTGGTCAATAAAAAGGCCTCGCTGATTTTGAAAAAATGTATTGTCACAAATTGTATTTTCATTCGCCATTTGTAATAGTAATCCAAATGAACGTGTACTTTGATTAAATGAAAATTCATTGCCTATTACTTCATTTTGATGTGAATTCATAATCGCTGCTCCACCAGTATTAAAAACAAAACGATTGTTGTAAAATCGGTTATTATTCGAATACATAAAATGAAGACCGTATCTCGTTTCACTCAATACATTACCGACAACCTCATTGTCATTAGAATAATCAAAAAAAAGGCCATCCCTTGTCCCTGTAACATTAATATCAATTAATTGGTTGCTGTTTGAATAATAAACATGGATTCCATTTCCTTGTGCAGCAACAGTATTTCCACCCATCCCAGTAACTGAAATATTATGTAACTCATTATAATGAGCTTGACTTAAATAAACTCCATGAAATGAGTCATCAATCATAATATCCTTTAAAACATTGTGATTGGAATGAATTTTTATACCTGCATGTTCTTCTTCTGTGTTACGGCTTTTTCCACTATTCTCGATTTTCACATTTTCGACTCGAACACCTTCTGCATGTATTGAAATCACATTATCAGTTCCATCTCCTCTGATAACACTCTTTTCACTACCGATAATCGTTAGAGGCTTTGTGATTGAAAGATTCCCAATGTAGGTTTGATTGTCTAGCTCAATCACTCCATACTCTGGAGTTTGATCGATGAGTTGCTGTAAGTTAACATTTGTTTCTGCAAATGCCGTTATATTCACTTGCAATACGAAGATAAAAAACCACAAAGCCACTACTTTTTTCATCTCTTTCGCTCCCTCCAAAGCGGATATACCATCAATATAAATGCCAATACGAGCAGGTATGCCCCATACGTAAAATAACTGTGTGTAACAAAGTTTGCTAATGTATTTTCTCCAATAATAGGCGGAACAAATGGATCTATTTTAATTGGAGCTTTCGGATCAAGATTTGTTCCAAATTCTGTTAACCAATAATTCATCCGGACAATCCCAATCACACCACCAATGACAAAGAGTGAGAGAAGTCCGTATATTAACTTCTTATTTCTAAGTAGAGCAACAATTATAATCATTACTGCAAAAGCAACTATGATATAAGGAAGATATTGTAATTCTGGAAAAGTTGCTTCACTAAAGTTCGCCATACCAATATAATGATTCAGATTATTAACAATATCAATTTCCCCATCCAACTTATTTGGATAGACAATGATATTCAAGCCTTCCCGGTATTGAGGAGCAAAAAATCTCATTCCCCACCAAGGAAGAAATAAAGAAATAATGAGTAAACCTGCTGAACCAAATAAACTCAATACTGAAACTACTGATAGTTTCTTAGACATTCCGTTTCATCTCCTAAAACATAATCCAAAAAGGGTATTATAATAATACCCTTTTTGTTTTTCTCTTCTTATTTAGGGTTAACGATTAAATATCCAGTCATTTCTTGGTGTAATGCAGAACAGAAGTTTGTACAATAAATTGGATATACTCCTGGTTTATCTGCAACAAACTCTAATGTTTTCGTTTGACCTGGTTGTTGCTCAAAGTTTAGGTCATAGTCCATTATTCCAAAACCGTGAGTAATATCTTGGTCAAAGTCAGTGTTCGTTAAGTGAATTGAAACGAGGTCACCTTCATTTACCTCAATTACATCTGGTCTAGCTGAGTTTGCATCAAAGATAAACTTCGAACGCATTGTAATACCAAAGACACTTACATGATTACCATCACGCTCGATACGAGTATCTGCTTGATCGTAAACTGCTAGTGGATTGTTTTCATCTTTTTCATAAACTGTGAATGGTTTTAACACATCACGATGAACCATTTGGCCGTAGTGAGGCTCTGGATTTACCGGTGTTGAAGATAAATGAACCATTGTATCACCGGAAATATCAAATAAATCCATTGATTCAGGGTGTGATGGTCCAACAGATAAATAGTTGTCTTTTGCAATCTTATTTAATGAAACTAAATACTCTCCAGTAGGTGCAGCAGTATCCCCATGTGATCCAACTAAGTGACCTGGTGAATAGAATGTGTCAGCACGGTCTAATACTTCACCAGTGTTTACATCCCATTTAACAACCTCAGAAGAGATAAACATTGTTGTATAAGCATTGCCGCGATCATCGAATTGTGTATGAAGTGGTCCGAGTGCTCCCGGAGGATCAACTTCTCTTTCCATAACAGATTCATAGTTTAAAATTGGAATCCCATTTCTTTCTCCAGAGAAATCTTCATTCGCAATTGCTTCGAATGCTTTTTCAAATGAGAAAACCGTCATTGCAGGTGCTAATTTACCAGATGCGATAAAACGTGTTCCGTCCGGAGTAACGTCGACACCATGAGGAGATTTAGCAACTGGAACTAAGTACATTCCACCATCTAAGTTCTCAGGGAAAATCATTTTTTGACCATTAAAGTCTTCATATTCTCCATTGGTAACTTTATCTGCCAGCTCTTTCCAATTAAATAAAACGATAAAGTCTTTGTCAGCTTGTGAAGCATTAATTTCTAGGTTTGTTGTTGCTTCTTCTGTGTTATAGGTCGTTAATAATGACCAATCAGCTGATGGACCTTTCCCTGCATCAGACAGATCATACGACCATGGAGGAAGAGCCACTTGATAAGCAATATCAAGTTTTTTCGTTTCTTCATCAAATGTTACTGCTGACATTACACCACGATATTTTTCACTGTACTCATCTAAGCCAGCGAACCCGTCCAGTGGTCGGGCAAATCGTGTTGGGAAGAATACATACTCTGTATTTTCAGTTACAAACGCAGCACAGTGAGGACCACCAGAGTTAGGTACTTTTAGGATATCAACAGTGTGGAAATCCCCTAAATCCATTGCCGCTACACGGTTGTTCGCAACATCAGTTGCGAATAGCCATTTTCCATCATAATCACCATTTGTTTCTGATAAAGCTGGGTGGTGGAAATCTCCCCAAGTATAGCCGCCTAACATTTCTTTTGATTCTTTATCGTACCCATACCCTGTTGCAGGATCTGGAGTGAAAATAGGTACAGTTCGGATATGTCTCATTGACGGGACACCATATACAAACAACTGTCCAGAGTGTCCTCCTGAATTAAATAAATAATAATCATCCAGTTCCCCATGCGGAACATATACTTGCTCTGCTATACTTTCAAGATTAGCTGAACTTTGTGGAGTTACATTTGGTGCAACTTCCGCAAAAAATACAGTCGCCATTAAAAAGCCGGCAACCGCTCCCCCTACTGCAGTTAGCGCTTTCTTCAAAATAAGCACCTCCTATTAATTTTTAATTTTCGCTCACATATTGTAAAGCATCCACAATAGCTTGAATTTGCTCATCTGATAAAGTAACTGTGTCCATTACTGAAGACATTACAGCCGTAGTAGGTTCTTTAAGATACTCTTCAATTGATTTACCATGCTTGCCTTCAACAACGTTAAAAGCATCTGATAAATCTGGACCAGTCATTGCCTCTCCCATACCTACAGTTGACACCCTATGACATTGAAGACAGCCAAAATCCCGAATCGCTCTAGCTTCCTCTGGAATTGACTCCCCTTCAGTCGCTACCTCAGTAGGTTCAGCATCATTGTTTTCCGTTTCCTCAGCCTCAGTTACAGGTGGAGGACTATCAGCCGTTACATCTGCGGGTGCTTTACTTTGATAGAATAAATATCCACCTCCAAAAGCTACAAAAAATGTTAGAAAGAATATAAGTACAGTATTTTTCACTTTTTTCCCTCCTTTCAAGCTGTTTGATATGTAAGAAAATAAGCTAAATGGTAAATATCCCTTCCGTTGTAAAAGAACTGTAATATTTCTTACAGATGCAACATTACACCTTTACAAAAAATAGAAGTGTGACTTTTATCACTCTTTCACATTTCGTCAATCATATGTCATTTTTTCGACATAATTCCTCCTTAAAATTGTAAATATTTCTTTTTAAATATAGCTTTATTTTTATATAAAAAAACTACCAAAGCTTCTGCTTTGGCAGTTCTATAAAAATTCGATTCTTAGGGGGAATCAAATTTCTTAAAATTAATATTAATGAAAGAAATGACAAGTGAAAACTGCTATCCTTTGGGCGATCGGATTTAAAGATGAAGTGGGAAACTATACTATTTGTGTCTGCACACACAAATATCTAACACTTCAAAATTATACAATTCCATTACATAATTATTAGCGGATACAGAGTACCTTAAACCACTCCATTCATTAACCAGTAGGCATTACCTACAGCTATAGTTTATAACTAAAACAACGTTAATAATGTGAGGATACTCACACTTTTAAAATTTCGCCGTCTTTATTTATACTTTTTGTGACAAAGTAACAACTATATTGACAATATCCATTTTTCTTGTCTCTGTTAAACTTGGTATTTTAGGGGAAGTTAATAGGACTGTTAGCAATATTAGTGATATTTTTCACAGACTAGGAATAAACACTTTATTTACAATGGAAAACAGCGTTAGTGTTAAAAGGAGAGTGGAATATTTGCTTAAAGGAAATGTTATTGCTGTAACGAGCGGAAAAGGCGGGGTTGGTAAATCTACGGTTTCCGTTAATTTAGCACTTAGTCTTGCACGTCTTGGAAAAAGAACAGCGATTATTGATCTAGATATTTATGGTTTTAGCGTACCAAAAATATTAAATATTAATGATAGACCAAAAACAATGAACGGAAAAATTATTCCTGTTGAATCACACGGTGTAAGTGTCATGAGTATGGGCTTTTTAGTAAAAGGAAATGAGCCCATTGTTTGGCGCGGACCGATGCTTGGGAAAATGCTAGAGCACTTCTTCAAAGATGTTATATGGGGAGGATTAGATTATACAATTTTAGATTTACCGCCAGGAACTGGGGACGTCACACTTGATATGCATCAAATGCTGCCAAGTTGTAAAGAAATTATTGTGACAACACCTCACAAAACAGCGACACATGTTGCTGAACGAGCTGGAACAATGGCTCAAAAAACAAACCATGAAATCATCGGTGTCGTAGAAAATATGGCCTACTTTACACCTCCTGAGTCTGAGGAAAAATACTACCTTTTTGGTAAAGGTGGCGGTGATCAGTTAGCTGAAGCCTTAAATACTGACATTCTTGCTTCAATTCCATTTGCGATGCCTAATGATGATGGTGAAACTGCCACAATTTTTGAAGAAGGAACAAATCTTTATCCTTACTATAATGATTTAGCGAAGAAAGTAATTGAATTAGTTTAGAGTTTAAAGTGTAGAGTTTAGAGTTGTTTTAGGTTTTTTAAGGAGGCTTCATTGTTTATTTTTGAAGACTTTAACTCTAAACTCTAAATTCTTAACTCTTTACTCACAATACATACAAAAAAACGTGGGGATGTCTCATAAGTGACATCCCCACGTTTTTTATTTCTTACATCGTTGCAGCCATAATTGCTTTTTGGACATGAAGGCGATTTTCTGCTTCATCAAATACAACAGAGTGAGGGCCATCAATCACATCGGCAGAAACTTCCTCTCCACGATGTGCTGGTAAACAATGAAGGAAAATATATGTTTCCTTCGCATGTGAGACAAGCTCTTGATTCACTTGATACGTAGAAAATGCTTTTTCACGTTCTTCTTGCTCTTCTTCAAAGCCCATGCTCGCCCACACATCAGTATAGATTACATCTGCATCTGTAACTGCTTCAATTGGATCGTTCGTAATCGTTACAGTTGCCCCAGTTTCTTTGGCAATTTCTTTAGCAGCAGCAACAATTTCATCCTTTGGTTCATAATTCTTAGGACAAGCAATCGCAACATCCATTCCAACCTTGGCCGCACCAATTAATAAGGAATGAGCCATATTGTTTCCGTCACCAATATATGTTAGCTTAAGTCCTTCAAATGTTCCTTTTTGCTCATAGATCGTCATTAAATCAGCTAGTACTTGGCACGGATGATAATCATCAGTTAAAGCATTAATCACTGGAACAGTTGCATATTCAGCAAACTCCTCAATCGTTTGATGAGCAAAAGTACGAATCATTATTCCATCCACGTAACGCGAAAGGACTTTTGCTGTATCAGAGATTGGTTCCCCGCGACCGATTTGCAAATCTCGCGGGCTCAAAAATAATGCATGCCCACCAAGTTGGCTCATCCCAACTTCGAAAGAAACTCGAGTTCGAGTGGATGATTTTTCAAAGATCATTCCAAGAGTTTTTCCTTTAAGTAATTGAGGACAATTTCCCTCTTTTTGAGCTTTCTTAAGTGAAATTGCTGAATCAAGAAAATAGAAAATTTCTTCCTTCGTAAAATCTCGTAAAGTTAAAAAGTCCTTACCCTTTAAGTCTTTAGCATCTATGTTTGTTTGGTTTAACATCAAGTGTCACCTCTTACCCTTAATTTAAAATTTATAATGTAAAATGTATAATTAGTGAATGTATTTTCTAGAAGAAAGAGACAATTCATCGAAGTATACCCTCGATGAATTCTCTTTTCAAAATGTATTTATTTACATTTTACATTGTTTTTACATTTTCTTTAGTTTCTAACCAGTGCTGAATTGGTTTTACATCCGTTTGTTCTACTGCTAGACTTTCTAGCATCATTTTTAATGTTGATAGTTCTGTAATGACAGTTAAGCGGTGCTTTAATGCTTGTAAACGCTCTTGTTTGCCTGTTTTTTGTCCTTTGCTTGGGATGCTGATGAATGCAAGTGAATCTTCCTCTGATAGCCACTGTTCAAAAGACAATTCCGAAAGATTAGTTAATGATGTCTCATTTGGAATTTGGTCAACGGCAAGTGTGAAACCAAGTGTTTGCATTACTTTTGCATCATTTTCAAATGCCTTCCATTCGTCAGCAGCTACTTGGCAATAGATTGAACCTGACTTGCGATATAGAGCTGGAATTTGTCCTTCACTCCATGCAAATGCTTTCTTTAGCGCCTCTTCTTTTGTTCCGGCAATTCCAATTAATTCTCCGGTTGACTTCATTTCTGCTTCTAGCAGCGGATCTACTCCTGGAAGTTTAGAACTTGAGAAGACTGGTGCTTTTACTGTGTAATATGGTGTTTCAGGTAAATAGCCCGCAACATTAACAATCTCATTTAATGAATAACCAAGTAAGAGTTTTGTTGTTAACGCAACCATTGGAATATTCGTAACTTTACTTAAAATCGGAACCGTTCTTGAAGCCCTTGGATTGATTTCAATAACGTAAATCTCGCCTTCATAGATAACAAATTGAATATTAAATACACCTTTGAAGTCCATTCCTAGTGTAATTTTCTTTGTATACGTACAAATTGTTTCTTTTTGTTCAGCTGTTAATGAAAATGGTGGTGTAATCGCCATACTATCACCAGAGTGAACACCTGCTTTTTCAATATGTTCAAACATTCCAGGGATAAGTACCTCTTTGCCATCTGTAAGGGCATCGACTTCTACTTCTGTACCAGGCAGATAAGCATCAATTAATATTGGATAGGCGATTGTTTGTCCGTCATCATTAATATACTCAACGAGTTCCTGTTCGCTTGATAAAATGACCATCCCTTGCCCACCTATAACATATGATGGTCTAAGTAAGACTGGATAACCAATGTTCGCAGCATTTTCTACGAGTTCTGAAGCATCATAGGCAGTTACTCCAGGGATATGAGGAACCTCCACAGCTTTCATAAAATCATAGAAACGGCCGCGGTCCTCGAGCATATCAATTGTATCGTTATTTGTTCCATACAAATGTATTCCGGCTTCTTCTAAGCCTTGGACAAGAGAAATAGCTGTTTGTCCTCCAAGTTGCACAATCACACCTTCTACTTTTTCAAGTTCAATAACATTAAGGACATCTTCTAATGTCAACGGTTCAAAGTATAAACGATCAGCAACTGAGAAGTCGGTACTTACTGTTTCAGGATTATTATTAATAATGATTGCTTCATAGCCTTCATTTTTTAAGCTTAATGTACCATGTACAGAGCAATAATCAAATTCGATTCCTTGTCCAATTCGAATTGGTCCAGATCCAATGATTAGAATTTTCTTCTTATCAGTCGTTACATCAACATCGTTCTCGCCGCTCCAGCTCGAATAATAATAAGCTGTTGATGCAGTAAATTCTCCAGCACACGTATCAACCATTTTAAATGATGGTACGATATTCAATTCTTTTCGTTTTGAGCGTACGTCAAGGACACTTACTCCCCAAATGTGAGCTAACCATTCATCATTAAAACCGTTTTTCTTTAACGTATTTAATAAATCAGTTGTCACATCATTTAAATTTGTTTGTTTCGCTTCATTTTCAAGGCCGATAAGCTTTTTCCAGCTTACAAGGAAAAAGTAATTGATGCCAGTTGCCTGATGAATTTCATCAATCTCGACACCGCGACGGATTAATTCTAAAATGGCAAAATAACGGCGATCATCGGCAATCGTAACACTTTTCCACAGTTGCTCATTACTCCAGCCTTTTAACTTAGGAAGTTCAAGACCGATTGTTTTTTGCTCTAATGAACGAACAGCCTTTTGAAAAGCACTTTCTAAGTTACGCTCAATCGCCATTACTTCACCAGTCGCTTTCATTTGTGTACCAAGCTTACGGTCTGCATCAAAAAATTTATCAAATGGCCAACGCGGAAACTTTACAACGACATAATCTAGTGCAGGCTCAAAACTTGCATACGTATGACCAGTTACTGGGTTTAATAGCTCATGCAAATGATAACCTACACTTAATTTCGCTGCCATTCTTGCAATTGGATAGCCTGTTGCTTTTGAAGCCAATGCAGAAGAACGGCTTACACGTGGGTTAACTTCAATTAAATAATATTGCTTACTATATGGATCCAGTGCAAATTGAATGTTGCAGCCACCAACAATACCCAGTGCACGAATAATTTTTAATGAAACGGAACGTAACATTTGGTATTCAACATCCGTTAACGTTTGTGATGGTGCAACTACAATCGAATCGCCTGTATGAACACCTACCGGATCGATGTTTTCCATGTTACATACTGTAATGCATGTGTCATTATCATCACGCATCACTTCATATTCAATTTCTTTAAAGCCAGCGATACTTTTTTCAATTAAACATTGTGTAATTGGACTTGCATCAAGCCCGCCCTCAACGATTTCTCGGAACTCCTGCTCATTGTTAGCAATACCTCCACCAGCTCCCCCTAATGTATAAGCTGGACGAATAATCATTGGGTAACCTACTTCATTTGCAAAGGAAACTGCATCTTGAACATTATCTACAATTTGACTTTCCGGAACTGGCTCATTTAATTCTTGCATAAGAGCACGAAACTCTTCACGATCCTCACCTTTCATTATCGATTCGATTGGTGTGCCGAGGAGTGGAACATTATACTTTTCAAGAACGCCTTGTTTATGAAGTGACAATGCTAGATTTAATCCTGTTTGACCACCTAACGTTGCAAGAATGCCATCTGGCTTTTCCTTTTGAATAATCTTTTCAATACTTTCAACAGTTAAAGGTTCAAAATAAACAACATCCGCACAAGCTTCATCCGTCATTACCGTAGCCGGATTATTATTAATAAGAATAACTTTAATTCCTTCTTCTCGTAATGCCAGGCATGCCTGTGTTCCTGCATAGTCAAATTCTGCGGCCTGCCCTATTACAATTGGTCCCGAACCAATAACGAGTACTTTTTTTATATCTGTTCGTTTAGGCATATACTTTCTCTCTCCTCTTGCTGCTCATTTCTTGAATAAAGTGGGTAAAGATTGCATGACTATCACTTGGTCCTGGATGTGCTTCAGGGTGAAATTGAACAGACGTTATTGGTAAACTGTTGTGTACCATCCCTTCAACTGATCCATCATTAATATTTTTGTAGCGAATAGAAAAACCTGTTTCCGCAATACTTTCATCTGTTACTACATAACTATGATTTTGCGATGTCATATACACTTGATTTGTCATTAAATCTTGAACAGGCTGATTTGCTCCACGGTGACCAAAACGTAATTTTTCTGTTTCCCCTCCAAAGGCTAAAGCAAGCAATTGATGGCCTAAACAAATTCCTAACGAAGGATAGCTTTCTGCAATTTTCTTGATTTCTACTAATTGATTGACTAGCTGTTTTGGATTCCCTGGCCCATTAGAAAATAAGATTCCGTCAGGTGAGAAGCTTTTTACAGTTTCATAGTCTGTATTATATGGCACGATTGTCACTTTGCAGCCCATTTCTACTAATGCAGTCACCATCGATGCTTTGTAACCAAAGTCTACTAGAATAACGTGAAGGTCACCAGAACCAAATGTTTCGATTGTTTTCGTCGATACTTCATCAACTAAATTTCTCGTTCCAATAGGCTTCTTCGTTGTAAAGTCAACTTCACTAAGGTCAGTCGTCATAATTGCGCCCATGTCTCCAAGTTCACGAATTCGTTTAACTACCGCTCTTGTATCAATACCAACTAACATCGGAGTATTTTTCTCAGTCAGACACTGCCCGAAGGAAGTCGTTGATTCATAGTGAAAACCACTCTGACTACACTCGCTCATAATCACACCAGATACTTGCGGTTCTTTACTCTCATTATCTATATCATTAATTCCATAATTTCCAATTAACGGGTAAGTGAAGACGACAATTTGACCTTTAAAAGAAGGATCAGTAATAACCTCTTGATATCCAGTCATCCCTGTAAAGAAAACCACTTCACCGTATACTTCTTCATTACTGCCTACCCATTCACCCTCAAAAATCTCTCCTGTTGAAAGTACAAGATAACCTTTCACCATTCTCCCTCCTAACAACCATTTCCGTATATTTATATTTCCATAAGTATTTTTATTCATTTATATCCAAAAAAAGAATCGTTACTTTACCAATTCTTTTTCTAATAACGAGACAGCCTGATCAATTTCTTCTTTCGAAATGATTAATGCTGGTAGTAAGCGAATAACATTAGGGCCAGCATTCAAAACAAGTAGTCCTTCTTGTCGTAGTTGTGTCACTTGATTCGCTACTTCTTCTTTACAAGCAATTCCAATCATTAGCCCCTTACCACGAACATTTTCTACAATGTTACTTTTACTAAGCTTTTCCTTTAATTGATTCATTAAATAAATGCCTTTTTCTTCAACATCCTGTAAAAATTGTTCATTAAATATCTCTGTTAAGGTTGCTTTTGCTGCAGCCATTGCTAATGGATTTCCACCAAATGTTGATCCGTGACTGCCAGGACCAAACGCTTCTTTTAATTTCTCTTTACCAATTAATGCACCTACCGGAAAACCATTTCCTAACCCTTTAGCCACTGTCACAATATCAGGTGAGATACTATAATGCTGATAAGCAAAAGGCTTACCTGTACGACCAATTCCAGTTTGGATTTCATCAATGATTAAGAGAACATTATGTTCATTACAGCTTTTTGCTACGGCTTCAATAAATTCCTGTTCCCCTGGATTTACTCCGCCTTCACCTTGAATGACTTCTATCATAACAGCAGCAACATCTTCATTAATTGCTTCCATTGCTGATGCAGCATCGTTATATGGAAGGTATTCAAATCCTTCCAGTAAAGGAGCAAAGCCTAGCTGAACTTTTTCTTGTCCTGTTGCCGATAACGTCGCCATTGTTCGACCATGAAATGATTGTTTAAATGAAAGAATTTTTTTCTTCCCTGTATATTTACGAGCTAATTTAATAGCTGCTTCATTAGCTTCAGCTCCACTATTACAGAAAAACACATAATCCCCAGATGAGTTTTCTACTAGTAATTGAGCAACTTCCTCTTGTAGTGGAATATGAAATAGATTTGAAACATGCCATACTTTATTTAATTGTTCCTGAACTGCTCCTACCACCTTTGGATGGCAATGACCTAAGTTACAAACAGCTATCCCAGAAACAAAATCTAAATATTCTTTTCCATTTCGGTCAATCACTGTTGTCCCATGTGCCTCTTCAACAGCGATGTCCCATCTGGCGTATGTTGGAAATAACGAACTCATTTTGATTACACCTACTTTATTATTGATTTAGCGGAGTCAATTCACTGACTTTTACAATCTTTGTTCCGACTAGCTCACCATTTTCAAATAATGTTGTTCCTTTTCCGTTAATAATAACGACTTCTTGAATCTTTCCTTGTAAACTTTTTAAGGCTGCTTTTACTTTTGGAATCATTCCACCGTATATTGTCCCGTCCAAGATCAGAGATTCAACATCTTCAGTTGTCAATTTCTCAATCAATTTACCTTCTTTATTTAAGATTCCGTCAACATCAGTTACGAACAATAATTGCTGTGCCCCAATTGCATCGGCAACAGATCCGGCAACACTATCTGCATTAATGTTATAGCGATCTCCGTTTTCACCTAGCCCAATTGGTGCAATAATCGGTACATAATCATTGTCGATCATTAACGTAAGAAAGCTAACATTTACTGATTCAACATCACCAACTAAACCGAGCTTTTCTTTATTAATTGGCGTTGCCTTAAGTAGCTGACCATCACAGCCTGACAATCCGATACTATTTAATCCTGCAACTTGTAACTTATGAACCAAATGTTTATTTACCTTGCCGCATAATACCATTTCAGCAACATCTAGTACTTCTCCCGTTGTTTTTCGTAAACCATCAATAAATTCACTTTCAACGTGTAACGTCGTTAACATTTGGTTTATTTCCGGTCCACCGCCATGAACGATAATCGGAATCTGTTCATTCTCTTTTAACGCTTTAATACTTTCAAAAAAACTGTCAGAGAGGTTACTGATCGTACTCCCTCCACATTTCACAACAACAATCTCGCCCATGAGCTCACCTTCTTTAATGTATAATTGATAGTTTATAATGAATAATTAAAACCTTCTAAGATATTTCAGAGAAGTAATTCAATACCTCCCTGAAACACAAACAACAATTCTAAATTATAAATTATAAATTCTAAATTAATTACGTTCTATACCCTGCATTGATTCTCACGTAATCATACGAGAGGTCGCAGCCCCAAGCTAAGCCGCTACCGTTCCCTACGTGTAAATCTACAATAATCGTAATGTTTTCATTTTGAAGATATTCTTTTGCTTCTTCTTCAGAAAAAGCAACTGGTTGGCTGTTTTTTAATGTAACAATCGGCCCAAGTGCAATGTCAATCGTTTCAGGGTTAATTTCTGCCCCGCTGTAACCCACTGCACAAATGATTCGGCCCCAGTTTGCATCAGTTCCAAAAATTGCAGTTTTCACAAGATCTGAACCTACGATTTGTTTGGCAACCTTTCCTGCTTCCTCATCATTTATTGCACCATTCACTTGAACTTCTATTAGTTTTGTCGCCCCTTCACCATCGCGAGCAATTTTCTTCGCTAATGATTGAGCCGTCTTTTCTAAAACTAATACGAACGTTTCCCAATCTGGATGTTCTTTAGTTAGCGGCTTATTCTCAGCTAATCCACTTGCCATGACAACAACCATGTCATTTGTTGATGTATCACCGTCAACTGTAATACGGTTAAATGTTTTATTTGTCACTTCGCTTAGTGCGACTTGAAGCCATTCTGGCTCAATATTGGCATCCGTTGTAATAAAGCCAAGCATTGTAGCCATGTTCGGATGAATCATTCCTGATCCTTTTGCAGCACCGGCAATCGTCACTTCTTTTCCATCAATATCGGTTTGAAAGCAAGCATTCTTTATAACTAAATCCGTTGTTAAAATCGCTTTGCTGAATAATTCAGCTCCTTCAACTGATGATTCTGGTTGTAACTGAGAAATCCCTGCCGTTACTTTATCCATTGGCATTGGTTCACCGATGACTCCAGTTGATGTGACCGCTACATAATGTTCCGGTACGTTCAAGGTTAATGCCCCTTGCTTTCTCATTTCATACGCATCGTTTTCTCCTTGTTTTCCTGTGCATGCATTGGCATTTCCGCTATTTACGATTACAGCTTGCAGCTTTCCTTCTTTGGCGATACTTTCTTTCGTCACTTTTAAAGGAGCTGCCTGTATTTTATTCAATGTATATACAGCCGCACTGCTAGCGGGTACTTCACAATATATGGCGCCCAAATCTAATTTATCTTTCTTAATTCCAGCATAGACTCCTGTAGCCGAGAATCCTTTCGGTGCTGTAATACTACCATCTTCCACTACTCTGACTTCAGCTTGTTCTTTCTTCGTTCCCACCGTAAATCACCTCTGAAAATACTTTCTTTTTATGGATAAACTGGAATTAAATCAAGTCCTGTTTTTTCATCAATTCCCATCATGATATTTAAATTTTGTACAGCCTGCCCGGCCGCACCTTTCATTAAATTATCAATGACCGACACAACCATTATGCGGCCGGTTCTTTCATCATACGTAACGCCAATATCGCAATAATTAGAGCCGTAAACTTCTTTAGTAGACGGATATGCTCCTTGCTTACGAATACGGACAAACGGCTCTTTACCGTATTGCTCGTTATACAATTCTCGTAATTGTTCTTCTGTCATTTCTTTTGTTGCTTTTCCATACATGGTAGCCATAATTCCTCTAGTCATCGGAACTAGATGTGTACTGAACGTAATTGGGGAATCCAATTGATCCCATCTATTTAACATTTGCTCAATTTCAGGAATATGCTGATGAGCATTCACTTTATATATTTTAAAATTATCATTCATCTCACTGTAGTGAGTAACCGCTGACGGTGAACGTCCAGCCCCTGTTACCCCAGATTTCGCATCAATGATCAGCGAATCTCTTTCAATTAATTTATTTTGAATTAGTGGTGCTAAACCTAGCAATACTGCTGTAGGATAACAACCAGGGTTAGCTAATAGACTAGCAGTCTTAATCTCTTCTTTACACCACTCTGGCAAACCATAGATCGCTTCTTTTAACGTTTCATCATTCGCTGCATTTTTTTTGTACCATTTTTCATACAAAGAACGATCCTTTATCCGTAAATCCCCCGAGAGGTCGATTACTTTTACACCTTTATTTATAAGCTCTGGACTTAACTCAGTTGAGATACCTGATGGTGTAGCCATAAACACTACATCCACCGTTTTCGCAATCTGATCTGTATCAATCTTTTCTAATATAAGATCCGTTTTATTTATAAGGTGGCCATAACTATCTTGAATCGGCACACCGTATTGGGATGATGAGTGAATTGACGAAAGCTCAACTTCTGGATGATTATGTAATAACCGTATTAATTCCGCTCCCCCATATCCAGTTGCTCCGATAATTGCTACTTTCATTTTTTTCACCCTCTTAATAAATTTGTATGTGAAGTTTATTATAAGGATGAATAAAAATAAAATCAACTGTATTTTTATTTTTTATTAGAATTTTCATTATAAAACAAGTAATAAAAAAATCAGGTAACTCTTTTTTGCATAAGAAAAAGAGTTACCTGATTTTTTCACACTTCATTTTTATCAGAGATAAGTTGAAAAAAAGAGAGCCATGTTTCATCAACCAGTTTGTTAATTTGTTCTTTTGTTGCATCATCAATATGGATACCACCAGTTATGACAGTTGTCTTCTTATTAATTCCACACCATACTTTTGCCAAATCAATAAACAACTCTTCCTCTTTATGATGCGGGAAACCATGACTGATAATATTGACGCGATCATTTATCCAGTTAGCTATAACAACTGCCCCTATGTGAGGCTTTGTCCCCCCCGTAACTACAATAACGTCATCCTCACCAGTACGGATTCGATTACAAGAAATCACTTTTCATACCCCCTTTAACTCATAATTTACCAAACAACCCCTTTTCAAGATGTGAAAACTATCACAGAATAGTAAAAAATGCAAATAATACGCACTTAATTGATAATGGGAATCAATTGTGATAAGTATCACTGAATGGTTATTACATTTTAAACTATACTTATCTCAGAAAAGCAAAAACATTTCATACTAAGGATGCAATTCTTTTCTATAAGATGATGAATAGAAAGGGGGTTATCTTATGGGTAGTAAAGGAAAGGTATATGAACTAGATGTCCGTGAAGATTTGAAAAATAAATTAGAACCTTTTCAAAAGATCATGGCAGTTGTTAAACAAGTTGAAGCTGGGGACACTTTCATACTACATTCAACCTTTAAACCAAAGCCCCTCCAAACGTTATTAAGGACAAAAGGCTTTACTAATGACGTTGAAAAAATTGCTGACGATCACTTTATAACAACTTTTATTAAAAAGGAAGAGAAGAAAGGTTTGTTCTCATTCTTTAGAAAAAAGAAAAAAGATAACACGGACTGGGATAACTTAAAGCCACCAGCTAAAGTTCCCGATCCAGTAAAAATAAAGGAGGTTTCTGCAATGGAACCATATCGCTTAGATAATCGTGGTTTAGAGCCACCACAACCAATGATGCGCACATTAAGTCAATTAGAAAAAATGAATGATGGTGAAACACTTATTATTCGAAATGACCGGGTGCCCGTCTTTCTCATCGAGGAATTAAAGCAATTAGGTTATGGATATTCACATATGGAAATGGACGATGGCTCGGTTGAAATTACTATAATTAAGAGAGAGGGATAAGATCATGAACTTCGGCGGTGGAATGGGTCAAGGTGCCTTACAGAATTCAAAAGGTGCATTTTACTTACCATTTGCTTTTATGATTACAGGATTCCTATCACTGCTCATTTTCTCTGTGCTGATTGTCTTTTCCGGTGATACGTTTAGTTTCACAGAAGTTCGATTACCATTTGCAATAGGAATAGTCCATTTATTCATTTTAGGATGGGCGACAATGCTCGTGATGGGGGCAGTCTACCAACTTGTTCCTGTAGTCATTCAAAGTGAATTATATAGCACAAAGCTAGGAATGATTCATTATTTTGCGTTTACTGGCGGCCTAGTCGGTATGCTACTCGGTTTCTTTCAATTTAATTTAATTACGCTGGCAATTTCAGCATCACTTGTCGTTATTGGAGTTCTGCTTTTTATAACTAATATCGTCATCACAATTATAAAAACAAAAAACTTCAATACGATTATTTTTGCAACGTATAGCGCTTTGTTTTATCTACTTCTAACTGTTGTTTCCGGATTGCTTATGGCGATAAACTTTGGACATCCGTTTTTAAATGGTTTGCACACGTCAATATTGGCAGCACACATTTGGTTTGGATTAGTTGGCTGGTTTCTTTTTTTAATTGTTGGCTACAGCTTTAAGATGTTACCTATGTTTTATTTGTCACATGACTTTCCAACAAACTTACAAAAATGGATTTTAATTTTGTTCCATGTTGCACTACTGATTATTACTGCAAACTTCTTTCTTCAAGCAGGATTTATGTTGACTTGGATTGGTTTTGTCGTGTTTCTTGCCGGCTTACTTGTTTACAGAGTCCATGTACAGCAGATTATTAAAACCCGCTTCAAAAAGAACCCTGGTAAAGGAATATTAGTTACGGTTCGAATTCTTGATGGATTTATTGGTTTAACAGGTATCGCGATTGTTCTTTTAATGATTCAACCGCAACTTTTTTCTAATTTAACATTCCTTTCAATCATTAGTTTAGTTTATTTATTTGGATGGGTTAGCTTAACAATTTTAGGATATACATCTAAAATTGTTCCATTTTTATGGTGGACATTCCGCTTTGGAAATCAAGTTGGAAGAGAACAGGTGCCATCATTGCATGATTTAATTGATGAACAAAAGGTATACGTCCGCTTTATCGGTTGTGTAGTGACATTACTTATTCTTGCAGTCGGTATGGCGATTCAATTACCTCTTCTCATAATTATCGGACAAATTAGTTTTGGACTTGCTACCATCTATTATTTAGTCCATGTATTAGCTGTATTTACGCATTCATAATTCAAAGGAGGAATTTCAGATGGCTGAATTCGTATTAAATAATGAGGAAGTATTAAAAGTATTAGAAACAGTAATCGATCCTGAGCTAGGTGTAGATGTTGTCAATCTAGGGTTAATTTATGACGTAAAGATTGAAAACGATGGTGTTGTAGATATTAAAATGACATTGACAACTCCTGGCTGCCCGCTTCACGATATGATGACAACTGGTGTAAGGTCTGCAGTTCAAACATTACCAACTGTTAATGCTGTTAATGTTGAAGTTGTTTGGGAACCGCAATGGACACCAAAAATGATGAGCGAAAAGATTCGCAGCCGATTCGGCGGCGAATGAAAAACAAAACCTCTCCACTTTAGGAGAGGTTTTTAACTTTCAACTATTAACTATTAACTATTAACTTACCCCCCACTTACAGGCGGGATGATCGCCACAACATCATTTTCATGCAAAATGGCATTATCCTCAACAAACTCCTCATTTACAGCGATCATGACGTTGTCGAGTGAAGGAAGAGAAGAATACTCTGCCGAAAGTTTTTCACGTAATTGTGCAACAGTTAGTGAACTTGCTTCCATGCTTAATTCTCTTTTCCCTAATGCCTCTTCAAAGGCAGCAAATAATAATACTTTAATCATGATAAATGCTCCTCTTCTGGCTTACCTGTCGGGTAAGGTGTTCTCTCTAATTGATCACCAATCCATTTCTCCCCATCTTCCCAATGTTCTTTTTTCCATATTGGTACGATTTCCTTTATACGCTCAATCGCAAAACGGCTTGCTTCATATGAATCAGCACGATGTGGAGTTGAGACAGCAATTACAACAGCGGTATCAGTTATCTCTAACCTTCCTATTCGATGCGTAATCGCTACTCTTGTTTCCGGCCATTGCTCTTTAATTTCCTCACCAATTTGGGCAAGTTTCTTTTCAGCCATCGGTACGTAGGCATCATATTCTAAATACAATGTTCGTTTTCCTTTTGTTAATTCACGAACAGTTCCAATAAATGTATTAATGGCGCCAGCATTGGGATGAACAACCTTATCGACAACTTCTTGAATTGAGATTACTTCACTAGTAATTAGAAAATCTTTTTCACTCATCTTCTTTATTCACCTGTTCTTTTATCCAATTTAAGTACTCTTGTTCCTCTTCGATTGAAAAGACAGGAACCTTCATTTTTTCTTTTATTTCCTCAAGTCGTATCCACGTAATAACAGCTATAATATTCGTTAATTGTTCAAGCAGCTCTAACCCTTCCTCAGTACGAACTATGACTACTTTTGGAAAAGGCTCTCGTTTAAATCCTTCTATCAGTATAAGATCTAATGGAAGCTTATCATAAAACTCTAACATCTTTTCCAGGCTCCAGTCAGTAGGCAATGTTGCTAAATGAAGTTGAAACTGATGGTTGCTGGCTACTCCTGTTACCATCGCACCTGCATTACGGTGCTTCCATGAGTCCTTGCCTTTATCTAAAGACTTTAATGTTCTCCCATGACCATGATGTTTTAGCGTTCCAACAAGTAGGCCATCATTGGAGCAATAGGAAACAAGCTTTTCTACAAGTGTTGTTTTCCCGCTATTACTGTAACCAGCAATTTGAATGATTTTATTTTTTATTCCCAAGGCCATTCACTTCCATCTCCACTGAGCAATAGGGCATCTACGGTGGTCCCTTCTTCATAACCCCTTGTTCCACCAGGGAGAGTAATCAGTGCATTGGCATCTGCTAAAGAAGTAACAACACCTGATTTATCTAATCCGACCGGTGTTACATATAGCCTTCCTTCTTTTACACTCACTTTGCCGCGGACGAACCGTGTGAACGGATTTGGTTTTAAAAAATCTTTTCCTAGTACGGCCTGTACTTTTTCTAGGTGTGGCTTATTTGAACCAAAATACGTTTTTAACCATGGTCGCGTATAGAGTTCAAACCCAACATAGCATGCTGACGGATTACCAGATAATCCAAAAAGTAATTTACCATTCCACTCAGCAACTGTTGTCACACTTCCAGGACGCATTGCAATTTTGTTAAACAATACATTGGCACCAAGTTTTTCATAAATCTCCGGTAGAAAGTCATAATCTCCGACTGAAACTCCACCTGTTGTAATAAGAACATCAACTTCAGCTAATGCGTTAGAAATCGCTGTATAGCAGCTGTCAAAATCATCGGCTAATTTCCCAAAATACTTTGGTTCTGCACCAACCTTTTTAATTTGCGAAGCAACCATATAAGCATTACTGTTACGGATTTTTCCGGGTTGCAGTTCTTCATGAACATCTAATAATTCTGTTCCTGTTGCATAAATGCCAACAAGGGGCTTTTTATATACAGGAACTTTCGCATATCCAAATGTCGCTAATAACGCTTTTACACCAGGATCAATTTGCCTCCCTCGCTCAACGAGATCCGTTCCTTTTTTCGTGTCTTCCCCTTGAAAAGAAATATTGTCCCCTGGCTGGAACGATCGTTTGATAATGACATAGGTTTTTCCGTCTCGTTTTACTTCCTTTGTTAACTCAAACATAACAATTGCGTCCGTTCCTTCTGCCATCTTAGCGCCGGTCATCGTCCGAATGGCCTGTCCTTTTTGCGGAACTTTTTTTGCAACTGTACCTGCACCAATTTCCTCGATTACTTCCAATTCAACAGGATTATTCATTGATGCACCTTGCGTATCCTCAGCTCGGATCGCAAAACCATCAAGAGGAGAACGATCAAAAGGAGGCACGTCATGATCAGCCCTAATTGGTTCTGCTAAGTAACGATTATCACACTCATCAATCGATATGTATTCAATTTCACCTTTTTTTGAATAAGCTAATACTTTTTTTACAGCTTCTTTTACAGGTATGACTTTTCGTTCAGTTAACATGTATCCTCTTCACCCTTTCTTTCATCTTTCCCTAATTGTATCAAAAAAACAAAATCGGACTGTTAAATATTTCACAAAATCCTCCTATACAAAAAAGAACGGAAAAAAGTAAGATCATAATTCAAAATTACTTCCCCATTCTTTGCTTTTATAGTTCTATATTCTACATTCTCAATTCTAAATTATCTTTTACCACTGTGTTCGGCCCGCTTCACCTGAATCAACAATTTCGTCAACATTCACATCACCAACACCAATGATAAATTTTTGCATACGATGTGCATCCGCTGCTGTTACATGATAATACACGTAGTAAACCCATTCTTCTTCAAATTGCCATTCGATCGAGTAAGAGCCATCTCCATTATTTTCTGCCTCGATCATTTCATGTTCTTCCCCACCGTTATGCTTCCAAACTTCAAATAATACCTCCCGTGCATCAGTCACTGGTTTATCATCCTGGGATAAAAAAACTTTTATTTGAGCTACATCTCCAGGTTGAACTTGCTCAGGAACCATTTCAAATTCAACATCTAAAGGAGCCAATGTATTTGGTGTAGAATTCTCATTTGAAGAACATCCAGAAATAAACAGGAAAATTATGAATAGAATAATACTGTATCTTTTCATTATGAGGGCACACCTACTTTTTTATTATTTTACTATTTTGGCAATCGTATTTATCAATTCCTCATCTGGCTGATCAAGTCCGCCAATTAATCGAACAACCAAGCCAGTAGGATCGATTAAATAAAAGCTCGTTCCATGTTGTACTTGATCTGAGTCTGGTTCATTTTCTACAATTGTCATAAACGTTTCGTACGCCATATCAGCAAACTCTTCCTGCTCGTAACCTGTTAGAAAATTCCAGTTACTAAAGTCTGCATTTAGTTTCTCACCAAACTCTTTTAAAGATGCTGGTGTGTCATTCGCAGGATCAACAGAAAAAGAAACGAGTTGAACTTCACTCAACCCAGAGTCACGCAGCATTTCTTGAAGTCGAGCCATATTTATTGTCATCGGCGGACAAACCGTATTACAATTTGTAAAAATCATGTTGGCAATCCAATATTGACCTGCCAAATCTTCAGACCCAAATGGTTCTCCATGTTGATTTGTATACGAGAATTCTGGAACATACTTGCCTAATTGTGAAATATCATTCGGATCAGGTTCTTGCTCAGCTTCAGAAGAACATCCTGCTATCACTAATAAACCAATAAGAATAATGCACATAATAAAGTTCTTTTTCAGAAAATATTTGTTCATTGAACTGCTCCTCCATTCATACATGTTCGGTTATTACTATAACATGAAAAAATAAAGATTACCTGTACAAAGTCAAAATTTTTCATACATTGTCGAAAACAACGTATACAGCAGGAAAAATCGTAAAAATGATCACTAATTCTAAAATTCATTAAAAAAGGAGTCGTTATGCAAAAACAACACCTAATTGTACTTGATTTAGATGGGACACTGCTAAGAAATGAAAAAACGATTTCAAACCGTTCAAAACTAGCCCTTGCAAAAGCCAGGGAGCAGGGCCACCTTATCATGATTGCTACTGGACGTCCATATCGCGCAAGTAAAATGTATTATGAAGAGCTCGGGTTAACAACACCGATTGTTAATTTTAATGGCGCATTTGTTCACCATCCCCTTCATAAAGACTTTGGTACATTTCATTCGCCAATGGATTTAAGAACTGCCAAAACAATTATTGAAACATGTGAAGCTTTCCGAGTTCAAAATATTATGGTTGAAATTATTGATGATTTTTACCTGCGTTATCATGATGAAGTCATTATTAATACTTTTAATATGGGGCAATCCCCTGTAGATTATGGCAATTTGCATTTAATCCTAGATGAAAATCCAACATCAATTCTCGTTCATCCTCATGATCATCATTTGCATGATTTACGACAGCTTCTAAAGGAATCTCATGCTGAAGTGGTAGATCAACGTGTATGGGCTGCTCCATGGAACATGATTGAAATTGTTAGATCTGGGCTAAATAAAGCCGTTGGCATACAAAAAGTAGCTAATTATTATTCAATCCCAAAAGAAAGAATCATTGCCTTTGGTGACGAAGATAATGATTTAGAAATGATTGAATATGCAGGCCTGGGAGTTGCAATGGGGAATGCAATCCCCGAGCTGAAAAACATTGCAAATACAACGACGAAATCTAACGAAGAAGATGGGATTGCCATCTTTTTAGAGGACATCTTTAACCTTAAATAAGTTCATCCAACATTTTCTACGTTATAACGCTGTTTTATCTGGGGATGCTAACATTTGAAATGAGCAAAACCGTTATGGAGGTAGATAAAATGGCTAAAAAACCAAAAGCAAAAAAAGGCGCCGGACAACCTGGTCAGTATTCAAAAGAACGCTACGAAGTAATACCGAACATGGTTGATGACGATCGAACCAAATCAAATCATTCTGGAGGGCGTAATGGGGAATAAACTCTTTCAAGAAGCTAGAAAAGCCGTAGAAATTGCCGAGCAAAAAGTCATGTTGGCTACCACTCCTGAACAATTCGAAGATGCTATAGCTGAGATCGAAAAAGCAAAAAATAATCTATCGTCTGCATTTGCAAACTCTACAACAGCTGAAAAAGAACAATTGGCAAAATATCAAGATCAGATTCAAGACTTATATGATCACTTAACTTAATAAATTAATAATAATTTGTTAAAAAAGCAGTGGAGATTTTACTCACCCTGCTTTTTTTGTGGTACTCTATTCTTGGATGAGATTGAAAATATAGAAAATGTTTTTTTGAATTGGTAATTTTCATGGGGAGGTAAAACAAATGAAAGTATACAAAGTACCCAACGATGCTGATCAATCGTTGCGACTAAAAATTGCGGATCTTATGATGGGACAAATGGAATCTATTGGAGCAGATAATGCATATGAGCTGCTTATTGCTAGTATTGATCTAACACTTAAAGACAACTCTTTGGCACACATGTTTGTTGTTGAGGATGAAGAGGTCATTGTTGGGGTAGCGTTTTTCAACATCGGTATTAGTCTTGAAAAAGGCGGCTATTATATGTGGCTGAACGACCTCTATGTTCATAAAGAACATCGAAATCAAGGGATTGCAAAACGATTACTATTACAGGTTATTCATTGGGCTGAAACCGAAAATATTAAAGTAATTGAAACGGAGACTGGCATTAATAACTTAGCAACAAAAAGTCTTTATAACTCGCTCGGTTTTTATGATATTATTTCAAAACGCTATGGTTTTACCTTCTCCTAACAGTAACAAGATTATTACGTTAAGTGATCATGACATTTTCATGATCACTTTTCTTTTTCTACATAATATATAGGAATAGCTCATAAGATTGATATTGATAAATATTTTATCATATTGAGATTATCACTTCTTTTCTCCTCAGTTTCTTCATACGATAGATGTAAGTTAATTATCCCTTTCTCAAAGGAAAAGACTACCCGCTTCGTTTATTTCACAAACACATATGTTTAGTAAAGGGGTGGAAAACTTATGCCATTTTCCTATGAAGCGGAATTCAATAATGTTTATATTGAATTATCTAGAAATGGGCTTCAACAATTTCTTAAACAAATGATCGACAAAGACGTTTCATTATTTTGGCGATACGATGAAGAGAAAATTTTTCTGATGATCGATTCAAATCAAAATGTTTACGAGATCCCTTTTTCAAAAAAAGGAAAAACACTGACAATTAATTTAGATCATTTAATCGTTAACGATGAAGCAATTGGGGAAGCAATTGAGATTATTATTTCACAATTTAGTGGCAATGGAATTGTAAAGAAGTTTACCGGTGGTCCCCTCTACATCACGTCCTACAAAACGGGAACGATTCAATCCATTATTGAAATTGATGGGAGTGAAAAAATAATGATGAATCAAAACGGAGCGATTGTTGAGTACACGGACTATGACCATAACCTTGAACCAAAGACAATCTATAACATTATGAATATGGAGATTGATTACGAGCTCATGGAGCTTTATGAGGCACTCACAAATTCAGACAAGCAGAAAGTAACGAAACACAAAAAACGTTTGCAAAAACTTATAAGACGCCGAAGACAAGTCGAACAACTATTGTAAAACAACATGCATTTTAAAATTTAAACGAGACATGCTATGATAGTAAAAAGGAATTTTTTATTACTAGGAGGATATATATGCCAATCGATATAACTATTGATCCAACACCGAATCCAAACGCAATGAAACTCACAGCGAATCGCACCCTGTTTGAGGGTTCTGGAAGTACCTCTGTACGCCAAGGTCAAGAAACTGATCATCCTTTAGCAAACGCCCTACTCAAAATAGACGGCGTAGATAACATCTTTGGCTTCAATGATTTTGTAACAATCAACAAGACCGCTGACGGAAATTGGGACCAAATCTTAGCTGATGCACAAAAAGCATTTGAAGAAGTTTATGAGTAAATTGAATACCGAAAAAGTCGAGCAATTTTGCCTCGACTTTTTTTTCATATCCCGAAGTATGAAACAGTCATCAATTGTAAACAAATGGATAGTGACTAAGGTTCGGGAGGAATTAATTTGCCATACATTGAGATTAACTGGATGACGTTTATTATGTTAATTTTAGCAAGTTATCGTTTTACTCACTTAATTGTGTTTGATAAAATCACACAATTTATTCGAGATCCGTTTATGAAGAAAAAAATGGTACCACTAGATGATGAAGGACATACAAAAACAAAAAAAGTACCCTCTTCAATGTTTGGTTACTTATTAAATTGTTATTGGTGTGCAGGTGTATGGAGTGCAATTATTTTAGGTTTAGGCTACTTATTTATTCCACAAATTGCTGTACCTGTCATCTTTATTTTTGCCATTGCAGGTGCTCAAACCATCATTGAAACATTCGTTGGAGTCGGTACAAAAGCAATTGCCTTCTTGGCACGTCATGACGGTAAATAATTAATGGAATTGGTTTAATTCATGTATCAATTGCTGTGAACGTTTTGCATTTCCTTCTGCAAACTCTCTAAGCCTTGTTTGTAACTCCTCGTTATTATGAACTTTCTCAGCAATAATTAAATACGATCTCATTAAATCTTCTTCGTTTTCTAACGATTGCTTTAGCTTTTCTTTAAGATAATCACTTCTATCCATTTAGAATCACCTCAACTACATTTTACCCTAGCTCATATTTATGATGCAGTTACTTTTTCCCTTTTAGATTATCTAAAGTTTTAAAATAAGAGCCCTTGAACTTTACCTTGTTTTGTTAAGCCTACATACGTAAAATTATTGTAAAGGTAATGTTAATTTTATAAGGGGAAAATCGTATGACTCTAACTAAAACTTTGTTAACCAATTATTATAACAGACAAGTCATTATTAATACGTATGAAGAGGAATGCTTAATAGAGAAAGAAGGATTTGCATTCGATAAGATTACTATCCTCTCCGATCAAGTCCAACTTATTAAAGACGACATAATTATTTTTTCTTTTGACAGTTCAATGTATCAATTTAAAGTTTTGGATGACTTTAATCATTATTATGCTTTCGAGAATGAACTTTCAAAAGTAGAATTATACTTCCCTTGATCAATATTTGCGCTTTTCTGAAATGCCTGTAAAGCAACAGTTTTCTTCCTTCTTTTAGTGATATCAATCACCGCAGTTTTCTGGTGATTTTTGTACACTTACTGTAGGAGGTGCTGTAGATGGATATCAACCCTACACAGTTGAAAGAAGGGGATTGGTCATTAAGCCTTGAGGATGAAGAATATGCAGAAAATAGAAATGAATTATTTGCAGAGGCTCTATCAGCCATAAATCAAACAAAAGCAGGACGCTATGTGAACATTATTACTCCTGAACAATGCGGCGATCCGCATGAATGGTTTATTCCAGAGCTAACAAACAGGCTGACTGCAGCAAGCAAGCAAATAACTGAAATTCGATTTATTGACATGTGCGGCTGCGGCGGCTATGTTACAAGGATCACATGCTAATCTGGGGAGGTACAATGATGCAAACTCACGAGTGTGAACATGAAGGTGGATATGACATCTCAAATATGACCTTTTGTCCTGCGATTTTAAGATTATTTGAAGAGCATATCCCATTAAGAGAAAAATTGCATGAATTAAATGAAATGGTATTAGATGTCCAAAATACCCCTTTCATAGAAAACTGGAATGAACCAATAAAGCAAATTTATGATAAGCTTACCGTTTTTGTAAAAGAGCTCGAGCTTCATGCAAGTAAAGAAGATGATGCTCTCTTCCCATTAATGGCAAAGCATCTTGGCTATGATAATAAACCTTTAATGGTCATGGAATTTGAACATGGATTAGCCCAGGACAATTTGACTGTCTTTATGAACGGTGCAGAACAATTAGATGACCCAATTGATAAAAATGAAGCTACATCATTATTAACCAGCTTACATGTTGCTTATATTACGTTAATTAACCACTTTTTAAAAGAAGAAAGAATTCTGTTCCCAATGGCTGAAGAGCTGCTATCCGATGAGGAAAAACAAGAGCTGTTAAAGAAAATGCAACAAATATAAAACCGCAAAAATGCGGTTTTTTGTTTGGACATTCTTTCAATTAGTACTCCCTAATTAATAAATTTAGGAAACTCATCCTCCATTGTTGTTTGTCCTATCCCCTCTTCATCCATTTTCTCCTTTAGCTTTATCGTTAAATAGACAGATACCATTTCAAATTGTTGTTCTACGTCCATTTCTTTTACAAGATCAATTAAGTCTTCCTGATCATAATCTTGTAAGATTCCATATACAATGACTGCAGCATCCTCTTCGTCACCAGTAAAATGATGACGATATAATTGAAACAACTCATTAATCAATTTCAACAGACTCTCCTCCTTGCTAATACAATAAGAACACAAACAGGTTACTAACAGTAGTATCTTTCATACAAAATGAAAATATCATTATTGCTCATAAATAATCATCATAAAAAAAGTAGCAATCTTTTCCAATAATCTGCTAGAATCAAAATGGTAAATACCTTATACACACTCTTGCCCAATTTTCAGTTATGCCATACAATTAGATAAAAAAATATATACTATTTTCATATATTATTATTTTGGATAATAGATAGTAAAATAGAAAGTAAGACAGAAAGAAAGGAGTAAATGAGAGTGATCACTACATCAGTCCTCCAAGCCAAGTCAGATTATTCACGAGGGATCATCGCCGGGGTTAGTATTGCTATAGGCTATTTCCCTGCTGCTTTAACATTTGGACTGTTAGCAAAGGCAACCGGTCTCACCTTTATCGAGACTGTAGCGATGAGTGTATTTGTCTTTGCCGGAGCAGCACAATATATGGCTTTAAATCTTATTGCGATTGGTACAGGAGCTTTAGAAATTATATTCACAACATTTATTGTAAATATCCGCCATTTACTAATGAGTGCAGCCTTAAGTGAAAAACTCGAAGATGAACACCCACTTAAGAAGGCAATCACTGCATTTGGTATTACTGATGAGGTCTTTGCTGTAACAGCTACAAGAGAAGGTAAATTATCGACTAGTTTTATCCTTGGAGTAGGAACAATGGCTTACGGAAGTTGGGTTATTAATTCAGGCTTGGGTTTTGCCATCGGTACAGCTTTACCAGAAATGCTGCAGCAAAGTATGGCCATAGCACTATATGCTATGTTTATCGCATTACTTATGCCATCATTAAAAAAACATCGCAAAATTGTCTCACTAGCGATCTTTTCTGCCCTGTTAAATAGTTTATTCCAACTTTGGTTTGCAAGTGGGTGGTCAATTATATTAGCTACACTATGCTCTGCAATAGCCATTGAATTAATTGCCCCTAAACAAACCGATAACTCTAGTTCTGCAGCTTAAAGAAAACACTCATTAAATAATTAACTAGGGTTTCCTGAAAGGAGCAAATACCATGAATACGACGATGTTTTGGATCATTGCCGGAATGGCAGTCGTTACATATATTCCAAGAATGATGCCGTTAGTAGCCTTTGATGCAAAAAAAATCCCACCACGTTTGCAGGCGATACTTAGAAATGTTCCCTATGCAGCATTAGGTGCATTAATTTTTCCCGGTATACTTTTAGTCAATGAAGACATTTGGTTCGGGATTATTGGTGGACTCGTAGCTTTAATCGTTGCTTACTTTGGTGCCAATCTCATCTTTGTTGTCTTAAGTTCAATCGTGGTACTCACCCTTTATTCATATTTAATAGGATAACTAAGTAAAAACCAACAACGCTAGTTGTTGGTTTTTTATTTATTAATCTGGTTGATTTTTTGACTGATGTTATAAATTCACACGAGCAAGTTAAAAATCAAGATCAATCGATGAATGTAAATTTTTTCTTACAAAGATTGGTTTTCTAGCTTCTACAGTTGTACAATAAAGGGATGAACTATGAAAAGAAGGTTAGGGATATTATGAAGAGAACTTTAATAGCTGACGCTTCAAATAAAATCGACCTGTTTCTTAAAGACTATGTTCTTGAACGAATTATTCACAGAGGGAATCAATATTTTGAAAAAGGAACCGTTCAATCTTTACATTTCCTGCCTAATGATACGGTTGAGGCCATTGTAGAGGGAACAGAAGATTATCAAGCCATCATCGACTTGAACGCATTTGAATACAGTACTTGTACTTGTCCCTATGAGGACACTTGTAAGCATATTGTGGCTGTGTTACTTGAAATAAAAGAACACGCGAAGATTATTCAAACAGCCTGTCAAAAGGAAATCGCTCCACTTGATCAATCTCTTTCAAATCTTGATAGTGTTGATGCACAATTAAGACAAGCTCTAGAGCCATATTTCATCCATTGTTATCGAAAAGTAACAAGTAATCAATTTTTTAATCATCATAGTGCTGAGAGAATTGTACAAACTTTACCGATTATAAAAAATGAACGAAAGTTATCGGTCTATGAGCAATTAATTATATTGACATTATTTATCGAACAGATCTATGCGTTAGCTCAAAGATTTGAAACTCTGCAATCCTTTTCAAGAAGGTATACTCTTATTTTTAAACGGGCAATCGAACTGCATAGTGAAATCATTACAGAAGAGTCAGCTAATCATCATCCGATTTTCCATCATTGGTTTTCAACAAAAATTGAGAAGAATTTTTTCGAAGCACTCAAAGCAAAATTTAATCCTTGGGAACAGTTACTAATGACATGGATTTTTGCTGAGAAAGATGAAACTTACAAAAAAAAATACTTGGTGAAATTTATAGAAGAAATTGAGAGAAAGAAGACTCCTTATCCTCTTCTTTATTTGGCAAGTATTATCGCCCTTCACTGTGAGGAAGGAGCTAAGTCACTGGCGCTCATTCGTCAACTAAAACACCCTATAAGACCCAATGACTTGGCGCCTCATTTTCAAATATTAAAGGATCGACATGATTGGGAGATGATGAAACATTGGTTTGATCTCTTTCTTCCGAAATGGACATCAAAGGACCTGCAAGATATCCAACCCTTCTATGAAGAGATGCTTATTAAAACAAAAAAGGACGCTGCCATCTATATGAAAGAAATTTGGGATTCTTGGTTACAACATCCCACTTTTACTATCTATGAGCAAAGGATGGAAATGTTATCAACACATGAAGAAAAAGAGATCACTATCAATTATTTATTAACTCAACTTGAGGAACAGCTCTATAATCCAAGTATTGAAAAAGTTTATTATCAGATTCTTCATCATGAGAAAAAATATAACGATGCCATTTATTCTTTATTGTTACGAGAAAATGAACCGCACTTACTAAACGAAGAAAAAAAGAAAATAATAAATGCAGCCAAAAAAATCGAACCTGAAGCATTGCTTCCTTTCTATCATCAAATGATTGAAAGACTTATTCAGAAAAAATCTCGCACCCATTATCAAGATGCTGTAAGTTATATTAAAGAATTAAAAGGCGTTTATCATAAACTGCAAAAAGATGATCAATTTATAACCTATGTCGAACGTTTAAGAAAACAATACAAATCGTATCGTGCTTTAATACAGGAGTTGAAAAAGATTGAACTACATGTATAATCCTAATCCAATCATCGTTCACGGTGGCTGGTTAGACCTTGATTCATTAACTTTATTCATTTGGGGTGAACGAAAAGAACAAAAACGATATCGTGACATTATTAATTTCAGCTACCCTTTTCTCTTCTCACCTTTCGAATTAAAGTTGGCGTTATTTCGGTTTGACCGCCCTTCCTATTACGGTACGTTTATTAATACAATTGAAGCCTCGCTTGAAGTTCCGCTCCAAGACAGGATGTTCTATTCTGAAGTAGGAAGTGTACCGGTTTATCATGCTTCACCTAAGAAAGAGTACTACCTCTTCCCTTTACAAGGCATTGGAATTACGCTGGAGGAATTACCTCAACACTTAAATACGATGGCAGCATGGGAAAATGAGACGAGTGAATGGATTATTAGCTCAGACCTATCTTTTTGGATTTCCTTTATTAAGCAAATTCAAGAAGAAATTCGAGCAGGACGAATTGTACCAAATCAACTTGGTAAATGGGAACTAACAAAAATGGATTGGGAGTTATGGGCAGCATCTCTTCCGAATGCTAGTTTAGCACTTGAAAACCCTAATCTCCCACTAAAACCACTGCAACAACAAAAAGAACAAGTTAACAAAATACAGTATATTACACAGATCGGTAATGAGATCGCTGATGCGTTAATCAGGGATTTACTGAACCGTGAATCGAAAGTGAAAGAATCCTTTAAAAACGTAAGAAAAACGGTCACGGGCACAACTCGTTCATTACTAAATCATCTCGAGAAAAAACGCCCAATTGCTGTTCAAAAAGGCATTACTACCAATCTGCTTGAAGAAATTGGAGCAGTTGCTACATCACCTTTTCAAACAGGTATTACTGTTCAGGAGCCAAAACACGCGGAAGGTACATGGTCTTTGCAATTATTTATTAAAGATCGCTATGACCCTTCCATTATGTTTTCTGTAGCTGAGTTACAGCATGGAAATCACCCTTGGAGAGAAAATCCAATCGTAAAACTAAAGCAGGATTTACAAAAAGCAAAAGCTGCTGTTCCACTGTTGCAGAAATTAACATTAACAAATCCGGCTATACATGTAACGTTAGAAGAAGTGTATTCATTTTTATCCCATGACAGTTCGCGTCTGGAAGAAGCTGGCTTAACCGTCCTAGTCCCTTCCTGGTGGAATCTTAAACAACAGGAAGTTACTGTTGAGTACCAAATCTCTGAAGATTCCGCCATGTCTGCTAACACGGTCGATCCTATTCTTAATTGGGAAAAAATTATCGATTTCGATTATTCTATTTCAATTGGTGATAATCACTTATCGGAAAAGGAATTTTCAGAGTTAGTCAATCGAAAACAAGGTATTATTCAAATTCATGGAAAATGGTTAGTATGGGATCCTAAACAAGCAAAAAAACTAAAAGAACAATTAGATTCTCAAAAAGAATCTGTCTCATATTTTGATGCGTTGCAAATGGATATAAAACAAGCTCACAACTCGTTGGATAGCGATGATCAGTTTGTTCAGTTAAAAATAAGCTGGAATGAAAAAATTGAAACATTATTGACAGAGCTGCAAAATAAAGAAACGAAAACAATCAGCATTCCTCCATCTCTAAACGGACAATTAAGACCCTATCAAGAAGAGGGAGTTTCTTGGCTTATTCAAATGCGTCGGGCTGGATTTGGAGCATGTTTAGCTGATGATATGGGGCTTGGCAAGTCAATTCAAACCATTGCCTATCTGCTAATCGTCAAAGAGGCAAAAAATCAAAACAATAACGGCTCCTCTCCATTTTTGCTCATCTGCCCTACGTCATTACTGGGGAACTGGCACCAAGAATTTAGTCGCTTTGCACCCTCGTTACGAGTCTTTATACATCATGGAAAACAAAGGTTAGATGAGGAACAGTTTTTACAAGAAATAAATGAATATGATATTGTCATTACAACCTACCAGCTTATTGTCAGGGATGAAAAATTGTTCACAGAAGTAAAATGGAATGCACTTATCTTTGACGAAGCTCAGCAAACAAAAAATGTAGAAACAAAACAACGAAAAGCGATACGAAAAATACATGCTCTACACAAAATTGCTCTAACTGGAACACCAATCGAAAATCGCCTAAAAGAACTGTGGTCAATTATCGATTTGTTGAACCATCATTATTTAGGGAGTTATCAAGAATTCCAGAGAAACTTTATTAAACCTATAGAAGGCAATGAAAAAAGTGATGAAAAAATGGAGCTATTGCAGAAGGTGATATCACCATTTCTACTGAGAAGAAGCAAGTCTGACCAATCATTAAATTTACAATTACCGAGCAAGCAAGAAATCACTTATCGTGTTGGCTTAACAGTTGAACAAGCAAGTCTCTATCAAGCTGTTGTAAATGATCTGTTAACAAAGGTCGATGCGGTATCAGAAATGGAACGGAGAGCACTTATTTTAAGCAGCTTAACAAAATTAAAACAAATTTGTAATCATCCAGCACAATTCTTGAAAGAAAACGCACCCCTTCGGCATCGTTCAGAAAAATGGGAACAGCTGCTCATATTGCTCGATCAGATTCAAGCAAAAAATGAAAAAGCGTTACTATTCACCCAATATAAGCAAATGGGGATGTTACTGCAGCAAGGCCTTAATGATTTTTCTCATAAAAAAGTGCCTTTTCTTCATGGTAGCTTGCCCCCATTGAAGAGAGAGGAACTCATTCATCAATTTGCGGACAAAGACGGACCTAACCTCTTTATCTTGTCATTAAAGGCTGGTGGCGTAGGCTTGAATTTAACAGCAGCAAATCATGTTATCCATTATGATCGTTGGTGGAACCCCGCTGTTGAAAATCAAGCAACAGACCGTGCCTACCGTATCGGTCAGTCACAGGATGTTACCGTTCATAAAATGGTAACAGTTGGAACTTTGGAGGAAAAAATTGATGAAATGCTTGAGCGAAAACAGCACCTGTCAGAACAAATACTTAACGCCAATGATACAAGAATCTCAGAATTAACGACAAAACAACTCGAGCAGTTGTTAATGCTAAGAACCGTTGATGCATAACGAAAGGTGAGTTGAAATGAAAAAAGCTGAAGACATGCCTCCTCGCTTTAAACAGTTTTGGCAATCTCAAAACAAAGAATGGCCAGTGAAAAAGCATCACAAACTAACAATTCATGAAAATATGAGTGATCCTTGGAAACAATTTTTACAATCGATCCATGAAGCAGCTAACAAAAATTGGAAATGATTTAACCTCTACATTTCAAAAATGTGGAGGCTTGATCTTGACTTTTCAGAAAATTATTATAATAATAGAAATGTGAACAACTTGTGAACTGTCTGCAACTGATAGAAGGTCATGTAAAAGAATTCTTATTAAGGGAGGATTTCTTTTTGAAAAAATCAATTGAAGTCTATCATCGTAGCGGAAAAAAGGTTATTATTACAAATGTTCCCGTCAACAATGATGAATGTGATTCATTTGAAATTATGTTAAGCCTTCAAAAACAAATTGATGAGATCGATTATGTTGCCGACCCCAAGTCAGAATACCATTTTAACGGATAAAAAAAATGCTTCCAGATGGAAGCATTTTTTTCTTATTTGTTTATGAATTCCCTCGTATAGTGACACTCAATGCTGCTTATTCTATATAATGATTTCGATGTTAGAGGAGGTTCAATCTTATGCCGGTTACAAAAGATGATGATAAAAAGAAGAAAGATAACAACGCTAAGCTTCAGCAAAAAAATGAACTAAGAGAAAAAAATGCTCAACGCGGCGAAAGACAATTTTCCAAAAAAACAGATCACCTCTAAAAAATTTAAAATTGACTTCGAAGCTAATCAAAGAAGAAAAAAAAAGCAGCTAACGATTTACGTTAAGCTGCTTTACTATTTCTACTTTGAGTTGTCCCACTTTAATTTTACATTTTACATTATAAATTTTACATTACTTTTTAAACAGTTCACTTGCATCTTTGACGATGTTTTCTGGACCTGATTTTGTTTCTCCTTCCCAAACAAGCATTCCTCCATCATAATTAGCTACTTTTGAAAAGCCATTCATCTGAAAAAATTTTGCTACATTATGACTCCGATTTCCACTGCGACATACAAAAATGTACTCTGCATTTTTATCAAATTTATCAATTTGTTCAGGAATCGAATGCATCGGAATTAAAGGGATTGTAGGAATGTGAGCTTCATTATACTCTTCCTCTTCTCTTACATCAATAATGATTGGAGCTTTTTGTTTTTCTTTTAAAATACTGTTCAATTCATTATAGTCCAATTGTTTTATACCATCATATTCATAAGCCACTTCAATACACCTCTCTACAAATCACTGTATAGTATTACTTACTTTATCTTATTTTGTATTTTGACTCAACTTTTAGCGCGATTCATTCCTTAATTTAAGTAAGCGATATGAATGACTAACAATCACTTTTAACACCGCATATGTAGGCACTGCCAATAATAATGCAAGTAAGCCTCCAAACCTTCCTGCCACTAATAAAAGCAAGATAATCGTAAGTGGATGAATGGCCAGTTTTTTTCCTAAAACCTTCGGGGCAATCAAGTTACTTTCGATCTGCTGAACAATAACAACAACAATAAGTAAACTTATTAACATCAACGGAGAATGAAACAGAGCAACAATCACTCCAGGAACCGTTCCTATCCAAGGTCCGACAAATGGAATAACATTTGTAAACATCGCAATTAGGGCCAATAATAATGAATATTCAATCCCGATGATTAAGAAACCAATATACATAAGGACACCAACACAAAAGCTAACAAAAATTTGTCCTTGGATATATGAGCTCAAAGCTCTGTCCATATCTGCTAATATCCGTCTACCTTCAATCCGTTGCCTTTCCGGCAGAAAACGCAATACTTGATTCGGTGCCTTCTCGCCTTCCTTTAACATGTAAAAGAGAATAAATGGAATCACGATAAAAATGAGAACTACATTCGCGATTACACCAATAAAAGATGCAATATTTGTCCCGATTATCGTAATAACTTCATTTATATATTGTGTCATTTGTCTTGAAAGCTCTTCTATTGAAAATTGTTCCGTTGCTTGAAAACGAGCAAACCATTCATTCTCTTGCAGCATCATGATTTTAAAACGGATCTCATTAATAATGAGCGGGAAATTCTCAATTAAGCTGTTGACCTGACGTTGCAATACAGGGCCTACGAGTAATACTGCCGAAGTAATCAGTCCAATTGCCACAATGTAGATAACGATAATCGATAGCACTTTAGGTACTTTGTGACTGTGCAAGTAATTTACAATCGGGCGAAACAAATAATACAACACACCAGCAATCAAAAATGGAAAAAACAATGTCTGTACAAACACGACAAGTGGGCGAAAAATAAAATCAACAAGTGTTGCTAAATATACAATAAGTAAAATAAGAATTAAACCATATCCTATTCGAAAAGCTCTACTCTGAGGCATGAATGTCATCACCGCAATTTTTCTAATATTTTCTAACAGAGTTTATTATAGCATAAACTTACACTCTTTCCCTTTCTGTTTATTCAATGAAATGTCACAAATATCCTCTGCTCCTTATCACTATCATAATATAATTAGAGTAGAAAGGTGGGAAAATAGCCATGAAGCTAAAACTCCTGTTATTTGTGTTATTTATAGCAACAACACTTACTGCATGTAGTCAACAAATCAATTCAGACATAACCATTTTAAATGTAATAACTGCAGAAACCAATTTTACTAAATCAAACAACGATACCTTCGATTATACATCAATGTATTCCGATGAGGATATGCAAGCATCACAACGGTACAAAGCGGTATTATATGGAGGAAAAATACCAGATCAAGAAGCACAAGACCACTCTGCCAATGGTGAAACGAAAAAAGAACAAACATATTCAAATACCCCAGATAACTGGGTTCCTGGTGAAATTTTTGATTTAGAATCGGTCTATTCACCTGAAGAACTAGAAGCCGCAAAAAACTTTACCGTCTTATATCAAAGCAGAAAACCGAATTCGAAAAGTGCCATCAAAAGTTTTAATGAAAGTGATGAGACCAAGAATATAACCAAGAATGAAGAACAAGAATCAAGTAATAAAACTTTGGACAATAACACAACTGAACCCGCTCAACCTTTTGATTATGAGACAATGTATTCCGATAAAGATCTAAAAGATGCTGATAAATATAAACAAGAATTAAGGCAGGAAAAATTAAAGAATCGATAAAAAACATAGGTTATTTCCTATGTTTTTTTGTTAAATTAATGTTACAAATTTGACATTATTATTACTTTTTGTTTAAATAATACTAGGTATATTTTGGACATTTTTTCCATATATTATGCCTGATAGACAAACATCAATAAAAGGGGGTAATTTAAGTTATGAAAAAAAGTTTGGTGTTCTTGTTAATCGGACTATTAACTATTTTCCTTGCAGCGTGTGGAGGCGGAACAGATGAGCCTGCTCCAGCAGGAGATGAAGGTGATAGCCCAGAAACAGAAACTGCTGATTATAAGACTGACCTTCAATTAGGTACTGGTAGTACTGGTGGTACATATTATCCACTAGGAACGGAAATGGCAAATGTCATTAAAGCCAATGTAGAGGTTGAAGGGTTTAATATTAGTGCGGTTTCTTCAGATGCGTCTGTTGATAACTTAGCACAAATTGCGCGCGGAGATATGCAATTAGGAATGTCTGTTCATCTTCCTGCTTTAGACGCATTTAATGGAGAAGGCGAATTTGACGGAATGACTGTAACAAACTTTGGATTTATGGGACACATCTATCCAGAAGTTATGCAAGTTGTTACGGTAGAAGGAAATGGAATTGAATCGATTGCTGATCTAAAAGGAAAGCGTGTAGCGATTGGACCTCCTGGAAGCGGAACACGTGCAGCAGCTAGATTAATTTTAGAAGCTTATGGTATAAACGATGGTGATTACGAAGCTTTCCAAGAAGGCTTTGGTGATGCTGCGGGACGACTTCAGGATGGAACAATTGATGCAACATTTGGATTATTAGGGTTACCTGCCGGGAATGTAACTGAGTTAGCTACACAACGTGATGTGAAGATCCTTCCTGTTGAAGGCGATGCATTAGCATATGTTGAGGAGAACAGTGGATATGCTCATCATGAAATTCCTGCTGATGCATATGAATTTTTAGATGCGCCAGTAAGCACAATTACTGCTTATGCAATTCTTGTCGGCTCTACAAGCCAAGTAAGTGAAGAACTAGGATATGAAATTACAAAAGCACTTTACGAAAACGTTGACCAAATTTCTCATAATCAAGCCAATCATATGACAATTGAAAATGTCCTCAATGGCTCTGATGGATTACCAATTCATCCGGGTGCAGAGAAATATTTCAAAGAAATTGGATTATTAGATTAATACACTTGACCGGACATATAAGATGTCCGGTCTTTTAAATAACACCTGAATTTTTATTGGTAATTCATTTTTGGGTGTTTGAATACTTAACAACGGAAAATAATATATTTATATTTAAATACTTTTAAGGTGGTGAGTGTATGCCAACCAAAATAGAACAGGAAATTTCAGAGAAAGACTTATTGGCGAAATACGATAAAGAATCTGCTTATCGAACTTCGCTTGGCGTTTGGGCATGGGTTGTAGCCATTATTGGAATCTCATTGACGTTATTTCATTTGTATACTGCACTAAAAGGACCGTACGTGTCAATGATTCAAGGATCACTCCATTTAGGAACAGCATTAGGCCTTATTTTTATTCTCTATCCACTTAAGAAATCATTTCTAAAAAAGCCTGGTGTACCTTGGTATGATATTGTATTAGCCTTTATTGCAATGGGAACTAATTATTATATTGTATTTAATTATGAACGATTAACGACAAAGGCAATTATTTTTGGGTTTTCACAAACAGATATTATTGTCGCCTCATTAGGTATCATCTTATTATTAGAAGCAACGAGGCGAGCGGTAGGTTTGCCAATTGTAATTATTTGTAGTTTAGCGTTATTATACGGACTCTGGGGGAAGAGCCAATGGTTACCCCACTTCGGACACGCAGGTTTTGATTGGTCAAGATTAACAACACAAATGTTTTTTAGTTCTAATGCTATTTTTGGGATCCCAATTCAAATCTCCTCAACATACATTTATTTATTCCTCTTCTTTGGAGTAATGTTAACTCAAACAGGGATAGGTAGATTTTTTAATGATTTGGCATTTGGTGCTACAGGAAGGTTTACAGGTGGTACAGCTAAAGCTGCTGTTTCTGCTAGTGCATTACAAGGAATGGTTACAGGGAGTTCCGTTGCCAATACAGTTGGTTCAGGCTCTTTTACTATTCCAATGATGAAACGTGCCGGTTTTAAACCAGAGTTTTCGGCGGCTGCAGAAGCCTCAGCATCAACCGGCGGGCAAATTATGCCACCTATTATGGGTGCCGCAGCATTTATCATGGCTGAGTACACTGGTGTACCATATAGCGAAATTATTATCATCGCCATCATTCCTGCGTTGCTCTATTTTTCAGGTGTATTTATGGGGACTCATTTCCAAGCGAAAAAACAAGGAATTCTCGGATTACCTAAAGATCAACTTCCTTCATTCTCAGGATTAATGAAGCGAATAGATCTATTGTTGCCTCTCGTATCTATTGTAGGACTACTCTTAAACGGATATACTGCCACTTATGCTGCTTTATGGGGAATTGCTACCGCATTTGTTGTAAGCCTGTTCCGAAAAGATACGAGGATGGGGTTCACCAAAATATTAGCAGCATTGGAAAAAGGTGCTCGTGTAGCATTACCAGTTATTGCAGCTTGTGCCAGTGCTGGTATTATTGTAGGGATCGTTGTTTTAACTGGGCTTGGAGGAAAGATTGCCGGTGGAATACTTACTCTTGCTGGCGGTAGCTTCTTCCTATTATTATTCTTTACGATGATTGCTTGTATTTTATTAGGTATGGGGTTACCGACAACGGCGAATTACGTTGTTACGGCATCAATGGCTGCGCCTGCACTTATTGCCTTTGATGTGCCAGTAATTGCGGCTCATATGTTTGTGTTTTATTTTGGGATTGTTGCAGATATCACTCCTCCAGTTTGCTTGGCAGCCTATGCAGGAGCAGGGATTGCAAGAGCAAATCCAATGAAATCAGGGGTTAATGCCTTAAAACTTGCTATTGCAGCATTTATTATTCCTTACGCCTTTGTTTACAATCCCGTTCTAGTATTGGAAAATGCCAATTTTGCAAACCTAACACCCGCCCTTCTAACGGCATTAATAGGGATGATGGCAATTAGTGCAGCGATGATGAATTACTTTATCACTAATCCTAATATCGTTGAACGTATCGTTTTATTTGCCTCAGGATTATTATTAGTGTATCCAGGAAATATCGCAGTCTCTTTATCAGGTCTTGGCTTACTTATCATTATTGGCGGGATTCAATTAATACGTAAGCGTAAAAACAATCCAGAAAGAGAAATATCTCCATCCTAACTTAATACGATAAGAAAAAGCTTCAATCGGTTCAAAGAGAATGATTGAAGCTTTTTCTTGATGATTTGATTCTGCTTGCCTGCTTATTCATGAAAAACATCGAAGTTCTCCCATAATCCCTCAAGATCTTTTAACCTCGATTCCACCTTTTCATGTTCAGATCTCGTTACAGCTGTGATTAACGCACTGACTACACTTAATGGTGCTGTAAATGAATCAATGAATGAATTAATTTCTGTCGCAGCAATTAGTGTTTTATCCCCATATGGGACAAGCGGTGATAAAAGGTGATCCGTAATGACAATCGTCTTTGCACCTTTCTGTTTCACATACTTCAGTGCTTCAACAGTCCGCTTTGTATACCTTGCAAAACCAAAACCAATAACAAGATCATCTTCAGTAATATCTAATAGGTGTTCCGATACACCATCTGCTTGGCGAACACGTTCTGTATTTTGTAACACAAGATCTAAATAAAATTCTAAAAATAGACCTAAACTAGCTGCACTGCGATAGGCAATAATGTAAATTCTCTTTGCTTTGATGATATCCTCTACAGCCTCTTGAAAAAGAGACGGGTCAATCTGCTTTAATGTTGTTTTTAAATTTTGTACATCATCAGATAGAACCTCTTTAAAAGTATTACTCGTTTCTTCATTTTGATCAGTCGTTCTTACAAAAACTTCAGCCGATGTCCATTTGCGTTTTAGTGCTTCTTGAAGATGTCTTTGTAAATCGGGATAACCTTTATAATTCAAAAACACAGCAAAACGAATCACCGTTGCTTCCCCGACACCAGCATTTTTTGCTAATTTTGATGCCGTTAAAAAAGGTGCGGTTTCTGCATGTTCTACTAAGTAATTAGCTATTTTTTTCTGTGATTTACTCATCTTTTCCCTTTTTTCACTAATCCGTTTAAAAACATCATTTTCTAGCACTTTGATCATCCCTTATTTATTCGAGAGCTCCCAAACATATTGTTCAATACTCTTTCATAAGCAGCCACTGTTTTCTCAACTTCTTCAATTCGATGAGCAGTTGACATACTATATCTGTTTAGCGGCTTAACATAAATGCCTTCATTTAATAATTGTTCATCTAGCTTTTTCCTCGTAGCTAAATCTGTTTGTTGAAGATCTCTATAATTTTGAATTTTCTGTTCATCTGTTAATACTACACTAAAGATTGAGCCTGTGCCAATAGCCTTCATCGGAATACCTTTTGACGCAAACAGTTTTTCTAATCTTCCTTTTAAAATCGTTGTGATTTGAAAAATATGTTCAATTTCCTTTTCCAACACTTCAATGGTTGCTAAGCCTGCTGCTAGAATCATCGGATGCCCGTTATAAGTTCCACTGTGAAATAATACATCCTTTGCTGATGACTTTTTACTTTGGCTAGAATCAAACACATCTGATGAAGTCGTCGGCGCACTGACCATTAAGATGTCTTTCTTCCCTCCAACAATTCCAATTGGAAATCCTCCACCGATAACTTTTCCAAGTGCGGTAATATCTGGCTTTATTTGATAAAATTCTTGAGCCCCGCCTAACCCTAAACGAAATCCAGTTTTCACTTCATCAAATATGAATACAATATTGAGCTGCTTTGTAACTTCACGCAAACCATGAATAAATTCTTTTTCAGCAGGAATAAATCCCCCTTGGACAGGCTCAATCATAACTGCTGAAAGCTCATGTTGATGCTGTTTCAAAATCTTCGTACATGCCTCCAGATCATTAAAAGGTAAGATGATTGTATGCTCTTGGTAATAGCGATCGACCCCTCTTGACTCAATGACTGAATTAGGATGCCTTGCATCACCAGCCTCATGGACTTGTGGATTAACACTTAGTAAAACTTGATCATACCCACCATGATAATGCCCTTCAAACTTTGCAATTTTATGTTTGCCCGTATAAGCTGCAGCTAAGCGTAATGCTAATAACGTAGCTTCCGTACCTGAATTTGTATAGCGCAACAACTCCATACTTGGATAGTATTGTTGAAGTTTTTTCCCTAAGTCATATTCTAGTTGATGCGGTGTCCCAAATAACCAAGTTCCACACTCTTCAATTTGGGACATCATTGCTTTTTTGATTTCCGGATGACCATGCCCAAGCATTAGTGCACCGTAAGATAAAGAGTAGTCAATATATTCATTACCATCCACATCTTGTAAATAAGCACCATTTCCTGATTTCATTACGAGTGGATAAGGAGCAAATGACTTAATGTTTGCTGTAACTCCTCCTGGCATTACTTCCTTTGCTTGCTCTACAAAATCGTATGAACCTTTAGTTTTTTTATAATATTCCATTATTGGAAGTTCGATCTTGTTGATCGCCATTTTACAGTCCCTCACTTTTTGGAAATTTTACCTCCACCATTATCATATGATGAATGATTTATTTCATAATACACGTTTTCAAAACCAAAGTGAAGTATAAATTTCATTTTATATATTTTATGAATTTGTCCATTCACAAGTTACTACTTCTCTGCCTATTTTCGAGCATATTTTCCTTATATGAACAAACTCTATTAAAAATGAAAGAGAACCTTCATCATTCTAGAACAATAGCAATATTTCATTCTTTTTTGACCTTATTTCACCTTAACTGCTATAATTAAAAAGTATGTAGTAAATTAATAATTTATAGAGGAAGGTGATCGTTTTGGCACAACCAAAATACATTACTAGTCTGGATAAGATTGATCAAATTCCTGAGGAGGAAAAAAGAAAGCTCAAAGAAATTACGAACAAGTATGTTTTTCGTGTTAATGACTACTATTTAAATCTGATTGATTGGAATGATCCGAACGATCCCATTCGTAAACTTGTTATTCCTAACGAAGGTGAATTAGAAGAATATGGGCGCTGGGATGCTTCCGATGAAGATACGAATTATGTTGTACCCGGCTGTCAGCATAAATACGGAACAACTGCTCTCCTTATCGTTTCTGAAGTTTGTGGAGCCTACTGCCGTTACTGTTTCCGAAAGCGTCTTTTCAGAAATGATGTAAAAGAAGCAATGAATGACGTTGAGCCAGGTTTGAAGTATATTGAGAACACTCCTGAAATTAATAATGTATTATTAACAGGTGGTGACTCATTGATTCTTGCTACGAAAAAACTTCGTATGATTATCGAAAGGCTGCGGGCTATTGACCATGTTAAGATAATCCGACTTGGTTCAAAGCTTCCGGTTTTCAATCCAATGCGTATTTATGAAGATGAAGAATTGCTTGAGCTTATTCGTGAATACTCAACACCGGAAAAGCGAATCTACGTCATGGCTCATATTAACCATCCACGTGAAATTACTGAAGAAGCAAGAAAAGGCTTCCAAGCACTTCATGACGCAGGTGCAATCGTTGTTAACCAAACACCTGTATTAAAAGGAATTAATGATGACCCTGAAGTATTAGCTGAATTACTTGATAAGCTTTCATGGGCTGGTGTTACTCCGTACTACTTCTTCATTAACCGACCTGTAGCTGGTAACAATGATTTTGTACTATCACTAAAAGAAGTTTATGACATTGTTGAAAAAGCAAAAGCAAAAACTTCAGGACTTGGAAAACGAGTACGCCTTTCAATGAGTCACACATCAGGAAAAATTGAAGTCTTGGCAATTGAAGATGGCAAGGCTTACTTAAAGTATCACCAATCTCGTGATAATGAATATGGTAAATTTATGGTTTTAGATTGTCCTGATAATGCTGCCTGGTTCGACGACTTACCTGGAAGCGAACAACATTGGGAAAAACCAAAAAAGAAAAATGAAGAAATTGTCTCAGTTAACGAATTACCAGATCTTCCTGAAAAGAAATTAATAACAAAATAAATAAACATAATAAGGCAGTAGAATAAAGAGAGTGATCGTGCTTCTCCTTTTCTACTGCCTTTTTGCCTACTTTCTTTCTGAGACATTAACCATGTCTGAGATAGTTACAAATTCCATTCCCTCATCTGTTAATCGATCAATGATGACATCTAATGCTTGAACAGTTCCTGACAAATCCATTGTCCAGTGGCCTCCATCATGAAAAAGAATGATGGATCCGGGATGGACATCTTTTAATACATTTTTTTCAACTTCCGGTGCAGTGAGTTGACGCCAGTCTAATGAATCAACAGACCACCCAACTACAGTTTGATTCATTTCACCTAAATGTTCTGTTAATTCTTCATTTAAAGCACCATAAGGAGCCCGAAATAGCTTAGGACGATATCCAATCATATTTTCTAGAACTCTATCCGTTTCCCTGATTTCCCAATCTAATCGATCTTTCCCCTCTTTTGTTAGATCAGGATGCCAGTACGTATGATTTCCAATCTGATGACCTTCGTTGTGAATCCGACGAATAATATCTGGATGGCCAACCGCTCTTGCACCCATCACAAAGAACGTTGCTTTTACCTCGTGTTTGTTTAATACATCTAACACTTGCGGTGTAAAGCGGTAATCCGGTCCATCGTCAAATGTTAAGGCAATTTTATTACTATTGGTTGCACCTCGTAAAACGATAATATTGGGGTATTTTCTCTGTAATCTTTGATTAGAAACGGCCTTTTGTTGACGTACCGAATATTCAGGTCCCCCTTCAGGCTGTTCTTGAGATGCATGATAAATTGTTTCGAGTTCAGGGTCATAATTTAAAGGTGTTACTGTAGTTCCCCGATCACTAAGAGCATTATTGCCACAGCCTGTGAGTAATAGAATGATTACCAAGATTAAAACGAGTGGAAAATCCCCATACCTTTTTGCCACATTTTTGTCCCCTTTCAAAAAAACTAACTTACTTTATTTTGAAAAAGGCACAGTAAAAATATGCACAACGCAAAATTCCTCTTCTTAACAATAAGCTGTAATATCATTTGATGTGATTTTGGCTCGTTCGTCTCTAAAGATTAAAATGAAAAGAGACCTCTTCAACATTATTCGCCAAAGAGATCTCTTTATTATTAATCAATAGATAATTGATTTCGTAAAGTTCCTAATCTTTCAACAGTAATTTCAATTACATCACCAGGCTGTAAATACTTAGGCGGATTAAAACCACTTCCTACCCCTGCTGGAGTTCCTGTAGCGATAATATCTCCAGCTTCAAGGGTCATTCCCTGGGAAATTGTAGCTATAATTGTCGGAATATCAAAAATAAACTGTTCTGTATTACCAACTTGTCTACTTTCTCCATTTACTTTCGTTTCAATTGCCAATTGATGTGGATCATCCACTACACTTCTATGTGTAATATATGGACCCATTGGACAAGAGGTATCTAAACTTTTTCCAATTAAAAATTGTTTATGTTTTTTTTGCAAATCTCTGGCCGTTACATCATTGATAATTGTGTAGCCAAAGACATAATCAAATGCCTCTTCTTTTTTTATTGCTTTTCCTTTTTTACCGATGATAACAGCCAGTTCCCCTTCATAATCTAACGAATCGGTCACTTCTTTATGATTTAACATAATACTCTCATGGCCAATTACAGTCGTTGGAGCCTTCGAAAAAATCATCGGATACTCCGGAATGTCAGCTGCACTTCCCATTTCAATTGCATGGGCAGCATAATTTTTTCCTACACAAAAAATGTTCTTTGCTGGTCTAGGAATTGGTGCTAATAATTTAATATTTGGATTGGTAATCTCGTATATGTATTGTTCATCAACATTTTCCTTTGCCCATTGAACAACTTGATTGACCATATTCAAAAAAACGTCCCCTTCTTTAATTCCGGCAAGCAATGATGATGGTAAGATCGCTTCCTTACTCATAAACCATTGTGCTTTTCGAACATCAATGATTTCATCATAGCTATCGTTAATGATCCCATATGTCTCATATTGATCATATAAAAATGTAACAAATCTCATTTGTTTCTCCCCCTTTAAATGAGTGATTGACTTCCCACTTCTTTATTTTACCATAAGAAAGAAGCAGGAGACGAATGTTTATCTCATCCCCTGCCTTCTTTCATCCGAGCAATGCGCGGTCATTAGCCATTTCTGAGCCACGAATTCGTTGAAACTCTTTTAGTAATTTTTCAATCGTAAGCTGCTGTTTCTTTTCACCTGCGACATCAAGAATAATTTGTCCTTTATCCATCATGATCAATCGATTTCCTAGATCAAGCGCTTGTTGCATATTGTGAGTGACCATTAATGTTGTTAATTTAAATTTCTCTACAATGTCACCAGTTAATGCAGTGATTAATTCAGCTCGCGATGGATCTAATGCAGCCGTATGTTCATCGAGCAATAAAATTTTAGGTTCAGTAAAAGTAGCCATTAATAATGAAAGTGCTTGCCTTTCCCCACCAGACAATAACCCAATCTTTGCGTTTAACCGCTCCTCTAAACCTAGATTTAATGTCGTTAAATACTCTCTGAACATTTCTTTCCGTTTCTTTGTAACTCCAAAACGGAGGGTCCTTTTTTTATTTCGCGAATAAGCCATCGCTAAATTTTCTTCGATAGTCATCGTTGGGGCAGACCCAGCCATCGGGTCCTGAAAGACACGACCGATAAATTGCGAACGTTTATATTCCGGTAAATGTGTGACAAGATTATTATCAATATATACATCACCAATATCAGGGGTCTGCGAGCCTGAAATAACATTCATTAACGTTGACTTTCCTGCTCCATTACTGCCAATTACCGTAATGAAATCTCCCGGGTTTAGCGCTAGGTTAATATGTTGGAGAGCTTTCTTTTCATCAAGTGTCCCTTCATTAAAGGTAACACTTATATCTTTAAGATGCAGCATTACTATTTCCCTCCTTACTTACCGACGCCATTTTGATTTGTTCTGCCCGTTTGCGAAGTCGACGTTTTTTCTCTTTACGTGATTCTACTATTTTAGGTGTGACAAGAGCAAAGATAACAATAACTGCTGTAATAAGCTTTAAGTCACCCGTCTCTAAGAATTCAACTCGAAGTGCCAAAGTGACAACAATTCGATAAATAATGGCACCACCAATGACGGCTAGTGTTGTTCGGGCAATTGTTTTTGTACCAAATAATGATTCACCAATGATTACAGATGCTAATCCAACAATAATCATTCCAATCCCCATTCCGACATCTGCAAAACCGCCGTATTGGGCAATCAATGCTCCGGAAAGTGCTACTAATCCATTCGAAATCCCTAACCCAAGAATCGTTAAAGAGTCGGTATTTGCTGAGAAGCTTCGAATCATTCTTTTGTTATCACCTGTTGCTCTAAGTGCCAGGCCAATTTCTGTTTTTAAGAAGCGATCTGTAATAAGTTTAATCAAAATCGTAATGACAAAGACAAAGAATAAGATTCCCCAAGTTCGTGGCAAATGAGTAAGTCCAACAGCCGATGCCATCGAATGAAAAAACTGATCAAAGCCTAATCCTTGCCAAAAAGAAGTTATATGCGAAAAAATAGTATCCTGATTAAGTAATGGAATATTTGACCGCCCCATAATTCTTAAGTTAATTGAATAGAGAGCAATCATCATTAATATTCCTGATAAAAGTGGATTAATTTTCCCTTTTGTATGAAGAATTCCAGTAATACATCCAGCTAAAAAGCCCGCAACTACAGCGACTATTGTCGCGAGAAAGGGGTTGTATCCATTGACAATTAACATCGCTGCTACAGCAGCACCAGTAACAAAGCTTCCATCTACAGTTAAGTCCGGAAAGTCAAGAATACGAAAGGAGAGGTAGACCCCTAGTGCCATGAGTGCGTATATAATTCCTGCTTCTACTGAGCCAAAGATTGAAATAAACATGTTGTTTTCCTTCTCCTTTCTACTAATTTCTTATTCTTCTTCTAATAATTGAGCAAGATTATCCCACTCTGAATTCCATTCAACACCTTGAGCATCAGCTGCAGCCTTATTGATAAATAATTGCATATCCGCAGGGTATTCTACTGGAATATCAGCTGTTGTTTTGTCTCCATTTAATATTTCTGCTGCCATTTCACCTGAACGGTAACCGATAGAGAAATAATCAATACCGAACGTTGCAAATCCTCCACGCTTTAACGAATCCGGTTCACCGACGATAAGAGGAATGTTTTGATCTTCAGCCACACCAATTACAGATTCAAGAGCTGAAACAACAGTATTATCTGTCACAATAAAGAAAATATCTGCACTTCCGACTAAAGACTCAGCAGCTTGCTGTACTTCAGCTGAAGTCGATACACTACGCGTAACAGCAGCCAGACTTGTTCCTTCAATTGCAGCTTCTACCGCTTCTATTTGAGCAATTGAGTTTTGCTCACCAGAGTTATAGATTAACCCAACCTTTGAATTCGGGAAAAATGTTGATATAAAATCGATTGTCATTTCAATGGATTCCGGATGAAGATCTAACACACCTGTAATGTTATCTCCCGGTTGATCCATCGCTTGTACAAGCTCTGCCCCAACAGCATCAGTCACTGATGTAAAAATAATCGGAATCTCTCTTGTTGCATTGAGAACTGATTGGGCGCTCGGTGTTGAATTAGCAAAAATAAGATCAACATTTTGGTTCACTAGATTTTGAGCAATGGTTGCGTTCGTATTCATATCATTTTGAGCATTGTTTACATCAAACGTAACATTCTCGCCTTCTACATAGCCATTATCAGCAAGTGCTGCTTTAAACCCTTCGAATGCAGCATCAAGCGATGGATGTTCGACAATTTGTGTTGTACCGATTGTGACCATTTCCTGTGCTTCATTCGCTGGTTGTTCTGCGTTTTCTGTTGATTGAGCAGTTTCCTCACTGCCACATCCCGCAAGAGCCATTAAAGCTAACAATGGTACTGCAATAAATTTTTTGATCACCTTCATAAATATTTTCCCCCTATAGTTTTTTAAATTTTCTAATATTAGTTATTATCATATTACATCCACCTAATCTTGTAAACATAAAAATTCGTCACACTAAAGCGTTCTAGCGGATAAGTAGTGAAGATTTTTTGAATATTATTTCTATTGATCATCTTTAAATTTAAAGAAACACTAAAAATGATTTATTCTAGAAAAATATTCACTATTATAAAATGGAGAGTTTGCCTTTAAAATTTTCAGCAAAAAGAAGCCCCACTTCAAATAAAAGTGGGGTTTCTCAAAAGGCTGAGGGTAAAACAACTTTCATCCTTCGACATTTTTTAACATGCTATTCAACGACTACAGCCGTACCATATGCAACTATTTCAGAAGCACTGTTCATGACACTTGATGTTTGGAGTCTCACTGATATGATCGCGTTCGCTCCAAGTGACTCTGCTTCCTCTACCATCCGTTTTATCGCGACTTTGCGTGCTTTTTCCATCATACTCGAATATTCTTTTATCTCTCCACCGACGATATTTTTTAAACCTGCCATAATGTCACTGCCTATATGCTTTGCCTGAATTGTATTTCCTTTTACAAATCCTTTGTACTCCATAACTTCTTTGCCTGGAATAAATTCAGTAGTTGCGATCATCATCATCATCATCCTCTTTCTTCTCTTTTATTCGTTCTCGAACAACTAATCCTATCAAAACAAGAAGTGCTAATGCGTAACCTGCTAATAAATAGTAGACTACAGTCAAATTAATAAATACAAAAGCAATTGCCAATACTTGAAAAATGATCGTAATAAATAAAGCTGCATATTTAAAAGCTGTCATCTTCGTCCATACTCCTAATAGTTACAAATAATATGAGGTTATTTCAGTATTTCTTTCTAAATCCTGCTTCCCTACTCTAATTATTACATAGGAAAACATGAAAATATACTCATTTCAATTGTCATTTGTTTTTAAGTGTTACCTTTATACGTTGACTCTTCCTTATGGTAAGATAAGGATTGGTTTAGATTATGTTTGAATTGAGGGATACAATGAAGATTGTTGTTAGTACATTAAATGCCAAATTTATCCATACAGCATTAGCGCTGCGATATTTGAAATCCTATGCAGAACCTGAATTTCCAGTCGAAATTGTTGAATATACTATTAAAGACCCAGCAATGAATATTGTTTCAGATTTGTATAGTAAAGCCCCTGATGTCATTGGTTTCAGCTGTTATATTTGGAACATCGAAGAAACGATTGAGATTATTAAAATGCTTAAAAAAGTTAAACCTGGCATCAAAATTATCATTGGCGGACCTGAAGTCTCATATGATGTTGACTATTGGTTAGAGCGAATACCTGAAGTCGACTTCATTATTGTTGGTGAAGGTGAAGACACATTTAAGCACTTACTTACAGAAATAACTACAACAAATAAATATCATTTGGTTTTTGGTTTGGCGTACAGGAAGGACGATGGCACGCCAGTCATTAACCCACCTAGACCAAAGCTCGATTTAGATTCAATTCCTACACCATACCGCTTTGAGGAAGACCTGTCTGGACTTCAGAAACGTGTGACCTACTTTGAAACGAGCCGTGGATGTCCTTTTAGCTGTCAATTTTGCTTGTCCTCGATCGAAGTAGGTGTTCGATACTTTGATATGGACCGTATCAAATCGGACCTGCTTTTTCTTATTGAAAATGGGGCAAAATTAATTAAATTTGTTGACCGTACCTTTAATATTAAACGTGATTATGCGTTAGAGATCTTTCAGTTTTTAATCGACAATCATCAAGGCTGTGTTTTTCAATTTGAAATCACTGCCGATATTATGCGACCCGAAGTGTTACAATTTCTAAATGAAAATGCACCACAAGGGATATTCCGCTTTGAAATTGGGGTACAGTCGACTAATGATGCAACCAATGAAATTGTCAACAGGAAACAAAACTTTGAAAAACTGACGCGAACGGTGCGTTTAATAAAAGAAGGCGGGAAAATTGATCAGCATTTAGACTTAATAGCCGGACTTCCTGAAGAAGATTATGACTCATTCCGAAAAACCTTTAACGATGTATTCGCCCTAAGGCCAGAAGAGTTACAGCTCGGCTTTCTAAAAATGCTGAGAGGAACTGGCGTACGTCTTCGGGCAAACGAGCATAACTATGTTTTTCTGGATCAATCACCATACGAAATTCTAAGCAATGATGTTCTTTCATTTGCAGAGATAATTCGAATTAAACGAGTAGAAGATGTATTAGAAAAATATTGGAATGACCATCGTATGGATAATACGATTGAATTCCTCGTCAAAGATGAATTTGACTCACCATTTGACTTCTTTCAACAATTTGGTGATTATTGGGATAAACAAGGCTGGTCAAGAATTGGTCATCAGCTGGAGGATTTGTTCCGTCGCCTCGATCAATTCCTGTCAGAGAGACAGACAACACATACAAAGATTATTAAAGGGTTAATGATGTATGACTACTTTACGAATCATAAACATAAACCACGAAAACCATGGTGGGACTTTTCTTTGGAAAAGCACGAGCTTTCTGCTTATTTAAAAGGGATTGCCGAGCAGCCTCACCTTGTTTCAAATATATTTGCGGAATTATCCCTTTCAGAAAAAGAATTGCATAAGCACACAATGATTGAAGTTCTTGCTTTTGATATTGAACATTTTATTAAAACAAAAGAGATAAAAGAAGAACCTACTATTCTTATTGTTTACTATCAGCCTAAAGAACAAACTGTCATTCCATTTACAGTCTCTAAAGCATTACTACTATAAACTTATATCTCCCCAAGCAGAAACTATTGCTGCTCCGGGGTTTTACATAGGAGGTTTTCATTTATGAATGATGTCATTCGAACACTAACCAACCATCGTTCCATCCGCAGTTATGTAAATAAAGAAGTACCTGATGAACACCTTAAAGCGATGGTCGCTGCTGCCCAAGCTGCACCTTCTTGGGTAAATGGCCAGCAGGTGTCCATTATCGTTGTCAAAGATGATAATAAGAAAAAACAATTAGCACAACTAGTCGGTAATCAATCTTATGTAGAAGAAGCTCCAGTCTTTTTCGTTTTCTGCGCTGATTTTTACCGTGCTAAGCTTGCAGCCGAAAAGCATGGCGAGGAACTAATGGTTGTTAATGATATTGATTCGCTACTTGTAGGTGGAGTTGATGTTGGCTTAGCTATGGGCAATACCATCGCTGCTGCTGAATCATTAGGATTGGGAATATGTGCGATAGGCGGGATTAGAAGAAACCCACTTGAAGTTATTGAGTTATTAAATCTACCTGAACATGTTATACCAATCTCTGGCTTATGTGTCGGTTATGCCAAAGAAACTCCTGATAAAAAACCTCGCCTTCCACAAAAGGCCGTTCTCCACGAGGAAGAATATGAACATAACTTAAAAAAATACATTGATCAATATGACCAAACCATTGCTGAATACAATAAAGAACGTAAAAATATGACTTGGTCTGAAGGAGTTGCTCGTTTTTATAATAAGCAATATTACGAACATGTCGATGAAATGCTAAAAAAACAAGGGTTCAACGTATAAGAAGCAAGTCTCCAAAGACGGAGACTTGCTTCTTACTTATTCTTCCGCAAATGATTGTAAATAGGTAATCCTCTCAATCATCGGCGGGTGTGTATAGCGAAATACTTTAACAATACCTGGTGGATTTACATCACTTAAACTTTGAACAGCGAGCTGTTGAAACGCCCCTACTGCCGCATCCACGTCTTCAGTTAATTCAATTGCATAGCGATCAGCTTCGTATTCATATTCTCTTGAAATCATATTCATAAATGGACTTGCAGCAAAAGAAAGAAGCGATAAAATAAGCAGAATCACCGGCAATGCCGCAAGATCATTCGTTCCCGATATTCCTAACTTTCGACCGAATCTTTTTATCACCCACGTATAGAGACGATACGTTACATACAGACCAACAAGGGACATGGCAATCGTTCCTATGACAAGCCAATGAAGATGATGTAGTACATAATGCCCCATTTCATGTGCCATCACAAACAACACTTCATCTTTCGTAAGACTTTGTAACGTTGTATCCCACAGCACAATTCGCAAATTATTTCCGATTCCATTGACGTAAGCATTTAACGCATTTGTTTTTTCAGACATATTCACTTCATACACATGATCAGCTGGAATTTCCGCTTGGGCGGCCAGCGCTAAAATTTCTTGCTCCAACTCTATATCTTGAATCGGGTAAAAATCGTTGTACAGTGGATCAATTATAACCGGCTGAATAAACATCATCAATAATGTAAATGGAATCGATAACAGCCAAGCGTATAACCACCATCGTTTTTGTGTTCTTTGAATTAATGCATAAAGTACATAAACAATGATCGTCATAATGAATGCACTTACCCAAAAACTAATTGTATTATCTCTCATCCAATCATGAAAGCTTTGATTGGAAATCCCATACTGATGAGAGAGCTGGAATCTGTACCACTGAATTGGAAACGTAAGCAACCACGAAACAAGCGATAAAAGGATGACATAGATCGTTGTATGTACAAAAGAAAAACGAGTGATTTCTTTTGACCAACTGACAAATCGTTTTGATATGCCAAAGAGTACAACAAATAAATAGATCCCCCATTCAAGAGGAATGGATATAAAATAGAGGACATCTCTTATCCGGGCATAATCAATCGATTGTTTTAATTGTTCAGCATTCATAAAAACTTGTGGATCAGCTGCTGTCCCTTGTAATTCTACTGGAATAGCAGCCTGAACACCATAAAGTAAATACCAACTCATGATGATACTGTAAATGATAAAGACACCTGTAAAACCGAGGAAAAATTTTCTCATTAGCAGCACCTCTCTTACAACAATGGACATCTCTTACTATTAGTTTAAGCAGTACATAATCATTTAGAACGTAAATTTTATTTAGAAAGAAAAGTCCATCAGCGACATCCACCTGCCACTGATGGGCAGCAAGACAATAGTTTTTATCGGATATTACCGATCCAAAAACGTATAAATCTCATGAAGGAGTTGATCCAGATCATCAACTAATGGGGAATGGCCACACCCCTTTAAATAAACAAGCTGGGCATTATCACCGAGATCTTCGATAATCTCATGTGTCATTTCTTTTGAGACAACACGGTCCCTTTCACCCCAAAGAACTAATGTCGGAATCGTAATGTTTTCAGCCTGATTTGACCCTTCCGTTAATCCATTATGGTGCTTACTTATGTTGAATGTATTCAACGCTGAATAGACATCAACAATATTTCTCTGTGTTAGCATATCCTCAATATACTCTTGGTATCGTTCAGGAGACGGTTCATTATGGGTATAGATAACCGAATTCCATAACATCTTCAAAAATATGCCATCTCTATTTTTATATGCGTTTAATACTGGTGCTGCTTTTGAACGATCGTTAGCTATTTCCTCCTTCGATTTTAATCGGACAAGCTTCCAGCCATCTAACGCATTAAAAGGATATCCTCTAGTGGATGCTGATTCTAGTAAAATGAGCTTTTCTACATAATCAGGATGATCAATCACAAACTGCATCCCAACGGCACCGCCTGTTGACCAGCCAATAATCGAAAACGTTTGCAATTGTAACCGATCGACAAAAAGCTTAATATCATCTGAAAAATCTTTAATACTATTAATTGACTTATGATAGGAAGATAGTCCAAATCCGCGCATATCTACAGCATATACTGTATATTTTTCATCAATGGATTCCAATAGAAGATCCCAATGTTTCGAAGAGGTCATATTCCCGTGAATAAGTAGTAACACTTTGTCTCCGCCACGACGTACTCGGTACCCTAACGTTTCTCCATTATCGATTTCCACCGTTTTTAAGACAATATCATTCACAAATACACACCCTCTTTACGTTTTTCTAGACATATGATCGATGCACCATAACCATTACATTATTCATATGCTTAACGACTAGAGGATATTTCAATAATTTACCAAGATACCTTTTTGGCGACTTGTTGAACGGCCTCCAGCATTTGTTCATGTTCCTCGTTTGTAGCTAATACAGCATTTCCAAAATAAAGATGCTCAATGACTGTTATTCCACAAAAATGAAAAATCCCTTCATCCATACTATGATTCATACTTGTAAGTATCCCTGTTTCTGCAGCCGCCGAAGAAGGTGTGCCCATAGTACATATTGTCACTGCCTTTTTGTTGTTTAATAACGGTATTGGTGATTCATCTTTTAATCGATAGGCAAATCCAAAGGAAAAGACTCGATCGATATATCCTTTCCCTATCGCCGGAAAGCCTGTCCACCATAATGGATAAATAAAAGTGATGACATCTGACCAGCGAATATAATCATGTTCTCTTTGAATATCATCACTATACTTTCCTTCAAAAAAACCGTCATATTCTTTCTTGCTTAATAAAGGCTGGAAGTTCATTTTATATAAATTTCGAATTTCAACATGATGACCTTGCCCCTTCAATGTTTGAACATAACGTTGTAAAATCGCTCCGTTAAAACTTTGATCTGTCGGATGCATATAGATAATGAGGTGGTTCATTCGAACACTCCTTAATTTAAAGGTTGGAATTTAGAGTTGTTGGGATAGTTCAATGATGTCATATGAAAAGCCATATCATATTGATATGACTTTTCTACATCCATTATAATACAATTCCTCCATCAACATGTAGAACGGTTCCATTAACATAGTCGGCTTCATCAGAGGCTAAATATAAATAAGCATTTGCAATATCTCTAGGTTTCCCTAATCGCTTAAGCGGAACTTTTTCTTTCATCTTATCAAGTACTTTTGCAGGTACTTTCGCTGTCATCCCTGTCTCAATAAACCCCGGGGCAACGGCATTAACATTAATCCCTTTTCCACCTAATTCTTTTGCCCAGGTTTTTGTCATACCGACAACACCCGCTTTTGTTGCGGCATAATTCGTTTGACCAAAATTACCGTATACCCCTGAAACTGATGATGTATTAATAATTTTTCCTTTCCCTTGCTCAATCATTGTTGGAATAACGGCTTGAGCACAATAAAAAACACCCGATAAATTAACATCGATTACTTGTTGCCAGGCTTCTTTGGATAGTTTTGCTAATAAACCATCATTTGTAATCCCAGCATTATTTATTAATATGTCGATTCGACCATAGTGCTCAATCGCAGCTTTTGCCATCTGTTTTACACTTTCTAAATTAGAAACATCCACTTGTTGAAAGATTGCTTCTCCACCTGAATCTTTTACTTGTGAAAGTACTTCATGACCAGATTTTTCATCGAAATCAGCGATAACAAGCTTAGCTCCCTCTCTTGCAAATAATAAAACTGTTTCTTTCCCTAGTCCATTTCCCCCACCTGTAACAATCGCAACTTTGTCAGCTAATCTCACTGATTACACCTCCTCATATGTTATATTACTATTCTAGTTTTTCCCAATTTGTTCCGTTAGTTTTCGAATATTTTCTAATTAATCTTAATGTTTATGCTTGTTTTGCTTCTTAATAACAAACTTTAACTGAACCAAAATAATAAAAAAACCTTTGGAACAATCGCTCCAAAGGGGGACTTACTATTGTTGATCAGCATGATAGCCAGTCATGATTTCCATAACTTTTTCACCTTCTGCTTGGATAGCAAAATCTTCAAACACCTTCTCCTCTTCCCCATCTTTAATCGTTACTTGTACATACCAATCTCCAGCCATTGCTAAAGGTAAATCCAACTGATACGTTCCAGCCTCTACCTCATGCATTGTACCTTCCATAGGATGGTTCATCATTTCCATATTCATATAAATATAAACAGAATCAGGTTGCAAAGGGCTTCCGGAAGAATCCGTCACTTCTACAGTGTACGTGTTCATTTCCCCAGTTTGAAATAATTCACCCTGATTTAAAAAGTTAACCTCTGCATCATTTAAGATTGTTGATTCGAACTGGTTATTTTCAGAACTGCAACCAATTAAAGATATGGCAAAAATTAATAGTAAAAACGTCATAAAAAAGTTGCTTTTATTCATTATACTCACTCCAAATTAATGTATGATGTACATAGATAATATCATTTTCTAGTTATTAATGTTGTGAAATCTTAAAGAACATTTGAGAAAAAGAAAGAATTATCAGGATCAGGGGGGAGTAGGTTGAAAAACCAACTAATTATAGTACTATTACTGTTCATCTTTGCTGGAATGGGATATACTATATATTCTTTTTTTGCAGAAGGTGACGGCGATATAAATACAGTTGAGAGGTTTGATCAAGAACCGATTTTACTAGACGACTATATTGGAAAAAAGAAAACCATTTTGCAGTTTGTAGCAGTTCCTTGTGAATGCTGCAGCTATTCAATGCCATTCATTCAAGAATTTGCGGCAGAACAAGACGAAATTGAGGTCATTACAATTGTATTTTACGGAAAAAGAAGTGAAATAAAGACAAAATTTGAAGAGGAATATCAGGCTAAGCATTTATGGGGAATTGACTTAGACCAAAGCATCGCCCGTCATTATGGAGCAAATGTTTCACCAACTTATGTCTTCTTTGATGAGGAAGGTAACAATATGGGAAGTTATCCTTATATCATTCCTAACAAAGAAGAGCTTCAGCAACGATATGATGATGCCTTTGACAAATTCCATAACGCTGATGTTGAGGGCTAAAAAATGGATTATGTTTTAGCCTTTACTGCAGGGATTTTGTCATTTGCTTCTGCCTGTATTCTTCCACTAATCCCGAGTTATTTGGCCATTATTACAGGGTTATCTATTGATGAATTAAAAGAGAATACAACATCAAAATTTAAAGTCGTTCCTCGAATGCTTGCCTTTATTATTGGGCTTATTATTCCACTGATCATTCTTGGAATGTCTGCATCAGCCATTGGGTCAATGATTATGCCTTACCAAAATCTTATCTCAAAGCTTTTAGGATTTGTAGTGATCTTATTCGGGCTTCATGTATTAGGACTATTAAGAGTAACTCTCCTAAATCGTGAGTACCGCTTAGATAAACTGTTTACAACGAAGAACAGTATTTGGAGTGTAGGATTAATGGGCTTAGCATTTGGTTTTGGCTGGACACCTTGTATTGGTCCTATGTTAAGTTCTATTTTAATATTAGCTGCCGATTCTGAAACGATGTTACGCGGTGGAGCTTTACTTCTAGTCTATGGATTAGGATTAGGCGTTCCCTTTTTAATTATTGGGCTATTAAGTGCACTGGGATTCACGTTTATTAATGCCCTCAAGAAACATCTTGGAAAAATCCAAATTATTAGTGGTATCTTATTGATTATACTCGGGTTACTCTTAATTACTGGAAATATGAGTTACATTACCCCTCCAGTATAAGAAGAAAAGCTCCAGCGTCTTTATAAGCGCTGGAGCTTTGTTATTATAAAGGTTACGTAAAAAAGGCTAAACCAAAATATGGTTTAGCCCTTAGAATCAGAGTTATAGACTTCTAATAATTTGTTAACTGCTAATGTTGCCGATAATTGCCCGTCAATGATCTCTTTTTCAATACTAGGCATTAGCTCCTTAACAGCTCTATTGTTATAAAACCGTTCTTTCAATTGTTCTTGAATCATTGTATTCATCCAGTCAAGGGCTTGCTTCTGCCTTCTTTTTTCAAAAATGCCCGTCTTAATGGTTGTATCTTTATAGCGGGAAATAACATCCCATATGTTTCGTACCCCTTCACCAGTAAGTGCCGAACAAGTATGAGCTTCAGTCATCCAACCTTCTGTGGCAGGCTGTAAATAATGAAGGATTCGATTATATTCTGCCTTTGCTGTTAATGCCTTTTGCTTATTATCGCCATCAGCTTTATTAATAAAAATGGCATCAGCAATTTCCATTATTCCTTTTTTCATTCCTTGCAGCTCATCCCCTGCGCCAGTAAGCATGATAACGAGGAAAAAATCAACCATTGAGCGAACGGTAATTTCGCTTTGACCAACACCAACGGTTTCAACAAGAATGACGTCAAACCCGGCTGCTTCACAAACAAGAAGTGTTTCACGACTTTTACGGGCGACACCACCTAGCGTTCCACCAGATGGAGATGGTCTTACGAAAGCATTCTTATTCCGAGATAACTGCTCCATCCGGGTTTTATCCCCTAATATACTGCCTCGAGTGATGGAGCTGCTCGGATCAACCGCAAGAACGGCAACCCGATGACCGTCATCACAAAGCGTACTCCCAAACGCTTCGATTAATGTACTCTTACCAGCACCAGGAACTCCCGTAATACCAACCCTTACTGAATTACCAGTATAAGGAAGTAGTTTCTTTAACACTTCCTGTGCCGTTTCCATATGTTTCGGTGAATTGCTTTCGACTAATGTAATTGTCTGAGCAATTACTGTTCGGTTACCATTCAAAACACCATCAACATAATCATCAACAGTCAATACACGTCGTTTTGGAACAGGTTTTTTCTTACTAGGTTGGCTGCGTTTCATGCCATCATGCCCGCCAGTCACACCATCCATAATATTTGTTGTGAATGCATCATTATGCTCTTTCGGTGTCCATTCAGGGCGTTTCTTATCATTACTCATTGCTGTCCTCATCTTCATAGCCAAGTCGTTGATTAATTTCCTCGATGACTTTTTGGGCAGCAACTGGAATAACTGTACCTGGTCCAAAAATAGCGGAAGCACCATTTTCCTTCAAATATTCATAGTCTTGAGCAGGTATTACCCCGCCAATAACAACCATAATATCCTCACGCCCCAGCTTCTTTAACTCAGCTACAAGTTGAGGAAGAAGGGTTTTGTGTCCGGCTGCAAGGGAACTCATCCCAATGACATGAACATCATTTTCTACCGCTTGTAATGCTGTTTCCTCAGGCGTTTGGAATAATGATCCGATATCAACATCGAAGCCAAGATCAGCAAAAGCTGTTGCAATAACCTTCGCACCACGGTCATGGCCGTCTTGACCCATTTTTGCAACCATAATACGAGGTCTGCGTCCTTCACGCTCTTCAAATTGATCCGTCATTTGACGAACTACCTTCACTTCTTCTTCACCGAATTCTGCACTGTATACACCGCTAATCGACCTAATCACCGCCTTATGACGTCCAACGACTTTTTCGTATGCATCAGAAATTTCACCTAAGCTTGCTCTCGCACGTGCTGCTTCAATCGCTAGCTCAAGAAGATTTCCTTCACCTGTTTCTGCTGCCTTTGTAATCGCATTTAATGCGGCTTCAACTCGAGCTGGATCACGCTCAGCACGCAGTTTTTCCAATCTGCGAATTTGTGCTTCACGCACCGCCGTATTATCAATGTCAAGAATATCTAATGGCTCTTCTTTATCAAGGCGGTATTTGTTTACTCCAATAATCGCTTCTTTACGAGAATCGATATGAGCTTGACGACGTGCCGCTGCTTCTTCAATACGCATTTTCGGTAACCCGGTTTCAATCGCTTTGGCCATTCCACCAAGTTCATCAATCTCTTGAATATGTGCCCATGCCTTCTCAACAAGCTCAGCTGTTAATGATTCAACATAGTATGAACCGCCCCAAGGATCAAGTACATTACAAATGCCTGTTTCATCTTGTAAGAACAGCTGTGTATTACGAGCTATACGAGCTGAGAAGTCCGTCGGCAGAGCAATCGCTTCATCAAGTGCATTTGTGTGTAATGATTGCGTATGCCCAAGTGCTGCCGCCATCGCTTCAACACAAGTACGAGTCACATTGTTGAATGGATCTTGTTCTGTTAAACTCCAACCAGATGTTTGACTGTGAGTACGCAGTGCCAATGACTTTTCATTTTTCGGGTTAAATTGCTTCATTAATTTTGCCCAGATTAAACGACCTGCGCGCATTTTTGCTACTTCCATAAAGTAGTTCATGCCGATTGCCCAGAAGAATGACAATCGCGGTGCAAACGCATCAACGTCAATTCCTGCTTTTATTCCTGTTCTTACATACTCAAGACCATCTGCTAATGTATAACCAAGCTCAATATCGGCTGTTGCCCCCGCTTCTTGCATATGATAACCTGAAATACTTATACTATTAAATTTCGGCATATGTTTAGATGTATAGGCAAAAATATCAGCAATCGCTTTCATTGAAGGCTCAGGTGGATAAATGTACGTATTCCTTACCATATACTCTTTCAAGATATCATTTTGGATTGTACCTGCTAATTGCTCCTGTTTGACCCCTTGTTCCTCTGCTGCGACAATGTAAAAAGCCATAACCGGCAGTACAGCTCCGTTCATTGTCATCGAAACACTCATTTGATCAAGCGGTATTCCATCAAATAAAATTTTCATATCAAGGATTGAATCAACTGCTACTCCTGCTTTCCCAACGTCACCGACTACACGTGGATGATCTGAATCATAGCCACGATGAGTTGCCAAATCAAAGGCAATGGAAAGTCCTTTTTGACCTGCCGCTAAGTTACGGCGATAAAAAGCGTTACTTTCTTCTGCTGTTGAAAATCCTGCATATTGTCGAACAGTCCATGGACGACTTTTATACATTGCAGGATATGGTCCACGTAAGTATGGCGGAATACCTGCAACATAATCAAGATGGCTCATACCTGCTGTATCTTCATTTGTATGCAATGGCTTTACATCAATTTGTTCCATCGTTCGAAAAAGGAGTTCATCAACTGATTTTCCTGTTTCTTGTTCAGCCTGTTTACGCCACTCATTTATACTGGCATTTTCTTTTTTTGTTGTGTATGCAATGTTCTTAAAATCAGGCTTTGTCATGATTGGACAACTCCTTTCTCGGTTTGTAGCTTCACAAGCACTTCGTAACAATTCGAGCGCATATGAATAAATTCATCAACACCCGCGTTTTTGAATACTTGTTGATCCTCTTGTGCTGGTTTACCAGCTAAAACTACTGTGATAGATTGTTCTGATTCTTTTAGTTTTCCCGCTAATACTGGTACAACCTCTTGATAACTCTCGTCTGTTCCGCAAATAACAATAATCTCAGCTTTTGATTCAAGTGCAGCATTTGCTGCTTCTTCAGCAGTCGAAAATCCATTATTACGAAGTACCTCAAAGCCGCCAACTTCAAAGAAGCTAGCAGAGAAATCTGCTCGAGCCTTATGCTTTGGAATCGGTCCCAAGTTAGCAAGAAATACTTGCAAACGTTTTCCAGTCTCAGCGAAATACGCTTCTGAAGCCGCCCGTAATTGTTCAAAACGCTCGGCACCGCGTTCAGCTGTTATCGCCTTAATTGTTAGACTAGTAGAATCCCTGCCGATCGCTTTTGCCACTTCACCAATTGTTGCCCCCTGCTCCATCGCTGAAATGGCTTGTTCTACAGTTTCAGCACTTATGTCTGCAACGTGTAACGTACGAGATGAACGGTGGCCTTCAATTGCCGCTTGACGTTGTTCTAGAACTTCTTGCTCATTCCTATTCGTTGTTGCAAGAGGTTTTTCTTCAGCATTCGGATACATATTTGTACCTACAAAGATATCTTTACGATGTTCGATATTCTTTGCTTTTTCTGCTTTTGTTTCGGCAATTTTTTGTTGTGGCAGCCCTTCCTCAAGCGACTTAAGAAGACCACCATTTTGATCGACTTCCTGGAATAGTTCCCACGTCTTTTGTGCTACAGAATCTGTTAACAACTCAACATACCAAGAACCGCCGGCAGGATCGACTTGTTGTGATAAATGCGATTCTTCCTGCAAAATAATTTGCGTATTTCTAGCGATACGACGTGAGAAAGAAGTTGAAGGTTGAATCGGCTCATCAAACGGACTGACATGCATACTATCAACTCCACCTACAGCGGCTGCAAAAGCTTCTGCTGTTCCACGAAGCATGTTCACATAAGGATCATACACTGTTTTCGTCCAAGATGATGTGCGGGCATGGATATTCATCTTCTGAGATTCCGAGGTACCGCCAAATGCTTCAACAATCGTTGACCATAATAATCTTGCCGCTCTTAGTTTTGCAATTTCCATAAATACATTTGATCCAACCGAGAATGAGAACTGAATTCTTGGTGCAATATCATTAATATTTAAGCCCCGCTCAACTAACGCCTGAATATAGTCAACAGCAGCAGCTAATGAAAAGGCTAATTCTTGAACAGCATTTCCTCCACCATTATGGTATGGGTGCCCTTCAACAATGATTGTTTTTATATTAGGACAGTTATCTTTTGACCACGCTGTTACTTTTGCCATCGCGTCGTAGCTTTGTTGTATGTCATATGAAATTGTTCCTTTACTAACCAGTGCCCCAAGTGGGTCCATACCAACTGTACCTTGTAGCTGGTCAATGGCTACATTTCCTTCTTTTGCGTAAGCAATTAATAATGAAAAAAACGGTAATGATACAGGCCCGCTATGAACATACACTGGAATTTTTGTAAGATCGATATCTGCTAGAGCTTGACGGAGATCTGTTAACGATGAAATTGAAACTCCTTCTTTTGAACCTAATAGCTCTGGAGCTTCATCTGCATCATAACCAGAAAATGTTGCTTGATCTAAAACAATATTTAACGAAGTTTGTCCACGATCTAAATCATGCTTCACCACTTCATTAAATTGTTCAGGTAATGTTTCACAGATTTCTTGGCTTACGTCCCATGCTTTTGCATCCTTAAAAACAGGTTTCGTCCCACGAACATAAGGAGCTGATCCCGGAAGTGAGTCCAGATGTGGAATACCTTGAATATTCTCCTTACGATACATTGGTTCAAGCGTAATGCCTTCGTACGTATGTGTGAGAAGTTTTTTCTCAAAGGAAGCACCTTTTAAAGACTTCTCTGTTACTTTGCGCCATTCTTCATATGATGGAATCGGAAATTCACATATTTCCGCTAATATATCTTTCACTTTTTCGCTCATATATTGGTGCAGCAAGAGTCATGGTCAACTCTTGCTGCTCTCTCCCTTCTTTATCGTTTTTAGTTAAGAGTATTTTGTCATGAAATTAACAAGTTCCTTCAATAACTATTTGAAGCTCCCGTTCCTATGATTAACGGTTCTCTCCTACCGTACAATCCAATTCTCCCCATACTACTCTTTTCTTTTTTAGAAAATGTTGCACGCTTACTATGCAACTCGATCATCTAGAACTCTCAACTATTACGAACTATAGCGGGATATTGCCATGCTTCTTCTTTGGTAAAGACTTTTTCTTATTTCTTAGCATCTCTAATGCACTTGCTAAGCTCTTTCTTGTATCACGAGGATCGATAACATCATCAATAATTCCATTTGAAGAAGCAACGTATGGATTTGCAAACTTTTCACGATATTCCTCAATTTTCGCTGCACGCGTTCCTTCAGGATCATCACTCTCTGCAATTTCTTTTGCAAAGATAATGTTAGCTGCACCTTCTGGACCCATAACCGCTACTTCTGCGTTTGGCCATGCAAACACTAAATCTGCACCAATTGCCTTACTATTTAAGGCAACATAAGCTCCACCAAACGCTTTACGTAAAATAACCGTAATCTTTGGTACAGTCGCTTCTGAATATGCATAAAGAATTTTTGCACCGTGACGAATGATACCGCCATGCTCTTGCTGAATTCCAGGAATAAAGCCACTTACATCTTCAAATGTAATAAGTGGAATGTTAAAGCAATCACAGAAACGGATAAAACGTGCACATTTATCTGATGAATCAATATCCAGTCCACCAGCCATGAATTTAGGCTGATTCGCTACAATCCCTACTGTTTCCCCATCTATTCTTCCAAAGCCAATAACGATGTTTTTTGCAAATTGCGGTTGAACTTCCATAAAGTCTTCATCATCAACGATCTTACTGATTACTTTACGAACGTCATATACTTTCGTACCATCAACAGGAACGATATCAAGTAACTCATCAATTCGCTCATCTAATGGAATTTTATTTTCCGGCTCTTTACGTGGCGGCTTTTCTTCATTATTAGAAGGAATATAACTGATTAATCTGCGTACTTGATCAAGTACTTCCGCCTCTGAAGGTGATGTAAAGTGCGCATTCCCACTCTTACTTGAATGCACCTTTGCTCCTCCTAAGTTTTCGTTGTTGATTTTTGCGCCTGTTACACTCTCGATAACTTTAGGGCCCGTAATAAACATTTGACTTGTTTTTTCAACCATGAATACAAAGTCTGTAATTGCTGGAGAGTATACAGCACCTCCGGCACAAGGTCCCATAATGACTGAGATTTGCGGGATTACACCAGAGAAGATTGAGTTACGGTAAAAAATATGACCATAACCATCTAATGATAGAACGCCTTCTTGAATACGGGCTCCACCTGAGTCATTTAACCCAATCACTGGTGCGCCATTTTCAGCAGCTAAATCCATGATCTTCGTAATTTTTAATGCATGCATTTCTCCAAGTGCCCCACCGAACACTGTAAAATCTTGTGCAAACAAGAAAATCAGTCGGCCGTTTACTTTCCCGTACCCTGTAACAACACCTTCACCCGGAGCTTCTGCACCGTCAGCTCCAAAGCTTAATCCACGGTGTTCAATAAATGGATTAATTTCTACAAATGATCCTTCATCAACAAGGAGATCGATACGCTCACGCGCTGTCAATTTGCCACGGTTATGCTGTGCTTCGATTCTTGCTTCTCCACCGCCAAGCTTTACTTTTTCACGGCGTTCTTCCATAATTTCAATTTTGTCAAAAATGTCCATCTTGTTTTTCCCCCTTTTCCTTAGCATCTATTTTCTGATGATGACAATGCTGTTATTCTTTTACAAGGAATAAAGGTTGTCCATATTCTACAAGCTGTCCATTTTCAACAAGAATTTCTACGATTTCTCCTGATACTTCCGCTTCAAGCTCGTTCATTAATTTCATAGCTTCAACGATACAAACGACTGAATCTGAAGTTACTTTATCGCCAACTTTTACATATGCGTCTTGATCAGGTGCTGGTGCTGCATAGAAAGTTCCTACCATTGGTGAAACAATTTTGTGCAGTGACTCGTCAGTTGCAGCTGGAGCTTCTGCCTTTTCTTCTTTCACAGGTGCCGGAGCTGGTGCCGCTGCTACTGTCGGCTCAGCTTTAACTTCTTCTACAGGAGCTTGAACTGGAACAACTGGTGCCTCAACTGCAACTCCAACTGTTTGCTTACGGATTGTAATTTTCTCTTTGTTTTCGCCACTGATTACAAGTTCTCCAATTGATGAACGGTCTACAGCACGGATTAATTCTTTAATATCATTTACTTTTAACATAATTATTTCTCTCCTTCATATCTCTACGATAGTAGTTTAGTTTAATAGTTTTATTTGTAAACCGACTAGTCGGTCTCAAGTTGACAATGTTATTTATTCTTTAAAAACAAATGACTATATTCAACTTTTTCTAGTGCGTCTTTTGTTAAAATTGAATGCAAGACTAGATCGGCATAAATATTCGCAATTTCATCTACAGAATAAAGACCATTTGCCTTATACCATTTATACGTCCAGTTAATCATCCCAAAGATGGCCATTGACATAATCGGAACAGGCACCTCTGGACGAAATTCGCCAGCATCTATTCCTTCCTGAACAATTCGAAACATCATCTCTTTGTACCGATCACGTTTGTGTTTAATTTGTTGAAAGTATTCTGGTGCTAAATAAAGACTCTCTTGGTAAAAAACCGTTACATGTGATCGATACATTTCAAACATCATCACAAATGACTTGACTGTTTCATAAAGACGCTCAGTAGGTGTTTGCCATTTCTCATATGCCTCTTGCGCCTTATCCAAAACATATGTGATAAATGAGTCATGGATCGTATAAAGTAGTTCATCCTTTGATTTGAAATTATGATAAAACCCACCCTTGGAAGTTCCACTCTCTTGGACAATTTTATCAACAGTAACGGCATGGAAACCATTCACTTCAAATAGTTGTAAGGCTGTTTCGGCAATGCGATCTTTGGTCGTTTTTCGAGCCATAGCTTCATATCACCTACTTTTGACGTAACGACACTTTGTTTAATTGGGCCTTTACTTATTTTTTCCAAACCTGCTTTAAATCATCCTCTATAATCTAACCGAATGGTTATCTTTTAGATTTTGTTCTTCTCTAAAAACTTCGTATCAAAATTTCCAGCGACAAAATCTTCATTTTCTAATAATCGCAAATGGAATGGAATTGTTGTATCAATTCCCTCAACAACAAATTCACTTAGTGCACGTTTCATTCTTGCAATTGCCTCGTCACGATCTTTACCATGAACAATTAATTTTGCAATCATTGAATCATAAAACGGTGAAATTGTATATCCCGTATATGCTGCACTATCGACACGAACACCAAGTCCTCCTGGAGGTAAATACATGTTAATTGTTCCTGGTGATGGCATGAAGTTTTTGTCTGGATTTTCAGCATTGATACGACATTCAATAGACCAACCATTAATTTCAATCTCTTCTTGCGTAAATGATAATGGATAGTTTGCAGCAACACAGATTTGCTCCTTGATTAAGTCAACACCTGTGACTAACTCTGAAACTGGATGCTCTACTTGAATACGTGTATTCATTTCCATGAAGTAGAAGTTTTTATGTTTGTCTAATAAAAACTCAACTGTCCCAGCTCCTGAATAGTTAACAGCTTTTGCAGCTTTTAATGCTGCTTGTCCCATTTGCTCACGTAGTTGTTCATCTAAAGCTGGTGATGGGGCTTCTTCTATTAATTTTTGATGTCGACGTTGAATTGAGCAATCGCGCTCACCAAGGTGAACAACGTTTCCATAATTATCGCCAATGATTTGAATTTCAACGTGACGTGGTTCCTCAATGTATTTCTCTAAATAAACACCGGCATTTCCAAACGCTGTTTCAGCTTCTTGCTGCGCCATTGAGACTGCTTTTTTCAAATCTTCCTCAGTCTCTGCAACACGCATTCCTTTACCGCCTCCACCAGCAGTCGCTTTAACGATTACTGGGAAGCCAATTTCCTTTGCTGTTTCTAGAGCTTTGTCGACATCATCAATAATGCCATCGGTCCCTGGAACAATTGGTACAAATGCTGCTTGCATTGTATCTCTTGCTACTGCTTTTGCACCCATTTTGTTAATTGCTTCAGGTGATGGTCCGATAAATGTAATATTACAATCTGCACATAACTCTGCAAAATCTGCATTCTCAGCTAAAAATCCATATCCAGGGTGAATGGCATCAACCTGAGCTTTTGTAGCAACGCTTAAAATATTGGTTGTGTTTAAATAACTCGCCTTTGATAAATGAGGTCCTATACAATAGGCTTCGTCAGCTAGTCGAACATGCAGCGCATCTTTATCTGCCTCAGAATAAACGGCTACAGTAGCGACACCTAGCTCTTTACATGCGCGAATGATACGTACTGCGATTTCTCCACGATTGGCAATAAGTACTTTTTTAAACAAATTAACCCCTCCATTCCTATCCTTAACATCATTCGTTAAAACGTTTTCATTTATCATATGAAAAGCACAATGGCTTTATCCAGCCTCCTAACAATCTTTATTTGCTCTGGGCTGGTTAGCAGTGCTAATCGAACCTTCCCCAAACCGACTAGTCAGTCTGCTTACTTAAATTCTAAAAACTTTGACGACTATTGTCAAGACAGAAATATAAAAAAATAATTTATAATTTAAAATATAGAATTTAGAATTATGGGTCGTATATTCTACGAAGCTATTTTAAGAAATTAATTTAACCTCTTAAAAGGAATTATTCTCTAATTCTTAATTCTACATTCTTAATTCTAAATTTACTCTCATTTTATACAAAAAAAGCGCCCTTAGGCGCCTTTTTTACTTTGTTCTAAATTGTGTCATAATCTTTTGAAGTTCATTTGCTAATTCAGCAAGACTCTCAGCATCATAGGAAATCTGATTTGCTGATGCGGACTGCTCTTCACTGCTTGCACTTACTTCTTCAGTTCCAGCCGTCGCTTCCTCGATAACTGCAGAAACGCTCTCCATATTCGTACCAATGTCTTTGGCAATTGAATGTAATTGTTTGATTGATTGATCAATTTCTTTATTTTTATTCAGAACATTATCGACAAAACGATCAATTTCCTCAAAGGCTTTTCCTGCATCTCTTACTGTACCTGTACCTTCATCAACAACTTTAAATCCACTTTCAATCGCTGAAACAGCGCGATTACTTTCATTTTGCGTTTCGTGAATTAATCTTGCAATTCTCTCTGCAGAGTCGCTTGTTTCACTAGCAAGCTTTCTAACTTCATCGGCAACAACAGCAAAACCTCTCCCATGTTCCCCTGCCCGTGCAGCCTCAATTGACGCATTTAAAGCAAGCAGATTGGTTTGGTCAGCAATATTTGTAATCATCCCGATAATATTTCCTATTTCTTTTGACTGTTGATCAAGTTTTCGAATAATTGTTGCTGCTTCTTCAACACTACGATTTACTTCAACCATTCTTTCAACAGCTTGGTTGGCTGATAGTTTTCCTCGTTCTGTTGCCGCCTTGCTTTGAGATGACGTAGCGATCACTTCATCCGTAAAACTTGAAATCTCATTTACTGTAGTAACCATATGGTTCATTTGGTCAGTTGTTGTTGTTACTGAATGTGAAATATCGGTCATGCCAGAAGCTAACTCTGAAATCGTAACAGCTACTTGCTCTGATGCCTGTTTTGTCTCTTGACTTGAAACTAGTAGTGTATCTGACGAGCTTTTCACTGTATTTGATACAGTATCAATATTTTTTAGCATTTCCTGCATTTTTAAAACCATTGTATTAAAATTATTTGACAATACTCCAACTTCATCACGTGAACGATGATCTACTGATATTGTGAGATCACCTTCTGCAACTCTTGAAGTCAGTTCACTTAATTGTTTGATTGGGATAACAATACGTCTAGCAAATAAAATTATAATAATTGCACTTAATACTAGAACTACTGCAGCAGTAATAAATGATAATTTAGCTAAATACGATATATTACTAGTTACCTCTGCAACTGGAGCAGAAATAACTAATCCCCAATTCGTTTCAGGAATCACTGTATAATAGCCATAGCTTTCCACACCATTGTCATTAAAAACTAGACTCCCGGTTTCATTATTGATCGACCGCTCAATTATTGACCGAAATGTTGAATCCGATGATTCCAGGAAATTCGTCTCCATAATCAGTTCTTGATTCGGGTGAGCAATAACGATACCGCTTTCATTAACAAGAAAAGCATAGCCGTTTTGTCCAATTTGAAGATTTGATACAAGAGAGACAATATCTGAGATTGGTACAGTAGCAATGACCACCCCAGCAAGTCCCTGTTCATTTCTAATTGGTGCACCTATTGCTACAACTAATTCCTCTGTTGCTCGTGAAATAATAGGTTGTGATAGAACCGTTTCACCAGATTGTGTTGCTGCAACAAAATAATCACGATCTCTAACATCTGCTTCTGTCCCTGCATGTGATGTCGCCATCCCATCCAGATCAGACACAAGAAGCATTTCATAACTTCCCATTCGCGCTAATTCTGATGCTAGATAAGGAACAATCTGTTCAACATTCATCGATTGAATTGTACTCGTATTCGCTAGTACTTCAATCTCTTTCAGCCTTTGAACGAAATATTCATTAATTTCGATTTGTGCTTTTTCTAAACTTACTTCGGCTTTTTCGTTAAACTCCCCTTCAAGAAACTTTTGTGCTTGACTGTTGTTTACATATGTCACAAATAATAATGCCAAAATTAAAACCGGTAAGATAACGAATAATAATTTTCCCTGTAAACTTTTCATGTTTTCACCTCTCCTAGTATGTTTGGACCTGAATTTTTACAAAAAATGTTAGAATAGCTAGTATTTTGTCATTATTATATATGTGAAAATTCTATCATTAAATGATGTTTAAATCATCATAATATTTTAAAAAAATAAAAAAAGGTAGTTTCAACGTTTCACTCGTTGAGACTACCTTTTTAATATATACAAACTAACAAAATGTTTTCTGAAAATGATAATATGTTTTATATTACTTTATATTTATAAAGTAATTTCAGTAATTTCATTATTCTCCTGCTAAGAATTTTTTTATTTCTCGGGCTACGTCCTCATACTCATTCAAAACAATGGAGTAGTGATTCGACTCTTTAATCGGTACGAACTTACTATTAGGAATCATATGGACCATTTCTTCACCTTTTTCTTTTGTAACGATGTAAGCTGTTGGATGGTACAAACTTTGCGGAGCCCAAAGCAGTAAAGTCGGTGTTTTTATTTTTTTATGAAATTGGTTAACATTACTTTCTAATAAAGCATTCATTTCTTGTACAATAGCATTTTTACTTACTTTTGAAACAACACTGCCATCCTCATTATGAATAACATCAAAATAAAAATATTGTTCAATGTAAGAATTCCAATCTTTAAAAAATGGAATCGCCTTCAACTCATCTGTATACGCATTAAAACTCTTTGAAACTTTACCTAACCTTCCAATCGCAGGACGAAGAATTTCAGAAACGTTCGGCTCTACATCTGCTCCGCCGTCAATTAAAATTAACGATCTTAGACGGTCTGGATATGTAGCTGCAAAACATGCTCCAATCATTGCCCCTAATGAGTGCCCTACATAGATTGCTTTTTCAATTTCATAGTGTTCAAGTATCCCCTTTACATCTTCTGCATGTTGCTGTATATTGTAACCACTTACTGGCTTTGCACTATCTCCCCTTCCCCGCAAGTCAAACGCAATAACTCGATATTGATCAATGAACTGTTCTGCAATACAATCCCAAAACCGACAATTTGCCGTTAAACCATGAACACAGATAATCGTTTCACCTTCTCCCCCATAGTCAACAACATGGAGGTCAATTCCATTTACTTCGATTTTCGAATCCTTCATTAAATCACCTCGTTTTAGTAGGTTAGTTGGTTAGTAGTTGATATTAACTTTTAACCTTTCCCCTATTGAGTTGTATAGCCCCCATCAATAACAACTGCCTGGCCCGTGATTCCTTTTGCCCGTTCACTTGCTAAAAACATTGTATAATCCGCAATTTCTTCCACATCTAATAGTCGCTTTTGTGGAACAAGCGGGTAAATCACTTCTTCCATCACTTTGTCTACTGTTATATTACGGTTTTTCGCTAAATCATCAAGTTGATTTCTAACTAATGGTGTATCAACATAGCCCGGACAGACAGCATTAACTGTGACTCCATACTCCGCTCCCTCTAATGCCGCCACTTTTGTTAATCCAATTACCCCATGCTTTGCACTATTATAAGCAGCCTTACCAGCAAACCCAATCAATCCATTAATGGAAGCCATATTAATAATTCGACCAAACTGTTGTTTTTTCATAATTGGAAAAGCATGTTTGATCGCCATAAAAGGGGCTACGAGCATGACTTTTGTTAATAACTCAAATTTTTCCGTTGGAAATTCTTCAATACTGGCAACGTGTTGCAGTCCAGCATTGTTAATTACGACATCAAGACGACCAAAATGATTAACTGTTTCATTCATACTTTCAATAAGTTCTTGTTCACATGTTACATCACACTTGAACCCAATCACCTCTGCACCGCTCTTTTGTAAAGTGGTAACCGCCTTATCAACCAATTCACGTTTTAAGTCACTTATTGCAACTTTTGCACCGTTATCAGCAAATTTTCTTGCTAGCTCAAATCCAATCCCACTAGCCGAACCTGTAATAAAAACCACTTTATCTTTTACCACTGGACATCACTCACTCTCTATTAATTAAAACTCTATTTTAATAATAAGATGGAATATAAAAAGTTATGACGATTTCTCCCAAGTTGTACTCATATATTTACTACGTCTTTGAATGATAAAAAGAATATTCTACTGTCTATAATTTCAACAAATTCAACTTACTTCCTTTTTCATAAGCTCTATCAATTACAAAAAAAGCCGAGATCGCTGTCCCGACTTTCACTCATCATTTGATTATCTTTTTTTTACCTCGATATGATCATCCGCTACATCAACAATTATGTCTGTAACGACTTCATCATCATCTAGGATCATATTTACAATGGCATAACATATATTTTTGTTCTTTATAATTTGATGACAAAATTTTCTGAATTTGTTACAATTTCTATAGGTACATATTATTTTATAGGAGGTCGGTATCATGCTTACTTTTGGATCAATTATGCGACAGAACGCGGTAAAGTACGCAAATAAGAATGCGGTCATTTATAAAGGACAATGTTATACATACGAAGAACTGAATGAGCGCTCAAACAAAATTGCAAACGCTTTCTTAATGAAAGGCTACAAAAAAGGTGACAAAGTAGCGGTATTCATGAAAAACCACCGAGCGTATATCGAAGTGATTGCAGGATTGTCAAAGATCGGTGTGATTATTGTTCCGATAAACTTCCGCCTTGTTGGTTCTGAAGTCGAATATATTGTAAATGATTCCGAATGCCGCGGATTTATTACAACGAATGAATATGAAAAAGAAGTTGTTACGCTTATACCGAAATTACCTCAGCTTGATACGATTCTTGTCATCGGTGCTTCTACTGAGCAAACTGTCGATTATGACCAATTTTTACAAACAGGTTCCAGTGAGGAGCCTGCTGTTCAAGTCAATGAACAAGATCCGTTTTATTTTGGCTATACTTCAGGAACAACTGGAAAACCAAAAGGAGTTGTCATTTCACACAAATCTCGTATCTTAACTGGAATGGTTGCCGCTTATGAATATAAAATCGATGAGTCTGATGTCCATTTAGTCGCTGGTCCTATTTATCATGCGGCACCTTGGATATTTCTTGTTATGCAGTTAATTGTTGGTGGTACGCTTGTCATTCAGGAATCATTCTCTCCTGAACAGTTCTTAGATGACGTTCAAACATATCAAATTACAAATACATTTATGGCACCGACAATGTTTAATTTTATTGTTAATTTACCTGATGACATCAAATCGAACTATAATTCTTCTTCAATGAGAGTTATGATCTCTGCTGGAGCGGCACTCCCTACTCAGACCAAAAATGATATTTTATCATGCTTTCCTGAAGCTGATTTACACGAGTTTTATGGGTCAACAGAAAGTGCGATTACATTAAACATCAAGCCAAAAGATATCCGACGCAAAGATCGCTGCGTTGGTCAGCCTTTTCCATTTGTAGAATGTAAAATCTTAGATGAGAATAAACAGCCTGTGGCTAGAGGAGAAATTGGCGAACTGTATATTAAAACACCGTACCTGTTGGATGGTTACTATAAAAACGAAAAAGCGAATGCTGAGTCATTTTTGGACGACTATTTCTCGGTTGGCGATATGGCCATGCAAGATGACGAAGGATACTATTATATTGTTGACCGCAAGAAAGATATGTTAATTAGTGGCGGGGTAAACATTTATCCGCGAGAAATTGAAGAGATTCTTTATACAAATGAAAAAATTCTTGATGTCGCCGTAATCGGTGTTCCTGATCCAACCTGGGGAGAATCTGTCAAGGCAATTGTTGTACCAAGAGACAATACCCTTACAGAAGAGGATGTAATTCAGTTTTGCAACGGAAAGATAGCCAGCTATAAAAAACCGAAATCGGTTGAATTCGTTCATGAATTACCAAGAAATCCATCAGGTAAAATTTTAAAAACTGCATTACGTTCAATGTTCAGTGAGATAATCTAAATAATCCTTGGAACATACTATAATTCTAAAAAATGATAAAAAAAGAGAGAAAGTAGACATCGTTATCTACTTTCTCTTTGACCTTACTTTAATTGTGAAAACCACTCTTTGTATTCTTCCTCACCTAAGTCGCCGCCAAATCCTTCAATCCCGGCAACAGGTTCACCATCAACAAAATGAATGACAGTTGGTGTGCTTCGTACTGGGTAATCTTCCCATCCCTCTTCGAACTCAAGTAAGTTAAATAATTTCATATCAATTCCTAATGATTCTGCCATTGGGACAATAACTGGTGATGCTTGATTACAATATTGACAAGTAGGGCTGTAGAAATATACAGTCACTGTTTCACCCGCATCTAATGACGTCCGTAATTCCTCTGGTAAAATTTGATTTTGGTAATTTGGGTCATCTAATTGTTTAACTGTAGCAGGGTTTAATTTCTCTTTACCATAAGGATTTCCTTCGACCTGCTGCGAATTTTTGTTATTCGTTACAACAGCCAATGCTGCAAAAAAGACAACAATAACTAGTGAAAAAATAATAATTTTCTTCATCTTACTCTCCTTCTTCTTTTTATTTATCGTATTTCCAGATTAGCAAACAACATACGATAATCGCTGTAAATGCACTTAATGCCAGAAACGGAATGGTAATAAACCCAGCCCAGTTAATATACTGTGTCGTACAAGGGATAACTCCGCACGAAATCGAGTTACTGGCGAAAGCCGGGACCTTCTGTATTAGATAATGATAAAAGGATATGACAAATCCAATACTTGCAATTGGTAATACATAAATATATTGTTTTGCATCCTTTCTCACAACAGCAATCCCTAAGATCACGACGAGCGGATACATCACAATACGCTGATACCAACAAAGCTCACATGGAATATATCCAATCACCTCTGAAAAAAATAAACTTCCCAATGTTGCTATAAAAGATATTGCCCATGCTGCAAATAAACTATATTCAACGACTGCCTTTTTAGTAGTATTCATTCATGTGTTCCTTTCAGCATTTTTCTCTTAAAATACTATATCACTTTTTGTCATTTTTTTATAGAAATGTAGCTTTTGTTTTTCATTGGATCGGAAATTTCTTTAATCCAAAGTTGAGTATACCTTGTAATTATGTATAAATTATGAAGATCATTGAAAAATAAAACTGATGGATAACATTTTTGATCAAAATGATAAGGAAATATGTCAATGTGAAGGGTTTCTTTCTACGGAAAATCGGAAAAAATATTCTTATAATAGAAATGGAGTGAGTGATTTATGGATAATGGAATTAATTATATTCAAGTAGGCGGAGATGAGCTTGCTGAAATTGGTTATGATGAGGTAACAAAAACCCTCTATGTACGGTTAAACAATGAACAGACTAGAATTTATTATGATGTACCTGAAATCGCCAACATCAGCTTACTTTCAGCAGAAAACATTGAGGCACATTATAATGAAAGAATTAAAGACCGTTACCGACATCGGGGAACGCATTAATGTAGAGTGTTGTGTTGTTGAAAGTTGAAAGTTAATAGCTTTTAGCTAAAGTTGAAAAGCATCGATTTCATACATGAAATCGACGCTTTTCAATGTTTTAACTTTTAACTTTCCACTTTTAATTTTTTAAGAAATTAACTTGCTTTTTTCATTGTTTTTGCTGCTTTGTAGTGATTTTCAAAGAAGTCATTTGTTTCTCTAACGACTACCTTACTTAATAGAATTAAAGCAATTAAGTTCGGGATCATCATTAGTGCGTTCGCCATATCAGCAAATGCCCATACTAATGTTAAGCTTGCAACTGCTCCAAGACCTGTTGCAAAGATGTAGATTCCACGGTAGAACATAATCCCCTTCGTACCAACTAGATACTCAAAACATTTTTCACCGTATACATACCAACCAACAATTGTTGAGAAACCAAAGAAGATAACTGAGAAAGCTACAATGTATTCTCCAACTTTACCTAATACTGAAGCAAACGCGGCTGACGTTAATGCTCCCCCATCGAGGCCAACCTCATGCGGTACCCCTGAAAGTAATCCACCAGTCATGTCCCAGAACCCTGAAATCATTAATACTAATCCTGTCATTGTACATACGATAATTGTTACAATAAACGTACCAGTCATTGCTACTAACGCTTGTTTAACTGGATGATCTGTCTTTGCATTACCAGCAATTAATGCTGCTGTACCTAGACCAGCTTCGTTTGAGAAAATACCACGAGCTACCCCGTTACGAATCGCTTCTGATACAACAACACCGACAAATCCACCTGTTGCTGCAATTGGATTAAACGCGTAGAAGAAAATCAATTGAAATGCAGGAATAATTTGATCGTAATTTACCGCTAAAATAATAAGTGCTCCACCAATATATAATACAGCCATAATTGGAACGAAAAATCCTGCTACAGTACTAATACGTTGAATTCCGCCAAAAATAATTAAACCTGCTAATAATGCTAGTACAATTCCAGTTACTACGTTATTAACACCAAAAGATGATTGCATAACATCAGCAATTGTATTCGACTGAACACTGTTCCCGATTCCAAGAGCCGCAAACGCTCCAAAGATTGCAAATGCTACAGCTAACCATTTAAATTTCTTACCTAATCCTCTTTCAACATAATACATCGGACCACTTGAATACTCACCGTTTGCATTTTTAACACGGTATTTCATTGCTAGAAGTGCCTCTGCGTATTTTGTTGCCATACCTAATAAACCAACAACCCACATCCAGAAGATTGCTCCTGGTCCCCCAATTGTGATCGCTGTTGCTACCCCGGCAATATTACCATTACCAATTGTTCCGGCTAATGCAGTCATCAATGCTTTAAAGTTACTAACATCGCCTTCAGCATCTTTATCCGAGTTACCCTCTTTTGTAAACCCAAGCTTAAATGCATAAAGTAACCTTCTAAATTGCAGGCCTCGTAACATCACTGTTAACAGTAATCCTGTTCCGAATAATAGGATTAAACTTGGCGTTCCCCAAAGGACACCATTAATTTTATCCAATATTGCTAAAATATCCATCTGTATTTCCCCCTCCAGTGATAACGCTTCCAAAAATGTTGAAAAAAAATGTTTTTGAAAGACTGATAACGTAATTTTAACATTTCTGTGAACCTTCCCATTTGTGAATATACTAAAACATAACGTCACTTTGTTGTTTAACCAAACAAATGTAGATATAATTCAAAAAAGTAAGTTAGGCATTATTCCAAATGCTTGAAATTTTATTTCAATGATCCCCCATTTATTCAAAAAACTGTACTAATTATCAGAATACGGGAAGGGATTGAGGAATAATTTTATTTTTTAATCTTTTGTTACATCAAATTTCGTTTCACAGTGGCATATGTCCCTTAGACACGATATAATTATGATCCAGTAAATTATTTATATAAGAAGATAGTCGTCGGATTTCTAACTACTTAAGGAGAAGATTCACGATGAAAGAAAAACAATTTGAACGAGATCCCTTCAAAGGAACATTCGGCAGCTTAGAAAATTTAGTTGATCGTATTAGTGATGTCTTAAAATGTCCGATAACGATTGAGGATTCTAACCACCGTTTACTTGCATATAGTTCACACGATAACCAAACTGATCCAGCCAGAGTGGCTACGATTATTGGACGAAGGGTACCTGAAAAAGTAATCAATAGCCTATGGAGAGATGGTGTTATCCCTAAACTTAACCAAAGTGACGAACCAATAAGAATTTCACAAATCTCAGATATCGGGTTAGGTGACCGCGTTGCTATTTCCATAAAGAAGAACAATGAAATGTTAGGGTACATATGGGCATTAGAAATTGACCACAAGCTATCCGAAAAAGAATTACAGCTATTGAAACAAGCAGCACAAACAGCAAAAAACCAGCTTTTACATTTACAAGTAAGAAAAAAGAAGAAAGAAGAAGGTCATCAAGAGTTTTTTTGGCAGTTACTTACGGGGCATATTAAAGCACATAATGAAATTAAAAAGAAGATTGAACAACTAGAAATGATTCCGCCTAACCCTGTTGCGGTTATTGTTTTTCAATTTGAAGAAGAAATAACGACTGACAATGAACGACATATTACTTATATGCTCACAACAACACAGCAGCTCCGAGTTCCATTTCATGTAATTGACAGAAAAGAACTAATATTACTTGTCTCTCCAAACTTGTCAAAGGAGCTTCATCATAGTATCAATGAATTTATTAGTGATTTTGTAGCCCAAATGAACAAACGATTTAAAGTCTCACGTATTCAAGGAAGTTGCGGCAATATTTATGATAAATATGAAAAAATTGAAGCCAGCTATCAACAAGCACTAACTGTATTAGAATTAAAAAATCAGTTTCCACACGAAATTGGACATCTTTATACATATCAATCTCTTGGCATTTATCGATATTTAGATGTCATTTTGCAAAAAAGACAAGAAGATGGGTTTGAAAACTCTACACTGCTTCAGTTAATTCATTATGACAAAATTAATAAAACACAATTACTTGAAACATTAGAAGCCTTTTTAAATAATGACAGTAATGTACATGATGCCGCTAAAGAACTTCATGTTCATACGAATACTTTAAATTATCGCCTAAAACGTATTTCCGAAATCACGGGGATGAACCTTAAAGATCCTAACCAGAAAATGACATTATATTTGGAAATTAAACTAAATAAAATTGATCAAAAAGAATTTTGATAACAAACTATTGCCTTTAGGTTAGATTTATCAACGGTTTTGAAAGTCTATTTGTTAATTTAAACAAATAGACTTTCTTTCTTTTTCTTTTCTTAACAATGCGGAATCCGAGACGAAAAACTATACTGTGATTATCAAGCAATTTAATTGAAATTGACTGAACTTAAGGGGGATTTTTATTATGTTAATCGGAGTACCTAAAGAAATTAAAAATAATGAAAACCGTGTTGCTTTAACACCTGCAGGGGTAGATGCATTAGTTAAAGCTGGTCATAAAGTAATCATTGAAACTGAGGCTGGTCTTGGAAGCGGATTCACTAATGAAGATTATGTTCAAGCTGGAGCTGCAATTGTTGATACTGCTGCTGAAGCTTGGTCAGCTGAAATGGTAATGAAAGTTAAAGAACCATTAGCATCTGAATACAACTACTTCCGTGAAGGCTTAATCCTATTCACATACTTACACTTAGCAGCTGAGCCTGAATTAGCGAAAGCATTAACAGAAAAAGGTGTAACTGCTATTGCATATGAAACTGTAGAAGTAAATCGTACATTACCACTTCTTACACCAATGAGTGAAGTTGCTGGTCGTATGTCTGCACAAATCGGTGCACAATTCTTACAAAAATCAAATGGCGGTAAAGGAATCTTATTAGCTGGAATTCCAGGTGTTAAACGTGGAAAAGTTACAGTTATCGGTGGCGGTGTTGTTGGAACAAACGCAGCGAAACTTGCAATGGGACTTGGAGCTGATGTAACAATCATCGACCTTAGCCCTGAGCGTCTTCGCCAATTAGATGATATCTTTGGAAACGACATTCAAACATTAATGTCTAATCCTTTAAACATCGCTCAAGCTGTTGCTGAGTCTGACTTAGTTATCGGTGCGGTATTAATTCCTGGTGCAAAAGCTCCTAAACTTGTAACTGAAGACATGATTAAAGCAATGTCTCCTGGTTCAGTTATCGTTGACGTAGCCATCGACCAAGGTGGTATTTTTGAAACAGTTGACCGCATTACAACTCATGACAACCCAACTTATGAAAAACATGGCGTTGTACACTATGCTGTTGCTAACATGCCTGGTGCTGCTCCGAAAACATCAACAATCGGTCTTACAAACGTAACTGTTCCTTACGCTCTACAAATTGCAAACAAAGGCGTAAACAAAGCAGTTGCTGAAAACCCAGCACTTAAACTTGGTGTTAACGTTGCTGCTGGTTCGATCACTTATGAAGCTGTAGCTAGAGACCTTGGCTACGAATATGTTCCTGTAGAAAAAGCTCTTGAAAAAGCAGTAGCTACAGTTTAATAAAAAATATAAATAAAGATCCCCTCAAGATTGAGATCATGAGGGGATTTTCCTCTATTTACATGGTCTTTGTCGTATTCTATGATAGAGTATACAGAAACTCTTTCCCACTTTATATTTAAGGAGCATTAATAATGAGTACTATTAGTTACCGTGATACTTGGACAGAAATTTCTCTTGATTCGATTTATCATAATGCAACGACATTCAAAAATAACCTTACAAATGGCGCAAGATTTATGGCCGTTGTTAAGGCAGACGGATATGGACATGGCTCTGTTGAAGTAGCCAAAACTGCACTTGAAGCAGGAGCTGACTATTTAGGTGTTGCTTTTTTGGATGAGGCACTTGTTTTAAGAAAGAATGGTATAACAACGCCAATCTTAGTTCTCGGCTATACACCGCCAACTTCTGTCATAAAAGCCATTGAAGAAGACATTACAATAACTGTTTATTCAGAAGACGTACTTGTAGAATGCAACAAATGTGCGGAAGACTTAAATAAAAAAGCGCTTATTCATTTGAAAGTCGATACTGGAATGGGTCGAGTCGGTCTAACGACAAAGGAAGATTTGCTTACATTAGCAAATATCGCTGTAAATGCCAACAATATAGTACTAGAAGGACTCTTTACTCACTTTGCCAGTGCTGATAGTGATGACTCAACATATACAAATGAGCAATTCGAACGATTCACAGAGATGATCCATTATTTAGAGGAACATAAGATTGCGATTCCGATCAAACATTGCTGCAACAGTGCAGGAACTATTAACTTTCCTCACATGCACCTTGACATGGTCCGTGTTGGAATAAGTCTTTATGGATTACGCCCATCAGCAGATGTGAATAATCCAGCTTTTCCGCTTCAGCAAGCGATGCACTTTAAAACAAAAATATCGGCATTAAAGAAAGTAAGTGCTGGAACATCTATAAGTTACGGTTGTACATTTACAGCAACAGACGCAACTGATATTGCTACTATCCCGGTTGGCTATGCAGACGGTTTTTCTCGTTTATTATCGAACAAAGGACACGTTCTCGTTCACAATACTCGAGTACCTATTGTTGGCCGGGTATGTATGGATCAGTCAATGATTGATGTGTCATCTCTTCCTGCTGTTACGATTGGTGATGAGGTAACTCTCTTTGGTGGAAATGACAAAAGCTTCTTATCCATTGATGAAGTCGCAGAGCATATGGGTACAATCAATTATGAGGTCGTTTGTTTAATTGGGAAACGAGTCCCTCGTGTCTATAAAAGAAACGGTCAAATAAAACATGTTAACAATACAATACTGAACAGCTAAAAAAAGGTGAGGAGCTATTTCCTCACCTTTCTTTGCAACTTCAAAAATAAGTAAAAGTAATTATACCCAACGCACTTTTTTCTTATATGTTTTTGTATCCCGGAAACTTTTCTTTCCTTTATCATTCATTCCAAGATAAAACTCACGTACCTCTTCATTTGAAAGTAGAAAATCTACTGGACCTTCCATTGCGATTCGGCCATTTTCCATAATATAGCCATAGTCTGCAATAGAAAGTGCTACATTGGCGTTTTGTTCAACGACCAAAATTGACATTCCTTCTTCTTTGTTGATTTGTTTAATATTTTGGAAGATTTCTTTAACGAGTAGCGGTGCAATCCCAAGTGATGGCTCATCTAATAGGAGCAGCTTCGGTTTTGCCATTATTCCTCTGCCAATGGCCAGCATTTGCTGCTCACCACCTGATAATAAGCCTGAAGCTCTTGAGCGCAGCATTTTCAATTTTGGAAAGTAATGATATACCCGTTCTAGGTCATCTTTAATATTTTTTCGATCTTTCCTAGTATATGAGCCTGCCATAAGATTTTCCTCAACAGTTAAATGCTTAAACACTCTTCGGCCTTCAATACATTGAAAAATACCGTTTTTTACAATTTGATCTGGGTCAATCCCACTTATTTTTTGCCCTTCAAATTCAATCGTCCCATCTGTCACTTGCCCGTTTTCATTTTTTAACAAGCCGGAAATCGCTTTTAATGTTGTCGATTTACCTGCTCCGTTACTACCTAGTAGTGATACGATTTTACCTTCCGGAACTTCTAGTGAAACGCCCTTTAACACTAGAATCATTTTTGAATAAACAACTTCAATATTACTAAGACGGAGCATACGCAACCTCCTACAAATAGAGTTTAGAGTTTAGAGTTTAGAGTTTAGAGTTTAGAGTTTAGAGTTTAGAGTTTAGAGTTTAGAGTTTAGAGTTTAGAGTTAATGAAAGCCTCCCGAAGAAGCTTTCATTAACTTTTAACTATTTTAATAACTATTTAAAGAATTGAGAGGACAACTTGATTAGATTGTCCTCCCAAACTTGTAAGCTTTACTTTAAGTCGCTAAAGCTAAAGTAGTCTGTAATAATCTCCCATTGACCATCTTTTAATTGACCTAATCGGATTTTGTCTGTACCAGCGTGATTATCAGGTGAGAATGAAACATTTGAACCTAATCCGCCTAAGTCTAAATCGTTAATAGACTCCATACCAGCTTTCACATCAAGACCAGTGATATCTCCACCTTTTTCTTCGATCGCAATACGGATTGCTTCTCCAAAGATTGATGCTGATGTCCAGCCTTGAACGAACTTTTGGTTAATGTCTTCAATTGATTTTCCTTTAGAATCTAGGTACTCTTTAATTGGATCCATACCAGGTAGATCTTCAAACGGAAACGCGTGCGTTACTACCCCAATAAAGCCATCTAATGAATCAACCCATTGCTGGTTATCGCTACCAGTAGGAATTAATCCTTCTCCAGCTGTCCAGTTTAAGCCCATAAACTGTGTATCCCAGCCAAGTCGTTTTCCATCACGAACAACATTTCTCGTTTGGTTCCAAGTATAGTTAATGATTGTATAGTCTGGTACTTCATTGCTTCTTGCCCATGACTGTAATGACGTTTGTGGATCAGTATCGCCAAGCTCGATTAAAATATCCGGAGTAAGCTCAACAACACCTGCTAAATTCTCAGCAGCGTACGCTTTCAGATCTGCCATTGGCGATTCACTGAACGGATGTCCTTCTTGATATACAAGTGCTACTCTAGCCGGCTTATCACCTTCATGGTTTTCAGCAATCCATTCTAACACTGCACGTCCTTGGTCAGAATAACTTGCTGCTGTTAAGTAGTTAAATCCACTTTCACTTCCTGTATCTTTTAAGTTTTCGGAATAAGATCCAGAAATAAATGGAATTTCGTCATTGATAATCTGACTACGTAAAGCCTCTGTATCTCCTGTACCCCATCCAATGATTGCAGGTACTTTATGACGGTCTCTTAAAGATTGATAGATTTGTTGTGCACGACTAATATCATAGGCATAATCTTCACCAACTAATTCGATTTGATAGCCATCAAATCCGCCATTTGCATTAAGGTATTCATAGTAAGCTCTTGCTCCTTCAGCATATGGTGCACCTACATCACCAGTTGCACCTGACTCATCAAAGATTCCACCGATTTTTACTACTTTTGCTGAATCCCCTGAACTGCCTCCATCTGCAGAATCAGTAGAAGCTTCCTCTCCGCCTCCACAACCTGCCAATAAACCAATTGCAAGAACAGATGATGCTACAACTGTAGAAATTTTGCTCCAACGACTTCTTTTCATTTACTATTTTCCCCCTTTTAATAGATAAACCATTTTTATCTGGATGAAGCTATTACTATGTAATTTATAAGTTTAGAGTGTAAAGTGTAGAGTGTAGAGTTATTGAAAGCTTCTCAGTGAAGCTTTCAATAACTTTTAACTTTTTAACTTTCAACTATTAACTAAATTAGTATGTAATAGCTTCAAAATCCCAAAGTTACTTAACGTTTTAATAAGAGAATGGCCATAGTCGGAAATAATTTTTGATGTTATTCCAGATATGAACCAGACCACCTGGTTCAAAGATTAAGAACAGAATGATTACCAAACCGAATACAAATTCACGGAATGATGAGAGCAGAGAGTGAGCATCAGGCATATAAATTGTCAAAAATTCAACCATAAAGCCTAATCCTACCGGTAATAAAGTGATGAAGACTGCTCCTAAGATGGCACCAAACACACTGCCTAATCCACCAACTAAGATCATGGCTAAGTATTGAATGGAAACATCAATACTGTAGAGCTCAACAGTAACAACCATCGTATAATGTGCGAGTAATGCACCAGCAATACCAACAATGAATGAACTGATTGCAAATGACATTACTTTGTAATTAAACAAGTTAATTCCCATAATTTGTGCAGCAACATCTCGGTCACGTACAGCCAGGAACGCACGGCCTGTTCTCGAACGAAATAGATTTAAAGCATAGATCGTTGTTATTACAGCAACCGTTAAGCAAAGGTAATAATAACTGTTATGGCTAGTAAATGAATATCCACCAATGGATGGTCGGCTTAAAATCATACCCGCACTACCACCAGTTAAACCACTCGCACGGCCGATAATCCAAAGGATAATAACTTGAGCTGCTAACGTAGCAATCGCCAAGTATAAACCTTTTAATCGCAGTGACGGAATTCCAAATAATCCACCAATAACAGCTGTGACAATACCGGCAAGTGGAAGAGAAATCCAAAAGCTCCAACCTAATGTCGATGTCAATATTGCTGAAGTATATCCACCTACGGCTAAGAAAGCCCCTACCCCAACAGAAATTTGTCCTGTAAAACCAGTTAGAATATTTAAACCAATCGCTCCGATAACAGCAATGGCACATAATGTTGCAAGACCAATGACATAGTTTGATGCAAAGAGCGGGAACAAAAATAGTAGCGCTACAATTATTAACATCCTTCTTTGTATTCGCGGGTTCCGATAAAGAGCCATGTCTTTCTTATAGCTCGTTTTGTAGTTCCCACATTCCATAACGAACGGATTCTTCATTCATTCACACCCTTTCAATTCCACCTTTGCCAAAGAGGCCATGTGGTTTAAGCATTAATATAATGATTACAATGATAAATGGGATAACTTCTTTAATACCGCCTCCAAGAATTGGCTGTAAGTAACCAGCAGCCAAGTTTTGTGAGATACCAATGATAAATCCGCCTATAATCGCACCTGGGATACTGTCCAGTCCGCCTAAAATAACAACCGGAAGTACCGTTAAACCAATCATCGCCATTGAAGCGTCAACACCGTTGATATTTCCAAGCAAAACCCCACCTACTGAAGCAACTAATGCAGCGATACCCCACGTAATTCCATATACCGATTTAACACTGATTCCCATCGATAGTGCCGCCATTTGATCGTCTGCAACTGCTCGCATTGCGAGACCCATTTTTGAATATTTAAAGAAGATTGTAAATGCAACAAGTAAAATCATAACGATAATGAACGACCATAGATAAACTGGTGAAATAATGATTCCACCTATTTCAATTGGCGCAGTTGGGAAAATAGATGGATATGACTTTGTTTGATGGCCCCAAATCATATGAACGATCCCGCCTAATAAACTCGATAAACCAATTGTTGCCATAATGACCGAAATAACCGGAGCATTAATTAATGGTCTTAGTACAACCCTTTCAACCGCCATACCTAAAACAGCATTAAAGGCTAAAGTAAGAAGAAAGGCAATAAAGAACGGAATTTGATACACTGCTACTAACGTTAAACAAATGTAAGATCCAATTAATACAAATTCACCATTTGCTAAGTTTAGGGCATCACTCGCCTTGTAAATGAGGACGAATCCTAATGCAACTAACGCGTAAATACTCCCTACAACGATTCCTGTAATTAACATCTGCAAGAAAAACGTCATTCTCTATGCCACCTCCTGTCCTACATCTAATAAAACAATTCGAAGTTTTGTTTCCTGGTCCGTTTCTAACCCGTTATTCACCTGAATCGTAATTTCTTTTTCTGTACCATACATGCCGTCAACTAATGATTGATACTTTTCGATTACGTAGGATCTTCGTACTGTTCTCAAACGAGTTAGTTCATGATCAGCAGTACTTAGTTCTTTATGAAGAAGTATAAATTTCTTGACTCGTAATTCTTCAGGTACATCCTTCATAATTTGGGAAACTTCTTTTTCAATCAAATTCGTTACTTCCGGTAATGCGGCTAAATCCGCATACGTTGTATAAACCAGTTGATTTTTCTCAGCCCATCTACCTACATTTTCCATATCAATATTGATCATTGCCACGACATATGGCCGATCTTTCCCAATTGCAATAACTTCTCTTATATACGGACTGAACTTTAATTTATTCTCAATATATTTCGGTGAAACGAGCTCTCCCGACTTAGTTTCAAAGACCTCTTCCATTCGATCGATCATATACAAATGACCATCATCACCTAAGTATCCGGCATCCCCTGTATGCAGCCAGCCGTTATCAAGTGCTTTCTTAGACGTAACCTCATTGTTAAAGTAGCCTTGAAAAACAGTTGGACTTTTAATTAAAATTTCTCCTTCATCAGAAATTTTAACGTCTGTATTTGGCAGTGGCACACCAACGCTATTTAAGTTAATATCGCCATCTCGGTGGGCAAAACCTATACTTGCAAGCTCAGTTGATCCATATGTTTGCTTTAAGTTGACTCCAAAGCCATGGAAAAACTCGAACACTTCCTTACCAAGCGATCCCCCACCTGAATAAGCTCGTTTAATCCTTGCTAATCCTAAGTGATCTCTTATAGCACTAAACACAAGAAAATCTCCTATTGTATACATGATCTTAGTTGAAAAAGAAGCCGGTGTATTATTTAGCTTTGCATCAGCCATTTTCTTGCCATAAGGTTTAAATAGATTGTAAACCTTCTTCTTAAACCAGCTTGAACCTTGTATACGCAATTGGAATTTCGAGACAATGTTTTCATACATACGAGGTGGCGCAAACAAAACCTGCGGACCAATTTCTCTTAAATCCCCTGATACAGTCGATGTTTCTTCTGGGAAATTTAATGTTACTCCTTGGGTTAACGAAAGTGAGATTCCCATTACTTGTTCACCAATCCATGCTAATGGCATAAATGATAAACAGTCATCACTCTCGCTGACCGGATCGATATCAGCCATATGATTGGCAGCTGAAACTAAATTTCCATGTGAGAGAAGAATCGCCTTTGGCTCTCCTGTAGTTCCAGATGAATATGTGATAATCGCGGTCTCATTCGCTTTCCCTTTACTAATTTCTTGTTTGAAATGCTCTTGATGATTACTATCGTACTTTTTACCCACTTCTTGCAAATCAGCAAAATCGAGTAATTTTGGATGGTTATATCTCCGCATTCCTTTCGGATTATAGTAAATAATTTTTTCAACATTAGGTAACTCTTGTTCTATCATTAATAATCTATCAACGAGTTCTTGGTCTTCTACAATAACTAATCTAGCTTCACACTGGTTGATGACTGAAACGATTTCAGATGATCCTGCTTCCTGATAGACACCAACTGGTATTCCGCCAACACTTTGTACAGCAAGTTCTGTAAAGACCCATTGCGGTCTATTCTCTCCAATGATGGCCAGCTTTTCCCCCCGTTTAAAACCTAGCGATTGTTGTAAACCAAGTGCAAGCTGCTTCACATTTTCATAATAAGAAGACCATGTAATCTCATTCCATATCCCTAATTCCTTTTGCCTCATAGCAATGCTATTACCGTCCTTTTCAGCCTTTTCCAGTAGTAGCTGCGGCAACGTTTTTTCAGACATATCGTCATAGCCTCCTTTAACTAACTTCTTCCTCACCTAAGTAAGCTCGAATTACTTCTGGATTCTTCTGAATTTCTTCAGGTGTACCAAAGCCAATTAATTTTCCAAAGTCAAGCACGGCAATGTGGTCAGACAAGTCCATAATTACGCCCATATCATGCTCAATCAATACAACTGTCATTCCTTTAATTTCATGCATATCAATAATATAACGGGCCATATCTGCTTTCTCCCCGCTATTCATACCAGCCATTGGCTCATCCAATAAGATCATTTTTGGATCAAGCGCCAGTGCCCGCCCAACCTCAACTCTCTTTTGAAGGCCATATGGTAATGTGCCAACTGGTACATTTCGAATATCCTGCATTTCAAGAAATTCAATTACTTCTTCGACCGCCCTTCTGTGCTCTACTTCTTCTTTTTGTGCCTTTCCCCAGTAAAGTCCCCCTGAAAGCATTCCCGACTTCATCAGAATATGTCGTCCAAGCTTTAAGTTATCTAACACCGACATATGAGCAAAAAGAGCAATATTTTGGAATGCCCGTGCAATTCCAAGTCCTGTTCGTTTATAAGGTTTCATTGTCAATATTTCTTGACCTTGAAACTTCATTGAACCATTCGTAGGTCGATACAGACCGCTAATACAATTTAGCATACTCGTTTTTCCGGCACCATTCGGCCCGATTAGTGAAAATATTTCCCCTTCTTCTATATGGTAGGTAACATCATTTAACGCTTTAACCCCACCAAATTGAAGTGAGACATTTTCAACAGTCAACATTGCCATTACTTTTCCTCCTCACTTTGTCCTCATATGTAAGCGTTAACACGATTATACAAATGAGCATGCGCTCAAGTCAACATAATTTTTATAATTTTATGAAAATTATAAATTGACATAATTATATATATAATTTAAACAATTAGGGTTATTTTGACGAAAATCAAAAATAAGAGTCGCTTTTCACGCGACCCTTCGACATCCATATGTAAATAAAATGATTCTAATGTTTATAACATTCAGTAATTCTCTTAATTATTATTAGATTTTCATGTTCTATTTGCTGTTCATTTGGTTGGATATACACCCCACACATCCCCATTAATAGAGCTGGGGCAATCTCATTTAAAAAATTATCACCTATTGATACCACTTGTTCTGCTTTAACTTTGTAATGTTCCATTAATTCATGGTACAGCCTTTTTGTCTCCGTTGGCTTTTTGGCAGAAGTTATCACATGATCAAATACGTTCTGTAAATCTAATTCATGTAACAACCGACCGACATCATCCTGATCACTGTTTGTCATCAGGACAATCTGTTTATCTTGTTTTAAACTGACTAACCATTCTTTTAAGCCAATAATTTTTTCCAAATGGAATTCATCAGTAACCATATATTCCTTTGTTTCATTGTAGCTCTCATTGATATTATCAATACAGTAATGAGTACCGATAACAAAAGGAAGCCACCAACCATCACCTATGGCAATGATCCGCTCAAAGTCAAACGAAATTGGATCTTTATAAACTTCCTCTATTTTCTTTGGAGACCACCTTTGACCATCCCATTCTTCTACAGCAACCACTTTTAATGTCAATGGGTCAATAGAGAGTAAGCAATCTCGATTAATATCATAACCTTTTCCTATTGCTGCTACATGCTCACCACACTTCATTTCCTCATATTCACGCATAAAGGGCTCTTGTTGTTCTTTACTTAGTTTTTGTTGTAAGCACTTTGCAAAATAATCAAAGTGGTCTGTCCCCTCATATAACGTTCCGTCTAAATCAAAAATGAGCAGTTCGCACTTTTTAATAATATGCTTCAAATCCATTTTCTTCCCATCCTTACATGTCGCAATATGTTTTAGTGTCTCCATTCTGCTGCACCCTAGTCATTGATGAAATTGAAAAAGACAACCATTCCACAATTGGGATGGTTGTCTTTTCATGTTTACTATGATGGAATCACAATATAGCCATAGTAGAATACGGCTACTAATGCAATGATAAATTGAATCCAGTAATAGCCACCAGAAATCTTGCCTTTTACAGATTTCACTAAAATTAACTCCATTAGTGATAACAGCCAAATAGCCAATACCCCTTTAATGATCGAGGAAACAGAAAATCCTAATGCAAAAACTAAACTACCGCCTGATAGGAAAACTAAAATAAACATGAGTCGTAAAATCATATGAGTGATTCTTTGACCTTTTTGTTTCCCGGCTTTAAACAGAAAATAACTAACAATAAAAAATACTAACGCTAAAAACCATGTCAATACATGTGTATGCAGTAACGCTGCGTATGGCATACAATCCCTCCAAATACTTTATATCTTTTTCACACTTGCTATGTTCAAAACAAGTATAGTATACATTTTTTAATGAAAATCGTAAACTAATATGCTCTATTTACGTCTAAACTTGTCGAACTTCAAAAAAAGCATCACTTAAAATCTTTGCTAATACATCATACGGTGTTTTGGCTACTTCACGATACTGCTTTGCGATATACAAATGAGTTGCATTTGGTAATTCATTCTTTAATTGTCTTCGTAATTTCTCACCAGATTCATCTGAATCAACGAAAATATAGACATCATTAAGTTCAACAGGAATAATTAACTCCTCTATCTTCTCCTCACTTAATGTTCCATACGTACAAATAATTTCAACCGGTTCAGAAATGATTTCTTGTAGTTTATCACGATCGGTTTTCCCTTCTACGATGATTACCTTTGGCTCAATCATACTGATTCACCTCAATTTAAGTTTAGCGAAAAGAAAGGAACAATACAAATTTCCCGAAATTAAAATTTAAATTTAATAACATCATACGGAGTAATGATCCCTAATAACGGCTCATTTTTGTCTCCTGTTTCCGTAATAAGCAATGCATCTAGCCGTGTAAACTTTTTATCTAACTGCTTTACGAAAAGATCCTGTGCCTCATAGAGCGTAGTTTCTTTATGAATAAAAATAACATTTTGTGCATGCCTTTCATAAAGCATAACTTGATCTAATGTTTTTGAATTCAATGTAATTTGATCTTTATCTACTTTATTAGAAAGCCACCTGACAATCCCATTCTCTGTTATTAACCCGAAGAATTTTCCATCTTTATATATTGGATATTGTGTGAAAGCATGTTCTTTAATGGCTTTAAGAACAGTAGTTAACCTATCCTCTAATTGGAAATAAATAACCTTTCTCTTAAATCGCGGGATGACTAACTCTGGTTTAGTTAGTTCTTCTTTTATTTTTTCAATTTCTTCAACAATTTGGATATGTGGTTCTGCGATGATAAACTCTATTTCGGTTTGTTCGTGAACAATTGCATTTCTCAACTCTGCAAATTTCTTTAAATCCAGTTCGTATTTCATAACTAAAGGATTTCTTTTTTTCGATAAATCTACTAATTTAATAAATGAGTAATGCCTGTCTAATAACAATTCTTTCTTTAATGCTTTCTCAATCGAATTGAATGCTGTAATAAAGCGATCTGCATTTGAAGCCATGCGTCCATCTCCTCCTAGATACCACATGTTGTCAAAAATAACTTTCGACATTAATCTTGCTAAGTCCTTTATTATTACACATTTACTTAAACTATATGGAATGTTAATAATCACTTAATATAGATTTGGTAAAATTTGTCGAGATATAAATTTGTTAACACTTGGAGGTTGTTCCATTGAAATTTAATTTTTTAATCAAAAAAAATGGCCAAAATACACGTAAAAAAAGAAAAAACAATCTAAATTATTTAAGTAATATAGTTAAAAACATTAGTTTACAAAATAGATTGTTGATTCTATTTATCTCTCTATTAATTGTTTCTCTTAACGTAGTTGGCTTAAGTTCTTATCTGAAAGCAAAAGATACAACAATGGAGACGATAGAAAATCGTTTAGTTCGTGAGGCAGATTTAATGACATACATTGCTACTAATTTAAAATTCCTCTATGTAAGCGATGAAGATTACTTTATGCAACAATTAGAAATACATATACGATCACAACAAGAACAATTAAAGGATGATGGCATTTCTTCTGATATTTTTTATATTGCTAATAACAACGTAATTCCTTTCCAGGTTAGTAAAGATAAAGAAATTGCCTTCTCTGATTCATTAACAGAGCGAATCATTTCTAAACAAAAAGGGGTCCTGTACGAAAAAATAAATGGGGATGATTATACAATCATTGTTCAAAATTTAGAGGAAATTAATGGCCATTATGTTCTTCTTGCACGTACTCAGTCCTTTATGGTTCATATCAATCAAATAGCTGAATTTACAATTTATGCGATCATTATAAGTTCAGTTATTTCCGTGCTATTACTTATGTTATTTGTTCGTAGTTTAACGAAACCATTAACGATATTGCGCAATACGATGAGAGAAGTGAGAGAAGGGAATCTACAGCACACGATCGATATTCATACAACAATACCCGAAATTGTTTCCTTACATAAAAGCTATGATGCAATGATTGGTCAAATGCGTCTTATGTTGAATGAACTTACTGATACAACAACCGAATTAGAGACAACAGGAGAAGAACTAAAGAAGTCATCAGATAGCGCTCTAACATTAAGTCACCAGTTAATTGAAGCCATACATAGCGTCAAAACCGGAGCAGAACAAACAGCAGGTAGTTCAGAAAAAAGTGCAAATCGCTTTAGTGATATGAACATGAAAGTGAAAGAGTTATTAAATAATATGGGAATCATCTTTACTAGTTCTGAAGATATGAATCATTCTGCTAAACAGGGAGAGGAAAATATTACAAAGTTAATTCAAACAATTACAACATATGAAGAAGACTTTAATCACATGACAAAGACAATTCAAAACGTTAAAACTCATTCTTCGTCCATCTCAAACTTAGTTGGGTTAATCAAGGGAATTGCAGAACAAACAAAACTGTTAGCTTTAAATGCTGCAATTGAAGCTGCAAGAGCTGGTGAGGCCGGGAAAGGTTTTGCAGTCGTTGCTAACGAAGTGCGTAAACTAGCTGAACAAGCGACTAACACAACAGAAGAGATTACAAATTCAATCAAAGGTATGGAACATATAACCATTCAAGCTAGCCAGGAGTTTGAACAAATGCTTTCGAAAACCTCAGCAAATATTGCAGCAGCTAATGAAGCTAAAAATTCATTTGACGAACTAATGCTGGAAATTAACATCGTTAATAATAGAATCAGTGAAATGAAAGGGGAGCTGCAAGATTTGCATCATGTGTTACCACAGCTTGAATTAGCAACGGAAAATTTCACGTCAATTTCTCAAGAAACATTAGCAAGTGCTGAAGAGATGTATAGTACTAGTGGTGAGCAAATTGTACAAATGGAAACAACCCATCAAATTGGTTTACAGTTAATGAAACTATCTGAATCTCTCACTTCAATAACAAAACGTTTCAAAGCATAACTATCATTAGAAATAGTAGAGCACATATCATCTCTGTACTCTACTATTTTTTCAAAAGCCTCAGTTAGTTTTTCATAAAAAAAACCTATGAAATCCATAGGTTAATTCAGGTCAAAATGTTTACCATTTACTTCATAAATGACCCATTCAGCAATATTTGTTGCGTAATCTGCAATTCTCTCTAAATATCTTAAGATAAATGCAATCTGTGTAGCTTGTTCTGCATCAGCTTGATTCGTTACAAATTGGAATAATTGTCGAATAAATTCACCGTACATTTTGTCTACATGATCATCAAGGGTGGCAATTTTTTGTGCCATTAATACATCTACAGTTTCAAAGGCCTCAAGTGATAAAGTAAGCATCGATTTCACTGCATCAGCAATTTTATTCAAGTCGCCAATGTGCTTATTAAAGGAGACTATATCGATCCGCTTGCCTCCTTTAGCGATATCAACCGTTAAATCTGCCACACGTTCAAGGTCACTCGAGATTTTCATTGCGACAATGATCTTTCTTAAATCCGATGCTACAGGCTGTTGTTTTGCAATCAATACCGTAGCGGCTTCATTAATTTCAAGTTCCATCATATTTATATTTATATCGTAATTAATGACATAATCCATTTTCGGAGTGCTCTGTTCATTGAAGGCTTTGATTACTTCGTCTAACATATACTCAGCACTTTTTCCTTGTTGTATAACTTTACTTTTCAGCGTTTTTAATTCTAATTCAAAGTTTCCGCGAACATTCATTATTCAACACGTCCCTTTTAACCAAATCGTCCTGTAATATAATCTTCTGTACGCTTATCAGCTGGATTTGAGAAAATCTTTTCTGTTTTATCGTACTCAACTACCTCACCGTTTAAGAAAAAGGCTGTCTTGTCAGAAATACGTGCGGCCTGTTGCATGTTATGAGTGACAATAACGATACTATAATTCTCCTTTAATTCTTGTACAAGTTCCTCAACTTTTAACGTTGAAATTGGATCAAGTGCTGATGTTGGCTCATCCATGAGGATTACATCTGGCTCAATCGCTAAACAACGGGCGATACATAATCGCTGCTGTTGCCCTCCTGATAGTCCAAAAGCATTTTCATGAAGCCGGTCTTTTACTTCATCCCAAATGGCTGCACCTCTCAAACTATGCTCAACAATCTCTTTTAAAACTTTTTTATTTTTGATTCCATGAATTTTTGGTCCATAAGCTACATTTTCAAAGATTGATTTCGGGAACGGGTTCGGCTTCTGAAAAACCATTCCTACACGTGTTCTAAGTTCCTCAACTTTATAATTTTTATCAAGTATATTACGTTCTCTATATAAAATCTCTCCTGATATTTTGACACTTGGAACTAACTCTACCATTCTATTAAGCGTCTTAATATAAGTAGATTTTCCACAACCAGATGGGCCAATAATTGCTGTTACTTCATTTTCTTGAATAGGGAGGTTAATATTTTTTAAAGCATGATCTTTACCGTACCATAGGTTTAAATCTCTTGTATTATAGACAACCTTTTTTGCTTCTTGTTGCATATCAACTGTCATTTTATCACCAACAGTTTCATTTATTTTCTTTTTATTATTTTCAACCATTAAAGCTGACATGATTATTTCCCCCTATTAAAATCGATTTTGAAACTTATTTCGAATCAAAATAGCTACTGAATTCATAACAAACAATACAATGAGCAATACTAGAATTGTAGCAGCAGCCAAATTTGCATATTCAGCTACTAATGCAGAGTCGATTGTCCAATAATAGATCTGCATCGGCAAAATCGTAAATTTATCAAAGATTCCATTTGGAAGTGGGATTAGGAGTGCAGGTATACCAATTACAATCAGTGGTGCAGTTTCCCCTATCGCTCTGGAAAGTGCCAAAATTGCCCCAGTCAAAATTCCAGCGATCGAAGCTGGTAATACGACATTCCTAATTGTTTGCCACTTAGTTGCCCCCATGCCATACGAAGCTTCCCTCAAGTATTGAGGTACAGCACGAATAGCCTCTTGACTGGCAACCACGACAATCGGCAGGACGAGTAAAGCCATTGTTAAACCACCGGCTAATACAACTGATCCTAAATCAAAGTTTCTAACAAATATCGTTAAACCTAAAATTCCAAATACGACTGAAGGTACACCCGCCAAATTTGTAATATTTGTTTGGATAAACGATCTCACTTTTCCTTTTTTTGCATATTCCTCTAAATAGATGGCCGTTCCAATCCCTAAGAACATTGTTACAGGTGCGACAACAACCATTAGCCATAATGTTCCTAGTATTGCTCCCATAATCCCTGCTTTGTTTGGATCAGTCGATAACCTATTTGTAAGAAAATTCATATCGATCCAACCTATACTTTGAGAAAAAATTCGATAAATAAGTACAGCTAAAATAACAAGTCCAAATAAAGCAGCCGTAAGAAATAAAGCTTTTGCTATTTTATTAGTAATAATACGTTTGTCCATCTTCTTTTCTACTTTTGCAATATCTACATACTTCATCAATTAATACTCCTCTCTATACTTACGAGAAATATATTGTGCAATCAAATTCATAATAAGAGTAAATACAAACAATGTCATCGCAACTGCATATAAACTGTAATAGATAGTAGACCCCGCAGGTGCATCTCCTCCAGTTACTTCGACAATATAAGCTGTCATCGTTTGCATTGATTGAGTAATATCAAAGGTAAAGTTTTTTGAGCTTCCACTAGCGATGGTAACAATCATCGTCTCACCGATTGCTCGGGAAATTCCAAGTACAAATGAAGCAATAATACCAGAAATAGCTGCAGGTATTACAACTTTAAATGTTACTTCAAGCTTTGTTGCTCCTAGTGCTAAAGCACCTTCCCTCATGGCATTCGGTACAGAGCTCATCGCATCTTCTGAAAGGGAAGCAACCATTGGGATAATCATAATTCCCATTACTAGTCCCGGGCTTAAAATATTTGTAGGATCTAATCCTGGGATAAATGACTGTAAAAATGGTGTAACAAATGTAAATGCAAAAAATCCATATACAATCGTAGGAATACCAGCTAATACCTCTAGAATTGGTTTAAGCGTTCTTCTCACCTTATCTGATGCGTATTCACTTAAATAGATCGCTGTCATCACACCAATCGGTATAGCAACAAACATCGCAATAATCGAAGAGATAATCGTACCAGTAAGTAATGGTAATATTCCAAACTGGGCATTCTCTCCTAACGGTTTTAATATCGTACCTGTATAAAAGTCTACAAAAGGGATTTCCTTAAAAAAGAGAAACGTTTCGCTTAGCAATGTAAATAAAATTCCAATTGTCGTTAAGATAGAAACGGTTGCGATTGCAAAGAGAATCTGCGGAATTCCTCTTTCAATGATTCTCCTTATACTAAAAGACTTCTTATTTTGATCTATCATATCGCGGATATTAACATTCTTACTCGTTTGATTAACCACGCTTTTTTCCAATGTTATAAACCTCCATCATCCATACAATGCTGTAAGGAGAAAAAATCTACTATTATAAAAACTAATTATAGGAAACTGCTATCATAACATGGCAATAAGATGAGAATGAAATAGCTTCTCATCTTATTGTTTACTCATTAATTAAGGATCAACATTTTTTAAAATTACTTTAATCCGTTTAAAGCTTCGATTGCTGCTTGAATATCGGCATCCGATAAAGGTGCAAATCCTGTTTCAGCTGCTACTTGTTGTGCGTTTTCCATTGTGTAAATCGCATAATCTAATACTTGTGGTTTTTCTTTCGCTAAATTTTTATTTAAATAAGTGAATACTGGGCGAGTAAACGGTGCATAATCACCATCTTCAGCAATTGTGTCTAATGATGGTTCAACTGGGCCGTTACCAAAGTCAACCTTAACAGCTGTTAATTTATCAGTGTTGTTTGCATAGTAACCATATCCAAAGAAGGCAATTGCATTCTTTTCTTTAGAAACTAAATCAACTAATGTAGAGTATTCTTGTTGAAGATTAACTCCTTCTACTAAATCTTGTTCATCGAGAATTTTTTCCCAAAAGAATTCATACGTTCCGTGGTTTTCGTTAGGACCCATCGCTACGATTGGCTCGTTCGGGAAATCCGGACGAATATCTGACCAGTTTTTATTCCCTGCACTTGCTAGGAAAATATCAATTACTTCTTGTTCAGTTAATTCTGTTGCCCAATCATTTTCTTTGTTAATAACAAATGTTAATCCATCTAAAGCAACTTTTAATTCTTGAACTTCAATTCCTAACTCTTCAGCTGTTGCTGTTTCTTCGTCTTTAATTTGACGAGAAGCATTATTGAAATCCGTTCCATCTTCAACTAAAAACTTTTTAAAACCAGCTGATGTACCAGCACGGCTTACTTCGACAGAAACATCCTCTTCTTTATTAACCATGTAATTTTCAGCCATTTGAGCCATGAATGGATATACTGTACCTGATCCATCAATCACGACTGAGCCTGAAAGTTTTTCATCAGTTGCTCCCTCTGTTTCTTCTACACTTTCACTTGCTCCAGTTTCTGTTTCATTTGGTTGTGAAGGTGTGTCTTCACTGCCACCCCCACATGCTGCTACGATCATCATTACTGCTGCCATGACTAAAAATAGTAGAAACTTCTTTGCGCTCACTGATTATTTCCTCCTCATGTTTACAAAAAGTTGTTGATAGATTTTGTCGATTTCTTTTTGATTTATCTCTATCACAATTCATAGTATAGAAGAGTAATATTAAGTTAGTTTTGAGGCGTTGTTAATAACGTGTAAAAGAAATGTAAAGGTGAATTTACAAAACAAAAAAACGTATAATGACCAATTTCATTCATTACACGTTTATTTTTTCTATTAATCTTGCTACAATTCAATATTCCATCCTAATGAGGCTACATTTACATTTCCTTGAAAATGTTTTTTCGCATCCGCTTCTAACTCAAGCACATTACCGAAATGCGGGTGATGTGTAAGTAACAAATGCTTAACATAGGCTTTTTGTGCTACCTTTGCTGCATCAGTACTATTCATATGTCCATAGGTAGCTGCAGTCTGTCCAGCGTAAAAGCTTGCCTCACAAATAATCAGATCGGCATGTTTTGTAAAATCAATCAATTCCTCATAATAAGCCGTATCAGCACTATAGACGATCACTTTTGACTCACATTCAATCCGCATAGCAAAACATGGAGCAGGATGAATTGTTTTGCTAAAGGTAATTGTAAATGGTCCAACTTGTAACGTGTCGTCTTCATGATATGGAGTTGCCACTACATAAGGCTCTTTTCCCAATTGTTGAAAGGCCGCTTGATCATATGTATGTCCGTAAACCGGTAGTGACGTTGTTATTTTTCCTAATTGTGTTGCAATTAGCCTAGCATATTGTAATGGACCAATATCGGCTATATGATCCTGATGATAATGAGACAGAATAACAGCATCCAATTGTTCAATTGATGCAAATTGCTGCATATGTGATAACACACCACTCCCGCAATCAATGAGCAATGTAAAGCCGTTATGTTCTAATAAGTAACCTGACGTTGCTTCCCCTTGCTCAGGATATGCCCCCCAATGTCCTACAACTGTTAATTTCATTTACAACACACCTTTCAGTTTAGTTAAAAGTTGTAAGTTGTGACTGCAAATCCTTGGAAGTTTTTCACCTCATAGAAAAAGCCCACACAACTCTAAATTCTAAACTCTAAACTCACTTTTAACTTTCAACTTATTACATGGAATTATTCACCAAAAGCTACCGGCTGTAAAGAGAAAAGAAAATTTTCTAAGGATAAAAACTCACAAATACCTATAGGCTGAATACTATGACTGTGAAAGAAAAAGGAGGAATAAAAACTATGAATCATATGAACATGCCTAATCCAAGCCACCACATGCAAGATCCAACAATGAATCATTTGAACGTGCCTAATCCAAGCCACCACATGCAAGATCCAACAATGAATCATATGAACGTGCCCAATCCAAGCCACCATATGGAAGACCCAACAACAGCCCATCAGCCACATGCACAACAAATGTATGACGCCTGCAATCAATATCATTTATATTTTGTCAAAATGCAAACAGATGATGGTCAAATGCACGATGGAATTATTGAAGATGTGGATCAAGAAGGTGTAACATTACTTACTCCAGAAGGAGATATGGATAACGATCATCGCTTTGGATATCCAGGAGGATTCTACGGTCCAGGCGGATATGGAGGTTTTTCACCATATGGTCATGGGTATGGTTTTCCACGCAGATTTCGCCGTTTTAGAAGACGTCGCTTCCCGCTTCACAGATTAAGAACATTCTTCTTCCCGTTCTTCTATTAAATTGGAAAAGAACGTTAGTATTAAACTCCGCAAAAAAAAAAAAGCTCCAATCGACTAATCGATTGGAGCTTTTTTTTGATTATGCTTCTTGAGCAACTGGGTATACACTAACTTGCTTGCGGTCACGACCTACACGTTCGAATTTAACAACGCCGTCAACTTTAGCAAATAAAGTGTCATCTCCACCTTTACCAACGTTTACACCTGGGTAAATACGAGTACCACGTTGACGAACAAGGATTGATCCACCTGTTACAGTTTGTCCGTCAGCACGCTTTGTACCAAGACGCTTCGAGATTGAATCACGACCGTTCTTTGTACTACCTACCCCTTTTTTCGATGCGAAAAATTGAAGGTTCATTTTTAACATGTTCATTCACCTCCTGTTTTTTCAGAGATTTTAATATGTTTTCCGTATTCTTCAGCAATTGATTGAAGCGAAACAATCATGCCTTCTAAAAGAAGTTGAACTTTCTCGTTTGTAGATTCTACTAAACCAGTCGGAACTACACAGCGGAGAAAGCCACCATCATCCTTCATTTCAATCTCAAGCTGTACTTTGCATATAGCATCTATTGCATTTACTGTTCCAAAGGAAACAGCAGACGCTCCGGCACAAACAAGATCTTGTCCATACGGACCTGACTCAGCATGACCGCTCATTGAAAACGAGACAATCTGCTGTTCTTGATTACGCTCAACATTTACTTTGATCATATGCGTTAACCTTATGCGTTGATTTTTTCAATAACAACTTTAGTGTAAGGTTGACGATGACCTTGCTTACGACGGTAGTTTTTCTTCGCTTTCATTTTGTAAACGATGATCTTTTTGTCACGGCCGTGTTTTTCAACTTTACCAGTAACTGTTGCACCTTCAAGTAAAGGCGTACCAACTTTAAGATCGTCTCCACCTACCATTAGGACTTTATCGAAGCTTACTACTTCACCTTCAGCAGCGTCTAGCTTTTCGATGTAGATTTCTTGACCTTCTTGAACTTTGATTTGTTTTCCACCAGTTTCAATAATTGCGTACATCTTGTGCACCTCCTCTTATACTCAGACTCGCCATCCTAGGTGCTACGACGAAAATTGTAAATCCGTCTTAAATAGCTTAAAACCTGTTCTGTGCGGTTGTAGTTGTTTGGGTGCTATCCAAATAACTAACAAAAAATATAATACCATATTACTAAATTCATTGTCAATCGATTTTACATGCGTTTCATCCGCTCAAGTACATCCATTTCTGAACCAATATGACGAAACGAATATTCCATTTCGTTCATATGCTCATTTTCCTTTATGTATATCCGGTAATGAAAGACTGATTCAAGCTCCTTAAGGTGATTGTCTCCTTCACCTCGGATAATTCTCGCAACATTTGGCGGAACTTCGAGTAGAATTGCCTCATCATCCATGTTACGGTATTCCCATAATAACCGCTCAATCCGGTAGGCTTGTGCTTCATCAGACAGCACTTTTCCCTTGCTGTCACAGGTTGGACAAGACTTCGATAAGCTGTCTTGTAAATTTTGACGGACCTTTTTCCTTGTCATTTCCACTAAGCCTAGGCCTGTAAAGCCTACTACATTTGTTTTTGTCCGGTCGTTTTCTAATGCTTTTGTGAATGCTGCTAACACTCTTGCTTTATCAGCATCATTTCTCATATCAATAAAATCAATAATAATAATCCCACTAATATCACGAAGGCGCAGTTGTCTGGCAATTTCCTTTGCTGCTTCCAGGTTTGTTCTAACAATCGTATCTCTTAGGTCTTTCTTTCCTGTAAACTTCCCAGTATTGACGTCGATGATGGTTAGGGCTTCTGTTTGATCAATAATTAAATAGGCACCATTCTTTAACCATACATGGCGACGTAACGATTTTTCAAGCTCAGCCTCAATACCGTATGCTGAGAATACATTTTCTTTATCACGATACATTTTCAACCGTTCGCGTAAGTTCGGGTATGCCTGCAGTAACTCCTGTAGACGTTGATGATCTTTACGATTATCGACAACGATTTCTGAAACATGATCAAAAGAAAAATCACGGACAATTCGCTCTAACAAGCTGATATCTTGATGGATGAGTGCAGGCGGTTTCAGTGCTTTGCCATCTTTCCAAATATCCTGCCATACTGTTCGTAAAAACTGAATGTCCTGTTCAATCTTATCAGTTGCGATCCCTTCACAAGAAGTGCGAATAATGATCCCTTCATTTCCTTCACATAATTGCTCCCCAAATACTCGCCACCGTTCACGTTCCTCCTCAGACTTCATTCGTCTTGACACGCCAACATAGCCACCTTCCGGCATATAGACAACATAACGCCCTGGAAACGATACAACCCCAGTTAACCTTGGCCCTTTCGTTCCAAAGCCTTCTTTTGTAACTTGAACGAGAATTTCTTCCCCTTTCGTAACAAACTCTGATATATTCCGATTTTTCTTTTCCTCATCAGGCAGGTCTAACCGCTGAAATGACAATAAGTCATCACGATACAAGAAACCATTCTTATCACGACCAATATCAACAAATGCAGCTTGCATGCCAGGCAATACATTGACAACTCTACCTTTATAAACATTGCCAACAATACGATTTTCAACCGGGCGCTCAATCATGAATTCAACTACTTTATCATGCTCAGTTATGGCAACGCGACGTTCTGTTGTCGCTAAATTAAATATTATTTTTTTCAAGCTTCACTCCCCCTTTCAACCAGGTGCTACTTTCTATTTTACCGCAACTTTGAGTAGAAATCCTCTTAAGCTGAAATGTATTTATAAGTTAAAAGTTGAAAGTTGATAGTTAATAAAAAAACATGACAGTCGCTTACTGTCATGTTTTGATTAGGAGGTCACCAACTTGGTTTCTCGCTTTATTTTTTTCAAAAAAGGCTTGTAATAGTTCCTGTTCCTTAAAAACAAACTGACACTTATGGTTATGTTGAATAACAATTTCGTGACAAACTCCTCGTTCAAATTGTTTTAAAATATCTCCAACCTTCGTCTGTTTTTCAACCTGCAACGCCTTCATTTGACGCTGATTCACATCATTATAATAGCGTTCCAATAAAAACCTCATAAACACATAATGCCTTTGACGCCATTCAAGGTAATGTGAAATCAACAGAAAACTAATCACAATCCATAGATTTAAATGAAAAGGAAAGTAGAAAAAACTAGCAACCATTCCAATCAGAAGTATGCAAAATGAAAAGGATAATGCATTTTTATGTGCGTCTCGATACGGATAAGCAAACGAACAGAGTAAAAACAATAATTTACCACCGTCTAGTGGCCAAACCGGTAATAAATTAAAAAGAAGAATGGTGAGATTATGTTTGATAAATGTTTCATGTTCTTGAAGTGTCCAAAAGTCAAAAGAAAGGAATAGAAATGATAACCCAATAAGCCAAAGATGCTGTAATGGACCAGCAATAATGACGAAGAACTCCTCTTTAAATGGCCGATTTCCATGCTCATCAACTTCTGCTACTCCTCCAAATGGGAGCAATTCAATTTTCTTAATTCGCCATTTAAAAAAATGGGCCATACACGCATGACCCATTTCATGAATGAAGACAATTAAAAAGACCATAATAACTTCACGAAAATAACCTGTGATTATACCAATTCCAATAATAAGCCAAAAAAAAGGATTAATCTTTACTTTCGTTAGTAGGGAAAGATAACTATTCAAATGAAATCACTTGAATCGGATCAATATAAGACTCCCCATTTTTCAAAGCAAAATAATAGATACCCATATTTGCTCCATCAAGCCTTGATACTGTCCCTAAGTGATGCCCGCTCTTTACATGATCATATAGTTTAACATTAATCTCTTCTAATTTGCCATACCATGACTCCCCGCCATCGTAATGTTGGACAATAACTGTTTTTCCAAGATCCTCATATTCACCAATGTATTGAACAATCCCGCCTTTTACAGCTTCTACATGTGAGTCCGGACCAGTCTCGACAACAACTCCTGTCCCATTTTTTTCAAAGCTTTCTGCTACTCTGCCTGATGCAGGAACCGCATAAACAGGTTCAACTTGCTGATCATCATCAGTCACAGGAATAGCCGGCTGATCTCTAGTAGGGAGTAATGCTAACGGCTTTCCAAACTGTTCCTCATACCAATTGGAGATCATCGCAAATTGAAATTCTTGTTCATATGTCTGATGAACAAATTGCCGAGCCCCCTCCCACTGTTGTGCAGGCGACTTAAATAGAATTGCAGCAACTAGAAAGAGACAAACTGCCGCAGACATTTGTAAAATAAATACTTCCATTTTAAACAGTTTATTTCTTTTTTCTTCTTGGTTTACATCATGATCTGTTGCTACATAAAACATTGGTTCATCTCTAGCTTCGTCATGACTTTGAAAAATTTGCGGCGCCGACCTTTGCTTATATTGGACTTTGTGGTTTATTTCTTTTCGCCTGGCCGCTAATTTTTTCCTAATCTTTTCCGCCTCATTAGCCATCGCTTCACACCCTTTTTTAATTAATAATGTATAATTAATAATTGAAAATTAAAGTTCAAAAGATTTCCTTGTCCTACTTCATTTTATGACTTGTCCGTGATAGATATGACTTATCATTATTTAGATGTACGCAAAAAAACACCTGAGCTTATGCCCAAGTGCCCTTAATTATAAATTTTTAATTATTAATTATACATTGGTTTTACCTTATTCCAAAAAACTTCTTTACTTTGGAGAACACTCCCTGATTTGATTCGAGCTTCATTAACGGAACTGATTCTCCTAATATACGGCGAGCGATATTACGATAGGCAATGGAAGCCTTGCTATTCGGGTTCATCGCAATCGGTTCCCCTTTATTTGACGCTTTAATGACTTCATCATCGTCAACTACTATTCCAATTAATTCAATAGCTAATGTTCGAACAACTTCATCAACATCAAGCATGTCACCATTTTTCATCATATGCCCGCGAATACGGTTGACGATCAAACGCGGCGGTTCAATATCTTCTTGTTCTAATAATCCGATAATTCGATCGGCATCACGGACTGCAGAAGTCTCTGGGGTAGTAACAACTAATGCTTTGTCTGCTCCGGCTACAGCGTTTTTGAACCCTTGCTCAATTCCTGCCGGACAATCAATGATGACATAATCATAATCTTGCTTAAGTTCCATGACTATCTTTTTCATTTGTTCAGGTTGAACAGCTGCCTTATCCTTTGTTTGAGCAGCCGGTAATAAATCAAGACATTCGAAACGCTTGTCCTTTATTAATGCTTGCTGTACGCGGCAACGCCCTTCAGCAACATCAACAAGATCATAGATAATTCTGTTTTCAAGTCCCATGATCACATCTAAATTTCGAAGTCCTATATCTGTATCTACTAAACAAACCTTCTTACCTGAAAGGGCAAGGGCTGTACCTAAATTTGCAGAAGTTGTTGTTTTTCCAACGCCTCCTTTACCAGAAGTAACTACGATCGCCTCTCCCACGACACATTCCCCTTTCTCCTACAACCTCGTTATGTATGTTCTTAGCCGGCTTATTTGCTGCACTCGATCTGTTGCAATTATTCTTTCGTTTTCGTTTCGCCTATCTATGTAAGCATATTCCATTGGACCTTCGACTACTTCGTCCTGCTCATGAAACCGACTAAGCGTGTCCGCAATTTTTAACTGTGAAGGCGCCATAAGTGCTGCGCTGATTATCGCCTCTTCATTTCCTTCTACCCCTGCATGAGCAATCCCTCTTAGTGCTCCCATTACATAAATATTTCCCGTGGCGACAACAATTCCACCTGGATTGACATCCCCTAACAGAAGCAGATCACCTTTCACCTCAAGAACCTGTCCTGAGCGGATAATCTTTGCGACTGAAACGACTTGGCTGTCTTTTCGTATTTCTTCAGCCTCAGCCTTAGTCATCACATTCGATTCTATTGATTCTACATGCATACTCTTTGTTTTTTCAATTAAATGCCTTAACTGGCTTTCCTGATCAATAGTTAAATAACGATTTCCTACCTTTACTTTCACACTAACAGTCGGTCCCTCAAATAATTGATGATATTTTGTTGATAGTTTGTCCTCAAGCTCCTCCAACAAACTTTGAAAAGAACTGCTGTCATCAAGCAAAAAGATTAGGCCATCTTTGGTTCCTTTTATCGTCACAAAATGCTGTTTTTGTCCCATTCCAAAGTTCACCTCAACATCCTAATATTCTACATTTATCGTCTAATTCCTTTTTCTTCACTCTAATTTTCTTCTTGCTGCTGATCACGTCGCTTGAGAACTTGTAAATAGACTAAAAATTTCCGTAATGAATACGAAATAATAATCGTAAATACACCATTAAAAATAATACTAGGTAATAACCGTTCATATAAAAAGAGCTGATGCGGAGTTGTTGCAATCCCGACGATTGTGTACAGCCCATACACTAAATAATCAAGAATAGCTACCCCCAGCAAAGAAACAAAAATGACCAGAAATAAACTTCGTTGAAACACATCATATGTCAATGCGGTAACATAACCTACAAAACCCATTGAGAATAAATAAACACCTACTAAATCTGTGTAGATCAAATCATAAAAGAGACCAACAACAATTCCATAAAATGTGGCTGTTGTTCGTCCTAAAAATATAGCAATAAAAACGATGACAACCATGACAAATCTAGGTACAAAAAAAATTTCCGAACCAAAACGTTCAGGAGTGAATACTTGGACAACGGTTCCCTCTATGATAAATAGGAGAAAGACGAAAAAAGGAAGGAGAAAACGAATCATAAGTCATCCCCCTCTTCCTCTATTATTAGCTCACGTTCAAGAGAGGTCCCCGATCTCTCCACAACCATGACAAAATCCATATCATAAAAATTTGCCGCAGGCTCTACATATGCGTTTTTCGTTAATCCATATTCATCAGGTTCAACATGGACAATCTTTCCAATAATTAAGCCTCTTGGAAACATCCCGCCCTTACCTGAGCTTATAACCGTTTGATCGACCTCAACCGGTGCCTCAGTATCGATTTTCTTAAACATTAATGTCCCGCGTTCATGATCATAGCCTTCAATGAATCCAAATACACTTTCCTCACCCAGCACCATTGCAGACACACGATTTGTTCTGTCGTGATCTGTTAATAGCTGAACCGTCGATGTAAATTGTGAAACGTTCCTTACCTTACCAATTAATCCATGGGCAGTGATCACTGCCATATTTTTTTCAATCCCATGCTGTTCCCCTTTGTTAATACCGATATATTCACTCCACCGGTCAGGAGAACGATGAATAACTAATGCGGGGCGTAACGAATAATCAAATAAACTTTCTTTTGTATCAAGCATTTCTTGCAATGACTTATTTTCTTTTTGGACCAGCTGTAGCTCGACGGATAGAGCAGCAAATTCATCAAGTCTTGACTTTAAGATTTTGTTTTCTTCATAAATATTTTTCATTTCAGAAATATTCTCAAAGAAACCCGCTACATATTGAGCGGGCTTGATAAAGATGGATTGCACCCATCCGACTGAATCTTTCATAAACTGCTCCGGTACTGTTAGTCGTTCACGGTCCTTAATAGAAAAGCCAATCAATGCCACCAAAACGATAATACATACCATAAGAACAATTAGTCGTTTATTTGAAAAAAAATGTGGCATAACTTACACCTTCTTAATATTTTCTTTTTGAACGAACCGTAATTCCTGCTTTTGAACGAAACAGATGCAAGTTCTCCAGGGCACGTCCTGTTCCAATTGCTACACTATCAAGTGCATTTTCTGCTACTAACACCGGCATATTCGTCTCATCAGCTAGCACTTTATCAATATTACGTAACAGCGCTCCGCCACCTGTTAAGACAATACCACGGTCCATAATGTCAGCCGCTAATTCTGGAGGTGATTTCTCCAGCGTATTTTTCACCGCTTCAACGATTGTCGCTACAGTATCAGCTAATGCTCCGGCAATTTCTTCCGCAGAAATTGAGATTGTTTTTGGCAGGCCAGAAACAAGATCCCGACCTCGGATATCCATATCTTCAACACCTTCAGTATCACCAGCTGAACCAATTTCAAATTTAATCGCCTCAGCTGTACGTTCACCGATCATCAGGTTGTACTTCTTCTTAATATATTGAATTATAGCATCGTCCATTTCATCACCGGCAACGCGAATCGATTGACTTGTTACGATTCCACCAAGAGAAATAATCGCTACCTCTGTTGTACCACCGCCAATATCAACAACCATACTCCCAGTCGGTTCCCAAACTGGTAAATCAGCACCGATTGCCGCTGCAAATGGCTCTTCGATCGTATATGCTTCCCTCGCACCAGCTTGTTTTGTCGCATCTTCAACAGCTCGTTTTTCAACTGCTGTAATTCCAGAAGGAACACAAACCATTACATTTGGCTTGCGGGCGAAAATCGAACGGCTCTTTTGCGCTTGTTTAATAAAATATTTCATCATTGTCGCAGTAGTATCAAAATCAGCAATAACTCCATCTTTCATTGGTCGTACCGCTACAATATTTCCCGGTGTACGTCCAATCATATTTTTTGCATCATTTCCGACTGCTTCAATTGATCCCGTATCCGTGCGCAACGCTACTACGGAAGGCTCTCGGACGATAACTCCTTTTCCTTTGACGTAGACCAGCGTATTCGCAGTTCCTAAGTCAATACCTAAATCTTTAGAAAAACCACCAAACATCTATGTAATCTCCCTTCAACACTTGTTTAAAAAAGGGTTTTTTAAACAACTTCTCCAAATTTTAATAAAAAATCTACCATATTATCACAGTTCATTTGCGAACCCATAACCTTTATTATACTTAAAAACACGAAAAAAAAATAGCAATTAGAATGTAAAATGTAAAATTAAAAATGTAAAATTGTGAAACAGATAAATCGATAAAATTGCTAAGGGGATATCATGTAAGATATTTCCCCCATGAATCCCCCAAACCAATTCTAAATTCTACATTCTAAATTTTAAATTTCACATTAAACATATCCCTTTTCTTTCAAACTTACATACTTTTGATCACCAATGATGACGTGATCAAGCAGCTCAATCCCAATCATCTTCCCACATTCGACTAACCGCTTTGTTACATCAATATCCTCTCTACTCGGTGAGGGATCTCCAGATGGATGATTATGTAAACAAACAATGGAGGCAGCCGAACGACGGATCGCTTCTTTGTATACTTCGCGCGGATGGACAATTGAGGCATTAAGACTTCCGATAAATACAGTCTGTCTATGAATCACTTGATTTTTCGTGTTTAAATACAAACAGACAAAATGCTCCTGCGTTAAAAAACGCATATCTTCCATAACATAACGTGAGACATCTTCTGGCGAGCGAATCACATAACGTGCCTCAAGTTGCAACCGGCTCATTCTGCGCCCTAATTCAAGCGAGGCTTGAATTAAGACTGCTTTTGAATCACCAATTCCCTTAATTCCTTTTAGCTCTTCTACTGTTGCTTCCTTTAAGAGGTGTAGACCATCAAAGTGCTGTAGAACCCGCTGTGATATTTGCAGTACGGATTCATTTCGCGTACCAGTACCTAAAACAATGGCTAACAATTCTTGGTTTGACAAAACATGTGCACCTTCGTTTAACATCCGCTCTCTTGGGCGTTCACTAATGGGGACATCGCGGATCATAAGGGGTTTTTCTCCCACTTACAATTCCTCCCTGCTTCATGTTTTTTCTGTTTCATGTTTCGTAAGGACCGGTTTCAAGCCAAACTGCTCCAGTTCTCTTACCGTCCTCGCAAGTGGTAAACCAACGACTGAGAAATAATCACCTACAATACCCTTGACTAATGTAGCTCCAAATCCCTGTATGCCGTAAGCACCTGCCTTGTCAAACGGCTCTCCGCTTTCAATATATTGATCAATCTCCTCATCTTTTAAATCCCAAAAGGTCACCTTTGTTCTCTCATGAAAAGTAATTGTTTCTGTTGAAGTAACAATGGCCACACCTGTATAAACCTCGTGACTGTTGCCCGAGAGGGATTGTAACATATTTTTTGCATCAGCAGCATTCTCTGGTTTTCCTAGTACTTTTTGATCATGGGTAACAATTGTATCTGCACCTAGAACTACAGCTTGAGGATAGTCCTTGGCTACAGCAGACGCTTTTTGCAATGCTAATGATTCAACAATAGCACCTGGAGATTGAGTAGGATCGACTAGTTCCTGAATATCACTTGTGATAATGGAGAATTGGAGATGTGCTTGTTCAAGGAGTTCCTTACGGCGTGGGGAGCCTGAAGCTAAAATGAGTTGTTTCATGAAGATCACCCTTTACGTTTGTTGAGGTATATTATGTACAAGGATGTAAATTTAGAATACCACTTAAATGTAAAATTGAAAATGTAAAATGTAAAATTATTTTGCTCACTACTAAAAAAAGTTCCCCATCTTATACACCTGCCGAAAGCAGTCCATTGAAAATAGCAAAAAAAAGCCTGCCCTTTACTATCATTCGACAAGAACAGACTTTTTATAATGGTATTTGCAAAAATAATAGGAAACTCTTCTAAAAGAGTAAGCTGGCTCCAGCAATCCCTGGGTTCGTCATTTCTTTTGGATCAAGAATTTTGTTCAGTTCATCTTCTGATAGAATTCCTCGCTCTACACAAATTTCCCTTACTGAACGATTTGTTTGGATGGCTTCTTTCGCAATTCTTGTTGCCACCTCATAGCCTACGTGAGGATTAATCGCGGTAATAATTCCAACACTTTTTTCAACCAATTCACGGCAGCGGTCTATATTGGCCGTAATGCCTTCAATTGCAAACTCTCTAAATACTTTAATTCCATTTTGTAAAATCGAAAGAGACTGCAACAAATTAAAGACAAGCACCGGCTCCATTACATTCAATTCAAGCTGACCAGCTTCCGAAGCCAAACAGATCGTATGGTCATTGCCTATCACTTGGAAGGAAATTTGGTTAATAACCTCACACATAACTGGATTAACCTTCCCTGGCATAATCGACGATCCCGGCTGCCTTGGCGGGAGATTAATTTCATTGATCCCCGTTCTTGGCCCTGAACTCATTAAACGTAAATCATTGGCAATTTTTGATAGATTAATCGCCGCAATTTTTAGCGAGCTGGAAAGTTCTGTATAGGCATCGGTATTTTGCGTAGCATCAACTAAGTCTTCAGCACTTCGAAACGGCATTCCCGTATGCTCAGATAAATATCGAGCCACTTTCTCAATGTATTCTGGCATGGCATTTAGTCCGGTTCCTACCGCAGTTGCCCCCATATTAATTTCATAGAGATGATCAACCGATTCCGTAATCCGGCCCAAGTCTCTCGTAAGTACACGGCGGTACGCACCAAATTCTTGTCCTAATCGGATTGGAACTGCATCTTGCAAATGTGTCCGGCCCATTTTGATCACATCATCAAACTCATTTTCTTTCATTTGTAATGCAGAAATTAAATCATTTAGCGAGCGTGTCAGCCCTTTCGCTAAATTTAAGCAAGCAATATGAATTGCGGTTGGAAAAGCGTCATTTGTAGATTGAGCCATATTCACGTGCGTATTAGGACTTACTTTAATATACTCCCCTTTTTTGCCGCCAAGCAGCTCGATTGCCCGATTGGCGATAACCTCATTCGCATTCATATTAAAAGAAGTGCCTGCCCCGCCCTGAATCGCATCAACAATGAATTGATCATGAAGCTTTCCTTCTATAATTTCATCGGAGGCTTTCACAATTGCATCAGCAATCTTTTCATTTAAAACCCCAACATCACGATTAGCCATGGCCGCTGCTTTTTTCACATAGGCAAAAGCACGAATTAACTCTTGATGTGGCGGATAACCAGTAATCGGAAAGTTTTCCTTTGCTCTTATTGTTTGTATGCCGTAATAAGCATCAACGGGTACTTCTTTCTCCCCTAATAAATCACGTTCAACACGAACATTCGTCATGATAAACATCCCTTCATTATAAACTTTCAGAAAGCATCTTAAAGGTAAGCCTTTTTCCTATGATTTACAATAGATAACCTTATTTTCAAAACTTTCAAATTTATTTTCTGTGTAATCTATCCTATGCGATGCTACACTCTCATGTACGATTTAACTATTATGTTAACCAGTACTATTGTCTCTCATCCATAAACTCAAGAAAGGTATGTCTTCGCATTAAAAAACAAGCATCCTCCCATTCATGGATGCTTGTCTAACCGTTACTTTGAGCTTTTTGAATTAGTTCTTGATAGATTAGTAAACCATCTAATAATGATTGCTGTACTTGCCAAAATTGTTGATTGGAATTAGGCTGTTTCAGTTGCTCAACCGCTGAAGATAACGAGCTCGCAAACGCACTAGCCGGCTCGGATAACTCCGAAAAATCCGATACAAACTGCTGCTGCTTTTCTTTCCATTGAACGTGCTTTTGCTCAATGGCTGTAAGCTGTTTTTCCGTTGGGCTGGAGCTGTTTAAACTATTTACAGATAATGTTATAAGTTCATGAAAAAGCTCCCCTCCTTCAGCAAGAAAAGTAGCACTTGACGTCTCAGTAGCTGGCATCTGTACAGTAGGAATTGTCAACGACTTCAGGTACACCTCTTGTCCATTTTCTTTATATAAATCAGCTACAGCAGCTGCCTCCTCACGATTATTTCCAACACCAATAAATAATAACACTGGCTCATTTGCCTTAGAAATTACCGCAGCATAACCAGAGCGTTGAAGGTTAGCAACTCCCACTTCCCCTTTATCTGCCGTAGAAAAAGCTCCTCCTTGAACAATATCAACAGTAAGAGCTGGAATTGTGACTTCACCTTCTGTAATCACAGGGGTACCAAGTGGCTCATTTGTCTCCATCGAAGGTGCAGTCGTCGGTTCAATTCGATCACTTGTAAAAACAGTGAGTACCATAAAACCAAAGCTAATTCCTATAATTACCGCCGATACAACCGCTATTATCATACTCATCGGCAATGATTTTAACGAAAGGCCGATGGTTGTCCGACGCTTTTTCTTTCGTTTCAACGGAAGCTTAGGACCTTGCTCACGATTTCCATCATCCCAAAATGGCTGATCATTCTTTTTTCGTTCATGGAGACGCTTGCCAAAATCAATGATTTTTGACGTCTTCTTTTCGGGCTCAGGCAATGATAGTAGCTCGTCCTCTTCATTGGCCGCTGCCGCCTCAGGTTCTGCAGACTCTTCATAATTATGCTTTTTCCCGTTTAAGCGGATCGAAATTTGACGGTGGTCCTTGTCCACTCCTTGTCAGCCCCTTTCATACAAAGGTTTACTATATATTCTATTCTATTATTATTTCTTACTAGATAGAACTATGATTGGTTAATTTAAAATGTAAAATTAGTTTAAAGTAATGGAGTTTGGAGTTGCAAGTTGTTGTGAACTGAAAAAGCTGCTAGGAATAGCATTCACCAATTCTACATTCTAAATTTTAAATTCTAAATTATAATTAAACCTTATCATAATCGGGTAAAAAAAGAACAAGACTTTTGTCGTCTTGTTCTTGAAGGTTTTGTCACATTTCATTTTCATAATAATATATTGACAGATCAATGGTAAATGACAGGTCTTGGTCCTCTTCATCTGTGAAGAACAATCCTTCTTCACCCGGTGCAGTGAAATTAACGGTATGAATATTTGTAATCCGCTCTGCTTGCTCTAATTCCTCAATAAAATCGATTAGGCTGTCATAGTCTGGCGATGTCACATTCAAACTTAAACGAATCGTCTGTATTTCCTCTGGATGAACAACCTCTACAGCTTCTTCTACTGGTTCATCTTTTCTTTGCCCGATACTCGCGGCCTCTTCTTGGAACTCTTCATATTCATCAATAACAGTGTACGTCTCATCTGCTTCCGTAAGTTCACCGCCATACTGACTGAACGAAACAGAATTTATTGTTGTTCCTGATACCGCCTCAACGGCTTGAAGAGAAAGCAAGTATTGATCAACAGCACGGTGAAGTGGAACTCTCCTCTCAAGCATTGCCGTATTTTCCTCCGGCTGTACATCACGATCTCCTCTTTTTTCTAGCGCATCGATCAATTGCTGCTCAAAAGCAATTGCCTGTTCCTCCTGCTTCAACTGTTCTCGTGCAGGTTGAAGCAGGAAATAATAAAACATAGCCAAAATGAGAAAAAGGACAGCTAATCCAACGATGACAATTGTTCTTCTTTCACTAATCCATTCGTTCATTCTGCTTCAACCCCTTTACAAGCTCTCCGCGGTCTACTTCAAGCGTAAAATTCACATCATAACGAGGAATAACAGAATGATTCCCTTCATCTTCCCAATCAAACTCAAATGATGTAATTGTATTCACCTTTACATCAACAAGAAACGGTGATTCCGTTAATTGTGTCACATAAAGCGATATATCCTCTAACGTTTCGAATTGCGTTTGAATAGCTGCCAGTCCATTGTTATAGCTAAACGTACTTAAATAAGCATGATCAGGTAAACAGTTCATTAAATCATCAATTAAAATCGTCGTAGGAACTGTAAGTTTTTCGATATGTTCAACAGCTTCCTGTAAGGTCACGTTATGGCGGCCCACTGTAGATGCTTGCTGTTGTTCAAGCTCCAGCCGTTGTTCTATGAGCTGTGCCTTCCTCACTTCGGCCGCTTCGATATCACCACGCAAATCAAAATAAACAAACATAAAGACAGTAAGCATTAAAAGCCAAATTAAAACGAATACTCCTAATAAAACAATAAGAAAAGAGCTTGTTCTAAGCCTTTTCGGCAATAGGTTAATATCTACTAACAACTAGTTCACCTCTTTCAAGGACAGCCCTACAACAGGAATAAATGGCCGGCTAACGTGCAAATCATCATGCTTTGGCAAAATGGACACAGGTATACCGATGATCCCATCAAGACGCTGTTGAATATCCTCCAAATACGGATGATCACCTGTAATGATGACTTGATTAACTTCTTTATTACCTTGATGCATCGAAAATTTATAGAAGTTCAACATCCGTTCAATTTCAAGATGTTGGTCATGAATTTGTCCCCACATCGTCTCCATATCACCATTGTATTTCCAGCGCAGCTCACCTTCGATCGTTTGCTGACTTGTCCAATGATCATTATCCTCCGTTGTCAAGGCTTCAAAGCGAAGAAACTCCGGACAATGATTTGAAAAGATGCTAATTGACACCGTATGTATATCAAATTGAGCAAATAAATAATTTTGCCCGCGCATTGCAAGATCACTCTCGTAAAAGTAGCGATAAAGTCCTAAAGCCGAAATATCAGCAGCAACAGGTTCCAGCTTTGCTTCCTCTAACACATCACTATATTTCAGCACCTCATCCTCTGGTGCCGCAAATAACACACCCGCTCGTGTCCTCTTCCCTTCCTCTAGAGGAAACGGATACACATCAAGAATTGGATTTTGAAACGGTAAATGCAGTGAAGTCCCCAGCTCAAGCATAAAATGGCCGTTGATTTCTTCCTCAGGAATATTGGTTGGGATCTCAACCTTCCGCATGATCACCGTTGAATCAGGTACGTAAAATAAAATCGGCCGCTTTTTTATCCCCCATTCAATGACACATTCCTTTAGAAATTGTACTAATGCAGCATCATCAACAATTTTGCCATTCACAATCACACCATCAGGTAAACGCTTTTCCTTCCATCGCTTCACACCAGCTATAGTATGCGTATGATTTTCAACCATCCGAATTACATAATCATTCAACGCCAAGCTCACAATCTTCTTATTAGGTTTAAAAGAAAATAAAGACAACGCATGTCACTCCAATTGTTAATTTATAATGTAGAATTTAGAATTTAGAATTGTTGAAAGTCTCTCAAAGACGCTACTTTGAAAATGCTCAGGCTAATTCTAAATTCTACATTCTCAATTCTAAATTAGATTAGTTGTATGTACCAATTCCATAGTTGTTCGCCGTAGTAGTAGGCGGTTAGGGTGCCTAGGGCGATGTAGGGGCCAAAGGGCATCGGTTTGCCTCGTTTTACCTTTCCTACTAACATTAGCATACTACCAAAGACCGCTCCAAACAATGTCGAAAAAAAGAACGCTAACAGTACACCTTTGATCCCCAGAATAAAGCCGAGCAGTGCAAAGAGTTTAATGTCGCCTCCTCCCATACCGCCCCTGCTAGCCAGGGCTATGAGAAACAGGAGAATACCACCGACAAAAAAGCCGACAATCCCGTCCCACCACGGCTGATGAGGAACAATGAACTGAATAGGAATAAAAAGCAAAAAGAAAAACAGCAAGATTTTATTCGGAATTAACATCCTATGAAAATCAGAGATGGAAATAATAACAAGCAATGAAACTAGACATAGTGCTAAAATTAAATCTTTCCCAAAACCGATAATATAAAATGAAAACACAAAAAGAACTGCCGTCAGCAATTCAAAAAAAGGGTATTTAATTGAAATCGATATGCGGCAGCCTCTGCACTTGCCGCCTTGTAGTATGTATGATAAGACTGGAATAAGCTCGTACCAATTCAGCGTCCGCTCACATGTCGGGCAATGGGAGCGAGGAGTCACAATCGACTCCCCATCCGCCACCCGAATCCCAACTACATTAAAAAAAGAGCCTAGGACTAAGCCTAGGGCAAAAAGATAGAGATAAAGGAATGTTGTCATGGGATCAGTCCTTTAAGTTGTAGGTCCTGTATAAGTAACATTTCCCGCAGCACCAGCAACACTCCCTTTTGAATAGGTTATTGAAATGGTTGGTACATTATTTGTAAAAGTAACAGTCCAGTTATCATCAGCAACCGCTGTTTTTGTCCACGGGTCATTAATACCGCTTTCTAAGTATGTTTTTAGCTCAGTTTTATCAATGGTAGTAGTATTCCCACCTGCTGAAGCATATAATCTAGCTGCACTAGCAAGCATCTCCCCATTAGCAACCGCCGCATTTTGTTTTGAGTTCTCAATTATACCGCCAATACTAGGCACCGCAATCGCTGCAATAATCCCTAAAATAACAACTACTGCTAAAAGCTCGATTAGTGTTAATCCTCGCTGGTCTTTCATTAACTTCATTTTCTTTATCATTTATTATTCCTCCCTTGTTTTACTTTTTTCTTAAAATGATAAAAAGATATAAATAAAGTAAAGTGTTGATTCTTTACGTATTACTATTTCCAAAGTACAAAATTAAAAAAGCCTTTTTTACATTGCATACATCAACATAAAAAATGGCCGGTTGCACTACTTGCTCCTCATCATCCAAGTGCCCACATACAGATAATGACTCATCACATTCCTCTAATATCATAATCTAATTGTCGTTTCCTGTCTTCACTAAAATTATACCAATTTACCTAGGAAATAATAGTGAAATATTAGTGACATCTGCTTTTAAATCGAGTTGAAAATTTCAAACATTGGTACCATGATGGCTAACACAATTACCCCAACAACTGCCGCTAAGACAACGATCATTAATGGTTCAATAAGTGACTTTAGCGCATCAACAGTTGCTTCAACCTCAGCTTCATAAAAGTCAGCGACCTTCTCAAGCATTAAGTCGAGTGAGCCTGTCTCTTCGCCAATTGAGATCATTTGCGTAACTAGAGGTGGAAAGACCCAGCTTTTTTCAAGGGGAACGGTCAATGAATTCCCTTTCTCTAAACTGTCTCGTGCTTCTAGCAATACTTTACCGATGACTGGATTATCTACGACTTTTGTCACAATTGTTAATGCTTGTAAGATCGGAACTGAGCTTGAGAATAATGATGATAACGTTCTTGTCATCCGGGCGAGTGCGGACCGCTGCATAAGTTTACCGAATAACGGCATTTTAAGCAGACCATAAGTCGTAAGCATTTTGAACTGCTCATCTTTATATAATATACGAAAAACTACAAAAAGTGCAATAATGATTATTAATAAGATCCACCAAAACCGTTGCACCCAATCACTGAGACTCATGACTAACTGTGTAATCCACGGTAATTCGGCATCAAAGCTCGCAAACATATCGACAAATTGCGGAATTACTTGTCCGAGCAGAAACATAACGACAAACACGGTGACAATCCCGATTACAATCGGATAACTAAGTGCTGATTGGACTTTTTTTCTTAGCTGATACTGTTTTTCAAAATAAGTGGCTAATCGGTCTAATGTATCATCGAGATTTCCACTGACTTCGCCCGCATGAACCATATTGATAAACATCGGCGGAAAGACTTTTGGGTGTTTTTCAATCGCTGCAGAAATCGATGTTCCCTTTTGTAAGTCTTCTTCAACCTCTGTTAACACTTTTTTCAGCAAATTGCTGCTTGTCTGTTTGGCAAGAATTCGAGTTGAATCGATCACGGTCACGCCGGCACGAATGAGCGTTGCAAATTGACGGCAATAAATAACAAAGTCCTGATGCTTCACACTGTTGCCGCCAATGGAAATGTCCTGCTTCCAGATGCTTGGTTTTGTTTCAACAACTTCAATCGCCAGGATTCCCTTTTCCTTTAACTGCTGAAACGCCCGGTACCTTGATTCGGCTTCAATCGTCCCTTTCTTTTTTCGTCCAAGTCGGTCTTTGCCGAGATAACTGTAATACGACACTAGTACGCCACTCCTTCACCGAGGAAACTTTCGGCAACTTCTCTGGATATTTTCTGTTGATCAACCAGTTCTTTGATCGACATTTCTATCGTCTGCATCCCACTCGCTCTGCTTGTTTGCATCACACTTTTAATTTGATGATTCTTTTCATTTCGAATTAAGTTCGCAACCGCAGACTGGTTCACTAAAATTTCCGTTGCTGCCACTCGCCCTTTCCCATTTGAGAGTGGGAACAGTCGCTGTGAAAGTATACCAACAAGAACACTTGCAAGCTGAATCCGGATTTGCGGCTGCTGATGCGATGGAAACACGTCAATAATACGATCAATCGTTTGCGGTGCACTGCTCGTATGAAGCGTTGCCAACACTAAATGTCCTGTTTCCGCTGCCGTTATTGCCGTTGAAATCGTTTCTAAATCACGCATCTCCCCAACTAAAATGATATCAGGGTCTTGTCGTAATGCTGCCCGTAATCCATTGGCAAAATTTAACGTATCAAAGCCGACTTCACGCTGATTAATAATACTAAATCGATGCTTATGTAAATACTCAATTGGATCTTCAAGAGTAATAATGTGCTTCGATTGTTTCCTGTTAATATAATCAATCATTGCTGCAAGTGTCGTTGATTTCCCAGATCCGGTTGGTCCCGTTACTAAAAAAAGGCCCTGCGGCTTTTCAGCAATTGCTTTTAATATTGGGGGCATTTGTAAATCATCCAGACTCGGTACGGTTGCGGAAATAACACGAGCAACAATACAAATATGAGAGCGCTGGCGGTAAACATTCATCCGAAATCTTGAAACTCCAGGAAGGCCGTATGAAAAATCTAGCTCGCCCTTATTAAGGAAGCTCTCCCATTGGTGACTCGGAACAAGTGCTTTTGCCATTGTTTCCGTTTCTTCAGCAGTCAAGACATCCTTTCCATATTGCTTCAAACTGCCGTTCAGTCGAAGAATTGGCGGGGCGCCTACTGTAATATGCAAGTCGGAAGCTTTTGCTTCAAAGGCAACGCGAAGCAAATCTTCAATTCTTTCTTTCATTATCTCCCCTCCTAATCACTCAATGTTACTCTCAGAACCTCTTCGGTCGTTGTCAACCCTTGTTTTACTTTTAACAGTCCGTCATCAATTAAGAAAATGGTTCCTGATTTAAGCGCATAATGACGAATTTCAGACACTGGACGGTTATTCATTATGAATCCTTTTATTTGTTCATCGACCTTTAACACTTCCTGAATCGCCAGTCGGCCCCGGTAGCCCGTCATATTACAGCTATGACAACCACGACCGCGTTTTAATGTATCGACAGATAAGCCACGTTTCTTAAAAATTTCCTTCTCCCGTTCTGTTGCCTGATAAGACTCCTGACAATCTCGACAAATTCGGCGAACAAGCCGCTGCGAAACAACACCAGCTAGTGATGAAGCAATTAAAAACGGTTCAATGTCCATATCAACAAGTCTTGTAATCGTTCCAATTGAATCATTCGTATGTAATGTGCTTAATACTAAATGACCTGTTAATGAAGCACGTACAGCAATTTCTGCGGTTTCCTGATCACGGATTTCCCCGACCATCACAATGTCCGGGTCTTGACGCAATATTGCCCGCAAGCCTTTGGCAAAGGTCATTCCAATATTTCCATTCACTTGAATTTGATTAATCCCTTCTAGTTGATACTCAACAGGATCTTCAATCGTAATAATGTTTACTTCTTCATTATTTAATTTATTTAATGCCGCATAGAGTGTCGATGATTTCCCTGATCCAGTCGGTCCAGTAATCAGGACAATGCCATTTGGCTGTGAAATCATGCCTGAAAAAAGGGCAAAACTATGACGGTTAAAGCCTATTTTTTCGATATCATTTAACTGTGTACTAAGATCAAGAATACGCATAACAATTTTTTCACCGTATACAGTTGGCAATGTTGAAAGACGAATATCGACTGGTTTAAAGTTAATATTCAACTTCATCCGGCCATCTTGCGGAATGCGCGATTCGGTAATATTTAAATTGGCCATAATTTTAATCCGGGCAATAATGACACTTTGCATATGCTTTGGCAATGTCCGTTCTGTTCTAAGGACACCATCAATCCGGTAGCGAACCCGAACTTCATTTTCCTGAGGGTCAATGTGTACATCACTTGCCCTTGAGCCGACCCCTTGTGAAATAATTTGATTCACAAGGCGAACAATTGGTGACTCTTCATCTGTAATTCTTGTTTCCTCTATTTCTTCATTTGTTGGAAGATCACTCATCACCTCTTCCATCGACTCTTGCAATTCATAATACTTATTAATCGTTCTAAGCAGCTCGTCCTTTGTGGAAATTGCCGGCTCTACTTGGAATCCCGTTGCCATTCGAATCTCTTCAATCGCAAAATAATCCATCGGGTCAGCCATTGCGACAAATAGTTTATTGCCTTCTTTCTTAAGAGGCAACACATTATGACGTTTCGCTAGATCTTTTGGAACGATGTGAATTAAGCTCGTATCGATTGGATAGCGATACAAGCTAATATGCGGAATTCCGAGCTGAAATTCAAGCACTTCAATCAGCTGCTGCTCAGTAATGTAGCCTTCCTGAAGAAGGGCATCTCCCAGCTTTTGGTCACGTGATTTTTCTTTTAATGTTTTCTCTAGCTGTTCTTCTGTGACTAAGCCTGACTCAACAAGTAAATCACCTAATCTTTTTCTAGCCATTTTCCATCCCTACTTATTTACATCTATTTTTTAGTGGCCTTTAATTGGACCATCAAGATCCTTTAACCAATCCCAGTTTTCTTCTTCGGTATCATCCTCTTCACCATTTCCGGCAGATGAACCTTTATCTTGTTTCTTTTTTGTTTCACCTGTTTGATCGCCATTTCCCCCACGGTTTGTACCTTTTGTCGGTGGGTTCGTTTCTTCATCATCATAATTATCACGTCCACCGTTTTGATCATAGTACGAATCCTTGTCATCGTTACGATCAATATTTTCAAATGAATCATCTTCTGCTTGCGGGATAGACTGCTCTGTAGAAAGCATGACGATTCTTGGTGATGGCGGATAGTAATCACGGGCCATTCGGGTTTCATTTAGCTTTTTGCCATGATTGTTGTATGTTACACGATATACATCGACACGATAACCGTTTGATCCATAATCGGCGACTCGTTCTCGATTAGCTGCCAGATTTTTATCGTAGCGATAGATCGTTCTTGGCTGTAGTTCTTGAACATTCTTAGTGTCATAGCTGTACGTAGTTTCCTGCTCTGGTCCGATTACAGCCACTTTCAGCTGTGAATCTTCTATAGAAAATTGCAATGTATACGAAAACGGGCTCGAATTTTGGAAAACTAAATCTTTTTCATTGATAACTACTGTTGCTTCCAATCCTGCTTGAGCATAGGCTGGAATTTGCCCTTGGGAATGCCGTTCAATAATCTCGAAGTTTGTGCCAAGTACTGCCGTATAAACCGCAGTAGCTAATCGATCAAGCTCATCTGCTGAGATTCCAAACTCTGTGCTGTCACCAAGTGCATGTACTAATGAAAAGGCTTGTCCCTCATCCAGTTCAAATTGATCTAATTGATGAACCAGTTTAGGCAAAGCAAGGCTGTTACTCGCATTGATCACAACTGACGCTTCAGCGATCGTTACCATCTCTAGTTGTGAACTTTCTATATAGGCAGCAGCAACAATAGGTTCATTTAGATGCTTCACCTGTTCTGTTGCAGCTAATAATGTTTTCTCAATATCTATTGTTTTAGGCCAAATGTCCTCTAACTGTTCAAATGCTGGGTTAAGCTCAACATGTAATGGTAAGGTTACAGCTGAATGTCTTACAAAAAACTTATACCATGGCTGTTCTATTTCACGGTGGAGCTGCTCTAGTGTATCTTTAATTTTAAATGTAAACAATTTGCGGTCTATCCTTACTTCCTCTTCCTCATGCTTTGTATCGACAATAATTTCCGGCTTCTCTTTCCATGAACTTACTTCAGCTTGTATTAGCTGTTGGGCTTCACTGTACTCTAAGCCGCCAACATCAATATTGGCAATTGTAGAACCAGCCGGGATCGCAGCACCATCTGCAGTCCGTTCAAAGATTGAGCCAATTCCAATCGACAAACTGTAAAGAAGAAGACCTGACAAAAAAACGATAATCATTACTTTTTTTAGTGTAGAGCGATAAATCTCTCGTTCGTGCAACGACTTTCTCCCCCTCTAGTCTTTCGAATCATGGATATTAATATCTTCTAATGTTTGTAACGAAGATTTCTCTTTTTTTAGTTTGTTGGAATTCTCTTCTTTCAATTCATGATCCTCTTTGAAATCAACATTCTCGCTTTCCATGAATTTTAAAGATTCCTTTTCTTCCGATTCATTATCACCGATGATGTCCGCCAGCATCCATTTTCTCGAAGCAAGCAACTCCTGCTCATCATTAATTTCCTTCTCTTCAATCGCTTCAAGCTGTGAACGATCACTTAATAATCCTTCTTCAACATCAATTTCTTGCGCTTTCACTTCGTCTTTATCGTTATCTGTTGGTTCCTTGCTGTGTGTTAAGTCATGTTCTAAAGAATCCTTTTCATTCTTTTCTTTCCCTTCAAGTAATGCCTCGACATGCTCATCAATACTATCTTGATTTAATTTTACATCCGAAAAAGACAGCGCTTCAGCCTCCTCATTGTTAGGCTCGCTATCTTTTACCGTCTGTTCGAATTCAGAGTCTTCTATGTAATCTTCGTTACTTTCATCACTAGCACTGACGATAGGACTAGTTAATAGTTGTTGACGTACATACAATACAGTTAACGTAAGCAGAAGGAATAAAACAATGATCGACAACCAAACATTATAAAATATGTAGATAAACAAAGCGGCATAGGCTGCAATGACTGTTCCTCCAAAGCTAATCCACTTTATTTTTTTATGTAGTGAAAAGGGGATTAGCAGAAATGCACATAAAAGTAAAATTAATAGTATAATGGAGCTAATTAATATATGGAACAAAAGTCATCCCCCTATTTTTTGAATATTTAGTGCCTAAATACTAAAATCAGTTTATCATACTACGAAATATATCGTATAGTGAAAGTTATTAGGCAATATACTCGAAAATCGAGGTGTTATATTTGAGAATAAACACAGATGAACAAGGTTTTTCAATCATAGAACTTTTACTAGCATTAACAATCTTATCCGTTGTCTCTCTTACGTTCTTCGGATTTTTCGGACAAGCTTTTCTCGCTGGTAAGAAAGCAGAGGATAAATTGGTTGCGGTGAATTTGGCACGGCAGTATGCGAAAAACATCGATCGGCTTGGTCTAGATTGGGAAACAAAATCGGATTCGAAAAATCCAACAGTAAATCCTGGATTAACTTCGTTTACATATACCCATTATGCAGACTATAACTCAAGTTTTGATACTGATAATAACCCAGATAGAAAAATCAGAGTAAATAATGAAATTTACAATATTTGGTTTTTCTCAAAGAGTGGATCAGGTGGCTTAGAAGAAGTTGTTATACAAGTATACATAGACGAAACAAGCGGTCCAATTGCTGAGACCTATGCCTACAAATAAAGCGAGATGATTTTATGGTGATTAAAAAATGGAACAACGAAAAAGGAATGACATTAATTGAGGTCCTTGCCGTTTTAGCAATTTCTTCATTAGTTATTACACTTGTCTATGGTGTTCTCATTAGTGGTGTTTCATTGTTTCATAAAGGAAGTACAGAAACTTTGATGAGGCAAGATGCTGATATTGTTATGGCACATATAGTGAATGATTTTTATGAAAAGGAAGGGTATACTCAGAAAGAGTTTCTTAAGGAAAATGAAGTTGAAATAGATGAAAAAAAAATAAAGGATGAAATATTAGACATTATAAGAGATTTCTCAAATCCAAATTTCACCTATGAATTACCTGTTGATGATCTAGTTTTCGCAGAGAAGGAGATCCAAATCACACTTGTTATTTCCTACAATGATGAAAATAGAAATGTGAAACCACTCGAACTAGAAAGTAGATTAATTTATCCTTGGAAATGAAATAGAGGTGATAAAATGAATTTAAAGACAAATAACCAAGGTTCAGCATTACTTATTGTTCTACTTATTACATTGGTTTTTACAGTTTTGGGGATGTCACTCATTTCTATGAATATAAATAACACTAAACAGGTGTTCTATAGGGAAGTAGACTTACAAGCAACTAATTTAGCGGAGATGGGGGTCGACTTATATATTAATTCGATTGAAGCATCGATTAATGATAGTTTAGAACCTTTAGATGACTATATCGATCAGCTATATGATGACCCTGAAATAGAATATTCGGAAGAACTTGAAATAAATGAATTAATTAGACTCATAGAACAAGAAATGGATACAAAAATACTCAGTCAGGAGATTATTGTTTACGAAGACCAAGAAAAATATGCTTTTAGAGTACAATCCCCTTTTACATCCACTAAAAATTATTCCATAGATAATGATGGGAACGATAAAATTAGGATTTCCTTTATTAGCACAGGGTACGTTGAAAATGAAATGGAAAAAAGTCTTTTAGCTAACTTTACAATATCTAAAGAAAGTATCACATCACCAAGTGATGGAAATGGAAGTAATGAGAATATAGTGAACAACTGTACATCAGGAGAAACTCCTAACAAGATTAATATTAATAATAACTGTACTACCACTGGATCTGTTACATATTCGAAGAATGTTAATATTAGAGGAAGTCATTCATTAAAAGTAAATGGTGAGGCTAGATTTAATAATGGTTTGGAGTTAAGAGGAAATCCCGCTAAATTATGTGTAAAAGGAAACCTTTTCGTAACTGGCGGCCAAGTAAATGTTGGTAATAATGCTAATAATAAAGCAGATATTTATGTTTACGGAACACATAACATTACGAATCATTCTGTTATAACCGTAGACTCATTTGATGAACTTAAAACCTATTGTGGTTCCTTTTCAGAGAGTAACAGTTCTTCCCCAACTTTTGAATGGGGGATTGATTATGATTTATCAAATATTGAATATATTTATAACCCTATTTCATAAATCGCTATTATTGTTTTATAAAATATTGGTTTAACTGAATAATTTTAACAGATATAGGTAATTTATATTTTAGTTAGTTTTTAAATGATATATTTTTGCTAAAACTACAGCTAGAGTTTTCGATACATCACGAAGGAGCAATTTATCATGACCTATTTTAACGAAAAAGGTGCAGCTTTAATTTTAGTACTACTTATTACTTCGGTTTTTACTATTCTTGGAATGTCACTAATCTCAATGAACATCTCTAACACAAAACAAGTAAATCTTCGTGAAGGTGATCTCCAAGCAACTAATCTAGCTGAGATGGGGATTGATTCTTCACATAATATTCTAAACAAACAAATAGCACTTGCCATTGACGATGTAAAAAAAGATCCGAATTTTCGCACTTCAAATCATGACCGTCTCTTTTGTCAGAAGTTAGACAATAGAATAAAGTTAGGTGTCTTCCCTCAAACTAAACAAGTAAATAATGAATCGTATAAATATACATTAAGTGGTCCATCAAGCATTTCTTGTGAGAATTTAGAATCTATCAAAATTAATATTAAAAGTATCGGTACAGTTGGCAACATGTCACAAACCCAAAAAACTATAAATGCTACCTTTACAATTGGCAATGAGAGTGAAAGAGAAAGTTCAGAAAGAGATGGATTAAATGGTCCGAGTAGTGATCTGGAAGTTTATACTTCCACAGTAAATATCTCTGGTCGTTCCGAAGCTCAATACTTCTCTTCAATGCGTTTTAGTAATGATGTAACGCTAGGTGGTAATGGTAGCTTACTTATTATTGGTGGAGAGGCCTACTTTGAAAAGCTTTTACGATTTAACGGAAATAATGCGATTCTTACAGTAACCGGAGATGCCTATTTTAATAGGCCAGTTGACTTTAGGGGACTTGGGAACAATAGTATATGCATAAATGGCGATTCCTATATTTATAAAAATAATAAATGGGAGACCTATCATGAAATCGTAAATAATGATGATGATTTGTGTAATACAACTGTTATAAATCCTGAATATCATTATGATGTTAACAGATGGAAATTAATTAATGATGAATTAACCGTTACTTACTAAATATAATAAGACCCTCCTAAGTAATTTAAATACTTTTGAGGGTCTTATTATTATGAGGATTCAATTATCTATAAATTTTTCTTAACAAATAACCCTCTAACTTCGGAAATAAAATACAACGACCCAGTCACTACAAGAACATCCTCTTCCCTCATCTTTTCCTTAACAGTAGCAATTGCCTTTCCCCAATCCTCTTCCACACGTTTATTTTCAAATTTGGCCTGTTCAAAGAGCTCCTGCCCTGTGGCAGCACGCGGAAAATCAAACGAAGTAAAGATAACTTCCTTAGCTAATTGTGACAATGGAGTAAGCATTTCAGAAACTTCCTTATCCTTCATCGCACAAAAGATAATATAAATGTTCCGATCATTATATTGTTGTTTCAATGTCTCAGCTAATGCCTTGACTCCCTCAGGGTTATGGGCGCCGTCAAGTATGACAGTTGGAGACGTAGACACTTTCTCAAATCGTCCAAGCCAATTGGCCTTTTGTAAGCCAGTCGAAATGTGTTCATCTTCAACAAGGAATGCGCAGTACGTTTTGAGATAAGTGATTGCCATTAAGGCTAATGATGCATTTTTTACTTGATGCTCTCCACTCATTGTTATGACTACATCCTGTTGTTTTCCTAAGACCGATTCAAATCTAAAGCGTTGGTCATCTTCAGTACAAGAGTAATTACGATAAGAAAATTGCTTCCCTAGTTCGTATAGGACACTCCTTTTTTCGATAGCTTCTTTCCGGAAAACGGCTAACACTTCCTCCTTTTCCGATCCTGTAATAACCGGAACACCCGGCTTAATAATGCCTGCCTTTTGTGAAGCGATTTCCTCAATTGTATTTCCGAGAATGTTCATATGATCATAGCCAACATTCGTAATAATTGATAATAGCGGATGGATCACATTCGTCGAATCATAGCGCCCTCCAAGTCCAACTTCCCAAATGACGACATCAGGATAAGCAACCGTTGCAAAATATTCAAAAGCAATCGTTGTAATCACTTCAAATTCAGTCGGTGATCCAAGTTCTGTTTGTGCGAGTTCTTCAACTAGTGGACGAATCTTATTCGCTACCGTTAAAAAATCTTCTTCTTTAATTGGCAATCCATTTACGGAAATTCGTTCATTAAAATGTTCAATATATGGAGATGTAAATGTACCAACATCATAGCCCGCTCCTTCTAACATGTGGCGTAAAAAGGTAACAGTTGATCCTTTCCCGTTTGTTCCCCCAACATGAATCGATTTCAACCTCCTTTCTGGGTGCCCCAACCTTTCTAACATCCATTCCATTCGTGAAAGACCAGGTTTTATTCCAAACGTTAGTAAACCATGAACCCATTGCAATGCCTCTTCGTAAGTTTTCATATTCAGCCTCCACATTCATTGATTCTGGATAAAACAAAACGAATCCATTTATAATGGACCCGTTTTTGTCTATACAACTTACCCTTTTAATTCATCAATTCGAGCTTGGACTGTTGCTCGTTTTTCTAAATAATCCTTCTCTTTTGCCTTTTCTTCCTCGATGACTTTTTCAGGAGCTTTGGCAATGAAGCCTTGATTGCTTAATTTTTTCTGAACACGTTCTACTTCGCTGTCAAGTTTCTTTACTTCTTTTTCTAGACGGGCAATTTCTGCGTCTAAGTCAAGTAGACCAGCAAGCGGCAAGTAGAGCTCAACTCCTGAAAGAACTGATGACATTGATTTTTCAGGAGCCGTTAAATCTGTTCCTACTTTCAGCGAACTCGGGTTACAGAATTTCTCAATGTAACTGCGGCCATTTTCAAGCTGTGCAAGAACTGCTTCGTCTTTGGCTTTAATGTGTAATTCAATTTGCTTGCTCATCGGTACATTCAATTCAGCGCGTGTATTACGAACAGAACGAATAATATCTTTTAAAATGTTCATATCTTTCGCTGCATCAGCAAAAGTTAACTCAGATTGAGCAGTCGGCCACTTGGCAACTGTAATTGATTCACCTTCATGCGGTAAGTGCTGCCAAATTTCCTCTGTAATAAATGGCATGAATGGGTGAAGCAATCTCATTGTTTGATCAAGTACATAGGCAAGGACTGAGCGGGTTGTTTTCTTCGCTTCCTCGTCTTCACCGTAAAGCGGCAGTTTCGCCATTTCAATATACCAGTCACAGAAGTCATCCCAAATGAAGTTGTATAATAGGCGACCTACTTCTCCAAATTCGTAAGCATCGATCAAACGAGTGACGTCTGTAATTGTTTCTTGAAGACGAGTTAAAATCCATTGATCGGCAATTGATTTTTTACCAGTAAGGTCGATTTCTTCATACTTCATTCCATCCATATTCATTAAGGCGAAACGCGAAGCATTCCAAATCTTGTTGGCGAAATTCCATGTTGATTCGACTTTTTCCCAGTAAAAACGCAAATCATTTCCCGGGGAACTTCCAGTAGATAAGAAGAAGCGCAGCGCATCTGCACCATATTTGTCGATAACATCCATTGGATCAACACCATTACCTAGCGACTTACTCATTTTACGACCTTCTGAATCACGAACTAATCCATGAATAAGGACATCCTTGAATGGACGCTCTCCTGTAAACTCCAGTCCTTGGAAAATCATACGCGCAACCCAGAAATAAATAATATCGTATCCAGTTACAAGTACATCAGTTGAGTAATAACGTTTAAAGTCTGCTGCCTCTTTATCCGGCCAGCCCATTGTTGAAAACGGCCATAGTGCAGAACTGAACCATGTATCAAGAACGTCTTCGTCCTGTTCCCAGTTCTCGATATCTGCAGGTTCTTCATGACCTACATACACTTCACCCGTTTCTTTGTGGTACCAAGCCGGAATACGGTGTCCCCACCAAAGCTGACGTGAAATACACCAGTCACGGATGTTTTCAATCCAATGTAAATACGTCTTTTCAAATCGTTCTGGAACGAAATTCACTTTCCCTTCAGACTTCTGTAACTCAATCGCTTGCTCAGCTAGTGGCCCCATCTTTACGAACCATTGTGTTGATAAATACGGTTCAACAACAGCACCACTACGCTCAGAGTGACCTACTGAGTGCATATGCTCCTCAATTTTGAAAAGAATTCCTTCGTCCTGTAGATCTTTCACGATTTGTTTACGGCATTCAAAGCGATCAAGCCCTTGATATTTCCCGGCATTCTCATTCATTTTTCCAGCTTCATCCATCACAAGCACACGCTCTAGGTTATGACGGTTTCCGATTTCAAAGTCATTCGGGTCATGTGCAGGGGTAATTTTTACAGCACCAGAACCAAATTCCATATCAACATAATCATCAGCAACAATTTCAATTTCACGGCCAACAATTGGCAGCTTCACCTTTTTACCAATTAAATGCTTATAACGCTCATCTTCTGGATGAACAGCAACTGCCGTATCACCAAGCATTGTTTCAGGGCGTGTTGTTGCCACTTCAATATGACCACTGCCATCAACAAGCGGATATTTCATATGATAGAATGCACCTTGAACATCTTTGTAAATTACTTCAATATCCGATAGTGCTGTTTTCGTTTGCGGGTCCCAGTTAATGATGTATTCACCGCGGTAAATCAAGCCTTTTTCGTAGAGCTTAACGAATACTTCACGAACTGCTTTTGAAAGGCCTTCATCAAGTGTGAAACGCTCACGTGAATAATCTAATGAAAGACCTAATTTTGCCCATTGCTTACGGATAAAATCAGCATACTCTTCTTTCCATTCCCATGATTTTTCCAGGAACTTCTCGCGCCCTAGATCATAACGGCTTAAACCTTCCTCGCGCAGCTTTCCTTCTACTTTAGCCTGTGTCGCAATACCTGCATGGTCCATTCCCGGAAGCCATAACGTATCATAACCCTGCATTCTCTTAACGCGTGAAAGAATATCTTGCAATGTTGTATCCCATGCATGTCCAAGATGCAGTTTCCCTGTAACATTCGGTGGCGGGATAACAATTGTATATGTCTCCTTACTTTCATCACCAGTCGCCTCAAAGAATTTCCCATCCAGCCAAAACGGATACCATTTCGCTTCCGTCGCCTGTGGATCGTACTTCGTCGGCATTGAAATCTCTTGATTTGCCATATGTATCAAAACCTCCAATGTAAAATGTAGAATTTAGAATTTAGAATTAGTGTGGGTAATTTCAAAGAAGCTTCTTTGAAAAACTTAAACACAATTCTAAATTCTTAATTCTTAATTCTAAATTAAAAAAAACCTCCTCCATCTCAAAGGACGAAGAAAGTTTGTTCGCGGTACCACCTTTGTTTGCAGTAAAAAAAGTCAAAGTTATTCTACTGCACACTTCATTAAGATAACGGCTTAAACCGGCTCCCTCTATTTTACGTCTATCAATAAGACATACTGTTCAAAGAAGCTACTCAAGGGCGACCTTCTATCCTTACGTCCTGAAAAATCTCACAGCTAATGATTTTTCTCTCTGAAGGGTTGGGGATATACTCTTCCCTATCACTGCATTTCATTGTATCTATTATTCAAATACCTTTAATATTTTACCTTTATATACTAAATTTCGTCAATAGGATACCCCATATCCATCTTTTTTATTCAGTCACAACCGTACCGTTTGATATTTTTATCATATTATCCGTTCTTCGAGCTAATTCGTTATCATGTGTTACCATGATAATCGTTGTGCCTTTTTGCTGTAACTGCTTCATCATTGAAAAAATTCTGTTTGCCGAATCACGGTCAAGAGCTGCCGTCGGTTCATCCGCAAACAAACAAGGGGGTTCATTCATTAATGCTCTTGCTAAGGCGACCCTTCTCTGCTCCCCGCCACTTAACTGACTTGGAAGATGTTCACGCTGTTCAATTAATCCAACCATCTCTAAAAGTTCATCAGCCCTCTTTTGATGTCGGATTGTCACTTTCTTTTCTTCAAGTGATACTGGCAACAAAATATTCTCATAGGCAGATAATGTGGGGATCAGACTTGCAAACTGATAGACAAAACCGTTACATTGATAGCGAAACCTTGTTCGATCTCGATCTTTCAAGCTGCTTGTTGACGTCCCATCGTAAAAAACCTCACCAGCTGTCGGCTTAGCCAATAGTCCCATCGTTGCTAACAGTGTCGACTTCCCACTCCCTGAAGGACCCGTAATTGAAACAAACTGCCCTTTCTGAATGGTCAATGACACGTCTTTAATCGCAACAACCTTTCGCTCTCTGTCAATTTTGTACTCCTTTGATATGTTTTCCACACGAAGCATTACACTTCCCCCTCACGGATTGCTTCATACGGTTCAACCTTTAAGACTGTTCGGATTGGGAATAGCGAACCGATCATTGTCATTCCGACTGTTATGAGCAGTGTGACAAACCCAATGTATAGCGTAGTTAAAACATCCGGAAAAACAAGTGGTAGCTGAACCAGCATTAAGATCATTGTTTTATGATCATAAATCAGACCAAGAGAAGCAACTATGCCAACAACAGCACCGATGACAGAAATAATAGCGGCCTCCATAATAAGCAGATGATAGGTGTTTTTTTTCGATACACCCATCGCTCTAAGCATACCTATTTCCTTCTGTCTTTCCATCATCATCGCCGAAAAAAGCGTCATGATTTGCATTAATGACATAACCAAAACAAGAGCGATAATGAAATAACTTAATAGTTTAACGGGGAGAAGCTGTTGCTTTATTTCGGCTTTTAGTTGGTTGCCTAATACAATATCAATGCCATCCACTGCCTGTTTGATTTGATACATGACAAACTCCTCCATTCCCTTTTTCGTATTCACGAAAATAACAGATACCGCTTGTTCAGGAATGGTTAACAGCTCATTATGTTGAATCAGTTCACGCGCTCGGTCTAAACGCATAAAAATCGTTTCATCAGTTGCAGCCCCCGTTGGAAACAAAACATTTTTAATCCGAAATCTCTCATTAAAAATTTGGACAGATTCTGTAATATACTGATCATCATAATGATAAATAAACCGATCTCCGCCGGCATTCGCTCCGATCACCACATCGTCCTTTTCAAAGTCTGTGATGGTCACCATATATGACGACAATGTAAAATCATCCTTTGGTTCAAATGCAACAATTGGAAAGTCACCCTCTGTTCCACAGCATACAGTCGACACTGTCTCCAAGTAAAGCTGCGGGGCATACTCTTGTACTTCAGGGATTGCAGCGAGTGTGGATGAAACCTTTTTTTCATCAAGATACTGTTTCATCACTACCCCTGACAAAGCATTTTCACCTGCATACTTTGCCATTCCTTCAGGGACAATGATCAGGTCAGCACCTAACCTGCCTTCCGTTGCTGCAACACTATTATGTAATGAATGAAGAAAAAAATAACTAGAAAATATAATGAAAGCCGTGATCGCTGTACTGGCGACTAAAATTAATGCCCGTGAGCGTTTCCGCTTTATACTGCTCCAAGCCACTTTTCCCGTCGAATTCACAGCAAACACCTCATATGTTTAGTTTAGTTAATGATCTTTGCTGACAATGACACGAACAACAAACCAAATCAGCCAAACACAAACAGCTCCCCATAACAACTCGTAAAATAGAAACGTGGAATTAATCATTTTAAAACCCCTTTTTTAGTTTAGAGTGTAGAGTTGAAAGTTTAGAGTTGTTAGTAGCAATATCATTGATGAACTTAAGCCCTCCAATGATTTCAGATTCAAGTAACTCTAAACTCTAAACTGAATTCTCCCATTATTGTCTGCTTGTTCTGGAAATGATATGCACTGATTCTTTTTTTTCACATAAGATAGTAGCAATAAGTCTGTCGTATTTATTTTGAAAGGGGGATCCGATAATGTCTCATCGTCGCCGTTTTAATAAATACCGTTATCCTCTTTGGCTCCGACGAATTAGGGATGCCTGTTATCAATTTGTTCTTCCTTTGATCATTTTTCAAGTGATTCGCCTATTACTCTTTCCAACTACTTTAGACGTATTAATCCTGTTATTTCTAACGTTTCTCTATACATGCTTTTTGCTGGGTTGGATTTAGTTAGTTTAGAGTTAGAGTTTAGAGTTTAGAGTTTAGAGTTTAGAGTTGAAAGCTAAAAGCTAATAGCTATTAGCTAAACAACTTTCCAACTAAAAAAAAATACCGCCACAGAAGTCTGTTGGCGGCTTACTCACTTTCTATACTTGATAGTTTTTCTATAAAGCGCCGGATTCTTGCCATATTAAGAAGGCGCTTTTCGAGTCTTTGCACATATTGTAATTCTGTTAAATAGTTTTTTCGTTCCTGATAATCGTCAATGACACGAAATACAGGTTCAGGATACGATAAATAGCTTATGAATAATTGCTTTTCTTCCGCTACTAAAGGAAATTGACTTTGATAGATGTTCATCCAGCGTATGCCCTCATCTTCATCCCATGGCGTGTATTGTAATGATTTCCGGTAGAACACCGCCAGATCCCTTGCAGGTGTATCAAGGATTGCCCTTTCAAAATTAAATAAATATCCATTACCATAGCGATCAAAAAGTGTATGATGCCGGGATAAACGCCCATGACAGAGAACACTGCGATACTTTCCATTTTCTTGACAAGCTTCATACCAGCTTTTTAAATAGTATACCGAGTCTTCTGCCATTTTGATTAATCGGCCAAAATGCGTAAGGAAGGTTAGTTCAAATGGTGACATATACGTTTTTGTTTCAGCAAATTGAGCAAACCGCTCCATCTCAAGGCGTCTGCGTTCCCAGCGCTGGATCAGGGCATTATATGAGTTTTCTAACGTTTCAGGAGAATACTTTTGTTCTTTCTCCGTCAATCCATGAAGTTTGGCCATCTGTTGCAATATAACTTCTTCTTTCGAGATTCGGTTATGATCAAATTCTTCCAGCCAGGGCATCAAATAATACGATTGCTGATTATTTGTAACAATATAATCTCCATACTTTGTCGGTATGATTGGGATAACATTCTCATATCCGAGCCGTTCTAACCTCCGCATCACATGGATAAACCATTCTGCCTGCTCTTCTGTAAAATTGGTTTTCTTTAAGGCAAAATTGCCGTAGCCTGTAACGATTTTCTTAACTTTACCATGCTGTTCAATCCTGTCAGGGTATAGATCATATTGGAAAAGGATCGGCCCATAAGACTGGTTGATTGTTTTCAGACTCATGTCGCCACCTTCTCTCTCTTCTTGTCTAACCAGCTGCTTATTATATCAACAAGCTCCCTGCTTAATTCCCATCGTTGATTGTATCGATCAAAAATAGTGTACACTTCTTCTGAATTCGTTGTCACCGCCAAATGGTCCAGACACTCATGCAGCTCCCATGGAGTCAAGCATTCAGCCAATAGAAAAAGCCCTTGTTCACCCGTTAATGAAAAATTATCATTTATTTTATTCAGCAATAGCTCTGTCCCGTCTGTTCCATGAACGGTTAGCCATTGTTCAAGAAACTTCCGGATTCCTTTGTAACCAACATCCGGTTTCTCATTGCCGCCAACCCAAAATAACAGCTGATAGATTTGCTTTCCTTGCTGAACTGTTGTAATTTTATCAACGATTGGAAGCTTTTGTTTATCACAATGTTTGAGTAAGCCCTTCACTAATTGAACTCTTTTTTTGGCTTCGTTACAGCTTTTTTCAAGAACCACTTTGGCCACTCCATCCAGCTTTTTGCTATGTGGAAGTAAACGCAAGCATTGTTCAATTGAAAAAGGCACGTCTTCATGAATCGTTTTCTCAACAGTTAGCCCGTAACCAAGCATCTGTGATAATAATAATGCCCATTTATCAATGTCTTCCTCGATTGGATACGTTATTGACACCTCATCATGCAAGGTTAACCAGCCATTCTCATATTGGATGGCTGGTTCACCTTTTTTCGTTCGTATCATTCGATCGACCATGACTTGATTGCTATGGTTAATACCATCTCTCCAAGCAATATGCCAATCAAGGAGTTGTCGATTTTCCCAATATCGAATTTTCTTTACACCTGTTTTACTCTCAATGATTTCCTTATTTTTACGCCATTTCAATTCTGTCAGCCTATAATGCTCTTCTATTAAATTTAGAATATCCATGAGCGCAATCCCCTTTTCTCTTAAGTGAAACTTCTATCATTCTCTTCTTTATGAGTTTGATGTTACTGGAATATATAAGATCTGTCCTTCCTCAACAGACTCATCATCAAGACGGTTTACCCGAATTAAATGACTAGCTGACACCTCATAGCGTGCGGCAATAGTTTCTAATGACTCATTTTCCTGAATAATACACATTTTCAACTTTGAAAATTGCTCTTCCCCTTTTGTTAGCATTTTTGTTAAATATAAGGCATTCTCATCTTTCCGCGTTTTCTCCTGTGGCTCTTCATCTAGCTCGTTAACCTCTTCATCCCGACTTGCCGTTGCTTTGACAGATGCTTCTTCAACGACTACTTCCGGGCGATTATCAGCTAAATTTTTTAATGGAGCTAAATTAATTGCTACACCAGATTCTTCCTTTGCTTCAGTAAGTGAAACCACATTATCTTCAGCATCCTCAACAGGCCGTGCTTTCTCCTCAACTTTCTTTGCTACAGGTTCAGGTTGTGTTTCTTTTGGTGTTTCGGTTCTTGAAAAAATGGAAGATACCGTTTCTCTTTTTTCATTAGTGACTTTATCTTCTCGACGGGAGTTCATTTCGATTTGTGGTGTTTTCGGTACTTCTGCTTCTTCTTTCTGTGCCTCTACTTGAAGTTCAGCTTCATTATCATTGTGTTCTTCTGCATTTTTCGGTACTTCGATATGTTCATCTCTTGCTTCAGCCGGAGCAACTGACTCGACTTGAACATTCGGTTGAACAGAAGGTTGTGGTGTAAGATCATCCGTACCTGTTTCTTCTAATGTCACTGGTGGAGGTTGAACATTCGTTGTTTCCTGTGGCGCTTTTCGTGCTTCAAATTGGAAAGGCTCCATCGTCCGTTCAATAGAACTTTGCTCTGGTTCAGAAGTAATTACTGGTTGAACTGCTTGTTTTGGTTCTGTTTTGTTTTGCAATTCTGTTGTCATTCCACTTATCGAAACATCAGCTGTTAATTGAATACAGCCGCGTTCTGGTAGATCATAATCAAATGACTCAACAATCACATAAATATCCTCTAAGTTTTTAATTCGGTTCTGCGGAATTGTGACATCGATTGGGAAACGATGTGTAATATTGGCAATTCCGTCATCAGACACAGAAACCTGTTCAATTGAGCGAAAAGAAACTTGATCCCGTAAAGAGCCTTCCTCTACCTCTAATGACTGTTCAGGCTCCACTTGACGATATTCCCCTGTGAGCAGAAGCCCCCCGCGAATGGAAATATGATCAGAATTTTCGTGAATCGTGATTTCCGGCTCTAATTCCATAGCCAGTATTTCCTCGATTTCCTGTCCTTTATTTAGCCATACTGACTCTTCCACGGAAAAAGTTAATTTAGATGGATGATCTTGTGACAAAACCTTCTCCTCCCTCTATAAAAAATTTTGGTCTCCACGTATGTTTGGATTTCAAATCATGTTCGTTATCATCTCTGCATAAATGGATTAATTTATATAAATACCAATACGTTACAGATGTATGACAAGACTTCAGCAAATATGACTAAAAAACCACCCTTTCAAATGAAAGAGTGGTCAAACCGTTCCTTATTATTTCAATTTAGAAAAAGCAACCTCTGCTGCTGCAATTGTTTTTTCAATATCTTCATCTGTGTGTGCTGTTGATAAAAACAACCCTTCAAATTGAGACGGAGGCAATGATACCCCTTCCTCTAACATATACTTAAAGTAATTCGCAAAGTAATCTAAATTTGAGGTTTTTGCTTTATCGTAGTTAATCACTTCTTCATTCGTAAAGAAGAATCCTACCATTGAACCCGCTTGATTTGTTGTATGCGGAATATCATATTTCTTTGCAGCAGCTGAAAGGCCTTCAATGAGTCGTTTTCCTTGACGTTCAAACGTTTTGTAATGTTCTGGCGTTAATTGTGAAAGTGTCTCATAACCGGCTGTCATAGCTAAAGGATTTCCTGATAACGTACCTGCTTGATAGATCGGTCCGCTTGGTGCAATTTGCTCCATAATTTCACGTTTTCCACCATACGCACCAACCGGTAAACCGCCACCGATGACTTTTCCTAAACACGTTAAGTCAGGAGTAACACCAAAATATCCTTGGGCACAATTATAACCGACACGGAAGCCCGTCATAACTTCATCAAAAATAAGCAGAGCACCGTTTTGCTCAGTGATTTCACGAACTCCTTCTAAAAAACCAGGCTGTGGAGGAACAACCCCCATATTTCCGGCTACAGGCTCTAAAATAACACCAGCAATATCATCACCAAACTGTTCAAAAGCATAACGAAGACTTTCAAGATCGTTATACGGAACGGTTAATGTATTCATCGCAACTGCCTCAGGTACCCCCGGGCTGTCTGGTAAACCTAATGTTGCAACACCTGAACCTGCTTTTATTAATAAGGAATCACCATGTCCATGGTAACAGCCTTCAAATTTGACTATTTTATTTCTGCCTGTATACCCTCGGGCAAGACGGAGTGCACTCATCGTTGCTTCTGTTCCAGAGTTAACCATACGAACAACTTCAATCGATGGTACACGCTCAATGACTAATTCAGCCAGCTTTGTTTCTAATTCACTAGGAGCTCCAAAGCTCGTCCCTAATTCTGCCGTTTTTTTCAACTCTTCAACGACTTGGTCATTGGCATGACCTAAAATAAGCGGTCCCCATGATAGAACATAATCAATGTACTCATTTCCATCGATATCATAAATACGCGACCCTTTCCCACGTTCCATAAAGACAGGATCCATCTTTACTGATTTAAATGCTCGAACAGGACTATTTACGCCGCCCGGCATTAAAGGCTTCGCCTTCTCAAACGCCGCCTGCGATTTCGTATATGTACGCATGTAAAAACACCTCTTTTTTTTAGTTTAGAGTGTAGAGTTTAGAATTTAGAGTTGTTTAAGCAATTCAGAGATGCTAGAAGACCTTCGAAGCGCTCCCCACAATAACTCTACACTCTAAACTCTAAACTTATTTAACTATTAATTAAGAAATCCATCTCGCTACGTCTTTGGCGAAATAGGTGATAATTAGATCGGCTCCTGCTCGTTTCATGCTTGTTAATTTCTCCAGGACAGTATCCTTTTCGTCGATCCAGCCGTTTAGACTTGCGGCTTTGATCATCGAATATTCTCCACTTACATTGTAGGCAACAACCGGATAGCCTGAATGATCTTTTACTTCACGGATGATATCTAAGTAAGATAATGCAGGTTTGACAATTAAGAAATCTGCACCTTCTTCAATATCAGAATCTGCCTCACGAAGGGCCTCCAAACGGTTAGCTGGGTCCATTTGGTATGTTTTGCGATCACCAAATTTAGGAGAGCTGTGAGCTGCATCACGGAACGGACCGTAAAATGCAGAAGCATATTTTACCGCATAAGACATAATTGGCACATGTGTAAATCCCGCTTCATCCAACCCATGGCGAATGGCCGCAACAAAACCGTCCATCATATTTGATGGGGCGATAATATCAGCACCGGCCTGTGCTTGAGAAACAGCAGTACGAGCTAACAAATTTAGCGTCGGATCATTAAGTATTTCTCCATCTTCAATCACGCCGCAATGGCCGTGATCCGTAAATTGACAAAGACAAGTATCTGCAATCACTGTTAACTGCTGATGGTTTTCTTTAATTTGTGCAATTGCTTTTTGAACGATACCATGATCATGATAAGCTGAAGTACCTACGTCATCCTTATGATTTGGCACTCCAAAAATAATGACTGATTCAATTCCTAAAGAAACCACTTCGTTAATCTCTTCATTTAATAAATCTAATGATAAATGAAAAACACCCGGCATTGACGGCACTTCATTTTTTATCCCTTCTCCTTCAACGACAAAGATCGGATAAATTAAATCTTCTTTATGTATATGTGTTTCTCTAACCATCGCACGGATTGATGGTGTTTGACGTAATCGACGGTGTCTGCGAAATTGTAAATTACTCATTAAGTTAGCCTCCTAAACGTTCTAATATCTCATTAACGATCATTCGCTGTCCTATACTGTCTCAGCAATCGCCTGTAACAAACCATGTATTGTATACTCCTTAGCAACAATGTCCGGTGTTAAGCCATTCTTCTCAACTGCCTGTGCTGTAATTGGGCCAATGCATGCAATCTGAATCATATTGATCTCATTACGCCAATTTGTACCCTCAAGTACTTGAACAAAATGATCAACTGTTGACGGACTTGTAAAGGTAATGACATCGAGATCATTTCCTTGAAGTAACCCGATTAATGTATGTTTCGCTTCACCAGCCAGAACAGTTTCATATACATCCAATTCAGTGACTGGGATTCCTTTTTTTCTTAACCCATTCGGAATAATCTCCCTCGCTAAATTGCCACGAGGAATCAATACAGGAGTTTCTGAATTGACATGTTCCAATAATGACTCAAGCAAACTTTCAGCTACAAATTCTTTTGGAATCAAATCTGCTTTTATCCCATACGCCATTAAGCGTTCTTCTGTTTTCGCTCCAACAACAGCAACTTTTAAAGAAGATAAGGACGAAGTAGATCGGTTACTCTCTTTTAACGATTCAAAAAAATAATCAATACCATTTGCACTTGTAAAAACGATCCATTTAAAGTTATGTATATGTTCAATTGCTTGATAGATCGGTTCTGCATTTTTTGGCGGCTGAAACGCAATGAGTGGTACCTCAATGGCTATGCCGCCATACTGCTCAATTTTGTTGGAAAGAGCAAAAGCTTGTGCTTTTGCTCTCGTTACCAAAATCCGCTTCCCCCCAAGCTCGATCATTATTGATTAAGCTCTTTCTTAACTGCATCCAGAATCTCTTTCGCACCTTGAGAAAGCAGGCGCTCAGCAATTGATTCGCCAAGTTGAATTGGATCATCACCTGTCATTTGCTCACTTAAGAGAACTTTTCCGTCTGGTGAACCGACTAATGCCGTTAATGAGACCAGTCCATCCTCGGTTAATGTTGCATAAGCAGCAATCGGAACTTGGCAACCACCTTCAATTTTATATAAAAATGCGCGCTCTGCAGCCACTGTACGCTCTGTTACCTCATCATTTAACTTCTTCAGTAATTCTCTTAACTCCGTATCCTCTTCACGACACTCGATTCCAAGTGCTCCTTGACCAACAGCTGGAAGGCAGAAATCAGCATCTAAAAATTCAGTGACAATATCATCTGACCAGCCCATACGTTGTAAGCCGGCAGCTGCCAGGATAATCGCATCAAAATCCTCTTCCTTCAGCTTACGGATACGTGTATCAATGTTACCTCTTATCCATTTTACTTGTAAGTCAGGACGTTTCGCTAAAATTTGCGCTGATCGGCGTAAACTGCTCGTACCAACGATCGAGCCTGCCGGCAGGTCAGCTAATTTTACATGACCATTTGAAATAAAGGCATCACGAGGGTCAACCCTTTTCGGAACACAGCCAATTGTGAATCCTTCAGGAAGAACTGATGGCACATCTTTCATACTGTGAACAGCCATATCAATTTCTCGATCCATCATTGCCTGTTCAATTTCTTTAACAAATAAGCCCTTTCCACCAACTTTAGAAAGTGTTACATCTAAAATTTGGTCACCTTTTGTTACGATTTTCTTTATTTCAAACTCAAAGCGATCATCAAGTTTTTTTAATTGATCAATCACCCATTCAGTTTGTGTTAGTGCTAAGTTGCTTTTTCTTGAACCAATAATGACTTTTCTCATAATTTTCCTCCAACCTTCTGTGAGCATTCTTCTTTTGCAAAATAATGATCGAAAACATACCTATACCCATAAATGAAAACTTGACAAATTACCTGACAAGAAATAATTAATCATAACAATTAAAAACGCAGCAATATTCCATAATGCAAGACTATGTCCTTGCAATCCTTTTACAACTCTTAAATATAAATAAACGCTATATATTGATAACACTGTAAAAGAGCCGATTACCTTTGCGTCTAACCATAGCGGATGATCCAATTTTAATGAAGCCCATACTAATCCTAAGATGAGACCAAGTAGTAAAAGAGGTACTCCAAGAAGAACAGATATATAAGCATAACGATCTAAATTTGATAGACTCCCATAGCGTCCTAAACGTTTACCCCATACTTTCTTTTTTAACATATTATGTTGAAGAATATACATAATCGAAAATATAAAGGCTAATGTAAATGCACCATAAGAGGACAATACCATCGTAACATGAATGATCAGTAATTCTGAAATTAATAATTGTTGAAAGGTTGTCGACACATCACCAGTAGGAGCAAATAAATTTATCGACATGACGATAAAGCCGACGACATTCGTGAAAAAAACGATAAAATCAATTCGAAAAAACCAATTGATCATTAATGATAATGTAACTAGAAGCCAGGCATAAAAAAATAGCCCTTCAAACATCGTTAGAATTGGCAATCGATCATATTCAATCATTCTCAAAATAAAAAACGTAGCTTGAAAAACCCATACAATCGAAAGCAACCAGAAGGCAGTACGATTGACCTTCCGGTTGTTTTGTAAAAAATCAATAAAATATCCTAGTACACTAAGTGCATATAAAATAACGGTTAGTATATAAAGCACATTTAAGCTTACCACAAACGCAAAACTCCTCTCTTACCTAGGAGCGAACAATAACTTCTTTCAGACTAGTCATTGACTCTTTCTTAAAAGCATTCCATTCTTTTTCTGCTTTTTCAACTCTTAACTTTTCCTCTGCTTTTTTTTGTTCGGCTTCAACCTCATTTTCTAAAGCAAAGATTTTTGTAAATAGCTCAAGAGCTTCTTCTGAGTTCGATTCACCAGCAATTTCTTTTACACGCATAATTGGATCTCTTAAAATCTGGTTTACAATGCTCTTCGTATGCTTTCGTAAAACCTTCTTTTCACGTTCTGTTAAATTAGGTAATTTGCGTTCGATGCTTTCCATTGTTTCTGCCTGAACAGCAAGTGCCTTTGTACGCAAAGCAGAGATTAAAGGAACAACACCAAGTGTATTTAACCAATTCTTGAATTCATCCATATCTGCTTCGATTAAGATTTCAATTTTCGCAGCCTCTTTCTTGCGCTCTTCTAAGTTGGCTGCAACAATTCCCTCTAAGTCATCGATATCATATAAATAAACACTATCAAGTTCTCCCAAACGTGGGTCTAAGTCACGCGGGACAGCAATATCCACCATAAACAAAGGACGACCTTTTCGCTTTTTAACGATATCAGCTACCATTTCTTTTGTCACAACATAATCCGTTGATCCAGTTGAGCTAATTAAAATATCAGCATCAATCATTGCCTGTTTGATTTCGGACATTGAACGCGCTTGGCCAAAGAATCGTTCTGCCAGTTCCACTGCTTTAGCCATTGTACGATTTAATACAGTTACTGCTCCAACACCATTTGCATGAAGGTGCTTTGCTGTCAATTCACTCATCTTACCAGCACCGACAACAAGAACATGCTTATCAGATACATCTCCGAAAATCTTCTTCGCAAGTTCTACGGCTGCATAACTAACAGATACGGCATTCTCGCCGATTTCTGTTTCTGAATGAGAACGTTTGGCAACAGTAATGGCTTGTTTAAATAATTGATTAAAGATCGTTCCCGTTGTTCCTACTTCTTGGGCAAGCAAAAATCCGTCCCTGATTTGGCCAAGAATTTGTGTTTCACCCAATACCATTGAGTTTAATCCACAAGTAACTCTATATAAATGCTCAATCGCATGATCATCTTCACGAATATCTAAATATTGAATAAACTCCTCTTTATCCATTTCAAACCATTCCGATAAAAAGTGCTTAATGGAGTATTTGCCTACGTGTAATTGATCGACTACTGCATAAATTTCAGTACGGTTGCATGTTGATATAACAACACATTCTAAGATGCTTTTCATATTTTGTAGCTTTTTGACTGCATCTGGCAGTTCTGCTCCTTGAAAAGCAAACTTTTCGCGTATTTCGACAGGGGTTCTTTTATAATTAAAACCAACAACTACAATATGCATTTTCTCCACTCACCCCCATAAGATTATATCTCTTAATAATTATTATAAACAAGATCTTATAATTGCTACATACTATTATAACACGGAAATAAACAAGTATCTAAACAAATTGTGAACAGATCTTGAAAGCTTCATGTTATATTCGAATCCTCGAAAAGGTGGTTAGTTAGTAACAATTTTCCTTACTTTTATTATAACCAACTCTCATATTAATACTAGCAAAGCTAATAAAAAAAGACAAATTTTGCAAACAATGAATTCAGTACACTTTACTATATCTCCAACTCTATCTTACTTTTCTTGAAATTTCTGTGTCAAAAATCACAAAAGCGGTAACAAGAATAGCACTATTGCCAAGAATGAAAAAAAGCAGGTACATAATAACCTGCTTTTACTCATTATCCAACGTATAAGATTGAATTGTCGCCCATGCTTCGTCTTTTCCTTGTCCGGTTTCTGAAGAGAAAATCAACAATGGATCTTCTTTCTTTCTTCCTAACACCGTACTAATATTTTTCAAATGCTTTTGCCATTTTCCTTTAGGAATTTTATCGGCCTTTGTCGCGATAAGAATGACTGGTATTTCAAAATGCTTCAGCCATTCATACATCATGACATCATCCTTTGAAGGGTCATGACGGATATCAATAATTTGTACAACAACCTTCAATTGCTCTCTTTGTTGAATGTATGTTTCAATCATTCTTCCCCAAGCTTCACGTTCTTTTTTGGAAACTTTCGCAAAACCGTAGCCTGGAACGTCAACAAAATACATTACATCATTAATAATATAGAAATTTAATGTTTGCGTTTTTCCAGGCTTTTGTGAAGTCCGAGCTAGGTTTTTTCGATTAATCATTTTGTTAATGAACGAAGATTTCCCAACATTTGAACGGCCAGCTAATGCAATCTCCGGCAAATTCGTATCAGGATATTGTTCAGGCTTGACGGCACTGATGACAATTTCTGCTTTATTCACTTTCATTTTCTACTCTCCTACTAACGCGTGTTTCAAAACCTCATCCAGGTGTGAAACAGGAATAAACGTTAAATCCTTACGCACACTTTCTGGAATATCTTCGAGGTCTTTCTCGTTATCCTTTGGCATAATGACAATTTTCAATCCGGCACGGTGAGCGCTCATCGATTTTTCTTTTAAACCGCCAATCGGTAACACTCGACCTCGTAACGTGATTTCACCAGTCATTCCAACTTCTTTTCTAACTGCCCGACCGGTCAATGCAGAAATCAACGCTGTTGCCATTGTAATTCCGGCAGACGGGCCGTCTTTTGGTGTCGCTCCTTCAGGAACATGGATATGAATATCATTTTTTTCATGAAAACTTGGATCAATATTTAACTGTTCAGATTTCGAACGAATATAACTGAAAGCTGCTTGCGCAGATTCTTTCATAACTTCACCAAGTTTACCCGTTAATGTTAACTTTCCTTTACCAGGTGCAATTGACACTTCAATTGAAAGTGTATCCCCGCCTGCTGTTGTGTAGGCTAGGCCAGTTGCTGCACCGATTTGATCTTCGACTTCTGCTTGGCCATAACGGAATTTCGGCTTTCCTAACGACTGTTCAACGGTTTTGTCAGTTAAGATTACTTTCTTCTTATCTCCTGAAACAATTGTCCTTGCTGCTTTACGACATAATGCTGCCATTTGTCTTTCAAGACTTCGAACACCCGCCTCACGCGTATAATAACGGATAACCTTTAGAATGGCCTCTTCTTTTACTTGAAGCTTCCCTTTATCTAAACCATGGTCTTTCATTTGCTTTGGTAGTAAGTAATCGGTTGCGATATGCAATTTCTCCAGCTCCGTGTAACCGGCAATTGAGATAATTTCCATACGGTCCAAAAGCGGCCCAGGAATGGTTCCGACATTGTTGGCTGTTGTAATGAACATAACTTTGGATAGATCATACGGCTCTTCAATATAGTGATCACTGAATGTACTGTTTTGTTCGGGATCTAGCACTTCAAGAAGTGCTGCTGCAGGATCACCCCTAAAGTCATTAGCCATTTTATCAATTTCATCAAGAAGAAATACAGGGTTAATTGTTCCTGCTTTTTTCATTCCTTGAATAACTCTTCCCGGCATTGCGCCCACATATGTGCGGCGGTGGCCGCGAATTTCAGCTTCGTCTCGTACTCCACCAAGTGAAATTCTTACAAAATTACGATTAAGGGAGCGAGCGATTGATCGTGCCAACGATGTCTTCCCCACACCTGGAGGGCCTGCCAGGCAAAGAATCGGTCCTTTTAATTGTTTAGTTAACTGTTGTACAGCCAAATATTCAAGCACACGTTCTTTTACTTTTTCTAAGCCGTAGTGATCTTCATTTAAAATTTTCTCAGCATGGTTTGTATCAAGACGATCTTCAGTTTCATTTGTCCATGGGAGATTTAGTAACCAATCAATATAATTTCGAATAACTGAACTTTCTGCAGAACTGGCTGGCATTTTTTCATAACGGTCAAGTTCTTTTAATGCTTTTTCAAGCACATTCTCAGGCATATTTGCTTGTTCAAGCTTTTCTTTTAACGTTTCAACTTCGCTGCCTTTTCCTTCTTTATCTCCAAGTTCTTTTTGGATTGCTTTCATTTGTTCACGGAGATAATATTCCTTCTGCGTCCGTTCCATTGACTTCTTTACGCGTTGTCCGATTTTCTTTTCTAAACCAAGTACTTCTTTTTCATTATTTAAAATTTCCAAAAGCTTGGTTAACCGTTCCTTCACATCAAAAATTTCTAAAACTTCCTGCTTTTCAGCGATTTTTAATGGTAAATGTGAAGAAATGACATCTGCTAAACGACCCGGCTCAATAATGTCACTAACCGAAGCCAGCGTTTCCGCCGAAATTTTCTTTGAAAGCTTAATGTATTGTTCAAATTGATGAAGAACATTTCTCATTAATGCTTGTACTTCTAAGTCATCTGGTTCTACTACATCATCAATAATTGAAATTGATACTTCAAAATGATCATCATTTTCGATAAACTCATTTATTTTTGCCCGTTGCAGCCCTTCAACCAAAACACGGATCGTACCGTTTGGGAGTTTGAGCATTTGTTTTACTTTTGCAAGCGTTCCAACGCGGTATATTTCTGCTTCACTAGGTTCATCTATCGCAATTTCTTTTTGAGTCGCTAATAGAATTTCATGGTCGTCTACCATCACTTTTTCTAATGCATTCACCGATTTTTCACGACCAACATCAAGATGCAATACCATTGTTGGATAGACGAGTAAACCTCTTAAAGGCAGTAAAGGAATTATACGTTCTTGATCTGCCATATTCGTAACACCTCCAGAACTTACTAAAACTAAATTGCATATGTTTTTACATTTCTAAGCTATGTACATAAAAAATTCGCCAGATAAAAACTTTATACATTCCCGGATACCATTGCGAACATCACAGGAATGTATAAAGAACATAATCGTTTTAGGAAAACCATACATTATGTGTTAAAAAAAGTTAAAATTAACCTTTGTCTAATTTTATCCTATTAAATAATCTTTGTCTAATTCTAACCAAAGACAAACAAATGTAAAATGTAGAATTTAGAATTTAGAATTAAGTGTTTGCAGAATCAATGATGTAGAAGTAATACCTTCTAGAAGAATCTTGCAAACAATTCTAAATCCTACATTCTCAATTCTAAATTAATTACACGCTTGCTGTATCGCCTTCTATTGTGCTGCTTGCCGGAATGACTTCTTCTTCTTTTGCTTGTTCTTCGCTAAGCAGAGCATATGAAAATACTTCTTCGATTTTTGTGACTGGGATAATATCGATGTCCGTGATCTCTTTTAAAATTGCCTGTTCATTATCTTTTGGAATAATTACTGTTTTTGCTCCTGCCCGTTTTGCTGCTTCAACTTTGGCAACGACGCCTCCTATCGGTTTTACTAGACCGTGAATTCCAATTTCCCCTGTCATTGCAACCGTGTTATCTACTTTAATCTCATTAATCGCAGAATAAATCGCAGTAGCCATTGAGATTCCTGCTGAAGGTCCATCAACTGGTGTACCTCCTGGGAAATTCACATGAATATCGTAATCGTACGTTGGTTGACCTAGGTTTCTTAAGACAGTAAGCACATTTTCAATCGATCCTTTTGCCATGCTTTTCCGTTTAATGGAACGGACTTGGTTTCCACTGTGCTCCTCTTCTGCGATCCCCGTAATATTGATCGAACCATTCTCCTTATTTGGAATGACAGTAACTTCAATTTCTAGCAATGCGCCTGTGTTCGGCCCATATACTGCTAAGCCGTTAACAAGGCCGACTTTAGGCTCTGGATGAATTTTCTTTTCAGGACGCGGAGACAGTTGACTCGAATGAACAACCCACTCAATATCGGCAATTGTTATTTTATCCCGATCCTCAGACGTCGCCAAACCGGCTGCAATTTGAATGATATTCACTGATTCTCTGCCGTTTGTAGCGTATTTTGAAACAATGTCTAAGGCACCATCCTCAACTTCAAAATTAATTTTCTGTACAGCTTTTTCTGCAATTGAAATGATCTCCTCAGGCTGAAGTGAACGAAAGAATACTTCCAAACAACGTGAACGAATGGCCGGAGGTATTTCATCTGGTGTTCTTGTTGTTGCCCCAATTAAGCGAAAATCGGCCGGTAATCCATTTTTAAAAATTTCATGGATATGCTGAGGAATTTGTGTATTTTCTTCATTATAATAGGCACTTTCTAAAAATACCTTCCGATCCTCCAGCACTTTTAATAATTTGTTTAACTGAATCGAATGAAGTTCTCCTATTTCATCAATAAATAAAACTCCTCCATGTGCTTTGGTCACTGCTCCTTGTTTCGGTTGAGGTATCCCTGCTTGTCCCATCGCTCCTGCCCCTTGATAAATTGGGTCATGAACAGAACCGATAAGTGGATCTGCAATACCTCTTTCATCAAAACGTGCCGTTGTCCCATCTAATTCCACAAATACAGCATTTTTTGCAAATGGTGACTTTTCATTTCGCTTTGCTTCTTCTAATACTAACCTCGCTGCAGCCGTTTTCCCTACTCCCGGAGGCCCATAAACAATTACATGTTGAGGGTTAGGTCCACATAGGGCTGCTCTTAATGAACGGATTCCTTCCTTCTGACCAACTATCTCATCAAAACTGGTTGGACGAACCTTCTCAGCTAGAGGTTCACTTAATGAAATTGCCCGCATCTTTCTCAGTTGTTCCATTTCCTTTCGGGATTCCTTATCTACTGACACTTTCTGAGTTCTTTGGCTTTTGAGTAAGTTCCAAAAGTAAAGCCCGATAATTACACCAAAAAATAATTGTATTAACAATGCAATACCTGTCCAACTCATCAAAGTTACCCTCCTGATCTCTGTTTTTCCTTATGTTGTTTTTTTTAGTATCTCCGAGAATTGGTACAGTAAACGAATTTATTACTTCAAATGAAAAAAAGAGACGAGAATATTCTCGTCTCTACTTCTTATGCGCTTTCTTTTGGTTCTTGCTTCTTCACAGTGACAATTTTGCCGTCAGCAGTTTCCAGGATCGGTACTGCTCCATCCGTTACAGCTTCAGCAGTTATTGTGCATTTTACAATGTCTTCTCTTGAAGGAAGCTCAAACATAACGTCCAGCATAATCCCTTCAATAATGGAACGGAGACCACGCGCACCTGTTTTACGCTCGATTGCTTTCTTCGCAATTTCTTCCAGTGCTTCGTCAGTAAATTCTAACTGTACATCATCAAGCTCTAATAGCTTTTGATATTGCTTCACTAGCGCATTTTTTGGTTTTGTTAAAATTTCCATTAATGCAGCTTCATCTAATGGCTCTAAGCTTGAAATGACTGGTAAACGACCAATAAATTCAGGAATTAAACCAAAACGAAGGAGATCTTCTGGCAATACTTTTTGTAAGTATTCACCCGGTTTTAAATCTTCTTGTTTCGCTTCTGAGCCGAACCCGATTACTTTCTTACCTAAGCGGCGTTTAATAATCTGTTCAATCCCATCAAACGCTCCACCACAAATAAACAAAACATTTGTCGTATCAATTTGAATAAATTCTTGATGCGGATGCTTTCTTCCGCCTTGTGGAGGAACACTTGCCGTTGTCCCTTCTAAAATCTTCAGTAATGCCTGCTGAACCCCTTCACCTGACACATCGCGAGTGATTGAAGGATTCTCTGACTTACGGGCAACTTTATCAATCTCATCAATATAAATAATACCCTTCTCGGCTTTCTCTACATCATAATCTGCTGCTTGGATTAATTTAAGAAGAATGTTCTCAACATCCTCACCAACATATCCTGCTTCAGTAAGTGATGTCGCATCAGCTATCGCAAATGGTACATTTAAAATTCGTGCCAACGTTTGTGCAAGTAATGTCTTACCGCTACCAGTCGGTCCAATCATACAAATGTTACTCTTTGAGAGCTCAACATCATCTGATTTCTGCGATGAATTAATACGTTTATAATGGTTATAAACGGCAACGGAAAGAGATTTCTTCGCCTGTACCTGTCCGATAACGTAATCATCAAGGATTTCACGAATTTCTTGAGGCTTCGGAACTTCTTTAAATTCTACTTCCTCTTCAGTTCCTAACTCTTCTTCAACAATTTCCGTACATAATTCAATACATTCATCACATATATAAACGCCCGGTCCAGCTACTAATTTACGAACTTGATCTTGTGTCTTACCACAAAATGAACATTTTAACTGACCTTTTTCATCATTGAATTTAAACATTAGTGTCACCCCTTACATTTAGTACATTGCTTGGTTTTTTCTGCTTCTAACTAATATGTATTTGCATTTTATCACAGATTGACAACAGAGCGTTAATATAAGGTCTTAAGTAATTATGTAGTTATTAGATGCTTATTTAGTTATGTAGCATTTTATTAATATTTATTTACTTTTGTTGAATTTATCTCCCCCCTCACTCGTAATAAAAACACCTTTTTGTGTATAAAACAAGGCACGAATATTCGCGCCTTGTTCTATTAGTTATGTGAATCAAAAGTGTATTTCTACGTCAAGTAGTTACTTATCGCTTTTAACTCTTATGCAGCAGTTTTGCTGTTTTCTACTAGGAAATCAACCGCTTTACGGATTTTGATGTCACCTTTTAATGCATCAACGCCGCCTTGCATTGCAAGAATTTGCTTGATTTCTTCAACTGGACGTTGGTACATTTCTGCCATTTTTCCTAATTCTTCTTCAACTTCTTCATCAGAAGCTTCAAGATTCTCAGCAGTAGCGATTGCTTCTAAAGTTAAGTTAATACGAACACGCTTTTCTGCATCTGCTTTAAATTGCTCGCGCATTCCATCCTCATCTGTACCAGCAAATTGATAGTACATATCAAGGTTCATGCCTTGCATTTGCAGACGTTGACCAAACTCTTCTAACATACGGTCAGTTTCTGTTTTGATCATTGCTTCTGGAATATCAATTGTTGCATTCTCAGCAGCTTTCTCTACTAACGTATCACGTTTGTTATGATCTGCTTCGTGTTCTTTTTGAGTTGTTAATTTGTCTTTAATGTTTTGCTTTAATTGATCTAACGTTTCAACTTCTTCATTAACATCTTTTGCAAACTCATCGTCAATTGCAGGAAGTTCCTTACGCTTAATGTCATGAATCTTCACTTTGAATACAGCAGGTTTTCCAGCCAGGTCATTCGCATGGTACTCTTCAGGGAAAGATACATTAACGTCTTTCTCTTCACCTGCAGCCAGTCCTACTAATTGCTCTTCGAAGCCAGGGATAAATGATCCAGATCCTACTTCTAATGAGTAGTTCTCAGCTTTTCCGCCTTCGAATGCAACATCGTCAACAAATCCTTCAAAATCAAGAACAACAGTATCGCCATTTTCAACTTTACCATCTTCTACAACGATTAGCTCAGCATGCTTTTCTTGAAGTTGCTTTAATTCGTTTTCCACATCTTCATCAGAAACTGTTGTATCTTCTGCTTCAACCTCTAAGCCTTTATAATCACCTAAGTGTACTTCTGGCTTAACCGTTACAGTGGCTTTAAAAATTAAGTTGTTTCCTTTTTCCATTTGTTCTACATCAATATCAGGACGGTCAACAGGCTCAATACCTGTCTCATCGATTGCTTTTGCATAAGCTTCAGGCAGTAAAAGATCAAGAGCATCTTGGTATAATGATTCCACACCAAAACGTTTTTCAAACATTGGACGTGGCATTTTCCCTTTACGGAAGCCTGGTACGTTTACTTGTTTCACAACTTTTTTAAAGGCTTCATCTAACGCCCCATTTACTTTCTCCGCATCAACTTCAATTGTTAATACGCCTTCGTTTCCTTCTAATTTTTCCCATTTTGCACTCATTTATTCTATACCTCCAACCATTTATCACTATTGTTTTTTTGCAAATTATGTATAGTCACATTCATATTTACAACCACTCTATTATAACATACTACCATGTCTTTTCAACAAATTCTACTGATTAAGAAATGGGCTAACCCCCTGAAAAACCTCCTTTTCAAGGCTTAACATATGCTTGGCTGAAATTACCATCTGTTCTTCGTCCACATCATATAAGTTTGCAACCTCAGAATCATCAACTTCTATCCCATTACACTCGTGGCCAACCTTATATAATCCTGCTGCCCATAAATGCTGATCCAAAGGTTCTGGTGTTAAAGGATAAAGTGCAAACAAATAATGCCACCATAATTGAGTTGTTACCGCATACAAAGTCGGATTTTCATGCTCTAATTCATTCGCCAATCGGGCCAATACTAATTTTCCAAACTTTTCGTGAAAGACATCTTCAAGTGAAGTTATGTGTATAGAAAAAGTCTTTCCAAATTTATGTACATCTATTACTTCGTCAACATCGAGATCTTTTAAAATTTGCAGAATAATACTTTTTAATACCGGATCGTTCTTTTCCTCGATTAGAAATTGTTTGAAGCCTACAATTACTTCCTTATGATTAATACGGCTTAATTGTTGAATTGCAGTCCATTGTTCATAGGGACTGCCAGACTTATTAAGTGATGTAAGAAGTTTATTTAAATCGGCTTCGGAATCAATTGATTTATGTACGATGTCATGATCAATGTCATGCTCTGCTTCAACCATTTGTCTACTAAAATGCAGGAGTTGATAAAATGACTCTGCCAACTTTGTGGGAACTTTGTCTTCTGCAAGAAGAGCTTCAATAATAGTAACGACTTCACCGTATTCTGAGAGTTGAACAAGTAATGAAATATAAACTTGTAACACATCATAATACTCACCGATATCTTCTTTCAGCATCTTTTCACAGTGCACTTTTGCCTCACGCAACTGTCCGAGCTCAATTAAGCTTAAAACAATTCCAAATCGCCCTTGTGGATGCTCTGGTTCAATCTCTACTGCCTGTGTAAATGAACTGAGCGCATCGGAGTAGTTTTTCTCTTTTAAAAAACCCATTCCTTTCTCGACCAGCCTAGACACAAGGCCAGGAAAAAGGACTATCTTTTCATCCTCTCGATTTTTTTTATTGTCATCCATTTAATCGCTCCACTCTGGCATATAACTATATTAAAATCATTATGTATAACTTACCATACAGTGTAACAGTTTAAACATCGAAACACAATGAAACACAAACATTGGGAAAGAATAAAGCCTTGATATGATATCAAGACTTTATCATGTACTATATTATATTATTCGCCACTTCTTATGCATTTACCTTTTGTTCATAAGCAGAAATTGCATTTTCGTACGTTAATGTTAAACCGATTTCATCCCAACCATTTAATAGCATCTCTTTCCAATACGGGTCAATGTCAAATGAGGCTTCAAACCCTTCGGCATCAGTTACTTTCTGTGCTTTAAGATCTACTGTTAATTCATATTCTTTACCTTCAGTTTTTGCCAGTAATTCATTCACTTTGTCTTCTTCTAAACGAATCGCTAAAATACCGTTTTTTACACAGTTATTATAGAAGATATCCGCAAAGCTTGGAGCAATAATGACTTTAAAACCATAATCTAATAATGCCCAAGGTGCATGCTCACGTGATGAACCACAACCGAAATTGTGTCCTGCAACTAAAACTGAGGCACCCTTTGTTTCTGGTTGATTTAATTCAAAGTTCTCATTATCAGAACCGTCTGCATTAAAGCGCCAGTCAAAAAATAAAAATTGGCCAAATCCAGTACGTTCAACACGCTTCAAAAATTGCTTCGGGATAATTTGGTCTGTATCTACGTTTACTCGATTTAATCCTGCTACTTTACCTGTATGAACAACAATCGCTTCCATTGTATCCTCCTCCACAGCACTTAATTACACTGTTGCTTTTTCAAATGATCTTACATCTACAAATTTACCTGTTATAGCTGCTGCTGCTGCCATTGCCGGGCTGACTAAGTGTGTACGTGCCCCTTTACCTTGGCGACCTTCAAAGTTACGGTTTGAAGTTGAAGCACAACGCTCTCCCTCAGGTACAAAATCAGGGTTCATACTTAAACACATACTACATCCAGATTCACGCCACTCAAACCCTGCTTCGATAAAGATTTTATCTAATCCCTCATCTTCAGCACGTTGCTTAATTTTTTGCGATCCCGGTACAACCATTGCTCTAACCCCGGGTGCTACTTTTTGACCTTTTGCTACTGCTGCTGCTGCACGAAGGTCACTCATACGTGAGTTTGTACATGAACCGATGAACACATGATTAATTTCAACATCACTCATTTTTGTACCAGGTGTTAATCCCATATATTCAAGTGATTGTTCGATTGCTTTTTTCTCTGAAGCGCTTGTCGCATCAGCTGGATTTGGAATCGCACCATTAATTCCAATACCTTGTGATGGGTTAGTTCCCCATGTTACTTGAGGCTCGATTTCTTCAGCAAGAATTTCTACGGAACGATCATATACTGCTCCTTCATCTGTAGCAAGTGCTCTCCACTCAGCTGCAGCTTTGTCGAAGTCCTCACCTTGCGGAGCAAACTCACGTCCTCTTAAGTATTCAATTGTTGTTTCATCAGGACTGATTAGACCAGCCTTCGCTCCTGCTTCAATTGACATGTTACAGATTGTCATACGTTCTTCCATTGTCATTGCTTTAATGGCATCACCTGTAAATTCAATAACAGAACCAGTTCCAAAATCTACACCAAATTTAGCAATAATCGCTAAAATAACGTCTTTTGCAGTAATACCATTACCTAATTCACCTTTAACATTTACTTGCAATGTTTTTGGTTTTGCCTGCCATAGTGATTGTGTTGCAAGTACGTGTTCAACTTCACTTGTTCCAATTCCAAATGCTAATGCACCGAATGCACCGTGTGTTGATGTATGACTGTCACCACATACGATTGTTTTCCCTGGCTGTGTTAATCCTAACTCAGGTCCAATAACGTGTACGATACCGTTATCAGGGCTATTAAGATCAGCAATTTTGATTCCAAACTGATCACAGTTATTTTTTAGTGTTTCCATTTGTGTTTTTGCAATCGCATCAGTAATGTTATAACGGTCAACCGTTGGAACGTTATGGTCCATCGTCGCAAATGTAAGATCAGGACGACGTACTTTACGATTGTTCATTCTAAGCCCTTCAAATGCTTGTGGAGATGTTACTTCATGTACCATGTGTAAATCAATATATAAAAGAGCCGGTTTTCCCTCTTCTGCAACAACGGTATGTTTATCCCAAATTTTCTCAATAATCGTCTTCGGACTCATACTACTTCCTCCCAAATCTTTTTAGTTTAGAGTTTATAGTTTAGAGTTTAGAGTTAAAAACTGTAAGATGACTCATAGTTGTTTAACTTCAATGAAATAACTTACAAACAACTCTAAACTCTAAACTCTTAACTTTTAACTTTTAACTCTATTTTAGGTACTCAATCACTTTCGCTGTCATTTCTTCTGTATTGAGGACGTCTTTGCCTGACTCGGCAATATCACCTGTGCGGTAGCCGTTTTCAAGCACTTCAGAAATCGCTTTTTCAATTGCATCTGCTTCTGCTTGCATCCCAAATGAATAACGAAGCATCATGGCAGTAGAAGCGATTGTCGCTAATGGGTTTGCTTTGTTTTGACCTGCGATATCTGGTGCAGAACCGTGAATTGGCTCATATAATCCAGGACCATCACTTCCGATACTTGCTGATGGTAACATTCCTAAAGAACCAGTAAGCATTGACGCTTCATCACTTAAAATGTCGCCAAACATATTTTCAGTTACCATGACATCAAATTGCTTCGGGTTGCGGATCAATTGCATTGCTGCATTATCAACAAGCATGTGCTCAAGTTCAATGTCAGGATACTCTTTTCCAACTTCCTCAGCTACTTCTCTCCATACTCGACTCGACTCTAAAACATTTGCTTTATCAACAGATGTTACTTTCTTTCTACGAACAGAAGCTAGTTCAAACGCTTTTTTGATAATTCTCTCAATCTCACTGCGCTTGTAGTAGAGTGTATCAACTACTACCTCTTCACCGTCCTCTTCACGACGCTCACTTGGTTCTCCGAAGTAGAGTCCACCTGTAAGCTCACGAACGATCATCAAGTCCACTCCATCAATAACTTCCTTACGAAGTGTTGAAGCATCACTTAAACTAGCATGACCGCTTACTGGACGCAGGTTTGCAAATAGATTCAGTTCTTTACGAATACCTAGCAATCCTTTTTCAGGACGTAAGTGTCCAGGCAAGTTGTCCCATTTAGGTCCCCCTACTGCTCCAAGAAGAACACTATCACTGCTTTTACACACTTCAACAGTTTCCTCTGGTAATGGAACGCCGCAATCATCAATGGCTACTCCGCCGAGCTTTGCATAAGTGAACTCAAATTGATGGTTAAACTTCTCTCCAATGGTCTCTAATACTTTAATTGCTGCTTGAACAACTTCTGGTCCAATCCCATCACCAGGTAAAACGGTAATCTTCTTTTGCATGACATTCTTCCTTCCATCGCTAAACTATAAGCGCTACTCTATTAACGCCTATTATATTAGTAAAATAATAGCTTCTATTTTAAGAGCAGACCTTGCCGAATCGATCAGCAAGGTCTGGACATTACTTACTTCAATTAGTTATCAAGTCGTTTAAACCTTTACTTGTTTGGCAAGTGCTTGATCTTTAAGTTTACGGTTTAAAACACGATTGATAGCATCAATGTAAGCTTTTGCTGAAGCTTCCAGTACATCATGTGCTGTTCCACGACCACTTGATTCTACCCCGTCAAAGTTAATCTTTACATATACCTCTGCTAATGCGTCACGACCACCGTTTACTGATTGAATACGGTAATCTTGTAATGTAACTGTAGAATCAATCATTCTTTCAAGCGTGTTATAAATGGCTTCTACGCTACCAGATCCTGTTGCAGCTTCTTGTAATGATTCACCCTCAGGGGTCTTAAGTGTAATGGTAGCTGTTGGAATATTTGTTGTTCCGTAATTGACTTGAATGTTCTCAACTTCATAATAAGCAACTGCCGACCCGACTCTTTCTTCGGTCATTAGTGCGAAAATATCATCTTCCGTAATTTCTTTCTTTTTGTCGGCAAGATCTTTAAATGCTTTAAATACCTTATTGATCTCTTCTTCAGTCGCTGTATAACCAAGTTCATTTAACTTATCTTTGAATGCATGACGCCCTGAATGTTTTCCTAACACCATACGGTTTGAAGAGACACCGACTAACTCCGGCGTAATAATTTCGTATGTTGTTTTTTCTTTTAACACACCATCCTGGTGAATACCAGATTCATGCGCAAAAGCGTTCGCACCAACGACAGCCTTATTACTTGGTACAACCATTCCTGTTAATTTGCTAACAAGTGTACTTGTACGTTTAATTTCATTTAGTTTTAAGCCTGTTTCAGCTTGATAAAAATCATTTCGAATTCTTAACGCAACAGCAATTTCTTCTAATGAAGCATTCCCTGCGCGTTCTCCAATTCCATTAATTGTACATTCAACTTGATCAGCCCCGGCTTCAATTGCAGCAAGTGAATTGGCAACAGCCATTCCAAGATCATCATGACAATGACAAGACAATGCAGCCTTATGAATATTCGGTACATGTTCACGCAGGTAGTTGAACATATGCCCGATTTCCTTTGGTGTAATATAACCAACTGTATCTGGAAGGTTAATTACCGAAGCTCCAGCATCAATGACCTGTTCAATAATACGAGCAAGAAAATCAATATCTGATCGACAAGCATCTTCTGCTGACCATTGAACATGCGGGAAGAACTTTGCAGCATACTTAACAGATGCAACGGCTGTTTCTACAACCTCATCAGGCGTTTTACGGAGTTTATGCTTCATATGAATTGGTGAAGTCGCAAGAAAAACATGAATTCTTGGTTCCGCACCACCTTTTAAAGCCTCCCAGGATGTATCGATATCACTTTGAACAGATCGTGATAGTCCAGTAACAGAGCTTCCTTTTACCATATCAGCAATTGCTTTTACTGAACGGAAATCCCCAGGGGATGAAGCTGGGAACCCAGCTTCGATAATATCTACCCCAAGGCGTTCTAATTGTAAAGCAATTTCCATCTTCTCTTCGAAGTTTAAATTAACCCCTGCCGACTGTTCTCCATCTCGAAGTGTCGTATCGAATACATTAACCTTTCGCACTACCTACCACTCCTTTAGATTTTGCCTTTACGAATGGCATCATTTCACGTAATTCACGTCCGACAACTTCAATTGGATGTTGTTTCTCTCTTTCATTGATTGCCGTGAACTCAGGACGATTCGCTTGGTTTTCTAAGATCCAGCCTTTTGCAAATTTACCAGTTTGGATATCTGTTAAGATACTCTTCATAGCTTTTTTCGTTTCATCGGTTACTACTTGAGGACCAGCTACGAAATCTCCCCATTGTGCAGTATCAGAAATTGAATAACGCATTCCTTCTAGTCCGCCTTCATACATAAGGTCTACGATAAGTTTTAATTCATGTAAACACTCGAAGTAAGCAACTTCTGGTTGGTAACCAGCTTCAACTAATGTTTCGAATCCTGCTTTTACAAGAGCAGATGTTCCACCACAAAGTACTGCTTGCTCACCGAATAAATCTGTTTCAGTTTCTTCTTGGAATGTAGTTTCTAATACACCCGCACGAGCTGAACCGATTTGCTTCGCATATGCTAAAGCGATATCTTTCGCTTGACCAGTTGCATCTTGATATACCGCGATAAGGCCTGGAACGCCGGCACCTTCTTCAAATGTACGACGAACCAAGTGACCTGGTCCTTTTGGTGCTGCAAGGAATACGTCAACATTTGCAGGTGGTACGATTTGGTTAAAGTGAACATTGAATCCGTGTGCGAATGCCAAAGCTTTTCCTTCAGTTAATTCAGGCTCAATTTCATTTTTGTATACTGCAGGCTGGTTTTCATCCGGTAATAAAATCATGATAACATCAGCTTGTGCTGCTGCTTCACGAACTGGTAGTACTGTAAATCCATCATTTACTGCTTTATCCCAAGAACCACCTTGACGAAGACCGATTACTACGTCAACTCCACTTTCACGCAGGTTTTGTGCATGTGCATGACCTTGTGAACCATATCCTACAATTGCAACCTTTTTCCCTTGTAATAGTCCTTCATTTACATCTTGGTTATAATATACTTTTGCCATTTTAAAATCTCTCCTTTTTTTCCATTAGTTAGTTTATTTGATAGTTTATAGTTGAATACATTTATTGAATTAATGTATATCTATTTTGATCATGAGCTGGTTGTTTTTTTGTACCACGCTTAAATGCTGTAATACCAGTACGGGCCAACTCTTTAATGCCATACGGTTTTAATAAATCAATGATCGCTTCAACCTTTTCAAAATCACCAGTAACTTGAACCGTCATACTATCTCGCCCTACATCAATAATCGTAGCACGGAAAGGTTCGATAATGCCTGAAATTTCTAGGCGATTTTGTGGTGTTGTTACTACCTTAATTAAAGCAAGCTCTCTGGCAACAATCGGTTCATCTGTAATGTCTTGGACCTTTAGAACATCGATTTGTTTGTTTAGTTGTTTGATCACTTGTTCAAGACTTCTTTCATTGTCAACAACAATTGTAAATGTCATTTTTGAAATTCCAGGTGTTTCCGTATGTCCTACAGTAATACTTTCAATATTGAAATGACGTTTAGTAAACAATCCTGTTACACGATTTAATACACCAGCACGATTATTAACAGTAGCAGTTAAAATTCTTTTCATTCTGGTTTCACCCCTACAATATCAAGTACGCTTTTTCCGGAAGGGATCATTGGGTACACTTTTTCTTTTGGCGCGATTCTAAAATCAATAAGGACTGGACCATTGATTTCCATTGCTTCCTTAAGTGCTTCCTCTACATGATCCGGGTTGTCAATTTTCATCCCTTTAATGCCATATGCATCAGCTAATTTCACAAAGTCTGGCTGAACCGGTAATAATGAGCTGGAATAACGTTCATTATAGAATAGCTCCTGCCATTGACGAACCATTCCTAACGATCCGTTATTTAGAATGATCACTTTCACAGGAATATTAAATTCTTGTAAAAGCCCAAGCTCTTGTAACGTCATTTGGAAACCGCCATCACCAACGATACAAACAACTTTTTTATCCGGTTCTGCAAATTGGGCTCCAATTGCTGCCGGGAAACCAAATCCCATTGTTCCTAGACCGCCTGAAGTAACTAAACGGTGCGGCTTATTAAATGAATAGAATTGCGCTGCCCACATTTGGTGCTGTCCTACATCGGTTGTTACTACAGCATCACCATTGGTTACTTTATGAATTTGTTCGATTAGTTTTTGCGGCTTAATTACGTTTTCATCCTCTACATACCATAAAGGATACTCTTCTTTTAATTGCTGTAATTCAGCACACCATACTGCATTTTCACCTTTCGCACCGTTTTCGGCAATAAGTGCTTTTAATGCTTCGCCGGAGTCACTTACGACTGGAATTTGTGTCTCAACATTTTTCCCGATTTCAGCTGGATCAATGTCAATATGAGCTACGATTGCATTTGGTGCGAATTTTTTCAGATCCCCAGTGACTCGGTCATCAAAACGAGCACCGATACTAATCAATAAATCACAATCATATAACGCTTGGTTTGCTGTATAAGTTCCGTGCATTCCAGCCATTCCTAAGAATAATTCATGGTCCCCTGGAAAAGATCCTAAACCTAGTAAAGTAGTCGTTACAGGAATTTGCTGTTGTTCAGCATACTCTTTAAGTTCAGCATGAGCTTTACCAAAGAGTACCCCAGCTCCTGCTAAAATGACTGGCTTCTTTGCATGGCTTACAGCTTCAACAAGTTTACGAATTTGTAAGTGATTAGGCTTAATTGTCGGCTGATATCCTGGAAGATCAAGTTCTTGATCATAGTCAAATTCAGCTTCATCCAATACGATATCCTTAGGAAGATCAATCAATACAGGTCCTGGTCTGCCAGTCGTTGCGATATGGAAGGCTTCTTTCATAATTCTTGGTAAATCCTTCACATCACGAACTTGATAGTTGTGCTTTGTAATTGGAATCGTTAATCCCATCACGTCAGCTTCTTGGAAAGCATCAGAACCAATTACATCAGTTCCTACCTGACCAGTAAGAACAACAAGTGGTAATGAATCAATCATGGCATCCGCTAACCCGGTCACAATATTTGTTGCGCCCGGACCAGATGTAACAAGTACTACACCTGGTTTACCTGAAACTCTTGCATAACCTTCTGCCGCATGAATTGCACCTTGTTCGTGACGAGCCAACATATGACGAATGCCACTGTCATACAATGCATCATAAATTTTTAAAACGGCTCCCCCTGGATAACCAAACATCACTTCTACATTTTCTCTACGCAGTGCTTCAATGACCATTTCCGCACCTGTAAGTTTTTGTAAAGTTTTGGCTTCACTCTTTTCAACTTTCTTCACCTTAGTGTTCATTGTTTAAACCCTCCTCCTAACCTAGGAAAAAATCATATTGTTCTTACTCAGCTCAACTCTGCTAACTGTATGATCATTTTTAGGGGCTGACATCATTTCACTCTAACCATATATCTAAAAATTCTGATTTTAGAAAAACAAAAAAATCTTTCCACCCCATACATGACCATTAGTAATGGACTATAAGGGGCGAAAAGATTTCACTTTCCACGGTACCACCCTTGTTCATGACACAGATTCCTCTATGTCATCTCACGAACGATTTGTATCGTCCTTTTTTAATAACGAGTGGTTAGACCACCCGACTAATCCTACTAAGTATGCTGTTCAGATTAGCACTCTGAGGTGAGTTCATTAAAGTTGGTAACACCGTCTTTCAGCAACCACGGCTCTCTGTAGATACCATTTTCTTTAATTACTTTTCCTCATCGACGTTTTCATTAATATGTTAGTTTTTCATTGAACTATCTTAACAATTATATTTTCATAATACCACCAGTATTCGCCGAAGTTACAAGTTTAGAATATCTTGCTAAATATCCTGTTTTCACTTTCGGTTCTGGTTGTACCCATTTTTCTTTTCGTTTTGCAAGTTCTTCATCAGAGACAAGAGCATTAATCGTACGGTTTGGTAAATCAATAGAGATTCGATCTCCATTCTCTATTAATGCAATCGGTCCGCCTTCTGCAGCTTCTGGTGAAATGTGTCCAATTGAAATTCCACGAGATGCACCTGAGAACCTTCCATCGGTAATAAGCGCCACTTTTGTACCTAATCCACGACCAACAATTGAAGACGTTGGTGCAAGCATTTCTGGCATTCCCGGACCGCCTTTTGGTCCTTCATAACGAATGACAACAACATGGCCTTCTCTTACTGTACCATCATCAATTCCTGCTTGAGCAGCCTCTTGTGATTCGAAAATAATCGCTTCACCTTCAAATGTTTTGATTGATTCATCAACTGCTCCAACCTTGATAACTGCACCATCAGGAGCGATGTTACCAAATAGGATTGATAAACCGCCTACTGGACTATATGGATTTTCTTTTTTTCTAATTACTTCAGAGTTAACTATTTTTGCATCTTTTATATTTTCATAGACCGATTTCCCTGTAATTGTAATACGGTCAGGGTGAATCGCTCCTTCGATATCACAAAGTTCTCTAATGATTGCACTTACACCACCGGCGTTATGAACATCTTCCATTGAATAGTCAGATGCTGGGCTGATTTTTGATAAATATGGAACGCGCTCAGCAACTTCATTAATACGATTCAGATTGTATTCAACTCCTGCTTCATTCGCTATTGCTAATGTATGAAGAACTGTATTTGTTGAACCACCCATAGCCATATCAAGAGCAAAGCAATCATCAATCGCTTCTTTTGTAATGATATCTCTTGGCTTAATATCTTTATCAATTAAGTTCATTAAGTGGTTAGCAGCTTCTTTAATCAAACGATGTCTTTCATTTGATGTAGCAAGAATCGTGCCGTTTCCAGGTAGTGCTAATCCAGCCATTTCCATCATTGCATTCATTGAGTTAGCTGTAAACATTCCTGAACATGAACCACATGTTGGACATGCTGATTGTTCAATTTCAAGTAGTTCTTCTCTTGTCATTTGTCCTGAAGAGAATGCACCTACACCTTCGAATACAGATGCTAATGATAAAGGCTTCCCATCTTTTGTTCGACCTGCTTCCATCGGTCCGCCTGTAACAAATACAGATGGTACATTCGTACGAACAGCTGCCATAAGCATCCCCGGTGTAATCTTATCACAGTTTGGAATGAAGAAAACTCCATCAAACCAGTGTGCGTTAATCACTGTTTCTGCTGCATCAGCGATAATTTCACGACTTGGCAATGAATATCTCATCCCAATATGACCCATGGCAATTCCGTCATCTACACCAATTGTATTAAATTCAAACGGTACGCCACCAGCTTCACGAATCGCTTCCTTAACAACTTCTGCAAATTTATTTAAGTGAACATGACCTGGAATAATATCAATGTATGAGTTACATACACCGATAAACGGCTTATTCATATCTTCATCTTTCACACCAGCGGCACGTAGAAGACTTCGATGTGGTGCCCGATCAATTCCCTTTTTAATCATATCGCTTCTCATCATTGAATCGCTCCTGTTTCACTAGATTTTATTCTGCAATTATATTGTGTCACTAGAGGATAAAATTTTTCTCCTCCATAACTAGTTAAAGAGAGCTCCGTTCGAATATTTAGAATATTGTCGATATAGGAGATTTCTTGTAAATAATAACTTTGCTTACTATGTTATTATTTTTTCTATTTTGTGTTTCGTCGTTATTTTTTGAAATGAATAACTTTAGTATTTGAGCATTATATTACGCTGATTCTCGGATACGGTCAACCACTTTTTATAAAATTATTCGACAATTTTGAAAAAGAAACACCTTGAATCCGCTTACAATCCATAAATAATAGCATTCTTGAAATAAAAAAAATTTCATTTTAATCTGAATACTCACTTCTATACTTTTGTTGAATATTTTTTCAATATAGGTTTGTTTTACAAAAATTGGTCTATCCTACTAAGGGTGATGATTATGATTCCATTCGAATACGTAGTTGAATCTTTATTTTTATCATTTGTAATTTTGCACCAGTATTTTAAACAAAATACAAAAGAACCTAATTTAGTCATTGTAACTGAAAACAGCCCTCCTCTTCGAAACGATGGCGAGAAGATATTGTATCATCAATTGACAAAACGAGGTTATTTTGTGAGTTCGCAGGTTAGATTTGGTGGACAATCAGTCGATTTAGCATTGATGCCTTATAAAATCGCAATCATTATTGAAGATAAGACGTCTGCCAAGAGTGAGTGGTTACTAAATCTGTACGGTTGGAAAGTGTTATCATTTACTGAAAAACAAATTAAACAGGATTTGTATGAAGTCATTCGAAGGATCAATACCAATATAAAGAAAGGTACTGCACGGCACTTGTAAAAAGTCTCATTGAAACAACAAGTGTCGTGCTTTTTCAATGCAAAAAAACCTCTAATTCCAATAATTGAATTAGAGGTTTAGTATCCTATGTATAAAATGGCGTCCCAGGAGAGATTCGAACTCCCGACCGACGGCTTAGAAGGCCGTTGCTCTATCCTGCTGAGCTACTGGGACAAAATGATTTAGAGAGCGGGTGATGAGAATCGAACTCACGACCAGAGCTTGGAAGGCTCTTGTTTTACCACTAAACTACACCCGCATATTTTTTCTATAATCAGCAGCGACAATATAAACTATACAGCTTTTCTAGGGTAATGTCAAGGGGTCTACAATGTAAAATTTAAAATTTAGAATTAAAACCTTAGAAAGTGCACTCAGGGAAGTCTTTTACTTCCCTGAAATGCTTACAACCATTTTACATTTTACATTTTTAATTTTCAATTATCTCGTATTCTTTTTTCAACTCTTCAATTTCTTTTCCGCTACGTTCATAAAAGCGAACAGTGACTTTGCTCGTTTCTAGTTCACAAATGACATAGGTTTGTTCATTTCTTCCTCTTGGCAGTCGGAGACTTCCTGGGTTAATATAAATGATTCCATTTTCCTTGAAAGAAACTGCAAGATGAGAGTGTCCAAAACAGACAATATTTGCCCCTACCTCTTCACCACGGTAAGAAATTGGGACGTGAGACATTTTGACATTATATAAATGTCCATGGGTAATATATAACTTCAGCCCATTCAGTTCATGCAGTATTTCCTCTGGAAACCCACTGTTTCTCCGGTCACAGTTCCCTTTCACAACTAGAACGTTTGTTAGTTCCTTTGAGCCATTTTGAAGCTCCGAATCACCGCAGTGAATAACTGTGTTAACTTCAGAGCGGTGTCGGAGGATAACTTCTTCGACCTCTTTTTGCCAACCATGACTATCACTAATGATCAATACTTTCATAGCCTTCCTCAGTCCCCCCAATCCATTAGATTATTTCGTCAATATGCTTTTGAAATTCTTGAATTGCTTTTGCCCGGTGACTGATAGCATTTTTTTCAGTTGGTAAAAGCTCAGCCATTGTTTTCTCCAGGTTTGGAATATACATAATTGGATCATAACCAAAACCATTTTCCCCTTTTGGCTCATCTGTAATGATTCCTTCACAAATTCCTTCAAACACCTTTGTTTCTTTTCCTGGTATGGCTACTGCCAATGCGCAATGAAACCTCGCAGTACGTTCTTCAAAAGCGAAACCTTCGAGCTCTTTTAATAGTTTTTCAATGTTTTTTTGATCATCTTTTTCTGGGCCTGCATACCGGGCTGAGTAGATACCTGGATTACCTCCTAACGCATCAACTGCTAAACCAGAATCATCAGCAATGACCATCTTGTTAAATCGCTTGCTAATAGCTTCTGCTTTTATAATTGCATTGTCACGAAATGTTGTACCACTCTCTTCTATGTCTTCAATTGATGGAAAATCCAATAATGATTTTACTGAACAGCCTTTTTCAGAAAAAATCTCAGCAAACTCTTTTACTTTTCCCTTATTTTTTGTGGCAACAATCAGCTCGTTCATTCGTTAGATTCACCTTCTTTTTCAATAGGTGGTATCATATCACTATATGGTCCTAATACTTCTTTTTGTAGCTCAAATAGCTCTTTAATGCCTTTTTCAGCTAAATCAATCAGCTCATTTAATTGTTTACGAGAAAATGTTGCTTCTTCTCCAGTCCCTTGTAATTCAACAAATTCTCCATTTCCAGTCATAATGACATTCATATCAACATTTGCTTTTGCATCTTCAAGATAACAAAGGTCTAAAATCTCACCTAATTCCGGATCTACACCAACAGAAATGGCTGCCAAATACTCCTTTACTGGTATATGATTAATCATTTTCTTCTCTACACATTTTCCTAACGCGATCACCATCGCTACAAATGCCCCGGTAATCGAAGCGGTTCTCGTACCGCCATCTGCTTGAATCACATCACAATCAAGCCACACGGTTCTCTCACCAAGTGAGTCTAAATCAACGACTGACCGTAACGCTCGGCCAATTAAACGTTGAATTTCCATTGTACGGCCTGATATTTTACCCTTTGCAGCTTCACGTATATTACGTTGCTCCGTTGCTCTGGGCAGCATTGAATACTCTGCTGTAACCCAGCCCTTTCCTTTTCCTCTCATAAATGGAGGAACACGTTCTTCAACACTCGCTGTGCAAATGACCTTCGTCTCTCCTACTGTGATTAATACTGAACCTTCCGGATGCTTTAAAAAATCTTTATCAATATGTACCGTTCTTAGTTCATCTTTCTTTCGTCCGTCAACCCTCATGTATATTATCCTCCTCTTATTTTTCATATTGATTGTTTGTTTAGGATGTACTACAACTGCGTATCCTTTTTCATTATTACCAACTAGAGGTAATTATTGCATTTTTGGGGAGAGAAAAAGAGGCAGCATTCCGCTGCCTCTTACCCTTTATATTCCATTATAGATGATCTAAGCGCAGATTAAAAGCTACCTGTATTGACATTTGTAGGCCGCGTTACTGGCTCTGATAATACTTCGCCAGATGCTTTTAATATTTCTGATTTCCCATCAACATGGATCGCTACCTTTTCAACACCTTCTTGCTCTGTAAGCGAGAGAACAATTAAATTAAGGACTTCTTCAGAAATAGCTGTTCCTTCCAAATGATTAAGGATATTTTCATTAAAGTTAAGTGATACAATTCCATTTTCATATGAAGGCTCATCAAGTAACTTGACACCACTTCGAATATCGGTTAACAAATTTGAATGACTTGAAGGCCCTTTAAGCAGTTCTTTAACAACCGCTACCTTTTCATCTTCGTTACCGTTTATTCTTCTTGTCACCGGCACATAGTAAGTGTTGTCCCCATTTTGAGCAAGGAAGTAAAGGGTTACCCCTTTACTGTTCACTAAATCAACAACTCGATCAGACTCAATATTGATTCCATCAGCTCGGGAAACTCCGTCACTAATTGGAGTCCCATTCACAGGCATTGTTTCTTGCTGGTAACCATTAATCCAAATTTCAACCTTTTCAACACCATCAAACTGCGTTAATGTCCATGTCACAGCCTGTAAAATTTTCTTCTCATCTTCTGGTCGATAGTCTTTAAATTGCTCTGAGAAATCAGCAACAATGAGTCCATCTTCCTTCATATTTACCCCTAATACTTCAGTTCCAGGTGGCAATACTGCCTGGAAACCACTTGGCAATAGCTCTGTAACCGGTCCATCTTGTACTAAATATTCCAATGATTGCTTCGCTGGTCCTTCAGTTTTTGGAAGTGATATCATCTGTGGAGCTACAAGTCCATTTTGATCAATAAGATATAATTCTCTTAATGCCATTTCTGATACTTCCGACATTTCACTTTCTTCTTCAGTTACTTCATCAGCATCTTCTACTCCAATTGATTGACTTTCATCTACATAATTAACCTGCGGTGGATCCATTTCCTCCAACGTTGTTTTTCCTCCAAATCCACAACCAGATACAATGAGTGATAATGCTAAAACTAAAAGTATTGGCACCACTGTTCTGAATAGCTTTTGCATTCATTTCCCCCCTAAGGCAGTTTGTACTACTATATATACGAGCACTTTCTTCTTTTAGACCACTATGGGGAAAAATTTAGAATTTAGAATTCAAACCTTTGAAAGTAACTCTAGTAGTTTACCCTAAGAAAAAACCATTCTTATGTATCAGAATGGTTTAATGTAAGCGTATCGTTTCGACATTTTTAATTTCCATGTTCAACCAATGGCTAGCAATCTTCTTAAAGATCTCGCTTTCACCTGTTGTATAAAACTGATGATCTGCTTTCGTATCAGTAGTTTGTAATAACCCCTTATGATAGAGAAGTGCACTTACTTCACGCGCAGTTTCATCACCTGATCCGATTAATGAAATATGATCTCCAACGACCCTTTGAATAACATTACGAAGGAGTGGATAATGAGTACAGCCAAGAATAAGCGTATCCATTTGACTATCCTTTAAAGCTGCTAATGATTCCTGCACAGCGATTTCCGCCTCTTCTCCATCAAATATTCCCCTCTCAACGAGTGGAACAAAACGCGGGCAGGCTAAGCTGTCTACCTTCACATTGCTGTTAATTGTTGTTAACGCTTTTTTATAGGCACCACTTTGAATCGTTCCTTCAGTACCAATTACACCAACATGCTTGTTTTTCGTTACTTTTAGAGCCGTAATCGCACCTGGATGAATAACACCGATAACCGGAATAGACAACTCTTTTTTTGCCTCTTCCAAAACAACTGCAGTTGCTGTATTACAAGCGATCACTAACATTTTGATATCTTTATAAAGTAAGTAGTTTATCATTTCCCATGTGAATCTTCGTACCTCTTCTTCTGGCCTGGGGCCATATGGACATCTTTGGGTATCTCCGACATAAATAATGTCCTCTTTTGGAAGTTGACGCATCATTTCTTTAACGACAGTTAAGCCCCCAATCCCAGAATCAATAACACCAATTGCTTTTTTCAAGAAATTCCCTCATTTACTCATTTTATTATTGTTTATGTTTCCTTTTTCATTTCAAGATATAAAAGGTCCAAATCATGTTCTAACCTATCGACTATATCATCAGGCAGGTTTTGCAAGATTCCCTTTAAATAATTTTGTCTCTGCTTAATTACTTCTTGGATAATCACATTTCCTTTATCAAGGAGATGGATACGAACAACTCTGCGGTCACTCTTGTCCCTCACTCTTTCAACAAGTTCACCCGTTTCCATACGATCTATTAAATCCGTTGTCGTACTATATGCTAAATACATTTTTGCAGATAGTTCTCCAATTGTCATATCTCCATGGTCATATAACCAAGTAAGGGCTATAAATTGTGGAGGTGTAATTGGAAATTGGGTAAGTATTTCACGTCCTCTTTGTTTTATGAGATCAGCAATTAATCTAAGAGTTTTTTCAATTTCAGCCACTTGCTTACTATTGATTTGGTCATCATTCATATACTTCTCTCCAATCTTAATCCAAGAAATATTATATAAAAAAAACGCATATGTTTCTACATTTACGCATATATTTGTGAAATGAAAACGTGATAGAACTTACTCTGTTCACTTTTTTAAAGCATATCATAAGACTAAACCAAATTATAACATCGGAAAAAAATAAAAAGTATAAAAAAGGGCTTGTTCTCCCTATTTATACTCAAAATGTCTCTACTCACCAAGAAAGGAATAGATCCGGCTTTCTGACTGAGAAAGCCGGATCTAGTTAAATCTTAAGCTCCCCTAATCTTACAAGTTCGATAACAGCCTGGGAGCGCCCCTTTACTCCTAGCTTCTGCATCGTATTTGAAATATGGTTTCGAACTGTTTTCTCACTTATAAACAGTTGTTGAGCAATTTCTTTCGTTGTCTTGTCTTGAACGAGGAGTTCGAATACTTCTCTTTCCCTTTTTGTGAGTAAAGGCTTTAATCTGTAATCATGATCCTTCAAAAAATTCACCCCTTCTTGCTCGGGCTGAAGAGTATAGTGATCACTTGGGAATGTATTTAGTCACGATATCATATGTAAAGAAAACAGTGCTTGTGACTTTATTTATAAGAAGGTTACAAGGTTTTTTAAATTTATAATGTAGAATTTAGAATTTAGAATTATTTTTAGCTACTTTAATGAAGTCTTCCTGTACCATCAAGGAAGATTTTGATTTTTAACTCTATGAGCTTACTTTTAAGCCTCTTTGAATTCCCCAACACCAATTCTAAATTCTAAATTTAACTCTCATCTTGTTTCCCACAATAATAAGAGAGTTCCTCAATTACAGAGAAACTCTCTTATTATTTTTACTAATAGCTTCCGAAGAAGTTTTTGAATGATTGTAATGATGTTTGACGGTTTAAGTCAGCGATTGATGTTGTTAATGGAATACCTTTTGGACATGACTGTACACAGTTTTGTGAGTTACCACAGTTTGCAAGTCCTCCGTCACCCATAATTGTTTCAAGACGTTCAGCTTTATTCATCTCACCTGTTGGATGCGCATTAAAGAGACGTACTTGAGAAAGTGGAGCCGGTCCAATGAATTCTGATTTGCTGTTCACGTTAGGACAAGCTTCCAGACACACACCACATGTCATACATTTTGACAATTCGTATGCCCACTGACGCTTCGTCTCTGCCATACGTGGTCCTGGTCCTAAATCATACGTTCCGTCAATCGGAATCCATGCTTTTACTTTCTTCAGTGAATCAAACATACGACTGCGATCAATCATAAGGTCACGAACAACCGGGAAAGTTTTCATTGGTTCAACACGAATTGGTTGCTCTAATTGATCAATAAGTGCTGTACATGATTGTCTAGGCTTACCGTTGATCACCATAGAACAAGCACCACAAACCTCTTCTAAACAGTTCATTTCCCACGCTACTGCAGTTGTTTTTTCCCCTTTAGCATTAACCGGGTTACGACGAATTTCCATTAATGCTGAGATGATATTCATATTTTCACGATAAGGAACAGAAAATTCCTCTTGGTATGGACTGCTATTCGCATCGTCCTGACGAGTTATAATTAAACGAACAACTTTTTCACTCATACCTATTCAACTCCTCCCCTTATTTTTTCTTGGAGTAATCACGTTTACGTGGCTTGATTAATGAAACATCTACATCTTCATACTCAAATTTCGGACCACTTGTCGTGAATTTGGCTTTTGTTGTCTTTAGCCATTCTTCATCGTTACGATCTGGGAATTCTGGTTTATAGTGAGCTCCACGGCTCTCATTTCTATTGTAAGCTCCAAGTGTAATTACTCGCGCTAGTTCAAGCATATTCCATAATTGACGAGTGAATGATGCACCTTGGTTACTCCATTGAGATGTATCATTAATATCAATGTTTTGGTAACGCTCCATTAACTCTTGGATTTTTTCATCTGTTGCTAATAGCTTTTTATTTTCACGAACAACTGTTACATTATCAGTCATCCATTCACCTAGTTCTTTATGAAGAACGTACGCATTTTCAGTACCGTTCATTTGCGTAATCTTGTTGTAAGCTTCAGTATCTTTCTTCACTTGAGCCTCAAATACTGAGCTAGCAACAGCATCAGCTGATTTCTCAAGACCGTTCATATATTCAATTGCTTTCGGTCCAGCAACCATACCACCGTAAATCGCTGATAATAATGAGTTAGCCCCTAAACGGTTTCCACCATGCTGTGAATAATCACACTCACCTGCCGCAAAAAGACCAGGAATATTTGTCATTTGATCATAGTCAACCCACATTCCACCCATTGAATAGTGAACTGCCGGGAAGATCTTCATCGGTACTTTACGAGGATCATCACCCATGAATTTTTCATAGATTTCAATGATACCACCAAGCTTGATATCAAGCTCTTTCGGATCTTTGTGTGAAAGATCTAAGTAAACCATGTTCTCACCGTTAATTCCAAGCTTCTGCTCGACACAAACGTCAAAAATTTCACGTGTTGCAATATCACGAGGAACCAGGTTACCATAAGCTGGATATTTTTCTTCAAGGAAGTACCAAGGCTTACCGTCTTTGTACGTCCATACTCGTCCACCTTCACCACGAGCAGACTCACTCATTAAACGAAGCTTATCGTCTCCTGGAATTGCTGTTGGGTGGATTTGAATGAATTCACCATTTGCATAGTACACACCTTGCTGATAAAGAGCAGATGCTGCAGTACCTGTATTAATAACCGAGTTTGTTGACTTACCGAAGATAATCCCAGGTCCGCCAGTTGCCATAATAACAGCATCAGAACTAAAGCTTTGAACTTCCATAGACTTTAAGTTTTGTGCTGTAATCCCTCGACAGACTCCTTCGTCATCTACGATTGCAGATAGGAATTCCCATCCTTCGTATTTCGTAACTAGACCTCTTGCTTCATGACGGCGAACTTGTTCATCTAGTGCATAAAGAAGCTGTTGTCCAGTTGTCGCACCAGCAAATGCTGTACGGTGATGTTGCGTTCCACCGAAACGACGGAAGTCTAATAATCCTTCAGGTGTACGGTTAAACATAACACCCATACGGTCCATTAAGTGAATAATTCCAGGTGCTGCTTCACACATTGCTTTAACTGGAGGTTGGTTTGCTAAAAAGTCCCCTCCATAAACTGTATCATCAAAATGCTCCCAAGGAGAGTCTCCTTCACCTTTTGTATTTACTGCACCGTTCATGCCGCCTTGTGCACAAACAGAGTGAGAGCGTTTAACAGGTACTAGTGAAAATAAATCCACAGGTACGCCGGCTTCAGCAGCTTTGATTGTTGCCATTAACCCTGCTAAGCCACCGCCAACGACAATAATTCTTCCTTTACTCATAGTGACTCACCCCTTACATATTGGCTAATTCTGGATTGATAAATGCTAAGATTGCACGAATACCTACAAACGTTAATGCAAAGAAAATCCCGATCGTAACGTATGTAGAAATTTGTTGTGAACGTGGTGTAACTGTAATACCCCAAGAAACTAAGAAAGACCATAATCCATTTGCAAAGTGGAACGTTGTAGATACAACCCCAACAATATAAAATACAAGCATAAATGGACTACTTAAAATATCAGCCATCATATTATAATTCACTGCAGCTCCAAACGCAGCTGCAATTCTAGTTTCCCATACGTGCCAAACAATAAAGATTAATGTTACAATTCCAGTGACCCTTTGTAACATGAACATCCAGTTTCTAAAAAATCCATATCTACTTACATTGTTAGTCGCTGTAAAAGCAATATAAATTCCATAAATCGCATGGTAAAGTAATGGTAAGAAGATCAAAAAGATTTCTAATACATAACGAAATGGTAAATGCTCCATAAACTGTGCTGCACGGTTAAATGACTCTGCACCGCTAGCAGCGAAATGGTTGATAATTAAATGTTGAGTTAAAAATAGACCAATTGGTATGACTCCTAATAAGGAGTGTAGTTTTCGATTGACAAATTCTCGATTTCCGGCCATATCACTTGCCCCCTATTCTTAGAATTGAAAAGTAGCGTATATACTCTCTTTCTCTCCCCTATTGTTTGCGTATACGTAAAACCTCCCCGCTCTTAATCTAGTTTCCAATGAATGAAATATTAAGAAAGCTAAGAATTGAAACCCAATTAAGTTTCTTTGAATAAATTGTGACAAATTTATTGTACTCCCAACATCTTTTATCGTCAAGAAACGACGTGCATGAAATATTCAAAAAAGTCGAATTTATTTACATTTTGAATTTAGAAGTTTTTAAATCTCTTATTTGCCCTTTCTAAAAGCAACGACTTCGACAATATTCTTCATTAAAAATATTTAGTAAATTTTTACTATCCGATAATAATACGTTCTGTTGGATATTTATAAAAGCTCTTTGTTTCTTTTTTACGTATAGAGAATAGAAATGCGACGAGACCTACACGGCCAATGAACATAAGCACCATTAAAACAGCCTGACTGGGAAAGCTCAAATTTGAAGTAATCCCCATTGATAAGCCACACGTTCCGAATGCAGAGCTTGTCTCGAAAATAATTGCAAGTAAGCTAATGTTATTACTGTTTTCGAATGCTGCAATAAGAATCGTTGCACTAAATAAAAGTACTAGAAAAACAGATAAGACAATAAAGGCTTTTTGTTTATCCTCCGGGTGTATTTCCCTTCCAAATACTTTTACATCCGTTTTACCAAGTGCAAAACTGCGAATCGTCAAAAACATGACAGCTAGTGTCGTTGTCCGAATCCCTCCCCCTACACTTGATGGGCTCGCCCCAATAATCATTAATCCAGATATAAATAATAATGTAGCAACACTTAATTCAGAGACATCCATTGTGGCTAACCCACCGCTTCTTGCTGTTGCTGAATTAAATACGGAATAAAACAACTGCTGATGCCATTCTAAACCAACATAGTAGTTACCGCTTTCCAATGCCCAAATCATTAATACACCAACAACAAAAACAAAAAAGTATGTTGTTGTCGTAATTTTTGTAAATAAACTAAATTTAAAATTTGGATGTTTTTTCGAAAAGTATGCCCGTACTTCAAGAAGGACCGGAAACCCAATCGCACCTGCCATAATAAGCAAAATCACAATAAACTGAACATAGTAATCATTGGCAAATGGAATAAGTGACTCACCAGTAATATCAAATCCAGCATTTGTAAAAGCACTTAGTGAGGCAAAGGCTCCTTGATAAAAAGCTTCATAGGCACTGTCAAAATAATTTAAAAAATAAATCCCCAAAATTAATGCCCCAATTAACTCAATGATTAGTGCAACAAGTAAAATTCCCCTCATCAAATTTACCAGTCCTGAAAAGTTAATTTGATTTTGGTCAATCATGATTAACATTCGTTGTGATAAATTGATTTTTCTTCCGAAAATCATCCATATAAATGTCCCCAACGTCATGATACCAATACCACCCAGCTGGATCGCTAACGATAAAAAAATAACCCCAGTAAAACTATATGTTTCCGATACATTTACAACCGTAAGACCTGTTACACTTACCGCACTTACTGATGTAAAAAGCGCCTCCGCATACGTCACATCGACACCTTGTTGGTGAGAAATTGGTAAGTATAGCAAAAAACTAAAGACAAACATTGAGAGTATGTATGAAATAATAATCACTCGAAAGGGAGTTAAATATTTGCTCATTCCTAATTTCATATTTTTACCTCCAAGACTCATTGTGCAATAGTATATCATTTCTGCCTACCTCAAGCTATAGAGAAACGGGGTAAGACCGTTTATAATATAATGAAGTAGAGTGATATGATAGGAAATGAGGTATATAATGAAAAAAGAAACGATCGAAACTATTGTGCAAGAACAACATCAAGTACCCCTATTTGGTTATGAACTTCTTCGAAAGGATTTACTCCCTGCTTTACTGGGAAAAGAGCATGATAAAATTCTGTATTGGGCTGGTAAAACTTTGGCCCGTCAATATCCGCTTCCAACACTGGACGACATCATCCATTTCTTTACGAAATCTGGCTGGGGTCAGCTAACGTTAACGAAAGAAAAAAAGCGGGAACTACACTTTGAACTAACATCTGAATTTTTCGCAAAAAGAAGGGAAAATTACTCATGCCAATTAGAAGCTGGTTTTCTGGCGGAACAAATCCAGCAGCAAACAAATAATATTAGTGAAACTGACACTGTTCAAAAAGGAACCAAAGTTCTTTTCACTGTACATATTGATCGGAAAGATCAAGTGCAAAGTGAATAGTTAATAGATAATAGTTAAAAGTTTAAGTTTATAGTTAAAAGACTTGAAAGGATTTCATGGGAGTTTGTTAAAAAACTCCCATGAATTATCTCCAGAAACTTTAAACTTTCAACTTTTTAACTTTTTTACACCGTTTGCGCTGCCGGGATTGCATCCAGGTTAAAAGCTGTATGTAAGACCTCAACAGCTTTCACCATATCTTCCTTATCAACAACTGTAGAAATTTTAATTTCTGATGTACTTACCATTTTGACATGGATATCTTCATTTGCTAACACCTTAAACATCTGTGCAGCCACACCTGGGTTAGAAATCATTCCAGATCCTACAATCGAAACTTTTGCTAGGTTATCTTCATGACGAAGCTCTTCATATTGCAGTGATGCTTTCTGTTCCTCTAGAATAGCAATTGTTTCATCTAATTGGGATTGATCGATCGAAAACGAGATATTGATTGTTTCCTTATCATTCGCATTTTGGATAATAATATCTACATTAATATTATTTTCTGCAAGTATTGTGAAAACATCAGCTAACGTATTTAATTGATTTGGCAACCCTACAACTGTAAATTTTGTTACATTACTTTCAAATGCTAATCCTCGAACGACTAAATTTTTCTCCATGGTAACTTCCTCCTCTACGAACGTTCCTTCCTCTTCAACCATACTAGACTTCACTGTTAATACAACTTGATGATTTTTTGCAAATTCAACGGCCCTTGGGTGCAATACACCAGCGCCAAGGTTGGCTAATTCTAACATTTCATCATAAGAAATCGATAATAATTTGCGAGCTCGTTTCACATACCTAGGATCTGCTGTAAACACACCGGTTACATCTGTATAGATATCGCAACGGTCAGCTTTCAGTCCTGCCGCTAAGGCCACTGCTGTTGTATCAGAACCACCACGTCCTAATGTCGTAATTTCTTGATCGATCGTCATTCCTTGAAAGCCGGCTACTATGACTACTTTTCCTTCTGCTAAAAAATGCTGAATCTTTTCTTCTTTAAAATTACTGATTCTTGCATTTCCATGAATCGCTTCCGTTTCGATCCCTGCTTGCCATCCTGTTAAAGAAACGGCAGGATATCCAGCTTCTTGCAACGCCATTGCAAGCAATGAAATCGTTATTTGCTCTCCGGTTGTTAGTAACATATCCATTTCTCGTTTATTAGGCTTTTTTGAAATTTGATTTGCTAAGTCAACAAGCTGATCTGTCGATTTCCCCATCGCAGAAACAACAACGACAACTTGATTTCCCTCATCTACTGATTTACTTATTGTTTTCGCTACATGTTGAATTCGTTCAACACTGCCTACTGATGTTCCACCGAACTTTTTTACTATTAATGCCATTTTTTTCAATCCTTTCTTTTGTTTCACAGTCGTAAGAAAAACAAGAAAAGCGTTTTACGGACCGAAGTGACCTCGAGCGGTCAGTGCCGGAGCCAGACAACAAAAAAAGCAACAGCAAGGATCACTCACTGTTGCTTGGTAATGGCAATATCATTCCATGTCCAATACCACACTTGTTTTCCCTTACTCATCGTGAGATAGTCCTCCACACAACCTTTGGGATGATTGTGTGACAGCCCTACACTTGTTCAATGCAGGTCCAGCATAAATGGTAGTGAGCCCCTTTACACTTCGGCGAATTCCCCTTTCAAACTTACTTCTTCGGACCTCATCATCCTCAATAAGTCTACTCTTGGTTTTCGCGCCTCTACCATCACTTCACAAAAATGAAGTGTGGCTTTATTCAATTTGTTATGATTATAGCAACATTTAGATCATGTTACAATAGTAAATTTTTTCAATGCTTTTCTTCTTTTAAATGCTTGATGATGTTTTGGATCACATTTTCAGGCAGTTTAAGTTTACGAAACTCTTCTTCGGATGCTTCTTTTATTTTCTTAATCGATCCAAAATGTTTTAATAACGAACGTTTTCTTTTTTCTCCTACTCCTGGAATACCATCAAGTGTTGATTGTAATAACGACTTGCCACGAATTTGACGATGAAAGGTAATCGCAAAACGATGGACCTCATCTTGAATCCGTTGCAGTAAATAAAACTCCTGACTATCACGTTTTAATGGTACGACCATAGCTGGATCACCGATAAGAAGCTGTGATGTTCTGTGTTTATCATCTTTCTTAAGGCCGCATACAGGTATGTGAACGCCTAGTTCATCTTCTAAAACACTTTTCGCAACATTCATTTGCCCTATCCCTCCATCAATTACGATCAGGTCAGGTAATGGTGCCTTTTCCTTTAAAAGACGTAAATAACGCCGGCGAACTACTTCCTGCATTGAGTGATAATCATCAGGTCCTTCAACAGTTTTAATTTTATATTTACGGTACTCTTTTTTATTCGGCTTACCATCAAGGAAACTTACCATCGCTGAGACAGGATCTGTTCCTTGTATATTGGAATTATCAAAAGCTTCAATTCTGTATGGAGGTTCAATTCCTAGTGCCTTACCAAGATTCTCAACTGCGCGAACGGTTCTTGACTCATCACGTTCAATTAACGCAAATTTTTCTTTAAGGGCTACTTCTGCATTCTTTATCGCAAGTTCGACGAGATCTTTTTTGTTTCCACGTTGAGGCTGAATCGTTTTCACCTGCAAAAATTGACTAATTAGCTCGTTGTCAACATCCTTTGGCAGTAAGATCTCCTTTGGTTTTATATGTTCTTTTTGCATATAAAACTGACCGATATAGGTTAAGAAGTCTTCTTCTGCTTCTCCGTAAAAAGGAAAGATCGATACATCGCGTTCAATTAACTTTCCTTGACGAACAAAGAAAACTTGAACACACATCCATCCTTTATCATAGGAAAAACCAAAGACATCACGGTCTATTTGATCTGTCATTGTCATTTTTTGCTTTTCCATGACAGCTTCGATATCAGTGATTTGGTCACGCAATTCTTTTGCCCGCTCGAAATTAAGCTCCTCCGATGCTTTAAGCATTTTTTCTGTTAATTCATCTTTTATTTCTTTATGACCACCGTTTAAAAAACGGATAATGGCATTGACCATTTCCGTGTTTTCCTCAGGAGATACGTTATTTACACAAGGTGCTTTACACTGGCCAATATGATAATAAAGACAAACACGATCTGGCAATGTATTGCATTTACGCAGTGGAAAAAGGCGATCAAGTAACTTTTTCGTTTCAGCGGCAGCTCCTGCATGAGGATATGGTCCAAAGTATTTGCCTTTATCCTTTTTCACCTTTCTTGTCGTGATTAATCGTGGATGCTCCTCTGACGTTATTTTGAGGTATGGATAGCTTTTATCATCTTTTAGCATGACATTATATTTCGGATCATGCTTTTTAATTAAATTGATTTCCAATAAAAGTGCTTCTAGGTTTGAGGAAGTAATAATATATTCAAAATCAGCAATTTCACTAACGAGACGCTGTGTTTTTCCATCATGTGATCCGGTGAAATAAGAGCGTACTCGATTTTTTAATACCTTTGCCTTACCAACGTAAATAATCGTTCCTTGTTTGTCTTTCATTAAATAGCATCCTGGCTGATCAGGTAGTATAGCTAATTTTTCTTTTATCTTGTCCACTCAAATACACCACCTTACAACTCACTCTACGTGATTCTGATCTACTTATACTAAACTGCATCAATAAAAAAAAGCCTGATATCAGGCTTTTTTATTATAAATGTTTATTTAGTAATTCAGCAAGAGCATCTTTTGGTTGAAAACCTACAACTGTATCAACAACTTCTCCATTTTTCATAACCATTAACGTAGGGATACTCATTACACCAAACTTGCTCGCTGTTTCTTGGTTTTCGTCAACATCAAGTTTTGCGATTTTTACTTTGTCTCCCATTTCTGTTGAAAGTTCCTCTAAAACAGGTGCGATCATTTTACAAGGTCCACACCACGGAGCCCAAAAATCAACCAATACTACACCATCACCAGTTTCAGCAGCGAAATTTTGATCTGATACATTTACAATTGCCATTATTATTCCTCCCTCATTCACTAGAGGCAATCCTTTACCTATTTAAAGTACGCCCCTGAGTATATCTCATTTCATACAAAAGTATATCATCGTTTTCCACTATATACTAATAAATTGCTTACAAGTTTTATGTTTCCCAAATTCCTTTAATTTAGAATGTAGAATTTAGAATTTAGAATTTAGAATTAAAACCTTCTAAGGCTAATCAAGAAGTCTGCTTTGAGCTACTTGCAATAATTCTACATTCTAAATTTTCAATTCTAAATTAACAAAAAAGCGAGCATTCGCTCGCTTTTTTGTTATGCTTTTACGATTACATTTTTTAATTCTTCTGTAAGTAATGGAACAACTTCAAACAGGTCACCAACGATTCCATAATCAGCGATGCTGAAAATTGTTGCTTCTGGGTCTTTGTTGATTGCAACGATTACTTTTGAGTTACTCATTCCAGCTACGTGTTGGATCGCACCAGAAATACCGCAAGCGATATAAAGGTCTGGTGTTACAACTTTTCCTGTTTGACCAATTTGTAATGAGTAGTCACAATATTCAGCGTCACACGCACCACGAGAAGCGCCGACTGCACCACCTAATACGTCCGCAAGCTCTTGAAGTGGTTTGAAGCCATCTTCACTCTTCACACCACGTCCTCCTGCAACGATTACTTTCGCTTCAGAAAGGTCAATTCCTCCAGCTGTTTTACGAACGATGTCTTTAATGATTGTACGTAAATCTTTGATTTCAACGTCCATAGATGTAACATCACCAGTACGTGACTCATCTTTTTCTAGTGGTGTAATATTGTTCGGACGGATCGATGCAAATACGATACCATCTTGAACGACTTTCTTTTCAAATGCTTTACCAGAATAAATTGGACGAGTAAAGATCACTTCTTCACCAACAACTTCAAGACTTACAGCATCAGAAACTAAACCAGATTTAATTTTCGCTGCAATACGAGGTGAAACGTCCTTACCGATTGCTGTATGTCCAAGAATGAATCCTTCTGGTTTTTCAGCGTCAATCACTTGCAGGATTGCTTGAGAATATGCATCTGGAGTGTATGCTTTCAGGTCTGCATTTTCTACTGTAATCACACGGTCAGCGCCATATTGAATTAATTCATTTGCTAAGCTGCTTACACTTTCCCCAAGTAATAAACCTACTACTTCTCCGCCATTTGCTACAAGTCTCGCTGCTGCAACAGCTTCAAACGATACGTTACGTAATTCGCCATCACGAATTTCACCTAATACTAGTACTTTTTTTGCCATGTTGATCCCCTCCCATTAAATGACTTTCGCTTCTGTCTTTAATAACGATACAAGTTCTTTTACTTGTTGATCTGTGTCACCTTCAAGAATTTTCCCTGCTTCTTTAGCCGGTGGTAAAAATCTATCGACAGTCTTTGTTTTTGCTTCTACATCATCTTCATCCAAGTCTAAATCATCTAAATCCAATGTCTCCAAAGGCTTTTTCTTCGCCTTCATAATACCAGGTAAAGACGGATAACGCGGCTCATTTAACCCCTGTTGGCACGTAACAAGAACCGGAAGTGCAACCTCAACCACTTCAAGATCTCCTTCTACGTCGCGCTCAATTGTAGCTGTACCGCCGTCAACTGTAAGCTTTGTAATTGTCGTTACAGCAGAAATTCCCAGCTCTTCAGCTAAACGAGGTCCAACTTGACCAGATCCACCATCAACAGCTACGTTACCAGCTAGAATAATGTCTGCATCTTTATCCTTTAAGTAAGCAGCTAAAATTGTTGAAGTTGAGAATTGATCTCCATCTTCTACATCTTCACTATCAATAAGGACTGCTTTGTCAGCGCCCATTGCAAGTGCTGTACGAAGCTCTTTCTCTGCTTCTTCTTCCCCGACTGTAACAACTGTTACTTCTCCACCATGCGCATCACGTAAAGTGATAGCTTCTTCAACCGCATACTCGTCGTAAGGGTTAATAATAAATTCGGCACCATCTTCACTTATCTTTCCATTATTGATAGTAATCTTTTCTTCAGTGTCAAAGGTACGCTTTAAAACAACAACGATATTCATAGTATTCCCTCCCTAAGTTAGTGCTGTAATTGTATAGTTAGACTGCTTGATGTCAATTGTTTCATCAAGTAGTGGTTCTCATAATTTCTCAAAAATTACATTTGTTTTATATTTTCGGAAAATAGATAATATAAAAATATTATTTATTTTTGAAATCAGGCTTTCTTTTTTCAATGAATGCTTTGATTCCTTCTTGACCATCGTAAGAATCAAACACTTTTCCAAACAGCTCAGCTTCTTTTGCAACACCTTCCTGGAATTTGCTATCGGTTGCATAAGTTAATAACTCTAAAATATAACTGATTGAAACAGCACTTTTCTTCGTGATCTTCCCAGCAAGCTCATAAGCTTTATCCATAAGTTCTTCTTCTGGGTATGCATGATTTGCCAGGCCTAATGATACTGCCTCAACACCTGTTACAGGCTCACTCGTTAATAACATTTCAGTTGCCTTGCCCACTCCCACTAAGCGAGGAAGACGTTGGCTGCCTGCAAAACCTGGAACAAGTCCTAGTTGTAATTCTGGTAATCCTAACTTTGCATTTTCACTAACTAAGCGGATGTGACAAGCCATCGCTAGTTCTAAGCCGCCTCCTAGTGCAGCACCGTGAATCGCAGCAATTACCGGTTTTGAAAATTGTTCGATACGATCAAATAAACGTTGACCATATGCGCCTAATGAAGCAAAATCATCACCAGATTTCACTTCTGTAAATTCTTTAATATCTGCACCTGCAGCAAAGAATCGGCCTTCACCATGGAGAACAATCACTTTCACTTCTTCATCTGCTTCTAGATCATTAAAGACTACAGATAACTCCTTCAAAATCGGTTGTGCCAAAGCGTTTGCAGGGGGACGATTTAAAGTCACAGTAGCGATAAAATTTTCTTTTTTCACGTTTACATATTGCATGTTTTAACCAAACTCCTCCCATTATTACCTTCTACACGTAAAGTGTATAATATATTATCTATTACAAAAACCGTTCAATAATAACTTATAAACTGGCTTTGCAAGAGATACAAGGTCATATTTGTGTTCGTTCATTACCCAATTGGTCACAATTTCATCTAACGTACCAAAAATCATTTGTCTAGCAAGCCTTATATCTAGATCATCATGAAAGAAACCGCTTTCTTTCCCTTCAATTAATAATCGATCAATTAGCTCTAGATAATGCTTTAGTACATCATTGATCTTGTTACGAAGAACACTATTTGATTGCCTTAATTCTAGCTGTGTAACCTTGGCGAGCGAGCGCTCAGCCGACAGGTGCTTAAAGTGAATTTCAATCAATATATATAACTTCTCTTCAATCGACGAAATTCCTTCTATTTCTTTTTCAATTTTTTGAACAAATTGACCCATTTTTTCTCGAAATAAAGAAACAAGAATATCATCTTTGTTTTTAAAATAAAGATAAATGGTCCCATCTGCTACTCCAGCTTGTTTGGCAATCTTAGAAACTTGAGCTTGATGATACCCATGCTTAGCAATAACAGTGACAGCAGCATCAATAATTTGTTCATACTTAATCCCTTTACGTTTGGCCACAATGTGTTCCTCCCTGAAATATGAATGAGCATTCATTCATATTTCTAATTCTATTCCAATGTACCTTTCCTGTCAATTGCTTATTTTTCCTCTCACTACAAATTTTGGAGAATAAGGAATTATCTTTTGGTAATAGTAAGCTTAGATGGTACATAGGAAGGAGCATACAGAATGGCAACGCTTTCAACAAAAGATGAATATCTACCGTCAAAAATCTTTTTTTACTCCTCATTAATCTGGATTTTTGTCGGGATGCTTTATGGATTAATTCTTGCTTTAAAATTTATGTGGCCTGACTTCTTAGCATGGGGGCCTCTTCAAATTTATTTCCAATATGGCCGCATTCGCCCTGTTCACACAAATGTCATTTTATTCGGTTGGCTGACAATGGCTAATATCGGTGCTATCTTTTATGTTATACCGAAACTGTGCAGAAATCAATTAGCATTTCCTCGTTTAGCCACAATTGTAGGTATAGGTTGGAATATTCTTATTGTCCTCGCCATCATTACTTTATCCTTAGGTTATACGACGACGGCCGAATACGCTGAGCTTCCACTATGGTTAGATGTGTATGTGGTACTCCTTGTTCTAGCTGTGGCAAATATATGCTTTACAACAATTGCCAGAAGAAATGAAAAGCAGCTATATGTTAGTTTATGGTACTTTATGGGCTCATTAATTTGGTTACCAGGACTATATGTGATTGGTAATCTTCCGTACAAATTATTATCAGGCGTTCCCCAATATTTAATTTTTTGGTTTTACGGTCACAACATTATCGGGCTATGGTTTACAACAGTCGGAGTCGGTCTCATTTACTACTTACTCCCGTACTTAACAAAAAATCCTTTATATAGCCATAAGCTTTCACTGATCGGTTTTTGGACAATTGCTACGTTTTATGTTTGGAATGGTCCACATCATTTACAAAATGGCCCTATCCCTTTATGGCTGATGAAAGCAGGCGTTATTCCCTCTGTACTCCTCATTATTCCAGTTTGGGCGGTATTGGCGAATATTTTTGGAACGATGAAAGGAAAGTGGCACGTTGTTTCCCATAATACGAATCTCAAGTTTCTCGTGACTGGTGGTATCTTCTACCTTATCACCTGTTTGCAAGGCCCTTTTCAATCTTTGCAGGGACCGAGCTCTGTTGTTAAATTTACTGATTGGGTCCCTGGACATGCACATTTGCCTGTATTCGGGGGATTTTCGTTTGTTGTCTTTGCGGTAATGTATTATACCATCCCAAAAATCACCTATCGCGAGATTTATTCAAAAAAAATGATGGAAAGTCACTATTGGCTCTCCACCATTGGTCTCCTCTTATTCGCCTTTAGTACATGGACAGCTGGGGTATTTGAAGGATTTGCATGGATTGAAGGCGGACAATATGGATTGCAGTTCACTGAAATGCTGATCGCGATGCAGCCATTTTTCTGGATACGATCGCTTGGTGGTTTATTCATGTTTGTTGCGCAGTTTATCTTTATATGGAATTTATACCAAACTCATCGAAAAGGAGAACGGATTCCAAAAACAAATGAAAGTACAGCCTAATGGAAAAGGAGGGGACAAAGAGATATGAGTGGTTTTCATAATGAACGTTCCATGCTGACTTTTATCTTTGGTGCACTTGTTTTATTCCTCTTAGGAACCTTTGGTACAGCATACTTACCTTTTTATGATGATCAAATGCAAGTTCCGAGTGAAAACGCTGAAATGCGGAACTTCGCTGTAGATTCCCCAGAGTACAGAGGACGGGAAGTGTATATTCGTGAAGGTTGTCATACTTGTCATACTCAATTTGTCCGCCCAGTACTTGCTGACAGCAGTCTCGGCCCCGTCGCTCAACCAGGAGATTATTATTACGAGGCCCCTGCCATGCTTGGTTCAAAGCGTACCGGCGCCGATCTAATGTGGGTCGGCAACCGTTGGAATGCTGATTGGCACCGTGAGCACTTAAAGAACCCGCAAAAAATGTTGCCGGGTAGTATTATGCCAAGATATGACTATTTAAGTGACGAAGATATCGAGAATTTAATTGCATATATGATGGCATTAAAACCTTCTCCACAAACAGAAGGGAGACCAGTCGGCTCATAGCTATAAAAAGGCTTATGAATAGAGGTGAATGGGATGGATAATGATCAAAACAATAAGTCTGCTTCATCAAATGAAAATGAAACTTTGAAACAAAGTGAAAAGATTGAGCCACAAACAAAGCAAGTAGAAGATATGGCCGAAGACATCCGTATGGGGGATGCAAAAGTTCCGCGCTTTCTTATTTTTACATATGTCCTTTTAGGTTTATGGGCCTTTGGTTACGCCTTATTAGCGGTTCCTCTTAACCAGGTTTCTGAAGTTTCTGCTGATGGAGAAACTATTTTTAGTCAAAGTTGCTTTGGCTGTCACAATGTTACTGACGAATTTAAGATTGGTCCCGGGATGCAAGGAGTTTCCGAGCGGTATTCAGAGGAAGAATTGCAAAAAATCTTAGTAAACGGTATTGGTGAAATGCCATCCTTACCGGCATTAGGATTAAATACGGAACAAATAAAGGCGGTTAAGGACTATATTGAAACACTTTAGGGAGTTTAGAGTTTAGAGTTTAGAGTTTAGAGTTGAAGGTTAATAGGCTTGTGACTAAGGGGGTTGATTATGGGAAAGCCGCATATAATCGCAACATTTTATGATCTTTCTAGAGCCGAGCATGCTTTTCATGATTTGCTAAACGTTGTTCCTCGTGATGATATCTCATTTGTACATCGCCCTGATCCGGAAAGTATGGAAGAAAATGATCTTAGCAGTGATCCACCTTTAAATGGGGTCTTGATTGGCTCTGCAATTGGAGGGGTAGGTGGAATCCTGACTGGACTGAGCATGCTTCTATTCCCTGGTATCGGCATTATTATGGCTGCCGGGCCTATCTATGGTGCCCTTGCCGGGGCTACTGCAGGTGGTATCGTTGGCGGCCTCGTCGATTTAGGTGTTAACAGATATGAAGCTGAAGAAATTGAAAAACATATTAAAGGTGGAGCAGCTATGCTTACAATAGAAGCTGCCACACCAGAAACATATGAAACGGTCACCTCCATCCTCCACCAACATGGCGCCGATTATATTAATGATGAACAAATTGTTGATGATAATTTTAGTTGAAAGTTGAAAGTTGAAAGAAAAGGCGATGCAATCGTGGCTGCACCGCCTTTTCAGCTCTAAACTCTAAACTCAATTATTCGACGCCTCTTCTGAAAACTTCTTTTCCTCCTCTTCAATCAGTACCCGCTTGAGCACTTTGCCAATAATTGTTTTTGGTAATTCATCACGAAATTCGTATAATTTTGGAACTTTATATGCAGCTAAATGTTTACGGCAAAATGTGTTAAGCTCCTGTTCAGTACATATCTTTCCTTCCTTAAGAACAATAAATGCCTTTACGGTTTCACCACGATATGGATCAGGGACACCAATGGCAACGGCTTCTTTTACACTTTCATGCTCATATAATACTTCCTCAATTTCTCTTGGATAAATGTTAAATCCACCCGCATTGATCATATCCTTTTTCCGGTCAACAATATAGAAGAACCCTTCCTCATCATAATACCCCATATCTCCTGTTAAAAACCAATCGTCATGGAATGCCTCATCTGTTTCCTTTGGGCGATTCCAATAGCCTTTCATCACTTGCGGACCGCGAATCATCAGTTCACCAATTTCATTTGGACCAGCTAAATCACCTGTCTCTGCTTGCAATACAGCTACCTCTGTGTCGGGCCAAGGAATGCCAATACTACCTGTTTTTCGATACTCCCAGATAAGATTTGATATAGCAACAGGCGAAGTTTCCGTTAAACCATACCCTTCAACTAATTTTCCTCCCGTTAATTTTTCAAACTGCTGCTGCACTTCTACCGGTAAGGCGGCAGATCCACTAAGGCATGCTTCAACTGTCGAGAGGTCATAATCTGCCAAGTTCGGATGATTTAATAGAGCAATATACATCGTTGGTGCACCCGGAAATAATGTCACTTTTTGCTTCTCAATCATTTGTAATACTTGCTTCGGGTCAAATTTAGGAACAATCACTAATTTTGACTGATACATAATGGCTAAGTTCATACAAACTGTCATCCCGTACACATGAAAAAAAGGTAATGCTGCCAGTGTACATTCTTCACCCTTCTTCATTTTGTACATCCAGGATACACACTGCATTGTATTCGCCACCAGATTATAATGGGTCAGCATGACTCCTTTAGCAGGACCTGTTGTCCCACCTGTATATTGTAATAGTGCAAGATCTTCTTTCGGGTTAATCTCAACATCAATTTTACGTCCAATTCCTTCGTTAAGAAATGCAGGGAAATGGTGAATATTCCTTCTATACGTAATGTCAACTTTTAGCCCTGTATTTTTCTTTTGAATAAATGGGTAAATGATATTTTTTGGAAATGGAAGGTAATCCTTAATGCCCGTTACAATGATATGCTCTAATTTTGTGTTTGATTTCACTTTCGAAACACGAGGATAGACAAGGTCGAGGCAAATCATAACTTTTGCACCTGAATCAATTAATTGATGTTCAAGTTCTCGTTCAACATAAAGAGGATTCGTTTGGACAACCACTGCTCCTGCTAATAACGCTCCATAATAGCTAATGACTCCTTGTGGGCAATTTGCAAGCATAATTGCCACACGATCACCCTTCTTGACACCGATGGACAAGAGCTGATTTGCAAATTTTAATGCCGAGTAGTACAACTCACGAAAAGTTAGCTCCTTACCTAAAAAATAGAGTGCAGTCTTTTCTGGATTTTCATCAGCTGCCTCTAATAAATAGGACTGTAAAGTTCTTTCTTCATAAGAAATTGACTTAGAAATTTCAGGCGGATAATGTCGCAGCCAAATTTTTTTTGCTTTGATCCCCATAGAGCATCCTCCTCCTTAGTGTCTCTCCCTTCTATCCAAAACATCCCACTCCATGTGCATTACCTCTCTATCTGTTTTCTAGAATGTTTCGATTTGTTATTGGTATAATTCAATACTTATTAGTCTATAAATATGCCAATCCATTTGATGTCATGCATTTTCAGAAATAAAAAAACAACCTCAATAATTGAGATTGCTTTTTTAACAATAACTTTACGCAATAAAAAATAAATAGATAAAACCAGCTAAAACGAAACCCGCACAACAAACAAATAAGACTTTCCAAAGCGTTTCCAAATACCCCAACTCCACTAAAATTAAAATTTAAAATGTAAAATGTAAAGTTGTTTTAGTTATTCAAGGATGTTTTCTTAACGCATCCTGATTATGCTTACTTCCGATTTTAAATTATAAATTTTACATTTTACATTGAAAAAATGCTTGCTCCGATGATGAAGGAGAGGGAGATTGAAATAATCATCGACATCAAGCCTACAGCACGATTATCATTTCCAATCTCTTCATCGACACGAAATTTTGGTGTTAAAAATTCAAACATAAAATAACCAATTAATAATAAAACAAAACCAAAAACTCCCCATCCTAACATCGTTAAAAATGAATCATTATGACGAATCGAAAAATGAAAGATATTTGCCAAACCAAAGAGTTTCCCCCCTGTTGCCATGGCAACAGATAGATTCCCTTTTTTTATTTCATCCCAATTTCGATAGGAGGTTACTAATTCAAAGACTGCCAAAAACACAATTATCGCTAAAACTACGACACTATAGTTAGCGGCCGTTTTCACAAAAGCATAATTAAAAAAAGTCTCCATTAGGTCCCTCCTCATTATGTTATTTCAGTTCAACAACTGTTACACCAAGACCGCCTTCGTTCATCCCGCCATAGCGTATCCCTTTTACATTACGATGTTTTTTTAAAAGCTGCTGTACGCCATTTCTTAATGCGCCTGTACCTTTCCCATGAATAATCGAAACTTGAGGATGCCCAGCTAAGGTCGCATCATCTAGGTATTTCTCAACTAGGAGCATCGCATCTTCATACCGTTCTCCGCGTAAATCCAATTCCATTTTTACATGATTCGCATGGCTTCCTCGAACTGTAGCCAAAGGTTTCTTTTCGATCGGTTTCGGTCGATCAATAAATTCTAAATCGGTTACTGCTACTTTCATTTTCATAATACCGATTTGCACTTGATATTCCTTGTCGTTAATTTTCTCAACGATATGACCTTTCTGTCCAAAGGTCATCACCTTCACTTCATCTCCCGGCTTTAGCTCATGCTGTTTTGTGTTTTTAATTGGAGATTTTTTCTTTTTCGTTAATTTCGGTTCGGCTTGTTCTAAGCGCTTCTTAGCATCAATTAATTCATGCTCTTTTATATTAGGATTTTCTTTTTGAATTTTCCGCAGTTCTTTAATAATACTTTCAGCCTCTGCTTTTGCTTTGCCTATTGCTTCTGTCGCTTTTTCTTCCGCTTCTTCTAGCAGCTTAGCTTTTTCCTCTTCTAACGCATTTAACTGGCTAATTAACTCTTCCCTTAGCTTTTCGGCTTCTTTTCGCAGCTTAATGGCTTCTTCTCTTTCATTCGTAGCCGTTTTTTGATTTTCCTCTAATGACGCAATCATTTTTTCTACTTTATTTGTTTCGCTGCTAATTTGAGACTTGGCTTTATCAATAATATTATTATCTAATCCAAGTCGCTTTGAAATCGCAAAGGCATTACTTTTTCCTGGAACCCCAATAAGTAACCGGTACGTTGGGCGCAATGTTTTTACATCAAATTCAACACTCGCATTAATCGCACCTTTATGGTTGTATGCATATCCTTTTAATTCACTGTAGTGAGTTGTTGCCACAACCCGGGCACCACGTTGATAGACATCATCAAGTATCGCAATTGCTAATGCGGCCCCTTCAGTTGGATCTGTTCCCGCCCCGAGCTCGTCAAAGAGAACGAGACTGTTATGATCGACATTCTTTAAAATTTCTATAATGTTGACCATATGAGATGAGAACGTACTTAAACTTTGTTCAATTGACTGTTCATCACCAATATCTGCAAAAATAGAAGAGAATACAGCCATTTCCGATTCTTCCTCAGCTGGAATTTGGATACCAGATTGAGCCATTAAAGTAAGGAGCCCAATTGTTTTTAATGTGACTGTTTTTCCTCCTGTATTTGGACCAGTAATGATAATCGATGTGTAATCATGGCCTAATTCAACATCGATTGGAACAACCTCATCTGCCGGAATAAGCGGATGTCTTCCTTTACGAATTTGGATATACCCTCGGTCATTTAACTTCGGTTGTGACCCTTTGATTTCTTTACTATATAGAGCTTTTGCAAATATAAAGTCAATTTCAGCAAGCATTTTGACGTTTTGGATTAACGCTTCTCCTTCGACTGCAACTGCTTCAGAAAGTTCCCGGAGAATTTTTTCAATCTCTTGCTTTTCTTTTGCTTTTGCTTCACGAAGCTGATTATTTATTGTTACAACTGCTTGCGGCTCAATAAATAATGTTGCTCCAGAAGAAGACTGATCATGAACAATTCCACCAAATGACGTACGATATTCTTGCTTAACCGGAATCACGTATCTATCATTCCGAATGGTAATAATCGCGTCAGAGAGCATTTTTTGTTTGCTTGATGAACGAGTATATGATTCCAGTTTCGAACGAATAGAAGCTTCAAAACTACGAATTTGATGACGGATCGTTCTTAATGTTGGGCTTGCTGAATCAAGGACATGTCCATGATCATCAATCGCTTGTTTAATCTCACGTTCAACATCAGTGAGCGGCTCGATTTGTTCTACAAGTTCGGCCAAGATTGGCAATTGCACTTCTTCTTCAAACACCATCGTTTCGATGAATTTCTTGAAACGGCGCCCTCCATAAATCGTACTTGCTATATCTAATAACTCAGTTGCCTGCAACATTCCACCAATTTGGGAACGCTTGACACTCATTCGAATATCACGAATTCCCCCTAATTGAGCTTGTCCTTTTAAGCGAAGGACTTTCGCTCCTTCAAAAGTTCCGTTCTGCCAATGAATAACTTCTTCAAGATGATTTGAAGGAAGTAGTTCTTCCACTTTTTGGCGACCTAAACTTGATGCAACATGTTGTATCAGTTGTTCTTTCATCTTTTTGTACTCTAATACACGACAAACACGTTCTAACAACTGACCAACCCCCTTTCATGTCCAAATCATCAATCTATAGTATAACAATATTCTCTTGTTTGCGTTACTTGTGTCGTGAGAAGAATTGTTTTAATTCGGTAATCCCCCACGTATTAATGACAGATTCAGGTCGAATCCAGCCTTTCCTTGCGCTTGATGTCCCGATCTCCATGTAATCCAACTGATCAATATGATGGGCATCGGTATTAATCGCAAGCTTCACACCTGCTTGCTGCGCTTTCTTTAACCATGAGGCCGACAAATCTAAACGATAAGGATTTGCATTTAATTCCAATGCGGTATCCGTTTCTTTAGCAATTTCAATCAGCATATCTACATCGACATCATATCCAGCTCTTCTTCCTATTAAACGGCCAGTTGGATGAGCAATAAGATCAACGTGTTGATTATTTAAAGCAGTAATTAAACGTTTCATAATCGTTTGTCGATCTTGTGAGAAAGACGAATGAATGGCCGCTATGACAAAATCTAATTCTGCAATAATCTCATCGTCGTAATCTAACGTTCCATCAGGCAAAATATCCATTTCAATTCCAGAGAAAATCGTAAAATCCGTATACTTTTCGTTAATTCTAGCGATTTCTAATCTCTGCTGTGCTAATCTCTCCTCTGTTAAACCGTTCGCCACTCTTAAAAACTTTGAATGATCCGTGATGCAAATGTAAGAATATCCTTTTTTCCGAGCCGCTTCAGCCATTTCCTCAATTGAAAAAGCACCGTCACTCCATGTCGTATGCATGTGAAGGTCACCTTTCACATCTTGTGCCGTGATAAGTTTTACTTTATCACGAAATGCATCAACTTCATCCCCACCTTCCCTTACTTCAGGTGGGATAAATTGCAAGCCGAAATGAGTAAAAAATTCCTTCTCATTTGCAAACGTCTTGATTTCACCGGTTTCCGTATTCTCAACTCCATACTCACTTATTTTTTCACCACGGTCTTTTGCAAGCTGTCTCATCTTCACATTATGATCTTTTGACCCTGTAAAATGATGGAGCGTTGTGGCAAATTCCTTTGGTTGTACTAAGCGAAAATCAACTGAAATTGGGTATTCATAGGATAGCTCCACGGATACTTTCGTGTTTCCTTTGGCGATCACTTCAGAAATTCCCCGTATTTGCAACAACTGATCACGAACATTTTCAGGGTGATTAGTTGCAATAATAAAATCTAAGTCCTTGACCGTTTCTCTTGTCCGACGGAGACTTCCTGCTCGTGAATAATTGTCAATGCCCTCCATCATCTTTAATTGATTTTCAATTTCTTCTGCAATTGGTAATACGAATGAAATCGGTAAACGTTCCGGACGAGACCCCATTTCTGCAATGGCTGCAAGAATTTTTTCCTCTGTTTTCTTCCCAAACCCGGCTAATGCTTGAACTTTGTTTTCTTCGCAGCACGATTTTAAGGTATCAACATCGACAACCTCTAATTCCTGATACAGCTTGCCAATCTTTTTCCCGCCCAGACCTGGTAATTTTAATAAAGGTAATAATCCTGCTGGCAGCTCTGCCTTTAATTCTTCTAAAATCGATGATGTTCCGGTTGTTTTTAATTCATCAATCACTGTTGCTGTCCCTTTTCCGATCCCCTTCAATTTGGCCGGGTCTTCTATTTGCGCCAGTGTTCGCTCATCTGTCTCTAACGCCTGAGCAGCTTTTCGGTATGCAGAGATTTTAAAGCTGTTTTCTCCTTTTATTTCCATATAAATTGCAATTGTTTCTAACGCTTTTATCACATCTTTTTTCGTAATCATTCCCCGATCATGCCTCCATTTCTTCTACTATTTTACACGTTTAGCCAATAATTATCATTCTTTCACTTCTCAATAAAAGTAAAAAAAGACAATATAAAAAACCTCTCATTGAGAAGTTTTTTATGGAAATAAGCTGTATTAAAGTTCATTTCCTATCCAAAGGTCTTTTAATAAATCTGAAAGAATAGGAGTATGATCAATGATTAATTTGGCTAAGGTAGATTGGTGTAAGTGTTCTTGAATAAATTCAAGCGGGATCAAAGCTGCAATATGAAGTAGCAAAAACATAACTAAATACGTTTCGATAAATCCTAACGCTCCACCAAGCCAGCCATTCACGATTCGCAAAATCGGCATATGAGCTAAAAAATCAAACATTGATCCGATAATTTGCATCACAATTTTTGTAACAATAAATAAAATCGCAAAGGCAATACCGCTATAATAAACAGATTCTAAATTCAGCATTTCTGCAACCATTGTCACTGTACTATCACTAGGTAATTGCGGATATGGAATCCATAAACGAATGTGTGGTGCCAAATCATCAAAATACATATAGGCTACTACAAAGGATGCGATAAACCCTAAAAAGTGAAAAAGCTGAAGAACAAAACCCCTTCGCAAGCCAATAAAAAAACTACCAACTAAAATAAGTAAAAGTATTAGACTAACCATATTTAATTATTCCTCTTCTTTCTCTTGAAGCTTTTCTAACTGCTTTACCTTTTCTTTTAGTTTAATATATTCATCTACTATATTTACTGCAGTAAGTACAGCTAATTTTGTTGTATCTAAATATGGATTTAGTTTATTTATTTCTTTCATTTTGTTATCTACTAGATTTGCGACCGCTTTTACATGTTGAGATGTTTCTCTCCCAACAATAGTATATTGCTGTCCATATATTGAAACTACTGTTCGTTTTTTATCTTGCTCGCCAGCCACCAAAAAGCCTCCAATCTTAAGAAAAGCGTAAGCGCTAGACAACTTTGGCTATACTTATCATCTAAAGTTAGTTGAAAGAATCCTATTTTCTATCATAACACGAACAATCATATATGGAAATTGTAAATCGTTTCTCAATTTGTTTCATCTATACGGGTACAACCCTTTGGTTCTTCGCTTCATAATCATTTAATTATGTTTTAGCGTTTTTTGTTATACTGTAACAAGGAAAAGTAAAGGAGGCATTGCACATGTCTAATGCGGTTATCCAAGTATCCCCGGCAACAATTGATCAAATGAAACAAAAGTACAACCGTTATCTTCAATCTAAAGTTCCTACTGGAGCGGTGTTCACTGCAAAACCCCCTGGCTGTACAATAACGGCATACAAATCAGGAAAAGTTCTATTTCAAGGAAAAACTGCTTCTGATGAGGCAAGCCAATGGGGAAGTGAACAGCCTAGTAAAGCTAAGAAGTCAAGTACACCACAAAAAAAGAGTGCTTACTCCCCACCGGCTAATATAAGCGAGCTTTCGATCATTGGTTCTGATGAGGTTGGTACTGGTGATTATTTTGGTCCGATAACAGTTGTTGCAGCATTTGCAGCAAAAGAACAGTTAGAACTTCTCAAAGAGTTAGGAGTTAAAGACTCAAAGGCGTTAAAAGACCCGCAAATTGTTCAAATTGCGAAGGATATTATTCAGGTTATCCCTTATACTCTGTTAGTTCTTCACAATGAAAAATACAATGAATTACAAGCTAAAGGAATGTCACAAGGGAAAATGAAAGCATTATTACATAATCAGGCATTATTAAAACTGCAGGCAAAACTTGGTTCTGCTCATTATGACGGCATCTTAATTGATCAATTCGCTGAACCTTCGACCTATTACAATTATATAAAAGATCAAAAAAACCAAGTGAAAGAAAATGTCTATTTCAGTACACAAGGCGAAGGGGTACACTTAGCTGTCGCTGCCGCTTCAATCATCGCCCGCTATTCATTTATTCAGCAAATGGATAAATTAAGCAAACTTGCTGGATTTGACATTCCTAAAGGGGCTGGGAGCCAAGTTGATATCGCAGCAGCAAAATTAATTCAAGCAAAAGGTGAACAGGCACTTCGTACATTTACTAAACTTCATTTCGCTAATACAATGAAAGCAAAAAAATTAGCAAAAAGGTAAGTGAAGACTATTCAAAGGGCTACTAACGAGTAGCTCTTTTATTTTATTTACAGTTTCTAGTTATATCTCATCTTCATTGAATATACATAGAGTAAATGGTAATGCCGAAAATCAAGCACCAAATGCCAATAATTTTGCATCGACAATTTTTAGGTAAAGGGGGCTTTTGCCTATGTCGATTGAAGTACTGAATACTGTCCAAATGTTACATGCGATTTTAGATAGTATCGATGAAGGAATTCATGTCATTAATGAAAAAGGTGTTACGGTTTATTACAACAAAATCGCTGCCAAACATGATGGTGTTGATGTGAAGGAAGTATTGGGAAAACATTTATTGTCGGTATTCCCCTCACTAACCCCTGAAACGAGTACACTTTTGAAAGTAATAGAGACGGGAAAGCCAATTTATAATCAACAACAAACTTATACAAATGTTCGTGGCGAACTGATTGATACCGTGAATACGACCATCCCAATTATTGTCGATCATAAGTTATTTGGAGCAGTAGAAATTGCGAAAAACTTATCGAAAGTGAAACAGTTATCTGAAAAACTCCTTGACCTTCAAGCAAAAGTGAATGAGAACAAGCAAGCAAAGACGAAAAAACTTACTATACAACATACAACCTTTCAAATGAGAGATCTCATTACAAATAATGAACAATTAGATTACACAAAAAAGATTGCCTTGAAAGCTGCCCGTACATCCTCCCCGATATTAGTATACGGTGAAACAGGCACTGGTAAAGAGCTGCTCGTACAGTCGATTCACAATGCCTCCTCAAGACAAAATCAACCATTTATTGCTCAAAATTGTGCAGCCATCCCTTCAACCCTACTAGAAGGCATCCTCTTTGGCACTGTAAAAGGAAGCTTTACCGGTGCCATTGACCGCCCTGGATTATTTGAAATCGCTCATAATGGCACACTTTTTCTCGATGAAATCAATTCAATGCCACTCGACCTCCAGGCGAAGCTGTTGCGGGTACTCCAGGATGGTGTTGTTCGACGTATTGGCAGTACTAATGGTGTCGCCTATAATGTACGTATCATTACCGCATTGAATGAACGACCTCAGGAGTGTATTCGTAAGCAAGTACTCCGTGAAGACTTATACTATCGTATTAATGTTGTTTCCCTAAGGATTACTCCACTTAGAGAGCGCCCTGAAGATATTGAAAGACTAACGGAGCACTTTATCAAAAAGTATAATTATCGCTTTGAGCAGCTCGTCACTACTGTTGACAAAGATGTGATGGAATTGTTTCATCGCTATGAATGGCCTGGTAATGTGCGTGAATTGGAGCATACGATTGAAGCAGCGATGAACTTAGTTGAAGGAGATACTATTAAAAAGGAACACCTCCCCTTTCATTTCGTTGAAAGGATGAATAGTATAAGTAAGCATCAGCAAAAGATTACTCCATTAAGAGAAACGATGAAGACTGTTGAAAAAGAATTAATCGTAAAAACAATGTCCTATACAAACGGAAATATCCAACAGGCTGCAAAGCTCCTTAAAATACCACGCCAAACATTACAATATAAACTTTCAAAATATGATTTAAAGTAGAGTGCCGATTTTTTGGCGCTTTTTTTCTTTTCCATCAATACAGTATCTTGATATGACTGAAAGTAACCTTTGGCACAAAAATTGCATTTATATTTATTGAAACACCTTTATTAAAGGAGGCAACTGCTCATGTTACATGATTTATATAAACCAAAAAGACATTGGAAAGACGTAGAGCTATGGAAGGATGTTACTGAAGAGCAATGGAATGATTGGTTATGGCAGCTGACACATACAATCCGTACGCTGGATGACTTAAAAAAGGTTGTTAATTTAACACCAGACGAAGAAGAAGGCGTTAAAATTTCAACGAGAACAATCCCTCTAAACATCACACCCTATTATGCTTCTTTAATGAATCCTGATGATCCACGCTGCCCAATTCGAATGCAGTCTGTTCCAGTCTCAAAGGAAATTCAAAAAGCAAAGTATGACTTAGAGGACCCTCTATTTGAAGATGAAGATTCCCCAGTTCCTGGTTTAACTCATCGTTATCCAGACCGAGTTCTCTTTCTCGTGACAAATCAATGTTCGATGTATTGCCGTTATTGCACACGTCGGAGATTTTCCGGTCAGGTAGGAATGGGGGTACCCAAAAAACAGCTCGACGGTGCGATTGAATACATTGCAAACACACCACAAGTTCGCGACGTCCTTCTATCTGGCGGGGACGGACTTCTTATTAATGATCAAATCCTTGAATACATTCTGAAAAACTTACGAGCGATCCCTCACGTTGAAATCATTCGGATTGGGACTCGTGCTCCGGTTGTATTTCCACAACGCATCACTGAAAACTTATGTAACATTTTAAAAAAATATCACCCTGTCTGGCTAAATACTCACTTTAATACGTCACTCGAAATTACAGAGGATTCAAAGCGGGCCTGTGAAATGCTTGTTAACTCAGGTGTCCCTGTCGGAAATCAGGCTGTCATTTTAGCAGGAATAAACGACAGTACACACATCATGAAAAAATTAATGCACGATTTAGTAAAAATCCGTGTACGTCCTTATTATATTTACCAATGTGATCTTTCAGAAGGAATAAGTCATTTTCGTGCTCCAATTTCAAAAGGATTAGAAATCATTGAATCCCTTCGTGGTCATACATCTGGCTATGCCGTTCCAACATTCGTTGTTGATGCACCTGGCGGAGGAGGAAAAATTGCCTTACAACCGAATTATGTCATTTCACAAAGTCCGGCAAAAACTGTCCTTCGAAACTTTGAAGGGGTTATCACGACATATCCAGAACCTGAAAATTATGTTCCTGGAAGGGCCGATAACTACTTTAATGAATACTACGAAATTACAGACCGAGAGCCTTCTATTGGTATTCAAAGTTTGATGAACGATGATCAGTTTAATCTTGTGCCAGAAGGATTAAAGAGGTTAGATCGCCGTAAAAGCTATGAAAGTAATGCCTCCCATTCCTCATTAAAGGATAAACGACAACATCGTGACCAATTAAAAGAGAAGAAATGGCAAAAAGAACAAGAAAAGTATAAGACTGATTCTGAGTCCTAGTGATTCACGTTTCCTACCAGCTAGCATAACTTACAATGATGGTGAGAGGAGATGATTGTGGTGAAATGTCAATGGTGTCGTGCTGATAAAGCAAATCAAACGAAAAAATTAGCACACTGGGAGCTTCCGGATGGAAGACGGGCAATCACAATAACAAATATTCCATCGATACATTGCAGTAATTGTAAAATGCATTATATTGCTGATGAAACCGTAGAGAAAATTGAAGACCAATTACTGTTAATTGATACAAAAAAACTATCAAATTCAGTTAGCTATGATGCACTAATGGAAATTCCAAGAATCATTCCAAAAAACTATTTTAAATAATGAAAGTCCGGCTTCCTGATTGGAGGCTGGACTTTTCAACTATCAACTTAACTTTCAACTATCAACTTTTAACTTTTAACTAATTATCCCCCTTTTTCACCCAAATATTCATATCTTCAAACCCTGTACTAATCACGCAGTTTTTTACTAGTGTCCCTTCATAATGGTAGCCTAATCGTTTAATCGTTACATTCATACCAACAGATAGTGCTCTAGTGAGAGAATAATAGTGATGAACATGTCTTCCTTGAAGCTGCTTTTCAATTTCAACAATTACCGGTGCTAATAAATTCTTCCCTCGATGAGACGGATCTGTTGCACAATCCGTAATTTCAGCACTGTTATACGGATTAACCATAGCTGATGCAGCACAGACAATTTGGTCATTCTGTTTTGCAACGACAAAGAAGTAATCATCATTCATTGATTTTTCGATATATTTGGCATCAAAAATATTAGTTGGATACCTCTCAAACACAGTGCGATAAAGAGCAGATAGTTGAGCAATGTCTTTCTGTTGTATCCGTTCAATCGTATAACCAGTCGCAGTCGTCGAGATGGAATACTTTTTCTTATCCGCTAAGGCGATTTGAATAATTCTCTCTCGCTGAGACAAGTCATTATCCACCTTTCGTTCTTGCTGATGAAATTTTGAAACAATCATCCCATCTTGTCCATTAAAAAATCCTTGAATTTGTCCTTCTAACTGATATTTTTCTTTTTGGAAATACTTTACATAACCAGGTAATGTGTAAACTATCGTTTTTCCGGGCATGTGTTGTTGTTGCAACGTTTTCAACTGGAAAATTTCTGTTTCCGGTGCTTCAATCACATAGGCAACAATTCGTTCATTTTTCGGATCAATATCAATTTGATTTTTAATAAGATAACCCCCTGTCAAACAGCTCTTTCTCCTATCATATTCTAAAAACAAAACAGATAAGACAAAAAAGAAGACGTGCGCTTCAACAAAGCACGCACGTCTTAACTTTTAACTTTCAACTATAAACTAAAAAGCTTATCCCCTAAGAACAGCTCCAACTTTTTCAGCTAGACTAGAAAGGACATTTTCGTGTACTTTCGTTACCTCTTCATCTGTTAATGTCTTCTCAGGATCAAAGTATGTGAGCGAGAATGCGAGAGATTTCTTTCCTTCTTCCATATGCTCGCCTTGATATAAATCAAAGATCGCAACTTGCTTTAGAAGACTTCCTCCAGCTTCTTCGATGACAGATTGCACCTGACCAGCGGCAACTGCTTCATCGAGTACTAATGCAATATCACGTGACATCGCCGGGTATCGTGGCAGTGCCTCATATGTGACATGATCCACTTCTGTTGTTAGAAGCGTTTCTAAGTCTAATTGAAAGACATACGTTTCATTTAAATCCAATTCTTTTTGTAATGATGGGTGAATTTGGCCGATATAGCCAATTTCTTGCTCCCCTAACAAAATTTGTGCTGTTCTTCCTGGGTGAAGTCCAGCCTTTTTGCTTTGAACGAAAGTAATGTCTGGATCTATTCCTAATTGTGCAAATAATCCTTCTAATACCCCTTTGGCAACAAAGAAGTCAACAGGCTTCTTTTCTCCTTGCCATAAATGACTATGCCATAGACCAGTATATGCTCCTGCAACCATTTCCTTCTCCTCTGGTTGCTTTGTCACTGCTTCTTCCTCTGTTAAGAAGATTGACCCCACCTCATAGACAGCTACATCATTAATTTTTCGATTATGATTATATGAAAGTACATCAAGAAGATGAGGTACAAGACTTGTTCTCATTGTACTGCGGTCTTCACTCATTGGCATTGCCAGTCGAACTGGCGACATGTCCGCAAATTCATTTGCTAAGCCTTTCGCTTTTGCTGAGCTCGTTAATGAATACGTAACGGCTTGGAATAGTCCCGCACCTTCTAAATAACGACGTACATGACGACGCTTCATTTGGTAATCCGTTAAACTTCCTTGCGTTGTGACTCCTTCAGGTAATGTCGTTGGAATATGGTCATAACCATACAATCTGGCGACTTCTTCGATTAAATCCTCTTCAATTGTAATGTCAGGTCTTCTTGTTGGAACATGTACTGTTACCGTATCTCCATCTTGTGTATATGCAAATTGAAGACGTTTTAAGATTCCAGTTACAGTGTGAAGAGATAACTCTGTTCCTAATACGCGGTTAATACGTTCTAATGATAATGGAACTGGCAGTGGCTGTGCAGCTAATTCGTTATATTCCACAATCCCTTCCAGGACGGTACCACCGGCTAGCTCAACAATCAGTGTTGCTGCTCTATCAGCAGCTTTGGCTACACGATTTGGATCGACTCCTTTTTCAAAACGTGTGCTTGAGTCACTGCGTAGCCCAAGGTCACGTGAAGCTGTTCGTACTGTTGCTCCTTTGAAGTAAGCTGCTTCAAGAAGAATGGTTTTTGTATCGTCTTGAACTTCTGAAGTTGCACCACCCATCACTCCTGCTACAGCGACAGGATCTTTGCCATTTGTGATGACCAAGTGCTCGCTTGTCAGCTTTCTTGCCGCATCATCAAGTGTCACGATTTCTTCACCTTCATGGGCACGGCGAACTACAACTTCCTTTGAACCAAAGCGGTCATAATCAAACGCGTGTAATGGTTGCCCATATTCAAGCAGAACATAGTTTGTCACATCGACAACATTACTGATCGGTCGAATACCAGCAGCAACTAAGCGATTTTGTAACCATAATGGTGACGGTCCAATCGTTACATCTTTTATAACTCTGGCACCGTAATATGGATTATCATCTGACGCTTCAACTTTTACACTAATATAATCTGAAGCCACTTCGTTACCTTGTGGAACTTTTACATCCTCAATTTTAATATCACGACCTAAAATTGCCCCTACTTCATAAGCAACCCCAATCATACTTAAACAATCTGCACGGTTTGGTGTCAGATCCAATTCCAATACTTCATCATGTAAATTTAAAAATTCAAGCGCATCCCCGCCAACTTCAGCATCGTTCGGGAAAACAAAAATCCCTTCAGAAAACTCTTTCGCAACAAGCTTGCTTTCGATTCCTAGCTCTTGTAAAGAACAAATCATCCCGTGTGAAGCTTGACCACGGAGCTTTGCCTTCTTAATTTTGAAGTTCCCTGGTAAAACTGCTCCTACTTTTGCAACAGGTACCATCTGACCTGCAGCAACATTCTTTGCCCCACATACGATTTGCACATGCTCTTCTTCCCCAATATCAACCTGGCAAAGGCTTAACTTATCGGCATCAGGATGCTGCTCGCGCTCTACGACATGACCGATAACAACATTCTTAATCCCTTTATTCATTGGGTGCACAATATCAACTTCGATACCACTTCTTGTTAACCTTTCCGCTAATTCTTTAGCTGTTAAATCTGATATATTTACATAGTCTTGTAACCAACGATATGAGACTAACATCTAAACTCCTCCTTTATCTTTCTCTTTGAAATTGTGTAAGGAATCGGTAATCATTTGTATAGAAATGACGAATATCATCAATGTCATACTTTAACATCGCCAAACGCTCAACTCCCATACCAAATGCAAATCCTGTATATTTCTTTGAATCAAATCCGCTCATTTCCAGTACATTCGGGTGAACCATTCCAGCTCCCAGTACTTCAATCCATCCTGTTTGTTTACAAATTCGGCAGCCTTTACCGCTGCACATCCCACATGATACGTCAACTTCTACAGATGGCTCGGTAAATGGGAAGAAGCTTGGACGCAGACGGATTTTGCGATCTTCTCCAAAGTATTTTTTTGCAAATGTTTCAAGTACACCTTTTAAATCACTCATTCGAACGTTTTCGGCAACATATAAACCTTCCACTTGCATAAACTGATGTGAATGTGTTGCGTCATCATCATCACGACGGAACACTTTACCCGGACAAATAATTTTAACTGGACCTTGCCCCTTGTACTTCTCCATTGTTCTTGCTTGAACAGGTGATGTATGTGTACGTAATAATAAATCATTTGTAATATAGAACGAGTCTTGCATATCCCTTGCCGGATGATCCTTCGGTAAGTTTAATGCTTCAAAATTATAGTAGTCCGTTTCTACTTCAGGACCTTCAGCAACAGTAAAGCCCATTCCAATGAAAATATCTTCGATTTGTTCAACAACCAATGAAAGTGTATGTTGTCCGCCAAGTGATACTGGACGACCCGGTAATGTCACATCGATACTTTCTGCAGATAGTTTCTTTTCAATTTCAATTTCTTCTAACTGCTGCTCTTTTGCTTCAAGCTTTTCTTGAATGACGGCTCTTACATCATTCGCTAATTGTCCAATCACAGGACGCTCTTCCGCGGATAATTTACCCATTCCCCGAAGAACTTCAGTAATTGGACCCTTCTTTCCTAGATAAGCAACGCGAATTTCCTGCAAACGTTTTAAGTCATTTGCTTCTTCTACTAACGTAACAGCTTCCTGCTGCAACTCCTGCAAACGTTCTTTCATTTCACAAACCCTCCATGATTAATTTAGAATTTAAAATGTAGAATTTAGAATTAAAACCTTTACTAAGCTGTTTAGTTTGTTGTTCTTCTCTGAGTTACTGTAGACAATTCTACATTCTAAATTCTTAATTCTAAATTGCTTTTTATTGTTTTTTTTCATAAAAAAAGAGTCCTCTCCCTAGGCCAAGGGACGAAGACTCGCGGTACCACCCTACTTAACAATAGATAGTCTATTGTTCACTTCATTTAGATAACGGCATCAATCTTATACCGATTCAACCTTAATAAGAAATCATTCTTATGTTCCGGCGATAGCTCCAGAGTGAATTCAACTACTTCTACTATAGAAATGCTTACAGTCTCAGGCATTTCCTCCCTGCATAGCGAACAGTAGGTTACTACTCTCTATCATCACTTTCCTCTTTATACAATTGTTATATATTATAGAGAATAAATGGGACTGTTGCAAGTCAGATCATTACCCTTTTAAATGATAAAGAAGGATACCTGTGGCCACTGCTACATTCAATGATTCAGCCTTCCCGTAAATCGGAATATAGATATTTTGATCTGTTTGCTCAAGCCACTTTTGCTTTACACCGCTGCCTTCATTTCCAACAATTAAAGCAAACTGATCCATAATTGAGCCTACTTCTTTGTACAAAACCGCACCTTTCAATGCTGTTCCAAAAACAGGAACTCCTGCATCCTTACATTTCCCTATCCATTCTTCAAGATTTCCCTTAATGATCGGAAGGTGAAAAAGTGAACCTTGAGTTGAGCGGATTACTTTACTATTAAATACATCAACAGTTCCTTCCCCTAAAATAACTGCACTAATACCAGCACTATCAGCAGTTCGAATCATTGTCCCTAAATTTCCCGGGTCTTGGACACCATCAATTAGTAAAAATTGTCCTGTTTTAATATTTAACGTTCGCGATGTAAATAACTCACAAACTGCTGCTACTCCTTGAGGAGTTTCTGTTTCACTAAGTTCACTCATCACCTTATCAGTAACAATATACATCCTAATATTATCTACCTTCCAATTGCTTGGAATTGAAAAATTTTCAGTAACAATGATTTCAAAGATTTCGATTCCATGGTTTAATGCTTCCTCAACAAGATGAGGACCTTCAATAATAAAACGCCCTGAATTTTCTCTGCCCTTCTTTGAGTGAAGCTTCTTCCATTCCTTCACCCGCGCATTCTTATGCGACTCAATCCGATCCATCAAAATTGCTCCTTTGCCAAATCTCCTGGCCAATTCTAAATTTTAAATTCTAAATTCTAAATTCTCCTCAACTATTATAACCACATTTGGATACATAATCCAACGGTCAAGATCAAATACTAAAAGTGTTGAGGATGTAACATATCTCTATTTAAGGAGGGTTAAATCATGAGTTTTAATTTACGTAATGCAATACTAGCAAATGTTTCAGGTAGTGATGCCCAACAGGTTGAAGCAACGATTACTGATGCGATCCAAAGCGGCGAAGAAAAGATGCTGCCTGGTCTTGGTGTCCTATTTGAAGTATATTGGCAACAAGCGAATGAGCAGGATAAAAATGAAATGATTCAGCAAATTTCAAAAGGATTACAAAGATAAAAGCCGGGCAACCCCGGCTTTTATCTTTTCTTTATTCAAAAATAATTTTATTCACTGTATCTTGATCTAACTTCTTAATAACCTCTACTATAAGCTTTACTGCATTTTCAAAATCATCACGATGAAGAATTGCTGCATGTGTATGAATGTAACGAGTCGCAATCGTAATTGATAATGCTGGTACCCCATTAGCAGTTAAATGAATTGCTCCGGAATCGGTCCCCCCTCCAGCCATTGCATCAAATTGGTACGGAATATTATGTTCGTCAGCAGTGTCTGTTACAAAATCACGTAACCCTTTGTGGGCAACCATTGATGCATCATACATAATAATTTGCGGGCCTTTCCCCATTTTCCCGAGACCTTCCTTCTCAGAAACTCCCGGAGTGTCAGCAGCAATTCCTACATCAACACCAAAGCCAATATCTGGCTTAATCAAATGTGCGGCAGTCCTTGCTCCACGAAGCCCGACTTCCTCTTGAACGGTTCCAACGCCATAAACAGTATTAGGATGGTCCACATCTTTTAATTGGCGTAACACTTCAATCGCAATTGCACAGCCAATTCGATTATCCCACGCTTTTGCCATAAGCATTTTTTCATTTTTCATAACCGTAAATTCGCATACTGGAACGATTGAATCTCCTGGTCGAACTCCGAATTCCATCGCTTCTTCCTTACTTGTCGCACCGATATCGATAAACATATCTTTCTTATCAACAGGCTTCTTGCGTGCTTCGGGGCTAAGAATATGTGGCGGTTTTGAACCTATGACACCGGGAACATTTCCCTTTCTTGTCATAATCGTTACACGTTGTGCAAGCATAACCTGCTCCCACCAGCCGCCAACTGTTTGAAACTTTACAAATCCTTTATCATCAATACTTGTTACCATAAAACCAATTTCATCTAAATGGCCGGCAATCATAATTTTTGGCCCTTCTTGTGAGCCCTGCTTCTTTGCAATTAAACTACCTAAATTGTCAGTTGTAATTTCATCAGCAAGCGGTTCAATAAATTTACGCATAACATCCCGTGCTTCGCGCTCATTTCCCGGAATTCCATTTGCGTCCGTTAGTTCTTTTAACATCTGTAATGTATGATCAAGCTCTGCCATATGTAAATGCCCCCTCGTTTCATATTGGTGATAAAATTACTTCATTCTATGTATTTCTATTCCTATTATAACCATTTACACTTTATTAAACAATTTGGACACAATACAACTGCCCAAAAAGAAAAAGGATTGATGCTTACTAATGTAAGTTCAATCCTTCTCCAAATCCTATTATTTTCCAACTAGGAAAAGACTAATACTTGGGATAAATGAAATAATTAACACATTGACAATCATCATAATGATAAACGGAATAATTGCTCGGACCAGGCTTTCAAACTTTGTCCCTGCGATATTCGAGGCAACAAACAAGTTAATCCCAACGGGTGGTGTAATAAATCCAATTGCTAAGTTCACAATCATGATAATTCCAAAGTGGACAAGATCAATCCCCATCGCTTGGGCGATTGGAACAAGGATTGGCGTTAAAATAATAATCGCTGCAGCAGTCTCTAAGAAAACTCCAACAACCAGTAATAATAAATTGATAATTAAAAGAGCGATAATCCAATTATCTGTAACCCCTAACATCATCTCCGTCATTTTTGCCGGAACTCTTTCCCTCGTCAAAAAGTACCCAAAGGCTGATGCACCCGCAATAATGAACATGATCACTGATGTAATTACAATTGATGATGAAAAGATTTCCGATAAATCTTTCCACTTGATTTCTCGATAAATAAACAGACCGACAATTAAACCATACACTACCGCGACTACGGCTGCCTCCGTTGGTGTAAAGACTCCACCATAAATACCGCCCAAAATAATAACCGGCATTAACAAGGCAAGAAAAGCATCCTTGAATGCTAATAAAAAGTCCTTAAAACCAAACTTTTCTCCTCCACCGTATCCTTTAACAAGAGAGACAAAATAAACAAGGAGCATTAATGATGCAACAACAAACAGTCCCGGAATAATTCCTGCGATAAACAAATCGCTAATTGAAACTCCGGCAATAACCCCAAATAACACGAGTGGAACACTTGGCGGAATCATAATTCCGACAGTACCACCTGTTGCTTGTATTGCGGTTGCAAAACTTTTATCATATCCCTTTTTGACCATTGCCGGTATAAGTAGTGAGCCGACAGCTGCTGTTGTTGCTGCTGCTGAACCTGAAATAGCTGCAAAGAAAGCACATGCCATGATTGAAACAAGCCCTAATCCACCGCGGACACGTCCAAAAATAACATTTGCCAAGTGAATCAGTCGTCTAGAAATCCCGCCACTTTCCATTAGCTTACCTGCCAAAATAAAAAATGGGATGGCTAATAATGGGAAGGAATCGACTGAGTTAAACATCCTTTGCATAACAGCAATAATTGGCACAGAATCTTGAATAATAAAAACTAAAGTGGCTGACATTCCAAGTGCAATTGCAACTGGAACATTGATTAAAAATAAAAGAATAAGAATAAAAAATAATAGCGTTGCCATACTATACACCCTCCTTCTTCGTAAGCTCTATCCAAGTAATGTGAAGAAGGTTAATTGATAAAATAATGCCACTAATTGGTATTACTGAATAAACTGCTCCCATCGGAAGTCGTAATACTGGTGAAAGCTGTGCCATTGATCTTTCAGACAACGAAAACCCTTGTTGAATTAAAATATAGAAGAACCCTATACAAACGAGCGTAGATAATACGATAGAAGCCTTTCTTAATACAGAAGGTAATAGATTAACAAAAACCTCGATCCCAATATGAGCCTTCTTAGACATCGCAAAGGCTGCTCCTAAAAAAGTAATCCAAACCAAACAATATCGAGCAAGCTCTTCAGTCCAAGCTAATGGTTGGTTTAAAACAAAGCGAAATAGCACCTGACAAAAAACAGCGACAATTAACGTAACTAAAATAACATTTAATAGGTACTTGATTGAAAGATTCATATAATGTATAGCTTTCCCCATAACGTTTTCACCCTCTTAAAAATCTCTTTACTTAATCTCTTTTCCCTTCTCTACTAAAAAAATAAAATGGGGAGAGCGAACATCTCCCCCCATTTGTGAACCATTATTGTGCTTCTAAAATACGTTGTAATAAATCTTGATTTTCAAAACCAGCTAAAACATCAGCAATACCTTCACGGAATGGTTGAACATCAACATCTTCAATAATTTCCATTCCTTGTTCACGCAATTTTGCTAATGATTCTTGCTCCATTTCAACAATTAGTTCTCTTTCATATGAACCAGCTTTACGTCCTTCATCTACAACAATTTCACGCAGATCTTCAGGTAACTTGTCATACGTATCTTGACTCATCATAAAAATCGCTACAGAATATACGTGTCCAGTTAACGTCATGTACTTCTGATTTGCTTCAAAAAGATTAAATTGATCAGCAACAATCGCTGGATTCTCTTGAGCGTCAACTACGCCTTGCTGTAAAGCTGTTAAAGCTTCTGTCCATGCCATCGGTGTCGGTTGTGCTCCAAGTGCCTGAAAAGCAGCTAAATGAATTTCATTTTCCTGAGTACGGATTTTTAAACCATTTAAATCTTCTGGCTTTTCAACTGGGCGAATTCCATTTGTAATATGTCTAAATCCATTCTCACCCCATGATAAAGGGATAATTCCTTGACTTTCTAAGCTGGCAAATAATTCTTCACCAATTTCAGTTTCTTCTAATACTTTAACCGCTGATTCGCGGTCATTAAATAAGAACGGTAAGTCAAGAACACCTAATTCTGGTGCAAAGTTCGTAACCGGTGCAGTTGAAGAAACGACTAAATCAACAGTTCCAAACGTTAACCCTTCAGTTAATTCACGTTCTGCTCCAATTTGACTGTTTGGAAAGATTTCAATAAGCACACGACCTTCAGTACGTTCCTTTACATTGTCAGCCATTTGTTGAAATGCAAGTGTGTAAGGATGGTCTTCCGGAAGTGAATGTCCTGCTTGTAATGTATAAACCGTATCATCTCCGCCAGCTTGTCCAGCATCGTCTGTACCCGATTCATTTGATGATTGTTGATCGCCACCGCCACAAGCAGTTGCTAATAATCCAATGATTAATATCATTACTACTAAAAATAAATTCTTTTTCTTCATGATTTACTCCCCTTTTATATTTTATTTAAAAACTATAAATCTAAAAATCTACATATCTTACCACTGAACGTAACGTAACACCCCCTCAGTCTACTAAAATTTTTCCAGGGTTCATAATCCCTTTAGGATCAAGCGCTTGCTTCAATGCTTTCATTGTTTCTATCGCATTCCCATGTTCTCTTCGTTGATATTTACTTTTTCCAATACCAACCCCGTGCTCACCTGTGCACGTTCCGCCTTTTTCTAGTGCATATTCAACAATGCGACTATTCAATTCATGTGCTTTCTTGACCTCTTCTTCATCACTTAAATCGATCATCACTAATGCGTGAAAATTACCATCACCGACATGCCCGACTAAAGCACCATCTAATCCGATGTTATCAATCTGTTGACGAGCATTTTCAATCGCTCCGGCTAGTTCCGAAATAGGAACACTAACATCGGTAACCATCAATCGTTTGCCTGGTGCTCCATGGATAAAGGCATACGCTAAATCATGACGGGCATCCCATAACTGTGCACGGCCCTTTGAATCCAGTTCAAATTTAAAATCACGACATCCAGCTTCATGAACAATCTCTGTTGTAAAATTAACATCTTGTTTAAGTCCAGCATCGTTCCCATGAAATTCTAAAAATAATGTCGGATTCTCATCATAAGATGTGCCACTGTGAAGATTTACCTGTTTCATTGAGCGTGCGTCAACAAGCTCAACCCGGGCAATTGGAATACCTGCAGACAAAATTCCTACTACTGCTTGAACAGCATTTTCAACTGTTGGAAAAGATGCTCTTGCTGCCATAATTACTTCCGGGATCCCGTACACTCTTAATGTCAGTTCAGTAAAAATACCTAGGGTGCCTTCTGAACCAACAAATAAGCCGTTTAGATGGTAACCTGATGATGACTTCGCCGCTAATCCCCCCGTATGAATTACTTCACCATCAGCGAGAACAACCTCCATATCCCGTACTTGATCACGCATAATCCCGTATTTGACTGAAGTTGTCCCACTCGCATTTGTTGCAGCCATTCCACCTAACGTGGCATCTGCCCCAGGATCTACAGAAAAGAACAAGCCATGTTTTTTTAATTCTTTATTAAGCTGTGATCTTGTCACACCTGGTTGAACTTTTACTAGAAAATCTTCAGCTCTTACTTCTAATACTTTGTTCATTAACGACATATCAATTGAAATTCCACCTTGATATGGGATGACATGCCCTTCAAGACTTGTACCTAGTCCAAAAGGAACAACTGGTATTCTATTTTCATTCGCATATTTAACAATTTTACTAACCTCTTCAGTCGTTTCAGGAAACACAACGACATCAGGCAAACTTGGTGTATGATAAGATTCATCTCTCCCGTGTTGCTCCAAAATTGTCTCGTTCGTTGTCACTCGATCATCTGCAATTATTTTTTTCAATTCTGTTATCGTGCTCAACGTTGTAACCTCCATGTCTACTATTAATCTCTCATAAATCATTCTCATTCTATTATTTTTCAATAATTTAGTCAATTCAAATTTGTCGAAAAAGAAAAAAAGCGCCCGAGAATCATCAAGAGAGCGCTTTTTTTACCATTATTTTGTATCTTTTTGTAAAATAATAATTTTTTTTTGTTTTGCTGTCTACCTAATTAAATGTTAATACCCCTCATCCTGCCTCACATGGTTAACTTTGTTTTTCTCGTCGTATGCTTCTTCTATATTCTCTTTTGTAAAGCCTAACAAAGATCCTAAATATACATAGTTTACAAATAATCGTTCATAGCTTTCACTTGTTTGTTCTTTCCAAAATTGATTGATGGAATCAAAAACCTGCAAAAACTGATCGACGACTGAGACACCATTCTCTTCAATTGTTCCTACCTCAGTTACCTTATAATCAAGATCATTCCCGATCGATAAAATGAAATGCAATCCGTCTACATACTCCTCTAAAATAATTTGATCTTCTGCTGGGGGTTTTAAGCTCCAAAACTTAAAACAGCGTGTTTCATTTGCCAACTCGCCAACTTCGACCTGCAGAGCAACAATTTTTTTATTAACCAGGTTTTTCCCATGTAATTGATGTTCTTCTACAATTCTTTCGTCTAAAATCCTTTGCATCGTAAATAATTTATTTAAGTTCACTGTTTTATTCTCTCCTCAACCTTTATTATCTTATTTTTTATTATACCAAATTCAACAAAGTTTTTATTTTTGATATGAATGAAACTTTTTTAATCGTTTTTCGTATACAATATAAATAAGTATAGTTTCTTCGATAGGAGGTACAGTTGTGGGAGTGATCCTATTTCGCCTTTTACTAATTATTGCTATTATTATTCTTGTTTATTGTACGATTAAGTATTTAGTTAATCCGAAGCGTAAATTAGAATTAGCACATGAAAAAAAACAATTTTATTTTCATGATGAAAAAGATAACGTTCGTAAAAATTTCCTTATTACTTATAAAGGAGTGCTATTTGAAGGAGAGAAATATTTAGGGACGACTGAAAATGCTTTTGAAGTGGTCTCGATCTATATTTGGCCTAAAAACCAAACAAAGCTGCAAGGATTTGATCGTGAAGATTTTTACTTTATTGAACGCGAAATCCTCATTTATTACCCTAATGCAACGATTGAGTGGAAAAGCCCTGTTAAAGAGTTTTTGAAAAACCATGAGTAGTTTAGAGTTGAAATTAATAGTTAAAGCCGCTTAGATATCTAAGCGGCTTTTTCAGACGGGTTCGTTTGTTTTTTCGATCGTTGTTGAGAAGAATGTCTTCCATTTTATTAATGTATACTTTCTTCTGCATAGATAAAACAAGGCACCTAACCCCATTAACATGACGATAATCGAATAAATCGTTAACTCGCCAATTACATGACCAAATGAAGTATAAATAAATGCTAAAGGAATATTTGTAATAAAGGATCGTATTGTATATTCTTTTAAATTTGTAGTGAGTTCAATAATGCAGAGAGAGATCAGATGAAAGTGCATAAATGGTAATAACCTCAAAATTGAAATTTGCCCAAGTGTTAATGTCACTTCCTTTCCAAACCAACGGCTTTTCAGTTTTGTTAGCTTGTTTAGCCATAGCGGGAAAGATGTGACAATAAAATAAAACATCAAACTCGTAAGTGTCAGGCCAATGACGGAATAAATCGTTCCATATACACCACCAAATAAATAGCCACCGACTATACAAATGAGCACGACTGGGACAAATAGAAATTGGCGTAAAATATGAAGAAGAATGAAGAAAAACGGAGCAAGCCAGCCACTTTGCTTAATAAACAAAAGTACCTCGTCTAAGATGTCATCCAGCCTAACCACCTCCTTTTACTACTTTATGACTTCTAAAAGGACGTTATGATTATTGCAATGAAAACTAGTTGAACAACAGAAAGCAGAGGCATGAACAGTTTAAATTTCAGCTTTTTTGTTTTGTGTCGATAGAGTTTCATACCTAAATAAATCCCCGCTGCCCCTCCTAGTAATGCCCAGATAAACATCGTTGCCTCAGATATTCGCCATTGTCCTTTCTTGGCTTTCGCTTTATCAACACCCATGATTCCAATACATATTCCATTAACTATTACTATATATGTAAATAAAAAAGCATTTGTCATAGAAAATCACCTATTTGTAAAATAATAAAGGCCACTCTCCTAAAAGAGTGACCTTCTCTAGTAACTATTTAACTTATGCGTTAAGACTTGCTTTAGCTTTTGCTGCTAATTCAGCAAATGCTTTTTCGTCGTTAACAGCTAAATCTGCTAACATTTTACGGTTAACATTGATTTCTGCAACTTTTAATCCGTGCATTAAACGGCTGTAAGAAAGACCGTTCATACGAGCAGCAGCATTGATACGAGTAATCCATAATTTACGGAAATCGCGTTTCTTTTGACGACGATCGCGATAAGCGTAAAGTAATGATTTCATTACTTGTCCTTGTGCTGTTTTAAACAATCTATGTTTTGAACCATGATAACCTTTAGCTAACTTTAAAATCTTTTTACGACGACGACGAGCGACATAACCGCCTTTTACTCTTGGCATCGTGTTTCCCTCCTCAAACTTTAACAAAAATCAAAATTGTTTTTGTTAAGCAGAATTATTTTTTGTACGTTAATAATGAACGAATACGTTTGAAGTCTCCGCTATGAACCATAGCAGCTTTTCTTAACTTACGCTTTTGCTTTTGTGATTTGTTTGCAAATAAGTGACTTGTGAAACCGTGAGAACGTTTAAGCTTTCCAGATCCAGTTCTTTTAAAACGCTTTGCAGCGCCACGGTGAGTTTTCATTTTTGGCATGGAATGTTCCTCCTTCAAAAATTAATACCAATAAGGGCTAATCGACCCTTACTTTTCGTTTTTAGGTGCTAAGATTAAGAACATACTACGACCTTCCATTTTTGGTTTTGCTTCAATCGTAGAAATATCCTCACATTCTTTTGCTAAACGCTCAAGTACTACCTTCCCGATTTGAGAGTGAGTAATGGCACGTCCACGAAAGCGGATCGCTGCTTTTACTTTGTCTCCCTTTTCAAGGAATTTTCTAGCATTACGAAGTTTCGTTTGAAAATCGTTGTCTTCAATCGTTGGGCTCAAACGCACCTCTTTAATATTGATGACTTTTTGATTTTTACGAGCTTCTTTTTCTTTCTTCTGCTGCTCATATCTAAACTTTCCGTAGTCCATAATTCGGCATACTGGCGGTTTAGCATTCGGAGCAACCATCACTAAGTCTAGATTTGCATTTTGAGCCATATCTAGTGCTTCTTGTTTTGATTTAACTCCAATTTGATCTCCATTGGCACCAATGAGACGAACTTCACGGGCGCGAATGCCCTCATTGACCATCATGTCTTTACTAATAGTTAGCCACCTCCAAGGATTAAAACGGATCAAAGCAATATAATTTAGACGTAAAAAAAGCGTCGGCGCATACGTCGCCCACACTAAAATTCCACTGAAAAGTTGAATCATAAACCTGCCAACTGCCTATTGCGTCAATCAGGTGAGAAGCGGGCGCTTCTGCTTGCTTTGTTTCCCATTTTTAGTTACTAAAAAACTATAACACAAGTTGTTAATCAAGTCAACAACATTGTACATCCTCTTAATGACTTTCTTATCTTATCGAAAAATACACCATTTCGCAATACTTTTTTGAAAATTATTTTACTGGTTATTTATGGGTAGCTGAAAACTGCCGCATTATTCGTTTTGGGTATGCTGAGATCAAATGTCATTTTCATAGCTGAAAAATGCATTTGTCGCTATGAAAATAACATTGATCCCAGCACCTCAACTTTGTTGAGGTTGCAAATCTTCCTAACGTCAGATTTATACCCAAAACAAATAATGCTAGTACACAGCATCTTATTTCGAATTTATTTATAAATTATTAATTATTAATTATTAATTTTATCACCCGCAAATAAGCGCCTTGGTATTACTTAACCAAGACGCTTTTATTTGTTATGAACGACTGCGTGTCGCGATTTCTTCTGTGATTTGAGCAATAAATTGATCAAGACCTACTGTTTCTGATTTTTGTTCTCCATATTTTCGAACATTCACTGCTGTCTCTTCAATTTCTTTATCTCCAAGAACTAATGCATATGGAATCTTTTGCATTTGTGCTTCACGGATTTTATAGCCCATTTTTTCATTGCGAGTATCAATATGAACACGCACACCAGCTTCAAGAAGCTTTGCTTTAACTTCTTTTGCATAGTCTAAGTGCATGTCAGCTACCGGAATGATCTCTGCTTGTACAGGAGCCAGCCATGTTGGGAATGCTCCAGCAAAGTGCTCGATTAAAATACCAAAGAAACGGTCAATTGAACCGTAAATCGCACGGTGAATGACAACTGGACGAACCTTTTGGTTATTTTCATCAACATATGTCAAATCAAACTTCTCCGGCATTTGGAAGTCAAGCTGAATTGTCGCACATTGGTGACTACGTTTTAACGCATCTTTAATGTGGAAGTCAATCTTTGGACCATAGAATGCCCCGTCACCTTCGTTTAAGTGATAATCAATGCCTAAATCTGTTAGTACATTACGAAGTGAACCTTCTGCCTGCTCCCATAGCTCATCGCTACCCATTGATTTTTCCGGACGAGTTGAAAGTTCAACTGAGTAATCAAACCCAAACGTACTGTAAATTTTGTCAATTAAAGCAAATACTTCTTTAATTTCATCTTCAATCTGACCTGGTGTTACGAAAATATGCGCATCATCTTGTGTAAATGTTCGAACACGAAGCATCCCATTTAATGCCCCGCTTAGCTCATGACGGTGAACTTGTCCAAATTCAGCCATACGGATTGGTAAGTCGCGATATGAGTGAAGTTCATTTTTGAAAATCATCATATGTCCCGGACAGTTCATTGGCTTCATTGCAAATTTTGTTTCATCAACTTCAGAGAAGTACATGTTCTCATGGTAATGATCCCAGTGCCCGGATTGCTCCCATAGACGTTGGTTCATCATAAATGGAGTACGAACTTCATCGTAACCTGCTTTACGCTGCAATTCACGTGAGAAATTCTCTAGCTCAGTACGAACAATTTGTCCTTTGGGCAAATAAAACGGCATTCCTGGTGATTCTTCAGAGAACATGAATAGCTGAAGCTCTTTTGCTAATTTACGGTGATCGCGCTTTTGTGCTTCTTCAATAAAGTGGAGATACTCATCAAGCTCAGCTTGCTTTGGAAAAGCTGTTCCATAGATACGTTGAAGCATTTGATTGTCGCTGTTTCCGCGCCAGTATGCACCTGCGATATTCATTAATTTGATCGCTTTAATTTTTCCTGTTGATGGTAAGTGCGGACCACGGCAAAGATCAAAGAATTCTCCTTGATCATAGATCGTAATTAATTCACCTTCAGGAAGGTCATTAATTAATTCCACTTTTAAATGATCGCCAAGGTCTTCATAGATTTTTAATGCTTCTTCACGTGTTACAACACGTCGCTTAATTTCCAGATTTTCGTTAATGATTTTTTTCATTTCTTTTTCAATCTTAGGCAAGTCTTCAGGTGTTAAAGTATGAGGCATATCAATGTCATAATAGAAGCCATTTTCAATCACTGGTCCGATACCAAGTTTGACATCTTTATATAAACGTTTGATTGCTTGTGCCATTAAGTGTGCAGTACTATGACGATACACTTCTAGACCATCTGCTGAATCAAGCGTTACAATTTCAATTGCCCCATCCGCTTCGATCGCACGATTTAAATCAATGACTTTGCCATCGACTTTACCAGCAACTGCTTTCTTTTTTAGACCTGGACTAATTGATCCAGCAATTTCTTCCGTTGTAACTCCCTTTGGAAACTCTTTTACTGCTCCATCAGGAAACGTAATTTGAATTTGTTCCATTTTCTACACTCCTATTTCCAATATTTTGAAATACAACAAAAAACACTCATCCCGTAAAAAGGGACGAGTGTTATTCTCGTGGTTCCACCCTCATTCCCGTCACATTGACAGTAACGGCTCATGAATTAGAGTAACGGTCTATTCCCGTCAGTAGTTAATCAATACATCCATATCTTTCCCTACTGAAGTTCAGAGGTGGTAAGTCATATTCCTCGATAGGAAGCTCTCAGCCTAATGGCCTCCCTCTCTTTGAAACGATAAAAACGTGACTCTTGTCCTCATCAACACTTGATATAAATTCAACTATGTACGTATTATAAAAATATATTTGTGTAAAATCAAGTGTCGATTTATATTTTATAGTTTTTACCGGCTTTAGTTGAGAAATCTTGCTTGGAAAAAACAGTCACACGCTCTTCAAATATATTTTGGATTGTCTGAACAACACCATGATCAATTTCATCTGTGTAAAGATGTACTTTTTTGGGAGCTAAACTGACTAATGGACTTATAACAATCTGACCGATACTTAAGCCCTCTTCGAATTTAATCTCCTCATCATAAAAAGCAGCAATGTCTTTTTGCTCAAGAATATGAAAGTCTTCATTAAAAAAATAAAATTTCTGATCATGTAAAATGTGAAGCACCGGGAAGATTGGTTTGGAGGTTTTTAGATAGCACCGCAAATTTTCAACCATATGCTGATATTCTTGTTCAAGTAAATATTCATCAATCGCAAGCCCTACCGTCTCTATTAATTGCTCATAATACTCTTTTAGACGAAACTTTAAGAACGATTCATAGTAAAAGTTTGTTTCCTCTATAATAAATTTGGAAAACGCCTGATAAATGACTTTTTCCCTAGAGGATATATTATGAAAATGGCTTAAATCCTGATGATCTCCTTCAATAATTGATCTAGCAATTGAAAGAATTTGATTCTGCTCCTCATAATCTTCAAAGTAAAACATCGATTCAATAATATCAAGAAGCCACTCATCCTCTTTCATGCTAATAACATGCTTTGTAAAGACGTTAACGAGTAACGGTTGAAAAGACTCGTAAAAATCAACGGTATGATTATCATAATAGATGGTTATGATTTGACCATCTGATTCAACTCTACCTTTTAATCCAACATCATTATATTTTTCAAAGTAAGATTTTAATTGAGTATATATAATCTCACAATCTATTTGTTCATGAAAATGAATTGATATCAAGTGCTCACCCTCCTAACAATCCCATTACTATTACATGTATATGGGACAAATTCGGAAATAATGATTGGAGTTTAAAGTTTAGAGTGTAGAGTTTAGAGTTTATAATTTAGAGTTAAGGGCTTTGGGGAAATCTTCGAAGCGTAATGTAAAGTTTAAAATGTAAAATTGGTGTGGGTAACTCAGGGGGAAGTGCTTCGAAGAAAATTCTCACAAACAACTCTAAATTCTAAACTAAAAAAACGCCTATCCTGAACTTCATGTTCAGAACAGACGTTATTTATAGTAAGAAGGTTAGTTTTGCATAACAAAATCTTTTTCGGCTTTTTCCTCATTATCAAATACGCGAAGGATATCGTACTTCGTATTACGTTGTGCCGGGACTTTTCCTGCTTCACGTATTAAAGTTAAAATTTGATTTGTATTAACTTTATGTGTCGCTCCAGCTGCTGACACAACATTTTCCTCCATCATTGTACTTCCAAAATCGTTACAGCCATATGATAATGACTGCTTACCAACCTCTGGGCCCATCGTTACCCATGAAGATTGGAAGTTAGGAATATTATCGATAAAGATTCTTGAAATTGCCAGGTTCTTTAAGTACTCACGAGGAGTAGTTTTTTCACCTTTTAAATTCGTGTTATCCGGTTGGAATGTCCAAGAAATAAATGCTAAGAAGCACTCTGCTTCATCCTGAGCATCACGAATTCTTTGTAAATGCAGTGCTCGTTCTTCAGCAGTCTCTCCAAAACCAATTACCATGGTAGCCGTTCCGTGCATGCCGACTTTTCGAACCATTTTCATGCATTCGATCCAGTCCTGCCATGATGTCTTGATCTTACTAATTCGATTTCTTGTACGGTCATCAAGAATTTCAGCTCCCCCGCCTGGTACAGAATCAAGACCTGCTTCCTTTAATTGAGTAAGAACTTCTTCCAGTGATAACCCTGACACTTCAACCATTTTCCAAATTTCAGCAGGTGAAAATGAATGCATCGTAATGTCAAACCGTTCTTTAATCTTTTTGAGTAAGTCAGTATAGTAACTTAATGGCAAATCTGGATTTGTTCCACCTTGCATTAAAATTTCTGTCCCGCCAACATCAATCGTTTCTTGTATTTTTTGAAAAACGACTTCATCCTCTAACACATAGCCTTCCTCATGACCCGGAGGACGGTAAAATGCACAAAAACGACAGTACGTATCACAAAAGTTTGTGTAATTTAAATTTCGACCGATGACAAAAGTAGTGACAGGATCAGGATGCCATTTTTTCATGATTTCATTTGCTACATGGCCCATTTTTTCTACTTCATCACTTTTATACAATGCAATGGCATCAGCTACATCTAAACGCTCCCCTTTAAGGGCACGTTCTAAAATTTGATCAATGCTCATCTCTGAACCTCCATCTTCTAAGCATAAGCTTGTCAAGCTTTCATAACATTTTTATCTTTATATAGTAAAGCCTCTTCTATATCCTAACACAAATTAGTAGATTATGCTGTTGGTAAAAATCTAGAAATATTCATTTCCTTTTACCCGGCGATTGCTGCCATCAATTTGAATCGGGATTGTTAAGTGCTTGATCCGCTCCATAATTCGCTTAGCTTTTAATTGCTCAATCCCACCTTTTTGGGAATAAGAAAGATGTTCTTCGAGTTCATCGAAATCATAATTGGACGTATAGAGAGTTGGTAATCTCTCAAGCATTCGGTGCTGAAGGATTACTCCTAACACATCATCACGTGTCCAGCTTGACATCGTTTCCGCTCCAATATCATCTAATATAAGAACAGGAGCATTTTTCACGATATCTAATTTGTCATTAAATGAACCATCGGATATTGCTTGCTTTAACTCTCGAAAGAAATCTGGAACATAGACGAGAAGTGTTTCAATATTCCGATCAGCAAGTGTATTGGCAATTGCCCCCATAAGGTATGTTTTTCCGACGCCAAATTTCCCGTAGAAATAGAGGCCTTGAGCACTCTCTCCAGGCTTTATCGTTGTTGCATATTCGAAGGCTTTGGCAATTGAATTAAACCTCACATCATCTTTATCGATGCTTTCAAAAGTTGCATGTAAGATTTCTTTTGGAATATAGAGGCTTTTGATCATTGATTGTTGTTTTTTTCTTTCCTCATGTTTTCTTTTTTGACCACACGGTTCATAACGGAGTTCAATCCGGTTCCGGTCCAAGTAAAGTTCAGGACGATACCCTTTCATTAAATTAGGACACTGACCTAATCCCGGACAATGATCACAGTGCTCTAGTTCATTTTTGTACTCAAACAATTTAGGAAGGCTTCGTTCAATAATGTCAGTTGTAATATGAGGATGGGCCAGCAAGTATTCCTTGATACGATCATGATGAATTAATTGTGACTTTAAAAGTTCATATTGATTTTTCATTTCTCCTTCATTCATGATCATTTTTAATGATTTTTTTATTGATTCCATTGTTTAATCCTCCTTTCTTTTTTGCTTATTAAACTTACTTATCATCATCTCGAGCCGTTGTTTTTCTTTATTGAGGTCTGCATTATTTTGCTTGTTCTCATTTGTTTCTTTTTTCTTTTCTTCTTCCTTGAACCATTTTGGTAATGTATCTTTCCGAACATATTTCATTTGATTAGTACTTTGCGGTTTCTTTTTATCTTTGTTCTGCTTCCACTCTTGAACACTTTGATGTTCCTGTTTGGCAAACTCCATTGCTTCTTTGACCGTTTTTAATTTCTTTCTAGACCAGTGCCCGGCAATCTTATGAACAAACTGTTTTGGAAGCTTCATATCCGTTGTCATTAAGACATAATCAATTAATACATTTGCTACACCTGGCAGTAATTTATAATCCATGAGTAAGCTTTCTACAATTTTTACGTCCTCTAATGGAACTTTTGCACCAGGGGTTTTGCTTTCCAATAATGTTAACGGTGACTCGGTTTCATAAATCTTAATCATACGTTCTTCCTCAGTGACAGGCTCTTTATGATCCAAAGTACGATATTGCGCAGGTTGTGTCCTAAGAGCTAATGAAGGTGGTTCCCCTCCGTGCTCGATACGGTACCAGTCCTGAACTTTCTTTCTTAGCTCCTCGAGATCAAGTTGATCATGATGAAGCAGTGCCTGCTGAAGAATACGGCTCATTTCTAACGGTTCAACACGATACACAAAAGCTAAACGTACAATGGCTTCCTTTACTTCATTTGTTATTATGCCCTCATCAATAAAATGAGGCAAGTCTGCAATTAAGAGCCCGAAATCAAAACTTCCAAGATCAAAAGTTTTCGGATCATTGTCTGGACGGTGAATAACCTCTTTATTTTGATCGACTTTCATTGCAGCACCCATCTCTGAATAATGATTTGCGACAATTTCAGAATGGTGCAGTGATGAAAATACATGATCAAATCCAAGGGTAATATTTTGGTAGTCCTCTTTATTTACCTTTTCAGTTAAAAAACGATCTCTTGTTTGAAGATACTTCTTTTTGCCAAGACGATTATATAAATATACACTGAGTACATCATCATGAAAAAATTTATGTGCCGTCATTGGGGGATGCATCTCATAAAGGTAGACAACCTCATCTTGATCTTTCTTTTTATAAGTCTTTAACAACCCGATCCCTTCTAGTTTCTTTCGTTCTTCATAAATTTTGTCTAATGGTATATTCATTAATGTGATCAGATTCCGATGCGTTGCTTCCTCCCCCCAATATTGGTCACTTTCAAGCTCTGACCATAACGTTAAATAGAGGCTATGAGCTAGCGCACCAATCAAAGGCTGATAAAGCAGTGTTAATACTTTTTGATCATATTCGTAAAACTGATCGACGGTTCGAACAATATATCGATCAACTGGAAGCAGCTCATTCCAATGCCATTTAGTCATAACCTTCACCTTCTCTGTCAAAACAATTCACCGTGTAAAAAAAGAGCATTAAGCACATTGTCTTAAGCTCTTCATTTAGAGTTATTTGATCCTTCACGATTCAGTAAATCTTTTAATTCATTAATAAACACATTTATATCTTTAAACTGTCGGTACACTGATGCAAATCGAACATAGGCAACGTCATCAACCTTGGCTAAATGATCCATGACAATTTCTCCTACTTCATGACTCTCTACTTCCGAAGCGCCTTTATTTCGAAGTTCTTTTTCAACATTATTGACGATTGACTCCAGCTTTTCTAATGGTACTGGTCGTTTTTCACATGCTCGAATCAGTCCGTGAAGTATCTTCTCACGGCTAAACTCTTCACGATTCCCATTCTTCTTAACAACAATCAGTGGTGTTTCCTCAACAACCTCAAACGTTGTAAAACGGAAATTACATGCCTCACATTCTCTCCGTCTTCTTGTTGAGCGCCCTTCATTACTTGGACGCGAATCAAGTACTCTCGTCCCATTATGCTGACACGTTGGACATCGCATTACATCATCCCCAATTATTTGCTATAATTCCTTCTCTTCTTACTCTCTAGCTTAATAATATAGAAAAATGAATGGAGTGACAAGGAACAATTAAAATGTAGAATTTAGAATGTAGAATTTAGAATTATTGTAGGTTTTTTCTAGATGTTTTAAAAAATTAAAAAGAGATGTATCACTACACCTCTTCTTCCATTAATTATAATGCTTTAACTATAGGTTTCCCTACTTTTATCGGTCCCATTCCCCTTGGCACTTCTACAACCTCACTGGTTTTTGCACAAAGCGCTTCGGAAATATAATTTGAAGCAACATTTGGATCAATTCGATCCCCGCATGTATACACATCTACACTCGCATACCCATGTTCTGGGAAACTGTGAATAGTTAGATGTGATTCAGAAATAATGACCACACCGCTAACACCAAGTGGTGCAAACTTGTGAAATGCTACCTCTCTTATTTCTGCTCCTGCATGCAGGGCTGCATCGACAAAGAGTTGCTCAATAAAGCCGATATTATTCAACTTTTCCACATCACAACCCCATAATTCAGCAATGACATGACGACCCATCGTATCCATAAATTGAATCCCCCTTCACAAAAATTTTTGTTAAGGGGGAATTGACCGATATTCTATAGCTTACGTAGTTAACTTAAAAACATTCATAGTTCAGTAATTATGATACACTAATTTCCGAATCTTTACGGATTCCATTTGCAACGTAGTTTACTAAGTCAACAACACGGCAAGAGTAGCCCCACTCATTATCGTACCAAGCTAAAACTTTGATTTGTCTAGTGCCCATAACCATCGTTGATAAACCATCGATTACTGTTGAATGTTCATTACCATTAAAGTCAATTGAAACTAATGGCTCCATTGTAAAGCCAAGAATTCCTTTCATTGCACCTTTTGAAGCGTTTTCTAATGCACTGTTTACTTCTTCAATTGTTACATCACGGTTCACATTCACAACTAAATCAACCAACGATACGTTTGGAGTTGGTACACGTAACGCCATACCATTCATTTTGCCATCAAGTTGTGGTAATACTTTCGATAAGGCTTTGGCAGCACCTGTAGATGTAGGAATAATTGATTGACCGCAAGAACGCGCACGTCTTAAATCTTTATGTGGGTTATCAATATTCTTTTGATCATTAGTGTATGAGTGAACTGTTGTCATTAAACCTGTTTCGATTCCAAATTCTTCATCAAGAACTTTTGCCACAGGTGCTAAACAGTTAGTTGTACACGATGCATTTGATACAACGTGGTGGTTTTGATGATCGTAATCGCCTTCATTAACACCCATTACGATTGTTACATCTTCATTTTTTCCTGGAGCCGTAATAACAACCTTTTTCGCTCCTGCTTCAATATGATAACCAGCTGTTTCCTTTGTTTTGAACTTTCCAGTCGCTTCAATAACAATGTCAACACCAAGCTCTTTCCACGGTAATTGCTTTGGATCACGATTACTTAGTAACTTCACAATTTTACCATTTACAACTAACTTTCCTTCTTCATGAGAAACTTCTCCCATAAATGGGCCATGAACACTATCATATTTAATTAAGTGTGCTAACGTCTCTGCAGGATAACTAGCATTTATAGCAACAACATCTAATTTATTATCAAGAATCGCTTTGCGAAACACCATTCTTCCAATTCTTCCAAACCCGTTAATAGCAACTTTAACCTTCATAGTAGTTATTCCTCCTAATCATTAAATACACATTATTTATGTCATACTAAATGTCTCATTAATTTATAAATAGTATAACATATAATATTCAAGAAGGAACAATAATTTTACTAAAACATTAAAAATAAAAATAATTAGGCAATTCGAATATTATTTAGTGTTGAAAGTTGAAAGTGCATTAAAGAGTGATGTTGATTTTTGGCTCGTTCGTGTGAATTATTAAATTCACACGCCTTTCAGGTACTGAAAGGTCGGAAAGTTTGAAAGAACTCATAAAAGAAAATTCATTTTCTTTTATGAGTTCTTTCAGACTTTCCATAAAACGAGCCAAAAATCAACATCTCTCTTTAATGCAACCCAAAAAGCAAAGCTCCAATTATGAGCTTTGCTTTTGGTTAGATAACATTCCATTTTTTTAATATAGTGCGTAATTGATTTTTCGTTTCTTCAATTGTTCCGTTATTGTTAATAACTTCGTCTGCTAACGATATTTTTTCTTTTAACGGTAATTGTGAGCTTATTCTGCTCTGTGCCTCTTGTTCACTTGATTGGTCTCGTTCCATTAACCGTTTCAATTGAACTTCCTCATCAACATAGACAAGAATGGTCTTTTCAACTAAGTAGGTTAATTTACTTTCAAACAGAAGCGGTATATCAAGGACAATGGTTTTGTGTCCTTCTTGTTGATACGCTTCTGTCTGTGCTCTCATTTCGCTTCGAACTGCAGGGTGAACAATCTTATTTAATACCTCACGTTGTTCTTTATTGTTGAATATGACTTCTCCAAGCTTTTTCCGATTAATTGTTCCATCTTCTTCAAGAATATGATCACCAAAGTGTGACACGATTTCGTTATACGCAGGCTCACCAGGCATGACCACGTCTCTGGCTACCTGGTCTGCGTCTACTAATGGAATCTCTAAATCAATGATCATGTTTGATACAGTACTTTTACCACTTGCTATACCACCAGTTAAACCAATTATCGTCATTTCCTTCTCCTCTTACAGCTAATTAAAGTTTCCATACACCTAGTATAATTAATAGCAGCCCTGGCACAAATGAAAATTTCTTAACCCAGCGTGTATCTGAAAAGATATATCCGCTTTTCATTCCAACTGTTACACATAAGGCACTCATTATCGCAACACTAATGGCCATCCACATTGGTGAAAACCCAATAAGAGCTGCCCCAATACCTGCACCAAAAGCATCAAGAGATAGCGCTACTCCAAGCAAAAACGCTTCTCTTCCAGTAATCGTTCCTGAGTTGTCAAAGTCAGCAACCATCGGCTTACGTAAAATCCTGATAACCACTCCGAGCATCTTAATTTCAAAACTGACAATAACATCATCATCCTTTGTTTTTTTATCGCGTTTTGCAGGACGATATACTTGGTACAATGCCCAAAGTCCGATTGAAATCAAAATGAATCCGCCAATCGTTTCAGCGGTTTTCGGAGAAAGATAATACTGGGCAATATTACCAAACCCCATCGCAATTAAGATCGACACAGCCGAACAGGAAGCGATGAAAAGCAGCGATCTAAATGGCAGTTTCATTTTTCGCAAACCGTACGTTAAACCAACACCAAAACTATCCAAACTAACCGCTAATGCTAATAGTAATAAAGAGAGAGTTTCTACCATAGTGAAAAGCTCCTTCCACCAACAGATACGATAGTATATGGCGGGAGCCTATCCAACGTACTTTGTTTCTAAGATGTCTGGCAATTAGGACAGAAATGCGTCCCCCTGCCTCCAACAACAGTTTTTAACAAAATCGTTTCGCACACTTTACATGGTTCTCCTTTTCTTCCATAGACGTACAACTGTTGCTGAAACATCCCCATTTCTCCCTGTCCATTTACATAGGATTTAATCGAGCTTCCACCTAAATCGATCGCTTCTTGCAATGTCACTTTAATTTGTTGATGGAGACGATCAATTTCGGCATCACTTAATGAACTTGCACTCCTCTCAGGATGTATACGCGCTTGAAATAATGCTTCATCAACATATATATTCCCGAGCCCAACAACATTTGCTTGGTCTAATAAAACAACTTTTACTTTTCGGTGCGTTTTTGCCAGGATATTCTTTAAATATGCCGGGGTAAATTGATCTGAAAAAGGTTCAACACCTAATTGTGATAAAGGAAGTTGGGATTCCTCGGTGCCTCTTGGAAAAAGATGCATTGTTCCAAACTTACGAACATCTTGATAACGAAGCTCTGAATGATCCGTAAAAACAAAACAAACATGTGTATGCTTATTTCTCGGTTCATCTTCTTGATAAAGCCCATATCGTCCTTCCATCCTTAAATGAGAAACAAGAACAATATCCTGAAAAATAAACTTTAAAAATTTCCCACGGCGGTCAATATCCTCAATTTGCTGTCCAATTAACAGTTGACGAAACTGTTCCGCATCGTCAGGATGTTTAATAATTTTCGGCCAAAAGATTTTCACATCAGAAATTGTTTTTCCTATAACTAACGTCTGCAACGTCCTCTTAACCGTTTCAACCTCAGGTAACTCCGGCAACGCGTTCAAACCCCCTTTTTTAGTTTAGAGTTTATAGTGAGTGTAAGTAATCCTTCGCAGCAAATCTTTAAGAACATCCATGAAAAACTAAAACAACTCTAAACTCTACATTCTTAACTCTAAACTAAATTCCTATTTCGCATCGTACCAGGTGTTTCCGTAGGAGTAGTCGACTTTAAGTGGTACGCTTAATTCCATAGCGTGCTCCATTACTTCTGGTACAATGGTTTTTATTTTTTCTAATTCAGCTTCTGGTACTTCAAAGATTAATTCATCGTGAACTTGTAGAAGTAATCGTGTTTCTAACTGTTCCTCTTGAATGCGCTTTGCAATTTGAACCATTGCTTGCTTAATAATATCGGCAGCACTGCCTTGAATTGGTGTATTCATTGCTGTTCTTTCCGCAAAACTGCGCTGGTTAAAGTTACGACTTGTAATCTCAGGAAGATATCGGCGACGATTAAGCATCGTTGTTACGTAGCCATTTTCCCTCGCATTTTCCACAATCGTTTCCATATAATCTTTTACCCCTGGGTAACTTTCTAAATAACGCTCAATAAACTGTGCCGCTTCTTTTCGTGTAATTCCCAAATTCTGAGAAAGGCCATAATCACTAATTCCATAGACAATCCCAAAGTTGACTGCTTTTGCAGCGCGGCGCATATTGGACGTTACTTCATCTTTATTTGAGACATGAAATACATCCATCGCTGTTTGTGTATGAATATCCCTATCGTTATTAAAGGCTTCAATTAGCTTTTCGTCTTTGGCAATATGAGCGAGTACCCGTAATTCAATTTGGGAATAATCAGCAGCAAAGATTGACCAGCCTGGTTCCGATGGGATAAAGGCATGGCGTATTTTCCGGCCTTCTTCTAAGCGAATCGGAATGTTTTGCAGATTTGGCTCAGTTGAACTCAATCTTCCTGTTTGTGTAAGCGCCTGATTAAACATTGTATGAATTTTACCTGTTTTCGGATGAACAACCTTGAGCAGCCCTTCAATGTATGTTGATTTTAACTTTCCAAGTTGACGATAATGAAGGATTTCTGGAATAATCTCATGTTTTTCTTCCAGCTTTTCTAACACATCAGCCGACGTAGAATAGCCTGTTTTCGTCTTTTTGACTGGTGGTAACAAAAGCTTTTCAAATAGAATTTCACCTAACTGTTTTGGTGAATTTATATTAAAGGATGTTCCTGCTAGATTGTGAATATTTTCCTCGATCGTCGTTAACTTTTGATCAAGGTCTTTCCCCATCTCCGTTAATTCTTCAACGTCAACCTTAACACCAGTCGTTTCCATAATTCCTAAAATAATTGTTAAGGGCATTTCAAGTTCAGTGAATAGTGTATACTGACTATTCTCCTTTAACTTTTGTTCGAAATCGTTCTTCAACTCATGCAATGCATTTGCTTTTCTAACGAGGTGCTCTGCCAATGCACTTTCTTCAGGTATTGCCCGTTTTGCTCCTTTACCGTAAATCACTTCATCATGCTTTACAACATGTTGACCATTACGTTCGGCGATATCAGCAATGTCGTGAGATGAAACAGAAGGATCTAACAGATATGAAGCAATAAGGAGATCAAAGTCAATTCCTTCAATGCTAATACCTTTCCAGCCAAGAGCTACTATTGCCCTCTTTGCATCAAACACAGCTTTCTTCACTTTTGGATTTTTTGCCCATTCTATAAATGTATCTGAAGATAGTGCCACATCAGTCGGAATGTAATAACGCCCTTTCTCGTTCACAATAGCAATACCTAAAATATCAGCATCATGATAGTTTTCATCGATCACCTCGACAACGATCGATGAAGGGGAAACTAACATTTCTTCCTTTATCTCACTTAAGATATCAAAGTCTAGTTTTTCTAACTCAGTTTCGCTTGTCGGTGTTGAGTCATCACCAAAACGGTCTAACAGAGAATTAAATCCCAGTTCCTTAAATAGCTTACTAACCTGTTGTTCATCATAATTTGTAAAGACTAGTTCCTCTAAATTCACCTCAACCGGGGCATGATCACAAATTGTTGCCAGCTCTTTACTTAATAATGCCAGTTCCCGATGTTCTTCTAACTTTTCTTTCAGCTTTTTCCCGGAAACATCATCAATTGAATTTAATACATTTTCGACCGTTCCGAATTGTTTTAATAATTTCAGCGCTGTTTTTTCACCGACTCCAGGAACACCGGGAATATTATCTGAACTATCACCCATCAATCCCTTCATATCAATAATTTGTATCGGGGTAATTCCGTATGTTTCGTCAATTGTCTTTTCATCATATGTATCGACATTCGAAATCCCTTTACGGGTCAGGGCAACCGTCGTTTTATCAGTTACGAGCTGCAGCAAATCTTTGTCCCCCGAAATGACTTTAATTTCCCAGTTATCTTGCTCCGCTTTTTTTGCGAGCGTTCCAATAATATCATCTGCTTCATAATTCTCTACTTCATATCTTTTAATTTGAAACGCATCCAAAAGCTCACGAATAAGCGGAAACTGCTCAGATAGTTCTGGCGGTGTTTTTTGCCTGCCACCCTTATATTCTGTAAAAGTTTGATGACGGAATGTTGTCTTACCGGCATCAAAGGCAACTAGCATATGTGTTGGCTTCTCTTCTTCAATGACTTTTAAGAGCATTGTCGTAAAGCCGTATACTGCGTTTGTATAAACACCTTTATCATTATTTAATAAAGGAAGAGCAAAAAAGGCACGATATGCAATACTGTTCCCATCAATTAATACTAATTTATTCAAATTGCTTCACCTCATATCATTAACTACTCACTATTCTATCATGATTCGAACAATATCAAAAAATTATAGGCTGTGTTATCGTTTGATGTTGATTTTTGGCTCGTTTTATGAAGGTTAGAATGAACTTATAATAGAAAATACATTTTCTTTTACAAGTTCATTCTAACCTTCAAACCTTTCAGTACCTGAAAGGCGTGTGAATTTAATAATTCACACGAACGAGCCAAAAATCAACATCAAACGATAACAGAGCCAAATAAAAAACCCCGCACTATTAAAAGTACGAGGTATTAAAATAAGAAGTTATTCCGTTAATCCCATAAGCAGCCTTGCATATGGTGCATCAGCAGGAAGAACGATAACGGTTTGATCATCAATTGTCTTTTCATAGGATTGTAATGTACGGTACAAATTATAAAATTCACGGTCTTTACTGAATGATTCATTATAAATTCGTGCCGCTTCCTCTTCCCCTTCCCCGATGATGACATTTGCGTCAGCATTTGCTGTTGCTACAATTTCTTGGTATTCACGGTCAGAGTTTGCTCGTATTCTGTTTGCTTCTGCATCCCCTTGAGAAAGATAGTCCTGAGCAATTGAATTACGTTCAGAGATCATACGACGGTATACTGCTTCTTCGTTTTCCTCCGGCAGATCCGTACGCTTCATCCTTACATCAGTTAAGGAAATCCCGTAATTATCACGTTCTAATAACATATTAACCTGTTCAAGAACACGATCATTAAAACTACCTCGTTCAGATGCTTCATCATTAATAATTTCATCATAATTCAGCTGACCTAACTCTGCCCGAATGACTGAAAATATAAAGTTTGACATAATTGACTCAGCATTTGTAATGGTTCTTGCATTTGAGATCATAAGTTGCGGGTTATCCACTTTCCAAATTGCGTAATTATCAACTAGCATTCGCTTCTTGTCTCGTGTGTTAATTTCTGTTGGTGTTACATCATAGACCATTTGATATTTAGGAATCGATGTAACCGATTGAATAAATGGGATTTTATAACTAAGACCCGGTTGTGATTCAATTCGGACTACCTCACCAAATTGACGAACAACTTTATGTTCTCCTTGCTCAACAATAAAAAGGTTACTAATGATGATAGCAACGATACCAATTAACACAACACCAACGATCCCAACTTTTGTATACTTCGTCCATTCTTGATTTGGCTTACGCTCATTCATATCAATAATATTGTTATCACTCATTAGTTTGCACTCCCTTCTTGCGCAGGTTGTGGTGCTGGAGTTCTACCCTCAAGAGGTCGAATCGGTAAGTATTTCACTGTATCATTATTACCGCTATCCATAATATAGATTTCTGTATTAGGTAAGACACGTTCCAATGTTTCAAGTACTAGACGTTGCCTTGTTACATCTGGATTATTTTGATATTCACGATATAACGCTTCAAACTTTGACGCATCCCCGCGCGCACGTTCAATACGTTCCGTTTTTGTCCCTTCAGCTCGTGAAATGACAGCATCCTTTTCCCCTTCTGCTTCATTTACACGTTGATTACGATACTTGTTCGCTTCATTTATTTTCGTTAATCGTTCTTCCCTTGCATCTGTAACCGCAGTAAACGCTCGACGTACTTCATCGTTTGGCAACTCTACATTTTGAAGTTTAACATCCATTACGGTAATTCCAATTTGATACCGTTCGATTAATTCAATTAAATAATCCCTTACTTTTGCTTCAATTTCAGGTCGTTGATCAGTAAGAGCATCATCAATTCTTGAACTTCCGATGACACCACGAAGTGATGCTGAAGTCGCATTAAATAATACTCTTTCCGGATCATCTGTATTAAATAAATACTGTTCAGGATTCGTAATACGCCATTGAACGACAAGGTCGGCAAGTAAAATATTTTCGTCACCTGTAATCATTTTTGCTTCATCCGTATAGTTCGCTACTTCTCCATCTTGGGATTGTTCATAGCCTACACGTAAGCTGTACGTTTGTCTTGAAAGTATTTCAGCTCTTTGAATCGGCCAAGGCAACTTAAAGTGTAATCCAGGTTCAGTTACCTGCTCCTCAACTTTACCAAAGGTAATCAACGCTGCCTGCTCGGATTCATCAACAATGTACCAACCGGTCGCTAAAAATAAAGCTAAAATAGCAATCCCAATCAGTGAAATAAAACCTACGATGACCTGCTTAACACTAACCATTCCATCCCCCTCTTTCTTTTTTTCTTCTTATAGTTACGAAACAACTCAAAAAAGGTTTCATAAAGCCTGTACTACTTTTCGATATACACATTATATAATAGATAAGAAAATCATTCAGTAAATAACCACTAGTAAATCCTCATCAGATCATGACAAAAAAACGCAAAAAGGACGAAAATTGGATATTTTCGCCCATAACTTTTAACTATTAACTTTCAACTTTTAACTTTACACCGTTCCTTATTAAAAGAAATTGTAAACGTTGTCCCTTTGCCAATCTCACTCTCAACTTCAAGTTTGCCATGATGTGCCTCTACGAGATGTTTAACTATCGCCAGTCCTAAGCCAGTTCCTCCTGAATTCCTGCTTCTCGCACGATCTACGCGATAAAAACGTTCAAAAATACGCGGCAATTCAGCTGGTCCGATTCCAATCCCGGTATCAGAGATTTGGAATTTAATCATATCAGTCAATTCGACAATCTTTACACTGATTTTTCCTCCAGAAGGAGTGTACATTATACTGTTTGAAATCAAATTAATAAAAATTTGTTTTAAACGATATGGATCGCCTACGATAGATGCATTCCCTTCTACCTTCATCGTTAGCTCCAGACCCTTATCTTCGGCTTTTTTTTGTAATAAAAGAATAACTTCATCAGTAATTTTATCAAGTTTCGTAATTTGCCAATTCAATTCAAACTGATGTTGCTCAATCTTTGATAATTCGAGCAAATCAATAATTAATCCTTGCAGGCGCTCACTTTCCTTCAGGATAATTGTTAAAAATTCTTTGCGAAGTTTCTCATTTTCCATCGCGCCGTCAAGCAAAGTTTCAGCAAAGCCTCTAACTGAAGTAACAGGTGTTTTCAATTCGTGAGAAACATTGGCGACAAAATCTTTTCTCATTTGTTCTAGTTTTTTTAATTCAGTTATATCATGAAAAACAAGTAAGATTCCCTTTAATCTCTCTTTCTTATTGATGATCGGGGCACTATAAACATCAAAATGTCTCATTTCAAGTTTGATTGGGATCGTGATTTCTTTCCGGTAGTTTTCTTCTGTTAAAAAAACTTCCTGAACAATTTTAATAATTTCTTTGTGCTTGATCACATTATAATAAAGTTGATGTAACCAATGATCGGTATCCTCCATAAAGATTTCCTTACAGCTGCGATTAATTAATGTGATATCACCTTTCGCATTGATAAGAACAAGGCCACTTCCCATATTCTCAATAAGTGTTTCGAGTTCTTCTTTTTGTATTTGATGATTCTTTGAAATACGATCTAAATTGTGAGCAAGCTGATTAATGGAGCGACTCAATTGTCCAGTCTCATCATTTCTGCCGACCGAAGCTCTAACATCATAATTCCCTTTAGCAAGCTGCTTAGCAACATTCGTTGCTTCTTCAATTGGTTTTAACATTTGGTTCGTAATTCGAGCACTAAGAACAACAATAACAAAGAAAGCAATGGATAAGCAAACAATCAAAAAAAGCCAAATTTTCTGATAGATCTCGTTTAAAGTTAGTAATGGAATGCCAATTCGAACAAAGCTCTTTATCTCATTATTTTCAATGACTGGTACCGCATAATACAAAAGCTCTGCATGAATAGTGTCGCTATAGCGAGTAGCAATCCCAGTATCGCCATTGATAACAGCTTGAATTTCTGGACGATACAAATGATTCTCCATCCTGCTAGGGGCTTCATCTGAATCACCAAGTACAACACCCTGGGCATCAATAATTGTAATTCGAGCCCCTAGTTTTTCACTTATTTTATCTGTCAGCTCCTGTATTGTTCCGTTATCATCAATGGTTGTATTTATAATAGTTAATGAAGCAAGGTTTGCTTCTTTTTCCATTCTTTCAGTTAATTGCTCAATATAAAACTCCTTAAACAACTGACCTAACAATATCCCTAACCCGGATAATACCATTAAAATAACAGCTAATAGAGCTAAAATAATCCGAAAGCGGTATTTAATCATTCAGGATTGGCTCCTCAAATTTATATCCTAAACCGCGAATTGTTTTTATATAGATTGGTTTCTTCGTATTTGGCTCAATCTTTTCGCGCAGGTGACTAATATGAACGTCAACAATTCTCGTATCACCGACAAATTCATAATTCCAAACAGCATTTAATAGTTGATCCCTTGTCAGTACTTTCCCTTTATGAACGGCTAAATAATGAAGCAATTCAAATTCTTTAGGTGTAAGTTCAAGCTTCACCTTTTTGTAAAAAACTTCATAGTTATCCGGATAAATTTCAACCTCACCAAATTTCATCACCTTTACTTCTTCAACCTGTTTATCCTTTTCAATGTTTTGAACAGAGACTCGACGAAGAATCGCTCTAACCCTTGCAACGACTTCCCTGGGGCTAAACGGTTTTGTCATATAATCGTCAGCCCCTAATTCTAAGCCCAAAATTTTATCGAATTCATCATCTTTAGCTGTAAGCATTAATATTGGTGTCATGACCTTTTCTTGACGGAGCTGTTTACATACTTCTAAACCATCTATTTCTGGTAACATTAAGTCTAAGACAATCAAACAAAATTCATTATTTTTTGCTAAAGCTAACGCATCATTTCCAGTATACGCAGCAGTAACACCATATCCTGCCTTTTCTAAATTAAACTGTAACAGCGTAACAATCGATTCCTCATCATCCACCACTAAAATTTTTTGTGACATTTCTTTCCCCCTGAAAAATCGCTTTTCTACTTAGCTATTATGCCGCTTCATTCGACAACTAAATTTAATGTATTATAACTACCTTTATTATTCAACTAATCGACTACTAACATTAACGAATCTTAATAAAATATTAATAAAATCTTTACAAATTTGGAAAACGAAAGAAGAGTAAGAAAAAGGAAATCCCTTTCTTACTCTTCTTTCTTATATTAAAAATTCTCAAATGTACCTGATCGATAAGTGATTGGCTTTGGTTCAAATGGAGGACATACCGTTACCGTCCCTTTTAAAACTACGTCCTCTTCCTCATCCCAACCGACAACACTCACCTCGATTGTATGGGTTTTATCATTTATGGCCAATGTTTCGAGCTGTATTTTAATTGTTCCATAATGATACAGTGGTTTAAGAAAAGAAAGCTCTTGCTTTCGTACAGTACTCCCTGGTCCTGGCAAATACCTGGAGATTGCAGAAAACACTATCCCTGTTATCATTATTTGCGGAACAATCGGTTTTTGATACGGTGTTTGTGAAGCATAGTCATGTTGTAAAAAGATTGGATTAGGATCATTTGTTAAACCTAAATATAAAAGTAGATCCTTATCTTCAATCTTTTCTGTAACCTCCAGCTTCTCGCCCACTTTAATATCAGAAATTTTACGGCCCAGCCTTCTTTTTTTCCCGAAAAACATGTATGACCCCCGCTTTCGTTAGAAATGTAGCATCTAGTTAGCTTTAGAGAAGAAAGCGCTTACAGTTATTTCTATTAAGAAATCCGGTATTAACCGGATTTCTTTTGTACATATCTTATGATAAAACACTCATTACATTACGAACAGAATCAACAGATTTAGCAAGTGCTTCTTTTTCAGCATCTGTTAAATCTAATTCTATCACTTTTTCAATGCCGTCTCCACCAATGATAGTTGGAACTCCTAAATAAATATCTTCGTAACCATATTCACCTTCCAGGTATGCAATGGTTGGAATGACACGTTTCTTATCTTTAAGAATCGCTTCTACCATTTGTGTTAGTGAAGCAGCCGGTGCATAGTATGCACTGCCGTTACCTAATAGGTTAACGATTTCTCCTCCACCTTTACGAGTACGCTCAACAATTGCATCTAAACGATCTTGAGGGATAAGCTTCTCTAATGGGATACCGCCAGCATAAGAGTAGCGAACTAATGGCACCATATCATCTCCATGTCCACCAAGAACAAAGCCTGTTACATCTTCAACAGAAAGGTTAAGTTCTTGTGAAACAAAAGTACGGAAACGAGCAGTATCAAGTACACCCGATTGACCGATTACACGATTTTTTGGGAATCCAGATTCTTTGTAAACTGTGTAAGTCATTGCATCAGCAGGGTTTGTTAATACAACGATGCAGCAGTTTGGTGAGTACTTAACAACTTCTTTCGTAACAGATTTCATGATTCCTTCGTTTGTTTTTACTAAGTCATCACGGCTCATGCCTGGCTTACGGGCAATACCAGCAGTGATCACAACCACATCAGAATCAGCAGTATCTTCATAGCTTGAAGTACCAATAATGTTTGCGTCAAATCCCTGTACCGGGCTAGCTTCGAGCATGTCTAGCGCTTTACCTTTTGTAGGATTTTCCATTTGCGGGATATCAACAAGTACAACATCACCTAATTCTTTTTGTGCAACCATCAATGCTGTAGTAGCCCCAGTGAAGCCACCACCAATTACTGAAATCTTTCTACGCTTAATTGCCATGTTATTCTGCTCCCCCAATCGTATTAATTTAATTAAAAATTTATCTATTAAAGATTTTTAATTAGTTCGTCAGCAAACTCTGAACATTTAACTTCAGTAGCACCTTCCATTAGACGCGCAAAGTCATAAGTTACAACTTTACTTCCGATTGTTTTATCCATAGAAGCCATGATCATATCGGCAGCTTCAAACCAGCCAAGGTGACGAAGCATTAATTCTCCAGATAATAACACAGAAGATGGGTTTACTTTATCAAGGCCAGCATACTTAGGAGCTGTACCGTGAGTTGCTTCAAAGATAGCATGTCCAGTGTCATAGTTGATGTTTGCTCCTGGAGCAATACCGATACCACCAACTTGAGCAGCTAATGCATCAGAGATGTAGTCACCGTTAAGGTTCATTGTTGCTACTACATCAAATTCTTTTGGACGAGTTAGGATTTGTTGTAAGAAAATATCAGCAATTGAATCTTTAACGATAATCTTTCCTGCAGCTTCAGCGTCAGCTTGAGCTTTGTTTGCCGCATCCTTACCTTCACGCTCAACGATTTCATCATATTGAGCCCATGTAAATACTTTATCTCCAAATTCTTTTTCAGCTAGCTCGTAACCCCAGTTTTTGAAAGCTCCTTCAGTAAACTTCATGATGTTACCTTTATGAACTAGTGTTACACTGCTGCGGCCATTATCAATTGCATAGTTAATAGCAGCACGAACTAAACGCTCAGTACCTTCTTGAGAAACAGGCTTAATACCAATACCTGATGTTTCAGGGAAACGGATATTCTTTACTCCCATTTCATCTTGTAAGAAGTTAATTAATTTCTTAACTTCGTCACTGCCTTCTTTGTATTCGATACCTGCATAGATATCTTCAGTATTTTCACGGAAGATAACCATATCAGTATCTTCAGGGCGCTTTACTGGAGATGGTACACCAGTGAAGTAACGTACAGGACGTAAGCAAGTATATAGATCAAGTTGTTGACGAAGTGCTACGTTTAATGAACGGATACCTCCACCAATTGGTGTAGTTAATGGACCTTTGATTGCGATTAAATATTCACGAATAACTTCTAAAGATTCTTCTGGTAACCATTCACCAGTTTGGTTAAATGCTTTTTCACCAACAAGAATTTCTTTCCACTCAATCTTCTTCTCGCCATTGTATGCTTTTTCTACTGCAGCGTCTAATACACGTGATGCAGCAGCCCAAATATCAGGACCGATTCCGTCTCCTTCTATGTATGGAATAACTGGATTGTTTGGGACGTTTAATACCCCATTATTTACTGAAATGCGTTCTCCGTTTGCCATTGTTTTAACCTCCTACTAAACTAAAAGATATAGACTATTATGCAATATATTTATTTATATAGATAGGGAGGAAAACCCCCCTATTATAAAATTAACGTTGTTCCATCGGAATGTATACTTGTTTGTCAGGTCCTACATACTCAGCACGTGGACGAATTAAACGGTTATCACTATATTGTTCGAGGATATGTGCAAGCCATCCTGAGGTACGGCTCACCGCAAAGATAGGGGTAAATAAATCATGTTTAATTCCTAAGCTGTGATATACAGAAGCTGAATAGAAGTCTACGTTTGGTAATAAACCTTTTTCTCCAGTGACCATGTCATCAATTTTCACTGACATTTCATACCACTTTGGTTCGCCAGTAATTGTTGTTAATCTCTTAGACATTTCACGCAAGTGTTTTGCGCGTGGGTCACCATCTTTATATACACGATGCCCAAAGCCCATGATTTTCACTTTATTATCTAAAGCGTTACGAATATAACCTTCTACATTCTCTACTTCACCAATTTCCGTTAACATCTTCATAACAGCTTCATTTGCACCGCCATGTAAAGGTCCTTTTAATGCGCCAATCGCTGCTGTAATTCCAGAATATACATCTGAAAGTGTCGCAACACAGACACGCGCAGTAAAAGTAGATGCATTCAATTCATGGTCTGCATGAAGTACTAATGCTTTATCAATAGCATCTACAGCGATCTGATCTGGCACTTCACCATTTAACATGTAAAGGAAGTTTGCAGCAAAGCTTAGATCACTACGTGGAGAAACAGGTTCTTTCCCCTCTCTAATGCGAGAAAACGCTGTCACTATTGTAGGGATTTGCGCTTGTAAACGAATTGCTTTACGGCGATTTGCTTCCTCATCCATTACATCAGCTTCTTCATCAAATAGCGCTAAACTAGATACTGCTGAACGCAAAGCAGCCATTGGATGAACTTTGTCAATTGGATACTGTTTCATTTGATCAATGATTGCTTGTGGAATTTGTGAATTATTAGCAAGCTCCTGCGTCAATTGACTAAGCTCGTCTTGTTTCGGTAATCTTCCATTCCATAAAAGGAAAATTACTTCTTCAAAACTAGCATTGTCAGCTAAATCATCAATATTGTATCCTTGATAAGTTAAAACTCCATCAATTATTGAACTAACACTAGATGTTGTTGCTACAATACCTTCTAGACCACGTGTTGTACTCATTACTACCTCTCCTTTTCCATGTTTTCTTACGTTTCTTTGGTTGTTTCCTAATCAGATGTGCGTAAATGCTTACATTTCGAATTATGTGAATATTACTATGTAGGAAGGATTCCGGCTCATGTGTCTAATTATAAACACTTTTTAAACTTTTGTGAACAATATTCGAACATTATTTGTCATATTAAGAAAAAGTCTAATAGTTCGGATTTTTCTGAAATATCACAAATACGTACAAATATCTACATTTTCTTTAAAAAAATTGTACGATTTTCATTGCGATATATGCGATTCCTGCACCGATTAATGGCCCGACTGCAACCCCATTAAAAAGGGCAATTGCCAATATCGTACCGAATACTAGGGCTACTGTAATATGCGGATCATTTTGTAGTAATTGAATACCATTAGCCGCAATGATCGCAACAAAAATCCCCGATCCTAATGCAATCCATGCATAGGATGATTTCATCGCTTCAAGCAGGTCTTTAAAACCTATTTCCCCAGTGACGATTGGAACAAGGACAGCAATTGTTATGACTGTCACTCCAATGTGAATCCCTTTTTGCTGAAGGTATGGAAATCCTTTATCACCCAATCCCAATAATTTAATTGCCAACAGTACAACAACGGCAATTGTGAGTGATTGGTTTTTTGCAATAATACCAACAGCTAATAAAATAAGCATAAATATTAAAGGTTGTGTCATTCGCTAAGACGTCCATCCTTCCTATCTAGCGTAACCAAAAATTATCTTATCACATTATTTAGAATTTATCCATGTTTCAATTTATTGATAGTTGTCTTACTTAGCTCTCCATTTATTAATACTACTAATAAACGAACGAGTTTTTGGAAATAGGATTATTTTTTCTTACTCTAAGACATATAGATAGAACAGTATCGTTGGTCAAGCCTTTTAGTGCTCTTGATTATCAATTTCTTTTACTCTGTGAATAGAGTGTAAGAAAGGTGTTGCTCTTATGAATTCTGAATTATTACGTATCAGTTTACGGTTGATCTTTGTTCTACTGACTATCATTATTCTTACCTTTGTTGCCTATTTTATGTTCAAGATTAGCTATCCTTTTTTTATTGGTCTACTTATTGCTATATTAATAAACCCTTTTGTCAATTTTCTTGAACAGAATACGAAATGCCCGAGATTTCTGTCCGTTCTTCTCGTCCTCACCCTTATCATTGGGATTGTTACCGGTTTATTAACATTATTATTAGCTGAAATTATATCAGGGTCCAATTATTTAGCACAATCTGTTCCCTCACATTTCAATATCCTTATAAAACATATTGAAGCTTTTTTCACGACGAACATTGTCCCGCTCTATAACCAGTTGACAATCATGCTCCACTCATTGGACAAGGAACATCAAATGACAATCATTAACTATATTCAATCAACAAGTACCACGCTATCTGATAATGTTAATAGTGCGATTCGCAGCTTACTTAATGGGATGACTGATGGGATGATGAAGCTTCCAAATGCAGCAACAGTTTTTGTATTTTCACTTTTAGCAACCTTTTTTATAAGTAAAGACTGGCCCAGGTTACTGACAACTTTTCATAAATATGCCCCCCAAAAAATAATAGCTAGTGGTAGAAATATTTTCCATGATTTAAAAGGTGCTTTTTTCGGCTACTTACTTGCTCAATGTACACTTATTTCAATCACAACATTTATTGTTCTTGCCGGTCTTATAATATTAAAAGTAGAACACCCAATTACTATTGCCATAATTATTGGAATTATTGACCTTCTGCCCTATCTTGGTACAGGACTGATTTTTATCCCTTGGATTGTTTATACTTTTTTTTCTGGTGATCAATCACTTACCATTGGCCTCGGAATTTTATATGGGATTATTGTTATCCAACGTCAAATCATGGAACCCAAAATATTATCGCAAAATATTGGTATTGATCCTTTAGCAACGTTAATTGCACTATTTGTTGGTTATAAATTATTTGGTTTTATCGGTCTCATTATCGGTCCCGTTCTACTTGTTTTCATCCGTACCCTATATCGAACTAACATTTTTCACGACATGTGGAACTTCATCATCGGTAAAAAAACAGCATAATAAGCTATTATGTTTGAATATGTCCATAAAGTATTCTATAAATAAAAAGAATCAAGCTCACGAATATAGTGATCTTGATTCTTTAATTTTTCAATTCTAAATTCTACATTTTAAATTTTAAATTGCTTTTAGCCTATCTCCGAGAAATAAAAACAAATTGCCCATTTTGAATCATTCTCTCAATCATTTTCTGCAGCCATTTTTTTATGATCGATCTTGTGTATGGAACAAGAAGGATAAAACCTATTGCATCCGTGATAAAACCAGGGGTTAGCAAAACAACTCCACCGACTAAAATACAAATCCCGTCTAATATAACACCACTAGGAATTTGTCCGTTTTGGGCCTGGACTTGTGCTAACCTAACAGCATGAAGTCCTTCTTTCTTCGCTAACCAAGCACCTAACACACCTGTTAAAATAATAAGGAGTACAGTTGGCCACACTCCGATTAAATTCCCCGAAAGGATTAATACTCCTACTTCAAGAGCCGGCACGATAATCAAAAGTAATAAAAATATACGACCCATTCATATTCACCCTTTTTGAGGTACTCAAATAATTATTTTTGTTTCTACTTAAATATTAGATGAAATGAAAAAATAGTACAAGTAAATGACTTTTTGTAAAAAAAAGAGAGAAGGAACAGCTCAGTCCCCTCTCTTTATCCTCATATCATCTAGAGTACGCTCGCATGCCCTTTATAAATATGTCCACGGGAAGCATCTACAGTTATTTCATCGTTCTCTTTCAGTAACGTAGTAGCATTCTCTACCCCAACGATAACCGGAATTCCAAGATTTAATCCTACAACGGCAGCATGGGACGTTAAGCCACCTTCCTCTGTAATGACCGCAGAAGCTCTTTCAAATGCAGAGATCACATCACGGTCTGTGCTATAAGAAACAAGAACAGCTCCATCTTTCATTTTTTCCAATGCCTCTTTAGCATTTCTTGCAATAATGACTTTACCCGATGCTGTCTTTCTCCCTATCCCTTGTCCTTTTGCGATTACTTCGCCAATAACATGGACCTTCATAATATTTGTTGTACCCGTTTCGCCAACAGGAACACCTGCAGTAATAACGACAAGGTCCCCATGCTTAACAATGCCAGAATTCAAAGATTCATTGACAGCAATATCTAACATTTCATCGGTTGTACTTGCCTGAGATCCCAATTGTGAGTTTACTCCCCACACTAATTCCAGCCTGCGACAAACCGCTTCAGAGCTTGTAACGGCAATAATCGGTGCTTTTGGACGATATTTTGAAACCATCCTCGCAGTATGACCACTTTCTGTTGCACTTATTATTGCTGCTGCATTTAAATTCAGTGCTGTATGAGATACCGACTGACTAATTGCATCTGTAATTGTTGTCTGACTGGCTTTACTTCGACTATCTAAAATATCCCGATACATCAATGCAGACTCAGCTTTTGAAGCAATATTATGCATTGTTCTTACAGCCTCAACCGGATAATCACCTGCTGCTGTTTCACCTGAAAGCATAATTGCATCCGTCCCATCAAAAATAGCGTTCGCCACATCACTCGCTTCAGCACGCGTTGGTCTTGGGTTGCGTTGCATTGAGTCTAACATTTGTGTTGCGGTAATGACCGGCTTGCCGGCAACATTGCATTTTTTGATTAAGTTCTTCTGTACTAAAGGTACTTCCTCAGCTGGTATTTCAACTCCTAAATCCCCACGGGCAACCATAAGTCCGTCAGATACTTCCAAAATTTCATCAATATTATCGACGCCTTCTTGGTTTTCTATTTTAGGTATAATTTGTAAATCAGGCACATTATTACTTTCCAAAAGCTCTCTAATTTCTAAAACATCTGATGCTCTCCGTACGAACGATGCAGCAATGAAATCGACTCCCTGTTCAATTCCAAATTTTATATCATTAGCATCCTTTTCTGTAATCCCCGGAAGATTAATGCTCACATTCGGAACATTGACCCCTTTTTTATTTTTAAGAAGCCCATTATTCAGTATTTTTGTTGTTAATTCTTTTTCACCTTTTCGAATAACTTCAAGCTCAATTAATCCATCATCTAAAAGTAGTTTTGAACCGATCTCTACATCATTTACGAGTCCAGGGTAGGTTACAGAGATTTTCTTACTATTTCCAACCACCTCTTCCATTGAAATTATAAGCTCCTCACCTTGCTTTAGCTCAGCAACCCCTCCCTCAAGCGTCTGTGTTCGAATCTCAGGTCCTTTTGTATCAAGTAAGATAGCGACCCTTTTCCCTGAAATTCTTGCGGCTTCACGAATGTTTATAATTCTTTGTCCATGCTCTTCATAATCACCATGGGAAAAATTAAGTCTCGCTACATTCATCCCGGATTCAATTAGTTTAGTTAATGTTTCAACACTTTCACTTGCCGGCCCTATGGTACATACTATTTTTGTTTTTCTCATCGTTTCCTCCTAAAAATAAGCAAATATAATTTCATTTTCTATAGTTTTAATGTTGTCGCAGCTGTATCTTATGAATTGCTTAAATCGATAATTCCTGTGAAAGCTGATACATTTCGAGATCAATTTCGTGTTCTTTTGCAAGTGCTTCTGCAATAGGATGAGCTACAATGACATTACTCTCCATTCCAACCATTTGACCAGCGACACCATTCAATAATAAGTCAACTGCTTTTGCTCCTAAGCGACTGGCAAGTACGCGGTCAAACCCAGTTGGAGACCCTCCTCGCTGTATATGGCCAAGAACTGTTACTCTCGTTTCAAGCTGGGTAGTATCTTGAATTTTTTTTGCGAAATCGATACCACTTCCTACACCTTCAGCAACGATGATAATACTGTGCTTTTTCCCTCGCTCATGCCCGCGTCGTAACCTTTTCACAACATCATTCATATCGTACTCTACTTCCGGTATTATAATCGTTTCCGCACCGTCTGCAAGTCCTGACCAAAGTGCTAAATCACCTGCATTTCTGCCCATTACCTCGATAACATATGTACGTTCATGTGATGTCGCTGTATCCCGGATTTGATCAATGGCTTTAATGACAGTGTTCAATGCTGTATCAAACCCAATGGTAAAATCAGTGCCAGGAATGTCATTATCAATTGTACCGGGGACACCTATTGTCGGGAAGCCATGTTCAGTTAATTTCTCTGCTCCCCTAAAAGAGCCGTCTCCTCCGATGACGACAAGACCTTCAATTCCAAACTTGTTAAGCTGTTCAATTGCTTTTGCTTGTCCTGCTTCTGTTCTGAACTCTTCACAACGTGCCGTATATAAAATCGTACCTCCACGATGTATAATATCCCCAACAGAGCCGATCTCTAATTTCTCTATTTGCCCTGTAATTAAGCCTGAATAACCATAATAAATTCCATATACCTCTATATCATGATAAATGGCTTTTCTTACTACTGCCCGTATCGCTGCGTTCATTCCTGGAGAGTCTCCACCACTTGTTAGTACACCTATTCTCTTCATTGCATACCACTCCTTATTATCAATATACCATAAAGAAATCTGAATTTCGGAATTATTTAACAAAAGTAAATTTAAACGAAAATATTTTTATATATTTATAAATATAAATGAAATTTTTTTTGTTTCAAGTTAAAATTTTCATCTTTTAGTCAAAAAAGAAGTGCAAATAGAAATAAAAATGCTTTCTCATAGTAGAGAAAGCACTTTCTTATTTTGTACGGATGTTATCATTTACAAACGTAAACTGACCAATATTTTTATATTTTTGATATCGCTGTTCTACAAGCTCTTCCTTTGATAATTTCATGAGTTCATCAAACGATTGGCGTAAAACTCGATCAATCTCTTTCGCTTGTATTGCTGTATCCCGATGAGCTCCACCTTTAACTTCAGGAATAATTTCATCGATGACATCTAAATCTTTCAAATCAGGAGCCGTTATTTTCATTGTCTCGGCAGCTCGTTGTGCTTGGCTAGCATCCTTCCAAAGTAAGGCCGCAGCCCCCTCTGGTGAAATCACTGAGTATGTAGAGTTCTCAAGCATGTGAATGTGATTTCCTACTCCTAATGCTAACGCTCCACCACTACCGCCTTCTCCGATAACAATACAAATAATTGGAACTGTTAATCCAGCCATCTCAAGTAAGTTTCTGGCAATGGCTTCACTTTGCCCACGCTCTTCAGCCGCCATACCGGGATAAGCACCCTTTGTATCAATAAAACAAATAATTGGTCGATTAAACTTATTTGCTTGTTTCATGAGGCGCAGTGCTTTACGATATCCTTCTGGGTGTGGCATACCAAAATTACGTCGGAGATTTTCCTTCGTGTCTTTCCCACGCTGATGACCGATGACTGTAACCGGCTGCCCATGAAACTTGGCAATCCCAGCAACAATCGCTTCATCATCACCATAAAGGCGATCTCCATGCATTTCGAGAAAATCTGTAAATATATGTGAGATATAATCCAAAGTTGTCGGGCGTTCACTATGACGCGCAATTTGTACACGTTCCCACGGTTTGAGATTTCCATAAATGTCACTTTCTAATTGCTCTAAACGATCTTCTAATTTCGCGATTTCTCCAGAAAGATCAATGTCTTTATCTTTTGTGAACTGCTTCAACTCCGCAATCTTTTGTTTTAATTCAATCACCGGACGTTCAAAATTAAGTCCCCCAGACATCCTTTCACCCCCTTAATGAGTTTAGAGTTTAGAGTTTAGAGTTACTTTAATGATTTTTCATCGAAGAATGTAGACTTTCAAAGAAGAACTTCTTGAAATTACTCACGAACAACTCTACACTCTTCACTCTAAACTCTAAACTATCTTTGATGTATTTCCAATATTGTTGCGATGGTGTCGCGCATTTCGTGGCGAGGGACGACGCGATCGAGTTGACCATGCTTGAGTAGAAACTCTGCTGTTTGGAAGTCCTCCGGAAGCTCTTGTCTAATTGTCTGTTCAATGATTCGTCTTCCTGCAAAGCCGATAAGTGCTCCAGGTTCTGCAAGGTTGTAATCACCTAATGAGGCAAAGCTCGCAGACACACCGCCTGTTGTTGGATGAGTCATTACTGAAATAAAGAGTCCCCCATGATCATGGAGCTTTTGTAATGCTGCACTCGTTTTCGCCATTTGCATTAAGCTCAAAACACCTTCTTGCATTCTCGCTCCACCAGATGCCGAAAATAAAATAAATGGGGCATCCTTCTCAATTGCTCTCTCAATGGCTCTCGTAATTTTCTCACCCACTACTGAACCCATGCTTCCCATACGAAATCTGGCATCCATTACACCAATGACTGTTGGTATGTCTTTGATTTTACCTTCCCCAGTCACAATCGCTTCATTTAAACCTGTCTTCTCCCGATCAATCGCCGACTTCTCCTCATATGTTGGAAACGATAACGGATCTTCACTAATCATATTCTCATCATACTCAAAAAAAGTCTGCTCATCCAGTAAACTTTCAATTCGTTCATAAGACGTTAAACGATGATGATAACCGCATGAATCACACACCATTAAGTTCTTCTTTAATTCTTTCGTATACATGATTGCCCTGCATTTAGGACATTTCGTCATTAACCCTTCAGGAACTTCTTGTTTTGCTTTTTCAGAAGGAATGGTTGCATACTTCTTCTTTTTCGAAAACAAGTCTCTTAACACGTTGACACCTCACTATTTAGGACCTGATCCTAAATTCGAAATTTTCCCCTATCATATCATATTTTTCTAAGTAACTGCAATAAAGGTACGATCGAACGTAGCTGTACTAGAATCGACTATTCTCCAAATGTTCCAGTAATGAAGCGACAGCTAACTCTTTATCCCTTGCAACAACTGCCTGATAGATTTGTTCATGTTCAGCAATCCACATATCAACCATACCATCACGTGCAAGCGATTCTTCCAAAGAAACTTTGTTGTACTCTACTAATGGCATCCAAAGATATAATAATAAACGATTATCACAAGCTTCTACAATGGTTTTGTGAAATAAATAATCTGCATCAACAGGAAGATCACCTTGTGACCATTCTTTTTTTGACTGATCTATTAATAGTTTTAATTGTTTAAGCTGTTCATCAGTAATCCTGTCACAAGCTAATCTTAAAGCTTCAACTTCAACAATTCTTCTTGTTTCAGCTAAATCCTTTCGGGCCTTTTCGTGCTTTAAAAAAAAGGAAGCCAGAGTCTCGACTAAGCGATATCCCCCCGCCTTTTTTATAAATGTTCCTTCCCCGCGCCTTGTTTCTATCAGATCTAACAATTCTAACGCACGCAAAGCTTCTCTAACAGACGATCTTCCAACCTGTAAGCGTTCGGAAAGTTCCCTTTCTGAAGGAAGTTTATCACCGCTTTTTAGCTGATCTTCATGAATAATTTTATTAATTGCCTTAATAATCTCAACATAGACCTTATCTTGTTGTGATGACATCATTTCGTCACCTACTCTCATCTATATTTTACCGATTTCTATTACATGCATGTTGAAATAAAAGTTCTTTTATTCGATAAAATACCTCTAAAAGCAAAAGAGAAGGAAAGGCTTCCCCCCTTCCCTTTTCTTCATTGTACTTTATTCTTCTATTACTGCTAATCGACGAGTTTTTTCAGCAATCTCCTGAGGATCTACTTTCTTTCTTGCTACACCTGTCTCCATAGCTGCTTTTGCAACCCCTGCTGCAACTGCCGGAGCAACACGAGGATCAAATGGTGCCGGGATAACGTAGTCTGCTGATAACTCCTCTTCAGATACTAGATCAGCAATCGCATATACAGCAGCAATCTTCATCTCTTCATTGATATGAGTCGCATGCGTATCCAGCGCACCACGGAATATACCAGGGAATGCAAGTACATTGTTTACTTGATTCGGAAAATCTGAACGGCCTGTCCCAATTACGCTTACACCTGCAGCTTTTGCGTCTTCTGGCATAATTTCTGGGTCCGGATTCGCCATTGCAAAAATAATTGGATCTGGATTCATTGATTGAATCATTTCTTTTGTTAAGGCACCGGCTACTGATACACCGATAAATACATCAGTGTCCTTAATGACATCTTCTAGAGAGCCTTCAATTTTGTCTCTGTTTGTCATTTTCGCCACTTCGTCTTTGATCGCATTCATTCCATATGGACGACCGTCATAAATCGCACCTTTGGAGTCGCACATAATAATGTCTTTTACACCCATACGGAATAATAATTTAATGATGGCAATTCCAGCAGCACCTGCTCCATTGGCAACTACTTTAATTTCTTTCATTGTTTTTCCGGAAACCTTAAGTGCATTAATCAAGCCGGCAACCGTTACAATTGCAGTACCATGTTGGTCATCATGGAAAACTGGAATGTTCGTTTCTTTCTTTAAACGCTCTTCAATCACAAAACAATTCGGTGCAGCAATATCTTCTAAGTTCACGCCACCAAAAGTCGGTTCCAGTAATTTTACTGTTTCAATGATCTTTTCCACGTCTGTTGTTTTTAGACAAATAGGAAATGCATCAACACCAGCAAATGATTTAAACAACACGGCCTTTCCTTCCATTACAGGAAGAGCTGCTTCGGGACCAATATTCCCTAACCCTAGTACCGCTGTACCATCAGAGACAACAGCAACCATGTTTCCTTTCATTGTATATTCATAAACGTTTTGCTTATCGTCAAAAATTTCTTTACAAGGCTCAGCAACACCAGGTGAATAGGCTAAGCTTAAATCTCTTGCATTTCTTACTTGCACCTTTGATTTTGATTCTAATTTCCCACGATTCACACGATGCATATGTAGAGCTTCTTCTCTAGTTGTAGACAATTAATTCACTCTCCTTATCTAATTAAACAATTTACACCTTAGTGGTCTGACCACCAATTCACTGAATACAATTATATCAGATTCTAGCAAACAGTAAACCTCTTATCTAGCTTTATATACCACATTTTTTTCGCCTAATATCGCCTTAATTTGCGCCAAACACTCTGCTGAGGCGTCGATTCGTAGTTCATCTGCCAACGAGATTGTTTTCTTAGTTTCAGCGATATAGACGATGACTTCAGTTCTTCCAGGATAATTTTTTAAAACCTCTTTAAATTTATTTTTTGTAAAACGATCATGGTGCTTGTCGATTTTTATATAGACACGTTTGTCATAATTTGTAGTTATTTTTATATCTTTCAAGGGCTTTACTTTTTGAACCGCAAAGGCTGTACTATTGTTCGATTGCTGTAAATTTCCTTCAAGCAGCAATGCTTCCCCCTTTACCAAATACTGACGATACGCCTCAAATGTGTTTGGAAATACAGTTACCTCTATATCTCCAGTTTCATCACTTAACGTCATAAAAGCCATATGCTGGCCTTTTTTCGTTTTAATCGTTTTGAGTTGATTGACTAAGCCAACAATCCGGTATTTATTATTTTGCGTTTCATGTAAAAGATGACGAATCACAGTTCGATTCATACTATTAAGGATGTTTTTATATTTAAATATAGGGTGTCCAGAAAGGTATAAACCTAACACATCCCGTTCAAAAGATAACTTTTCTTCTTCTGTAAATGGCGGTACATCGATTAACGGCGGGGATACCAGCTCACCGGTAAACAATTGTGTCTGGCCCTTTTCATGCTGAGATAATTCACCAAATTCAATTGCCGAATCCAACGAAGCTAATAATTGAGCCCGATTTGGATGCATCTTATCAAACGCTCCTGCAACGATCAGCGATTCCAAAGCTCGTCGATTGACAATACGCAATGAAACTCTCTGACAAAAATCAAATAAACTCTCGTAGATTTGATCTTGCCTTTTTTCAATAATTTCGTGAACGGCTTGAATCCCAACATTTTTTATCGCCTTTAAGCTGAATAATATCCCTTTTTCACTGGGGATAAACTCAATAGAGCTTTTATTAATAGAAGGTGGCAGGATCATTATATTGTTACTTTTTGCTTCAGATATATATTGATCTAATTTCGTCTGGTTTCCTATCGAATTGGTTAATAATGCAGACAAAAAACTTACCGGAAAGTTCGCCTTTAAATAGGCTAATTGAAAGGCAATGACACTGTATGCTACCGCATGACTACGGTTAAAGCCATAATCTGCAAAGCGAACGATCAGCTCATACAGTTTCGCGGCAATTTGTTCCCCATACCCTTTCTTTTGGCAGCCAGTGATAAAACGCTGCTTATTCTCTTCTAATATTTCTCTCTTCTTTTTACTTACTGCTCTTCTTAAAAGATCAGCTTCCCCCAATGAAAAACCGGCCATTTTGGCGGCAATTTGCATAATTTGTTCTTGGTAAACAATCACCCCATATGTTTTTTTCAGTATTGTCTCCAGATCAGGATGCAAATAGTTTACTTTTCGTTTCCCATGCTTTCCAGCTATGTATAATGGAATATTTTCCATTGGACCCGGTCGATAAAGAGCATTCACAGCAACGATATCTTCAAACTCTGTCGGCTTAAGTTGTTGCAGTACCTTCCTCATCCCTGATGATTCAAGTTGAAAGACACCTGTTGTATCGCCATGACTAAGCAGCTGAAATGTTTTCTCGTCATCAAAAGGGATACGGTTTACATTAATTTTTTTGTGATCGCGCTTTTCAATCAGAGTCACAATCTCTTCAATCAATGATAAGTTTCTTAAACCGAGGAAATCCATTTTTAACAACCCGATTTCCTCTAAGATATCCATCGAAAATTGAGTTAACGGAATGTTGCCATGCCCTTCCTGAAGCGGGACGATATCCGTTAATTGTTGATCACTAATGACAATCCCTGCAGCATGTGTGGATGTATGCCTCGGTAAGCCTTCTACCTGTTGTGCAAGTGAAAAAAGTAAATGAGCTTGCTCTGATTTTGCTAGTTGCTCTCGTAATCTTGGGGTTTCGGCAAGGATTTGCTTTAATGTGATCCCAGGTCGTGAAGGCATCATTTTGGCAATCGAATCGATCGTCGTTTGTTCGATCCCAATTACCTTTCCAATGTCCCGAATCGCTGCTTTTGCCGCCAAAGTTCCAAAAGTAATAATTTGGGCAACGTGTGCGGATCCATACTTCTGCATGACATATTGAATGACTTCTTCCCGGCGTGTATCAGGGAAATCAATATCAATATCTGGCATCGTCACTCTTTCAGGATTTAAAAACCTCTCAAACAATAATTGATGTTCTATTGGGTCAACGTTTGTAATTTTTAATAGATACGCTACGAGTGATCCTGCCGCTGAGCCCCTGCCTGGACCAGTAATGATTTGGTTACGATGTGCGTAATCCATAAAGTCCCACACAATAAGAAAATAGTCATTAAAATTCATCCCATCAATAACTTTTAATTCATAGTTCAATCGAGCAACAATTTCCTCTGACACTACCTCATATCGTTCTTTTAATCCTTTTTCGCATAACTCTCTTAAATATTGTCCGGCACTTTGATTGGCAACCGGATACTTAGGGAGGAATTTCCCACCTAACTCAATTTCTACGTGACATTGATCAGAGAGACGACTTGTATTATCTATTGCATCTTGAATCATATGAAAATGACGATTAATTTCTTCTCCCGACATGAAATGTCTGCCGATGAGAGTAGGATCAATGTCATTAATGTCAATAACATGACCTTCTTTAATCGCATGTAAGCAATAAAGTGCGGCTGCTTCGTTCTCATCTACATAATACACTTGATTTGAAGCGATTAAATCAATGTCTACTTTCCTTGAAAAAGAGATAACTTTTTTAAATAAATGTGGTTCCCTATAGCTAGGTTGAATTTCTAAAAAGAAGTGATTATCTCCAAACATCTTCCTATAATTCGCAGTTACTTCCTCCGCCTTCCCGACATTACCACTCTGTAAATGCTGTCCAATCTCTCCTGTAGCAAAGGGTGATATTGCAAATAAACCTTCACTATACTGACGAAGGTTTTCCTTCAGGACGATCGGTTGATTTGAATAACCCTGGCTTTGAGCAAGGCTTGAGAGCTTCAATAGATTATTGTAGCCTCTCTGATTTTCCGCTAACAAAACTAGTGAAGAAAAGGTTTCAAACTTTTTCTTTCTAACACTTTCATCGAAGAAATCTGCCACATTCAATTCCATACCTATAATCGGTTTAATCCCATTTTTCTTACACTCTTTGTAAAAAGGAATAACACCATACATTACATTGACATCAGTTATTGCCAAAGCTTGAAAACCACTTGATTTGGCTTTTTGAACAAGCTGCTCAATTCGGCATGACCCATTCAACAAGCTATATTCTGTATATACATGCAAATGGACAAAACCCATTGACACTTCCCCCCGTAAAATCTAATTAATAATTAATAATTTATAATTTTTTTACATTTTTCACAGATGAAACGAACCTCTTAAAGTCAAAGGATTTATTTAGATACTAGCTTCTACTTTGAATCCACCTTCACCAATTCTAAATTATAAATTATTCATTATTAATTAAAATATCCTGTTTACAAAACAAGCATATCAAAAATGCTTGCGAATAGATATAGAAGTAGGACAATGAAAGGGTGATCCACCATGAATCGAGAAGTACTAGCAACATTAATTACTAACTACTTTGTTGCGTTTGGTGTTGTCATGGGAGGGGCAATTGTAGGTGGAATCGGGGCATTTTTAATTGGCAAGCCTCCACTGCACACAATATATGAGCTATCCAACAGTTTAAAGATATGGGCTCTTGTTGCTGCCATTGGCGGTACATTTGATGCAATTACAAGCCTTGAAAGAGGTATACTGAACGGTCTACATGGTGACCTTTTTAAAACGCTGTTAATGATCTTTGCTGCAATGAGTGGAGCCCATACAGGCACGTCATTAATAACATGGTTAACTCAGGAGCATTTAAATTAATGAGAGTTCCTCCATACTATCAACGACCTGGATGGCAACGTTTTTTTGCTGGAGTCGTGATTGGAATGCTTATCGGTTGGTTATTTTTTCTTTATAATTTCGGAACCGTTCATGAAAAGTTAATCAATCAAATTAAAATGCAACAGCTTGAAATTGATGAGTTAAATCGTGATATTGAAATCCTGCTCAGCGATAAAGAGAAACTAAATAAAGAAAATCAAAAGAAACTGACAATCCAAAAAATAGATGTCTCTTTCACCAATGAAAAACAGCTAAAACTTAACGAATTAACATTGTACGAGCTAAGAAAGCTTGCCGAAGACGAATTAAGCTTTCTTATCAATAATGATATAGAAAGTGCCAGTAAAACAAAAGAAGCCATGATACGAACGATAGAAAACAAAACTTTTATTATCGGAGATCATCACTATCAATTAAAGGTTGAGCAATTGTACTTGTTTACAACGTTAGAATTATATATGAAAATTAAAAAAGTAAGTTGAATTAGCAATATAGAAATGTTGATATTCTTTGAATTTTCGTCAAAAAAAACCTCAATATTAGGATTTTGCATTATAATATAGATAACAAGAATGATGAATTGACTATCCTATTATCTATAGTGTCTTAATAAGTATTTCCTAATTACCGGGGGTGGAATTGATGATTATAAATAAAAAGGAATTGGCAAGAGCAAAAGTTGAAAAAATAAAAGCCGGATACTCAGCCTATGCGGAAACAAAAGAAGTAACTGAATTAGTAAAAAAAGAACTGGCAAAGCTAGGGATCGAAGTGCACATCGACCAAACTGAGCTAGGCTCTTGGTTTATACCGGTGAAAAAATAGTTGAGAGTTTAGAATGTAGAGTTTAGATTTATAACTGAGTATTACTTCGAAGTCCAAACAAAAATGCTTAAAATTAAAGGATCAACCTAAAAACTTAGGTGATCCTTTTTACTTAATATTAAACAATCTTCCTAAGCTTTTACCCACAAACAACTCTAAACTCTAAACTCTAAACTTTAAACTCTCAACTCCAGTTTGAACACACTTCCTCAAGTAATTCCACAACCTTTGTTGTGTCTTCCCAGGCTGTAACGGAGGCTCCTGCTGCTAGTGGATGTCCTCCACCGCCGAATTGAGCGGCAATTTGATTAATTTGTGGACCTTTTGAACGGAGCCGAACACGAATTAGTTCACCATCAGCTTCCTCTACAAAAAATACCCACGCCGTTAATCCTTCAACATTTGAAAATGTATTAACAAGCTGTGAGGCTTCGCTTGTTGATACATGAAACTCCTCAAGTAATTCCTTCGGTAAGTTCATAATCCCGACACCAGCATCAGTGACTTGGAACTTTTGCAAAATATAGCCTTCAAAGCGAGCGACTTTTAGATTTTTTTTGTATAACTGTTCATATAATTCTGTTCGCGAAAAACCAACCTTCACCAGTTCACTCGTAAAACGAAATGTATGCTCAGTTGTGTTTGGAAAGCGGAAGCGACCTGTATCACCGACGATACCAGCATAGAGTAATCGAGCTGCCTTTTGATTTAAAACAAAGCCGGAATTTTTGCCAGCCTCATGCAATTGACAAATCATCTCTGAAACAGAACTTGCACTCGTGTCGACCCAAATGAGATCACCGTACGGGTCTTCGTTTGGATGATGATCAATCTTAATAATGAAATTGCCCATGCTGTACCGCTCATCACTAATTCGTTCAACATTCGCTGTATCACAAATAATGACTAATGCACCTTGATACATATCATCTGAAATAGTGTCCATTTCTTCTAAAAATGTTAAAGATTGTTCTTCTTCACCAACAATGTATACTTGTTTGTCGGGAAAACTCGCTTTAATCATCTCAGCCAAACCCGCTTGTGATCCAATCGCATCAGGATCTGGACGGACATGGCGGTGAATAATAATCGTATTAAATTCCTTTATTTTTTCGATAATTTTTGTTTTCATTCAAATCTTCCCCTTCGTTAAATAATTACCATTTTCAATAGCTATAGCTTTTCCTACCAAGAAACGATACAATAAATGTGAAATAGGGTATGTAGATAGGAGGATCATAAAGAGCGATGTTTTTTACAATCTTTGTAGTTTTTTCCATTGTATTCTTCCTTTATTTTAAAGTAAAGTTTTGGCGTTCAAATGCGCCAATGGAGAAGAAATGGATTCAGACAAAAGCGAATATTGCTTTAGGTGTGTTTCTGGTTTCATTTGGACTTAATCAAATCATTTATACTGGAACATGGGTAGCAATAACAGTCGGAATCGTATTTTCTCTGCTTGGTATTGCTAATATTGTCCTTGGCTATAGAGCTTATCAGCACTTTTTACCATTGGTAATTGAAGAAAGCCGTCAATCAAAGTAAGTAATAAGGGGATGTCTCATAAGTGACAGCTCTCCTCGAATGTTTACAAAATATAGGAGTTACATCAATGATCAACTTCTATATTATGTCGTCGAGGCGACTGTTACTTGCTATGAGACATCCCCTTTTTTCATACGTTACCGATCGATTAATTGGGCCATCATTAATGCTTTACCAACAATATTTCCTTCATGGAAGATTTCAACATCAACTTTACCGAATTTTCTCCCAATCTCTAATACTTTTGGATGAATATCAATTTTACTTTCTATTTGGACTGGTTTAATAAAGTAAATTGTAATGTTTTCTACTACAAGATCGCCCTTTTTATACTGACGAAGCACCCTGCTTCCTGCTTCAGTTACGAGCGTAGTAAGAACACCATATGAAATCGTTCCTAACTGGTTTGTCATCTGTGGAGTCACTTCACAGATGTACGAAGGCTCCGAGCCGCTTGTCACTTCTTTAAAACGACTTGTAATGATATCATCAATTGTTTCCCCTACATGCGGTTGTCGTTGAATCATTTGCAATGCTTTTAGGACATCCTGACGGCTAATAATTCCTAACAGTTTACGCTGCTGATCAACAACCGGCAACAATTCAATCCCTTCCCATACCATCATATGAGCGGAAGCAGCAACTGAAGTTCGCTCATTTACTGTAATCGGATTACGCGTCATTACTTTTTCAATTGGAGTCATACGATTGGCTCCCATAACGTCTTTTGATGTGACGACCCCTTGTATTTTCATATTTTCATCGATTACAGGATAACGACTATGACCTGTTTTATCATTTAACTCATACCATTTTTCAACAGTGTTTGATGTCGTCATATAAAATGTATCCTGTAACGGAATTAAGATATCATCAACAAGAGCAATCTCTTTTTTAATAAGCTGGTCATAGATTGCCCGGTTAATCATAGCCGCTACTGTAAACGTATCGTAGCTTGTAGAAATAATTGGCAGCTCTAATTCATCAGCTAATTGTTTAACCTCATCGTTCGTATCAAATCCACCAGTAATTAGTACAGCTGATCCCGCTTCCAGCGCCAGTTTATGAACGAGATCACGGTTTCCGACAATTAATAGATTGCCAGCTTCAACGTAGCGCATCATTGCCTCTTGCCTCATGGCACCAATGACAAATTTATTTAACGTTTTATGCAAACCGTTTCGTCCGCCTAAAACATGTCCATCAACAATATTAACCACTTCAGCAAATGTTAACTTTTCGATGTTATCTTTTTGTTTCTTTTCAATACGAATCGTTCCAACACGTTCAATTGTACTTACTAATCCTTGGTTTTCAGCTTCTTTAATGGCACGATAGGCAGTTCCTTCACTGACTGTTAATGCTTTAGCTATTTGCCTAACTGAAATTTTGTGTCCAATTTCCAGAGATGTAATATATTCTAAGATTTGTTCATGTTTTGTTGCCAAGCCTCATCACCATACTTTCACTCGTTTTGGCTGTATTTCTTCGATTTGCCAAAACTGTATTATAAACTGTACTACTATTTTATTATACAGGTGAAAGTAACTAACAGCAATGACTTATAGTCCATATTGGCGTTTTTGTTGATCAGTATTCTTCACTTTCTTCTGTGGACGACGGCTTCTTTGTTTCTTTTTTCCATATAACATTCCTATTAAATTGCCACTAACAACACAGAAAGCAAAAAATAACCATAAACTTGAAAATAGAACAGTTGCCATTCCATCAAATGACAACCGTGGCAGTGCATAATAAATAAGTGCTAACCCTAGAAGCAGACATAAAAAAAGACGTTGTTTCATTACTGGCATCCCCCTTATTCAGAATCAATGTACTTGTCTATACATTATTGTATGAGGAAAAACATAAAAAAGACGTGTATTTACAAATACACGTCCACTAACGATTTAAATGTCTAATGATTCTCCGGAAGCTAACGTAACCCCTTGACCATTCTTTAACTTTGCTGCAAATTGTTCTGGGCTTTGTTCAATAACAGGAAACGTATTGTAGTGAATTGGAACGACTTTTTTTGCTTTCAGCCATTCTGCTGCAATGGCTGCATCCTCTGGACCCATAGTAAAATTATCACCAATCGGTAAAAAAGCTACATCAATCTCGTTTAATTCACCAATTAACTTCATATCAGAGAATAATGCTGTATCACCAGCATGGTAAATTGTTTTCCCTTCTGCCGTGAACAAAATACCACTTGGCATACCTGTATAAACAATTGTTTGCTTTTCTTCATCTATCGCACTTGAGCCGTGGAATGCTTGTGTTAACTTTACTTTTCCGAATTCAAACGTATGTGATCCGCCAATATGCATCGGATGGACGTTCACTCCTTGCCAGCCTAAATATGTAGCTAACTCAAACGGTGCAACGACGAGTGCATCATTATCTTTTGCTAATTGTACTGTATCACCAACATGATCATTATGACCATGAGTAAGTAGAATAACATCAACTTTTACATCTTTTGCATTAAGCTGACATTGACCATTACCTGTTAAAAACGGATCGATTAAAATCTTTGTTCCATTCGTTTCAATTGCCACAACGGAGTGTCCATGATATGTAAGTTTCATTTTCAAATCGCTCCTTTTACTTTGTTTTTTTCCTCTTCACTTTTCTACGCGGTTTTGCACTTGAATTCCTGCTGCTTTCATCATTTTTTTCTGCACTTAATAGAATTGGTGACGATTTTTTGATTCCGGCAGTTTCTGCTACAAATGATGCTTCCAAAACAGCACTTGGATCAATCGATAGAACCACCTCTTTTAATTTCGGGTAGATAAAGCGATTCGTAATACAGTAAATAATTTTGCGTTTTTCCCCGGAGTATCCACCTTCACCGTATAAGTATGTAATTTGTACATCAAGCTCTCTTAATAGAACTTCGCCTACTTTATCAGGCTGCTCCGAAATAATTGTAACCGATTTTCCTTGATTTAAACCGTCAAGCACAAAATCAATTGTTTTTGAAACAAGATAAAATACAGCAAAACTAAACATTGCTTTTTCTAAAGAATAGACAAATGCCGCTCCAGTCAGAATTACGGCATTGATTGCTAATAAAAACGAACTGATCGGAATGTGATACCGTTTATTCACCCACATCGCAATCATTTCCGTTCCGTCAATCGCTCCTCCTGCCTTGACAACTAAACCAATACCTAAGCCGAGAATCAAACCACCATATAGGACAATGAGCACTTCAGATGATGTGATCGCCGGCATCGGAGCTAATAGATAGAGCGCAATACTTGTCACCACGTTTGCATAGATAGTTCGAAAAATGAATCGTTTCCCCATTAAGTTAGCCGCAAACAAGAGCGTCGGTAAATTTAATAATACAAAAACAACATAAATCGGTACACCCCAGATCGAATTACTCATAATGGCTAATGCTGTAACCCCGCCATCGACTAAATCATTTGGTGCCAAAATCAATTCAAGCCCGACCGCTACAATAATCGAGCCTATCGTCAGTGCTACGTAATTCAGAAATATCTTAAGTTTCATAGACACTCTCCAAGTTTGTTAAATTGTCCTATATTTCTTTTGTGTTTATTATTTTATCATAAAATGTAATTTCTGACTTATTTGCGAACTTTACCAACAAAGAAATGGAACAAAAAAAAGGAAAGATTTACTCTTTCCCTAATTTGCGCTTCAATTGTTCTAATTCGTTTTCAACTTCTTGATTCCCATGTAATGAAGCAAGTTCTTCATCTAAACTTTTTGATACATGTAAATCAGAAGTTGTTTCTGCCTCTGCTTCATATTGGAGAATTTTTTCTTCCATTCTTTCAAAACCTTGTTTCGTATGATCACTACCAATTGCCGACATCGAACGATTCATTTTTGTTTTCATCTTTGCTGTTTCCGCTCTGACTTTCAAGGAATCTTTCTTAATCTTCATCGAATGATATTCTTCTTTCATTTCTTTTAACTTTTGCTGAAGATCTTCAACATCGGTTTTTGCCACTTGATACAACTCATCTAATGTTTCAAAATTCACTTGTAGTTTTTGTTTGTCTTCAATGACACGCCGTGCCAAATCTTCATTACCTGCTTCGAGTGCTTGGATTGCCTGATGTTCACGTTTGGAAATTGAATTTCTTGCGTCATCCACTTTCTTCTCGAGCATTTTGCAATTCGCCATTTGTCTGGCAACTGTCGCTTCAGCCTCCGCTAAATCCTTCTCCATATCGCGCAACATTTGATCTAACATCTTTACAGGATTCTCAGCTTTATTTAAAAGGGCATTTAACTCAGAACTCATCACCGTTTTCACACGACCAAAAAACTTAAACATCAACATCTCCTCCATTCGTTTTCATTTAGTATACGTAATAAACTAACCCCACAATAATCTATACGGATAAAAGTGGGGAAAAGATTCAAAAAAGCAATGTAAAGTTTAGAGTGTAGAGTTTAGAGTTTAGAGTTGTTGTAAGAACTTTCTTCGCAGTCTTAAAAAGCAACCTGAATTACTCTCACCAATTCTAAATTCTAAATTCTACATTATTAATTATTAATTATTAATTAACTCTAAACTCTACACTCCCCCCTCTCTTGTTAACGGTGAGTTCTTTTGCTAATGTTAGGTTATCTATGAGAGAAAAGGGGTGTATTGGATGAACAGACGAATTCATGAACTTTCTTCATGGTTAAAAGAACAACAACATTCATTTGCTTTGATCACTTCAACAGCGAATGTCTTTTACTTATCTGGTTTTTATTGTGAACCACATGAGCGTTTATTAGGTACGGTTGTTTTTCCTGATGGTGAGGCTTTTTTAATTTGTCCGAACATGGAGGTCGCCCAAGCTCGTTCAACAGGATGGCAAGGTGTTGTTATTGGCTATAGCGATTCTGACGACCCTTGGGGGCTTTTACAACAGGAAATACAGAAACGCACAATTGCGTTTGACCAAGTTGCTATTGAGAAGGAGCACCTAACATACTACCGTGCCGAGTTGCTGCAAAACTCCTTTCCCGGGGCAGTATTTCAATCCGTCGAAACGAAATTGCATACGATGCGAATGCTGAAAGATGATAGCGAGTTATCTATACTGCGTGAGGCTGCTGAATACGCCGATTTTGGTGTTGAGATAGGAATTAACGCCATTAAAAAGGGCAAGTCAGAACTCGAAATTTTAGCAACAATTGAATTCGAACTTAAGAAAAAAGGAATCAATAAAATGTCCTTTTCAACGATGGTGCTAAGTGGTGAAAAGTCAGCTGACCCTCATGGTCATCCGGGACTAAAAGAGCTTCAATCCGGAGATTTTGTTTTATTTGACCTCGGTGTAGTCATTAACGGCTATTGTTCTGATATTACAAGAACCGTCATTATCGACGAAGCAAAAGAAGAACAACAAAGGATTTATCAAACCGTACTACAGGCACAAGAAGCTGCACTTTCCGTCAGTAAACCAAACACACGGGCAGGCGATATCGATAAAACAGCTCGTACGATCATCGAACAAGCGGGTTACGGTGCCCATTTTCCACACCGCATTGGTCATGGTTTAGGCATTGATGTTCATGAATATCCGTCCATGAGTGAAAATAACGATACACTCCTCCAAAAAGGAATGGTGTTTACGATAGAACCTGGAATCTATGTTCCAAACGTTGGCGGCGTACGTATTGAGGATGATGTGTTAGTCACAGACAACGGTCACGAATGCCTTACGAACTACCCGAAAGAAATGCAAATCATAAAATAATTAATAATTTATAATTTATAATTTATAATTATTGTAGTAGTACCACATAGAAGACTCTTTTGAAAAACACTCAATAAATCATTAAAAGGGAGATTGACGTGTCAAAACGTCATTCTCCCTTTGTTTTCAATTATTAATTATTCATTATTAATTATACATTATTAATTGCTTTTCTGTAATTCCAACAAATTCACGACATCTGCGTATTCTAGATTGTGGATGTCTGCGACAGCTTGATACGTACAATATCCGCTTAAGGTGTTAATTCCCTTAGCTAATGCCGAGTTATCTAAGCATGCTTTTACATAGCCACGGTTAGCAATTTGCAGGGCATATGGAATTGTTACATTTGTTAAAGCAATAGTTGAAGTGCGTGGAACAGCTCCAGGCATATTTGCTACAGCATAATGAACGACACCATGCTTTTCATACGTCGGGTTACTATGTGTTGTAATTCGATCGGTCGTTTCGAATATTCCACCTTGGTCAATCGCAACATCTACAATGACGGATCCAGGTTGCATTGCTTTGACCATCTCTTCTGTAACCAGACGTGGTGCCTTTGCCCCTGGGATTAATACAGCACCAATGACAAGATCAGATTCCATCACAGCTTCAGCAATATTGAGCGGGTTAGACATAATTGTGTTGACTTCGTTCCCAAAGATATCATCTATTTGTCGCAGGCGCTCCGGATTTAAGTCAATAATGGTTACATCTGCACCTAGGCCGATAGCAATCTTTGCAGCATTTGTTCCCACAACACCTGCACCGATAACCGTCACTTTCCCTCTCTTCACGCCTGGCACACCAGATAAAAGAACACCTTTGCCCCCTTTTGGCTTTTCTAGAAATTGCGCACCAATTTGAGCGGCCATTCTTCCAGCAACTTCACTCATTGGTGTCAGTAGAGGAAGAGAACCATTTGGAAGTTGAACGGTTTCATAGGCAATTCCAACAACTTTTTTATCAATTAAAGCCTTCGTTAATTCTGGCTCCGGCGCTAGGTGGAGGTACGTAAATAAAATGAGCCCCTCATAAAAATAATCATATTCATCCGGCAATGGTTCCTTTACTTTCATCACCATCTCCATGGACCATGCTTCACGAGCTGTTTCAACGATGATCGCCCCAGCATCTTTATACTGTTCATCCGTAAACCCAGACCCAATGCCAGCTCCTTTTTGAATATGTACTTCGTGCCCATGGTTCACCAAAGTAACAACGCCAGCCGGCGTCATCGCCACACGATTTTCATTATTTTTTATTTCTGTTGGCACTCCGATTTTCACACGGTTCACCTCACTTACTTTTCTCTTTGATCGTTTTCCCAAACCCACGTATACAATTGGCTCTCACCATTCATCCAACGAACATCCAAACGTTCGATTGTTTCAAAGCCATTCTTCTTTAATGAATCGACCATCTCCTCAACTGTTGCTTTCTCAGAAATGTTTAATAGTTTCATCATTTTCTCTACTTCTGTTTTTGCTTTCTCATTTTTAATAACGGTTTCGCCTGTTTCATACTCATACTTGGAAGGGCTATGATATTCCCATTCGTGTTCAACACCTTTATCAATAACCGTAATTTTCACTGAAAAACTTTGCATTAAAGATGCTTCAGTGACTGGCTGTGGCATGACAACTGATAAAAACATGGCTATAAAAGCAATAAAAACATATCCAATTTTGTTTTTGTTCATTATTTTGCTCATACTTTTCACCTCATTATTAAGATGTGGTAAAAAGTGGTTTTTTATACTTACCGATATCGATGAATCACATCGACTCCACCTGTCACTTCAATTACAGTGCCTGTGATCATATCTGATTGATCCTCACACAAAAAAGCAATCGTTCTCGCAATATCCTCTCCCGTTCCCGAACGGCCGATTGGTGTTGAATGATCGATCTTTTGTCTTGATTCTTCGATTGTCGCTTCCTTCATATCACCAATAATATTTCCTGGACAAACCATGTTTGCGGTAATCCCATATTCCGCTTCTTCAATTGCAATTGTTTTTATCAAGGACAAGAGCCCAACTTTTGCCGCTCCATAAGCGGAGCGATATATCCAGCCGGGTGCTCCCCCCGCTCCTTGAAACCCATACGTAATAATTCGGCCAAACTTTTGCTTTCTCATAATTGGGATCGTTTTTTTGACCATATGAAAAACAGCACTCAGATTACCTTCTATCATTTCATACCATTCATCATCTTCATAATCGATTAATTTTTTCCGTTCAAAAATGTATGGGCCAGCATTATTAATTAATAAATCAATTCGACCGAACCTTTCATAAGCTTCATCAATAAGACGGTATATATCCTCTTTCTTTGTTACATCCCCTTGTACAAAATGCACGCGTGCTTCATCAAAGATCATATCCTCTTTGAACCTCTTAACTGCTTCATAATCGCTTCGATAATTTACAGTAACGGAATAACCTTGTTCTAGTAGTTTCTCCGTGACCTTCTTGCCTAATCCTTTTGTTCCAGCAGTTATTAAAGCATGACGCATCCGATTTCCCCCAATCCCTGGCTAATCTGTAATGAACATTTTCATGAGCTCATCGTTCTATATTTAATTATTCTTTAGTCAATAAAATCATACTATTATTAGAAAAAATAGTAAAAGAAAACCGCTTTCTAACTATGTTGTACTTAGTATACCCAACGGCCAAACCAAAAAGAACCATTAAAGACACGCTCTAATGATTCTCAGCTTGCTTATTGCTCATTATTTTGTTCGTTTTCTTTCTTTTCCGATGTAAGTTCGGCAGCACCATTATAATAAGAATTCATCACTTGTTGATATACGATCATTTCTCCATCTTGATCATATTCGAAATCGTTGAATGGTTTTTCCTTCATAATTCTACCTCCTTTCTTTCCATTAATGACCATCTGCAAAACCTTTTTGCAATAGTAATATGGCGAAATTCTTCTTTAACTTTCGTTTGTTTACTCCATTTTATTCGACTTTTATTATGCACTAAAATTATTCATGAAACGTTCACACTAAGACCTTTTGTTCACATAATTTACAAAAAATTCATGCTATAATGAATTTGTAGTAGATGATTGCTATATTAAGGAGGAATGATTCCTATGTCAAAAAACTATCAAACTATATTAGTCGCTATAGACGGTTCAGATGAGTCTAAAAAAGCATTTGCAAAAGCAATTGATATAGCTAAAAAAGATGAAGCAAAATTAATTATTACACACGTTATTGATACTAGATCATTTGCGACTGTTGAGCATTATGATCGTACAATTATTACCCGTGCTGAACAATATGGGAAAGAAATGTTGGAAGAGTGTAAAGTACAAGCTGAAAAAGCAGGTGTTCCTAACGTTTCAATTGTATTGGAATTTGGGGCACCAAAAGTGAAAATTCCTAAAGATATTGTTCAAAAATATGAAGTTGATTTAGTTGTCTCAGGTGCAACTGGGTTAAATGCTGTCGAACGATTCTTCATCGGCAGCGTATCTGAAGCGATTACACGTCATTCAAAATGTGATGTATTAATCGTCCGTTCATAAACCAAAAATGCTTCTCATACGAAAAAAACTTTAACGGAAATCCGTTAAAGTTTTTTTTCGTTTATTTTTTGCTCAGCGATTTCCAATGCTTTTTTGACTTGTTCAAAACCAGTCCCACCTGCACTATTTCGACGAGCAACTACAGTTTTTGGTTGAAGAACATCATAGATATTCTCTTCAAATAATTCACTTGCTTCCTTATAATCTGCAAATGGAAGGTCAAGTAAGAAAATACCTTTCTGAATACAATGTAGCACAAGTTTACCGACAACTTCATGTGCCTCTCTAAATGGCATCCCTTTACTAGCTAAATAATCGGCTAGCTCAGTCGCATTCGAGAAGTCAGAGTTTGTTGCCTTTTCCATGTTCTCTGTTTTCACAGTCATCGTTTCAATCATCCCAGCAAAAATCTTAAGCGATCCTTTTACTGTTTCAACCGTATCAAACATACCCTCTTTATCTTCTTGCATATCTTTATTATAAGCAAGCGGTAATCCCTTAAGAATCGTTAACAGCGAGAATAAACTTCCGTATACTCGTCCTGTTTTCCCACGGATTAATTCGGCCATGTCTGGATTTTTCTTTTGCGGCATAATGCTGCTTCCAGTCGCAAATGTATCATCCATTTCAACAAAATTGAATTCCTGAGAAGACCATAGGATAATTTCTTCACATAAACGTGAAAGATGCATCATTAGCATTGATGAAGCACTTAAAAACTCAATAATAAAGTCACGGTCACTTACTGCATCAAGACTATTTTCATAGATGCCGTCAAAACCTAAAAGTTCTGCACTATAATGACGGTCAATTGGGAAAGTCGTTCCCGCCAATGCTCCTGCTCCCAGTGGTGAAATATTGACCCTTTTCAAGCTGTCTTCATAACGTCCATAATCACGTTCAAGCATCCAGAAATAAGCCATTAAATGATGGGCAAATGAAACCGGCTGCGCACGTTGTAAATGTGTGTAACCAGGAATTAGTGTTTCAACATGCTGATTTGCTTGAGTAAGTAATGCCTGCTGAAGCCCCTTAACCCCATCAAGAATTTCTTTGATTTGATTTCGTAAATATAAGTGCATATCTGTTGCCACTTGATCATTACGGCTGCGACCTGTATGTAGCTTTCCACCGACTGGTCCAATCTCATCGATAAGAAACTTCTCAACATTTAGATGAATGTCTTCATTATGAACAGAGAATTCCAACTCATCATTTTGTGCTTTCTTTAAAATGACGTTTAAGCCATTAGTTATTTTTTCAACTTCTTCTTCTTGTAAAATGCCGCATTTTCCCAGCATTTTTACGTGTGCTAAGCTTCCTTGAATATCTTCTTCCACTAAGTTTTTATCAAAATGGATTGATGCACCAAATGCATCAACCCATTCTTCAGCGCTTTTTGTAAAGCGCCCGCCCCAAAGCTTCATTAAAGTTTGACTCCCTTCTTATTTACCATACTGTGAACTTTTGTTGGAAGTCCCCATAGAGAAATAAATCCAACAGCTGCTGCATGGTCAAACTCATCGTGTTTTGAGTATGTTGCCAGCTTCTCATCATATAATGAGTATTCTGATTTTCTGCCTTCAATAATTGCATGACCTTTAAAGAGTTTCACACGTACAACACCAGTTACTGATTTTTGTGTTTCTTCTAAGAAAGCAAGTAACGCTGGTTGTAATGGCGAGAACCATAGTCCATTATAAATAATTTCGGTTAATTTCATTGAAATAACTGGTTTAAAGTGAGCAACTTCTTTTGGTAACGTCAAATCTTCTAATTCTTTATGTGCTTTAATTAATGTCATTGCTGCTGGACACTCGTATACTTCACGAGACTTAATACCTACTAATCTGTTTTCAACATGATCAATACGTCCAACGCCATGTTTGCCGGCAATTTCATTTAACGTTAAAATTAATTGATCTAATTGATAGTGTTCCCCATTTAATGAAACTGGTACACCTTTTTCAAAACCAATTTCAATAATTTCTGGCGTATCTGGAGTTTCCTCTAACGGCTTAGTCATTGCATATGCACCTTCAGGCGGTGTTGCCCAAGGGTCTTCAAGAATTCCACACTCATTTGCACGTCCCCAAAGGTTTGCATCAATTGAATAAGGGTTGTCTAAATCAATTGGAATTGGAATATCATGTTTCTTGGCATATTCAATCTCTTCGTCTCTTGACCATTGCCATTCACGAACAGGTGCAAACACCTTTAAATCGGGATTTAATGCTTGAATTGATACTTCAAAACGAACTTGGTCATTTCCTTTACCAGTACAACCGTGTGCGATTCCCACTGCTCCAACCTGCTCTGCAATTTCAACTAGTTTCTTAGAGATTAAAGGACGGGATAATGCAGAAACTAACGGATATTTATCTTCATACATTGCGTGAGCTTGTAATACTGGCAATACATATCCTTCAGCAAATTCTTTCTTTGCGTCAATTGTATATGATTCAACTGCTCCTACTTTAAGAGCTTTTTCTTTTACGAAATCAAGATCTTTCCCTTCTCCTACATCTAATCCAACCGCAATCACATCATATCCTTGCTCTTGAAGCCATTTAATTGCAACTGAAGTGTCTAATCCACCAGAATATGCTAATACAATCTTTTCCTTACTCATTGTTACTTTCCCTCCATATATGAATATACATACTCATTTAATTATTTTTATACATTGCTTTTCGAAAAAATAAGCGGTCTTTTTATACCTGCTTAAGTAGTTGCTTTATTAATATCATTACTTTAACAACTATCGTATAAATTTGCAATACTTATTCATAAAAAAGTATAAAAATAAATTCAATCCTAAAAGTTAGTTTAAAGATTGATGATTTTTACTATAGTTCTAGATTTATTATTAAAAAGTTGTTACAATTTTATGAACTATTGTGTACAATATTATAAGAACGGAGGTGTCAAGATGAGATATGATTTTGTTTTTGATAAACGATTAGGTATTTCAATTCCGTTACTTGGCCATGATTGGGATGCATACGATGACGGCACCCAAGCAGATATCCTATTACAATGGGAAATCATTCGAGGACGAATTCCTGATCGAATTGCTGAATTAGAGTTTGAAATTAATAGAAAGCAGTCACAATTAAATAGAGAAGAGAATTTTATTCGCTCTTGTATATTAAACGATGAAATCTCTGAATTAGCCTCAACAATCAATGATTTATGGATTTGGTACCGCATGAATCAACATTTAGAACCGGAAATTGTACATCAGTAATACAATTTAGAATTAAAAATGTAGAATTTAGAATTGTTGTATGTGTTTCAAAGAGGCAATAGATAAAAATCATAAAAACAAACAGGCAGTCGTTGCCTGTTTGTTTTTTTATGCTTTTTCTAGTAAAAATCTTTTTTGGTAGAAGCGGTGGGCGAATTCGGTTGTTTGTCTTGCTAATTGATAATTCATCGTTGCCCCAAATGCCATTCCTAATAGTGGTACACCTTGGATGAGCTTTTTTCGAAGCGCTACGATAATTATCGCTTTTACAATTTGTCGGATTGGTTGTTGCAGCCACGATACATCCGTAACAGCATCATCTTCTCCACTGTAGAAATACTGCTGCCATTCATCCTCATACTGGACAATTTCTTTTTCCAGTGTGAGCCATGCTTCATGCTGTAAGCCTTTTGGTAATGTTGAAGCGTGAAATAGTTTTAATGCCAGCATCATTTCATTTGGTCTCTTTAAATCATAGCCGTATGTAGAAGCAATTAGTTGGATGGATCGTAAGTTAATCGCAACAACTGCTGCTAAATCCGTCCCAAGTAATAACAATCCTCCCATACCAGCTAGTCCTCCTTGAGCAAAAGAAACAAGGCGTTGCTTAGCAATTTGCTGATTCACAATATAAATTAACTGCTCGATTTTTAAATATTGCATATCTTGAATAGTTTGGATATCCCGATTAAAAATACGTGCCTGATCAAGAATTCTCTCACTTGCTTCCTGCTGATATGTAGAATTTTGAATTAATGAATGCAAATGAAAAAGAAAGTTATCAACCGTATTTAATAGTTTTCTTTGTTGACTGACTTTTAATTTACTATAATTCTGTTTCATCCATTTATGATACGTCAATTCAAAGTCTGTTGCCTCATACTGAAAATAACTATTTTCCCATCTTACAATATCAGCTAAAATCCGTTGCTCATGCTCTGTTAAGCCCATCGAAATCCCTCCTCTTCCTTCAAAACCCAACTATTTCCTTATCTCTATTGTATCGTTACCATTATGAATATTACAATGTGACACGTAAAAAAAATTAAAAAAGCCACTGATTGGTTAAATAATCAGCAGCTTCCACTTTATTATTGATTCGATACACGAACAGTATCCCTAGCGATCATTACTTCTTCATTTGTAGGAATGATAAGTACTTTAACTGGTGAATGCGGGAAATTTAAGAAGGCTTCTTTCCCTCGGACTTTATTTAGTGCCGGGTCCCAATAGACGCCCATAAATTCAAGACCTCTAAGTACTCTCTCACGAATGACATCACTATTTTCACCAATACCTGCAGTGAAAATGATAGCATCCACACCATACATTCTTGCCGCATAGGAACCAATGTATTTATGAATTCGTGATGTAAACACTTCTAACGCAAGCTCAGCCCGGTGGTTCCCTTCTTCTGCTTGTCCTTCAATATCACGCAGATCACTAGAGAAGCCGGAGACTCCTAATAATCCACTCTTCTTATTTAGAATGTTAAGCACTTCATCGACTGTATGACCTGTTTTTTCCATAATGTACGGAATAAGTGCTGGATCAATATTTCCAGAACGTGTCCCCATTGTCACACCAGCAAGCGGAGTAAATCCCATTGATGTATCAATTGACTTTCCACCTTCAATGGCAGCGATACTTGCCCCATTTCCCAAGTGACATGAGATTAGTCGCAGTTGTTCAATTGGTCTGCCTAATAATTCTGCCGCACGTTCTGAAACATATTTATGTGAAGTTCCGTGGAACCCATATTTACGTATCCCATATTTTTTATAATAATCATAAGGGAGACTATATAAGAATGATTGTTCTGGCATCGTTTGGTGAAAAGCCGTATCAAAGATGGCCACAGCTGGTACATTTGGAAGGACCTCTTTGAATGCTTTTATTCCTACAACATTCGCTGGGTTATGTAGCGGTGCTAATTCTGATACTTCTTCAATTCCTTCTAATACTTCATCAGTAATGAGAACGGAATCGTTAAACTTTTCTCCACCGTGAACAACACGATGTCCAATACCTTCTATTTCATCTAATGAAGAAATGATTCCGTTACTTGTTAATTTATCTAATAATAATTTAACAGCCACAGCATGATCTGGAATATTGCTTATATCCTTTTTCTTCTCACCATTTACTTCAATTGCGAACACAGAGTCATCCATACCAATTCGCTCAACAAGCCCTTTTGTTACAACTACTTCCTTTGGCATTTCTAACAATTGAAATTTTAATGACGAACTTCCTGCATTGATCGCCATAATTTTTGCCATATTTATACAGCTCCTTCTCGTTGAATATTCATAATTTAATAATAATATCTGAAAATGAAAATAGAAGAGGCTAGACCCCTTCTAAATAAACTACCAAATATGATGAAATCCTTCCTTATTTAAACACCACTAGAACGCAATTACAATACTTCTTGACTAACTTTATAGGATAACAGTAATATTCGTTATTTTCAGCAAACTGAATACGTTACCATTATCAAGTAATGTACCCATTCTTACAAGACTATATCCCAAGTTCCTTTTTAAACCATTGATCAATTTGGGTAACCATATCACTCAAGGCAGACTGTTTTGAAAATGATGGCAGTTCTGCTAATAAGGCTTGCGAAGGGGCTTTTACATTGTTACTTTTTTTCTGTAATAAAAAAATACTCTTGCCTTGTGCTTCATTTTTGAACATGGAAAGCGGCAATTGCAATAACGCAAGAATAACTGCCTTTTCTTTAATAAAGGAATGGAGTTTTGGCGCTTGATCACCTTGGAAAAAGTGATTAGGAATGATAAATAACAGATATCCACCTTCAGTCGTATAATTCAATGCTTGTTCAAGCATTAAATAGTGAGAATAAGAGTGACCTTCATCCGCTCTTAGTTTATATTTTTTTGCAACCTGATCATTTGGATAGTACCCTATCGGAAGGTCAGCTACGACAACATCGACTGGATCAATATATAACGGTTTTAGGCTGTCTTGATGAAACAATTCCAGCTTATGCTGTTGCAGGTTAGAATTCACATAAGCTAAACGGAGGAGTGTTTCATCAACTTCAACTCCATAGCTTCGCAGATGATGAGAAGAATGATTTAAGATAGCTGTCAGTAAATTGCCTGAGCCTAGAGCCAGGTCAAGAATAGCAGCATCCTTACGACCTCCGATGACTTTGTTCACTAAGTAACTCATAAACAAAGCTACCGCATCCGGTGTCATTGAATGGTTAGGCTGAATCGCCTCTTTACTTCCTTTTAATATCGCTAATTGATAGGATTTACGGATATCTTCCGCAGTCAATTCTTGAAGATTAATTGAGAGTAAATGATTTTTTAGCCTTTTTGTTGTTATATCATCAAATTGATGCGGGACTTCTTGTTGAAACAGGATGTCGCCAACTTCTATTAAAGATTCTAAATATGTAAGCTCCAGTTTTTCCTGAAGAAGAATGGCAGACTCATCAAGTCCAAGAAATAATTTTTCAATCGAACTCGTTGTCACGCAGACAACACTCCTTTCTGTTGTTTCTTCAATTATTCGCACCTACTACTCTTATCCAGTTATGTACAGCCATAATCGTAACAAATATTTTTCATTTAAAAAAGGGAAGTCTCATAAGTGAAAAGCTCTCCCGAACGTATACAGAATCTAAAGGTTCCACTACCTGCTAGATTTTGTGATCGAGGTGGCTGTTACTTGCTTTAGAGACATCCCCTTTTGTATCATCAAGTATTATTTCGCTGATTTTGCAGCTTCAACTGCAGCTTCATAATTTGGGTGATCAGTTGCTTCTGGAACATACTCTGCATAAACAATTTTATCATTGCTGTCAACAACGAAAACTGCGCGAGTTAATAGACGTAATTCTTCAATTACAACGCCATATGCTTGACCAAAAGAGAGATCACGGTGATCAGATAATGTTTGAACATTTTCAATACCTGCTGCACCGCACCAACGCTTTTGAGCAAATGGCAAGTCAACACTCACTGTGAGAATCTTAACATTGTTTAACTTGGCTGCTTCCTCATTGAAACGGCGAGTTTGAGCATCACAGACTCCAGTATCCAAAGACGGTACAACACTAATTAATCGCACTTGTCCTTTAGAATCTGCTAATGATACAGCTGAAAGATCATTTGCTAATACATTAAAATCTGGCGCTGTATCCCCCACACTCACTTCATTACCTAAAATTGTTACTGCATTCCCTTTAAACGTTACATTTGCCATTTGAACACCCTCCCTGATTAACAGTATTCTATTTTTCCCTAAAATTTAACTATGTACAGTGCTCAGTATAAATGGTATAGATAAATAATTGCAACTAAGATGCTTACGTGCGTGATAACTATAGATAGGGTTAACAATGTGTTAACCCTATCTTTATATAATTATTAAATTGGCGGTGGTTGAGTCCCCATTGGATTATTCATAGTCTGTGTCGTTTGATTGGACATTGTTGTCGATTGTTGTTTGTTATTCCCTAACATTTGCTGAATTTTATCTACAACTTGTGGTGCAAAATCAATCAATTTTTCATAGAGATGAGTATTGCTATCTAAATGAACCATCTTAATACCGGAAGAATTTACGATGAGAAAAGCGATCGGTGTAATGGATACACCGCCACCACTACCCCCACCAAAAGGGTGTTCATTTCCGTTTGCTCCTTGGACATTAGAGCCATTTTGTTCAACAACAAACTCACTACCTCCAGCTGCAAACCCAAAACCAACCTTTGAAACAGGGAGTATAACACTTCCATCGGGTGTTTCCACCGGATCCCCAACAATTGTATTTACGTCTACCATCTCTTTTAAATTTTCCATTGCCGTTTTCATTAAGTCTTGTATAGGATGGTCTGCCATTTTTTCTTCCTCCTTTTCCAATGTCTAGCGATCTTAATTCCCGCGCCTATAGCATGCCCTATTCGAAAAGAAAACATACATCTTAATCTTGTGAACGATTGCTTAGATTGATAGGCTGGTTGTACAGCAATTTTTGGTTTCGTCTTTAACAACATTAAATGAGAGACAATGCCAATTGCGGTACCTTTAATTCCCCATGCAATTCCTGCTAGTACACCAGTGTGTGCTGCATCCCCAATCCCAAGCTGTGTCTGCCATTCAAATTTTGTCACTGAAATATTCTTTAAGAAATGCCGCATAATTTTATGTAAACCTTTAACGTGTCTTAAAAAATCTTGCATTTCCTTCATTTTATTAATAATTAGATTTGGGGTTATTTTTCTTTTTTTATCCTCAAGATCGTTTTGACCTACTTTTTGTTCTTCTTCAATAATAATCGATGCTGAGTCCTTATCGACCTTAATGAGAGGGACAGACATCGTATAGGATAACAATCCAAACCAGGCATTAAACTTTATTGTTAATTCATCATTGTCTTGATCATGAGCATAGAAAAGTTCTATGTTCACTTTTGTAATCATGATCAGAATGACAATGAAGATGATAATTAATAATACAATGAATCCCCAATGCATATGTTACATACTCAACTCCATTCATTCTCCATACTTTTCCATTATGACCTCTTACAAACATAAATAAACCTGCTAGTATGAACCAGCAGGTTTACAGTCTATATTTTATTCTTCATGGATGACATACGTATCAGCAATCCAATCATGAGCTCCCTGTTTCTTTTTTGAAAAAGCAACAATGAGGTACCCAATAAAAAGCAAAGTCTGACTAATAAACTTTCCGATCAATTCTCTGAATATAACCGTTGACCATGATAATTGATCGTTCTCTTTTCCAACGACTTTTAACCCAAACACTTTCTTTCCCAATGTTTGACCACCATACTTCGTCATAACCATGAAATAAACATAACCAACAAGCGCTGTGATTAGAGCTTCAATGGAAAAAATGAAATACTCAACCTCTACTATCCCTAACCATCTGAGCACTGGATAAGCTAGGATTCCATTTAAGCTAAAGACAACGACCAGATCGAGTAAATAGGCCCAAAAACGCATCCAGAACCCAGCAAAACGGATAGTTCGTGATGTGGATAGATCGTCTGCCTTATTCTCTAGCTTCTCCTGTTCATCATACGTTACTTCCATCCCGCCACCCCCTATTCTGAATATAAATACATTAAACTAGGAGAGTTCGGTTTTAAAAGAGCTTCCTTTAAACCTATTAACTCAAAGTCACTTGAAAACATCTTCTGAGCAGCCATTGAAAAGAAAGAACCGAAGCCAAATGCCGTTTCATATTTCACAACTTCTAAATTTCCTCTTCCAATTTCCTCTTGAAGCAATTCAATCGTTGTTTCTAAGCTTCCTAGTTCATCAATTAATTGTAATTCCTTTGCTTGTTTTCCCGTATAGATTCGACCATCAGCCAGCTGTCTTACCTTTTCCTCTGAAAGTCCTCTTCCGGTAGCAATGACATCAACAAACTGATCGTATGATTCATCAATCATCGATTGAAGAATCGCTCTTTCCGCATCAGTGATCTCCCTTGTTGATGACATAATATCCTTGTACGGACCGCTTTTGACGGTTTCTACTTTCACCCCAAAGTTTTCGGCAAGTTCAGAAACATTAATGGTTTGAAAAATAACACCTAATGAACCTGTAATCGTTGAGGGATTCGCCACAATTTTATCGGCCGGAGCTGCAATATAATATCCACCTGATGCTGCCATACTGCCCATTGATATGTAAATCGGTTTTTGGTAATCACTTTGAATCTCTGTAATTTTGTCATGAATTTCAGCGCTCTCTACAACCCCTCCGCCCGGAGAATTGACTCGAATAATGATCCCTTCAACAAACGGATCTTCTCCTGCGCGATCAAGCATTGAAAGAAAATTTCGATGGTGATACGTTGCACTCCCCAGTAAGGATGGTGCATCATGGGCCTCTTGAATGACACCATTAAGCGACAAGAGCACGATCTTTCCATTCCCCTCTCCCTTTTCAATCACCCGTTCAATCCATGGATCTTCTGTTCCTTCAAATATATTTTCCCAATTTCCAAAAGCTACCGCAGACATCATATTAAATGCTGTTGATGCTAGAAGTAGAACAACTGCAATACCTAAAGCAAGCCAACGTTTTTTGCTCATTTTCACCCTCCTACATATGGAAAATCTTTCTTTTAATCTTTTGATAATTGCGTCTTTACAACATACGGCTAAAGTGTCTTGAGGTTTCAAATTATCAATACTATACTAAATTTTAGTATTTCAGTAATACTAACATAGTGAACTTCATAGTAAAGGGGACATGATTACATGCCTAACCGCAGAAATTTGTACTTTTTTTATAAGCAAACAGAAGAAATGACAAAAGCAATCGAACCACTAAGAGACTTTGCCAAGAAACATAACTTCACACTTGTTTCAGATTATCGTGATGCAGACATTATTGCAAGTGTTGGTGGCGATAACGCCTTTCTGCAAGCAATTCGCAAAACTGATTTTCGTGAAGACTGCCTTTATGTAGGGATTAACATTGATCAATTAGGTTTTTATACTGATTTTGATATTAAGGATCCAAATGCAATGATTACAGCTGTAGAGGACGAACAACTTGAAGTGTGGCGTAATGCGGTTATTGAAGTTTCAATTGATGGTCAAAAGCCTTTTTATTGTATAAATGAATGTACTATTCGATCAAATGTAATTAAGACATTAGTAATGGATGTTTTCATTGACGATCTTCACTTTGAGACGTTTCGAGGTGATGGGTTAATCATTTCTACACCGACCGGGAGCACTGCCTACAACAAATCAGTAAGAGGAGCGATTGTTGATCCTAAGCTTCCATCTTTACAAGTAAGTGAACTAGCATCACTAAATAATAATACGTACCGAACATTAGGAACATCTTTTATTCTTGGCGGTGAGCGATCACTGACGATAAAAATCATTCAAGATGGCAATGACCATCCGATTATGGGTGTCGATAATGAGGCATTAAGTATCCAGCATGCGGAGATGATTACTTTACGTCTTGCTGAGAAAAAAATCAAAACATTAAAATTAAAACACAATTCATTTTGGCAAAAAGTGCAACGAAGTTTTCTATAATCAATGCAAAGTAAAAAGGGGCTGTCTTTTAAGTGACAGCCCCTTTCCTTTATTAAACGAGCGCTCGTTCAGAAACGATTGAATAATTAATTACTTAGATCCTTGTTTCATTTCCTGTTGACGAAGCTCAATACGACGAATCTTTCCAGAAGTTGTTTTCGGAAGATCAGTCACAAATTCTACTTTACGTGGATATTTATATGGTGCAGTTAATTCTTTTGTATGCTCTTGTAAGTCTTTAATTAACTCGTCACTTGCATCTTCAGGATTACGCAAAACGATAAACGCTTTAACGACACAACCACGAATTTCGTCTGGACTTCCTACAACCGCACATTCTTTTACTGCTGGGTGCTTCGTAAGAGCATCTTCAACTTCAAATGGTCCAATTGTATAACCAGAGCTGATGATAATATCATCGCTGCGACCTTCAAACCAGAAGTAACCGTCTTCATCCTTACTTGCTTGGTCACCTGTAACATAGTAATCGCCACGGAATGCTTTTGCAGTACGTTCAGGATCTTTGTAATATTCTCTAAATAGTGCTGGAGCGTCTTTATGAACAGCAATATCTCCAACTTCTCCTACACCAACCGGTTTACCGTCTTCATCAATAATTTCGACTTCATTTCCTGGTGTTGGTTTACCCATTGAACCCGGCTTGATTTCCATACCAAGTAATGTACCAATTAATAGTGTATTTTCAGTTTGTCCATAACCATCACGAACATCTACATTAAAGCAACGTCTGAATGTGTCAATAACTTCGCGGTTTAGTGGCTCCCCTGCAGATACTGCACTTCTTAATTGTGGTAATTGATATTTTTCAATCCCATCAACTTTTGCCATAATACGATATTCAGTTGGAGTACAACATAATACATTGATTTCATTTTCTTGCAGTAATGTTAAGTATGCGTTCGGTTCAAATTTACCGTAATAAACAAATGCCGTTGCGCCTACACCAATTGTCGATAAGAACGGACTCCAGATCCATTTTTGCCAACCAGGTGCTGCTGTTGCCCAAACCGTATCGTTTTCTTGAACATCTAACCACATTTTTGAAGCAACTTGTAAATGAGCGTGTGTCCAACCATGTGTATGAACTACAGCTTTTGGATTTCCAGTCGTTCCAGAAGTGTATGGTAAAAATGCCATTTCATCACGTTTTGTTTTTGCACCTTCATAGTAATCGCTTTCATTTTCAGCCAACTCATCAAGATCTACCCAACCTTCAGATTGTCCGCCAATAATAAATTTAAATCCTAAAGAAGGTACAGGCTCATTAACCTTATCAACTTCAGAGATAAACATATGATAAGAGATCACTGCTTTTGCCCCTGCGTGATTAATTCGATAAATTAAATCTTTTGCACGTAGCATTTCTGAACAAGGAATAATAACAAGCCCTGCTTTAATGCACGCTAGATATGCGGCATATGCTTGCGGTAAACGCGGTAACATGAGAAGTACACGATCACCTTGTTCTAGACCTTTGCTTAATAAAGCGTTTGCATACTTATTTACTTCTTGCATTAATTTTGAGTATGTCCATTCAACTTTATTACCGGCATCATCAAGCCATTTAATAGCTACTTTGCCTTCCTGTGCAGCAAATTGTTCAACTACTTGGGATAAGTTGTAATACTCTGGTGCAATCAATTGTTCGCGATTCATCTTATTTCCCCCTCTTTGAATATTCGTACAACTCATATTATACATAACAAAGTTACTTTTTTGAATATTTATTTTTCTTTTCTCGACAAATATTGTTATTTTCTTGTTCACACATTAAAAAGAGGAGTGGTCATCGACCACTCCTCTAAGCCATGTTATAGGTTTTTTTATTATTGTTGTTGGAAACCGCTCATTTGTTGTTCAGCCATTTGAACTAGACGTTTTGTGATCTCACCACCAACAGATCCGTTAGCACGAGATGTTGCATCTGGTCCTAATTGAACGCCAAACTCTTGAGCAATTTCATACTTCATTTGATCCAATGCTTGCTGTACGCCAGGTACAACTAATTGGTTTGAGTTACTATTGTTGTTTGCCATGTGTATCACCTCCTTGTACACATAGAATGTGTACGAAGAAGCAAGACAATACATTTTTTTAATTGGTAATTGCTTGAAATAAATTTGGGAAATTATTCCTAAAAAAGGTCTTCCATTGTTTTTTCAAGATTCTCATGCGGTTTGAACATAACCGTTTCCGTATTTTCAATCGTTTCGGCGATTAACTGTTCAATATCAAGGTTTTGCTCATACTTATTTGCATGTGCCCGATTCGGTTTTGTTTTTGGTGCCTGTGGCAAGAAGATGGTACAACAATCCTCATAAGGTAAAATCGATGTTTCATATGTGCCGATTTTCTGTGCAATGTCGATCACTTCTAACTTGTCCATTGTAACTAAAGGACGAATAATCGGTAAGTTTGTTACCTCGTTTATTGTATTCATACTGGATAACGTTTGACTTGCTACTTGCCCTAAACTTTCACCTGTAGCAATAGCGAGTGCATTATTGTTAGCCGCTAACTGCTCACTGATCCTCATCATAATTCTACGCATAATAGTGATTTCATAATTACTAGGAACACCTTGATGGATAGCCAATTGAATATTGGTGAATGGGACAATATGCAATTTAATTTTGCCGCCAAATTTAGTTAAAATCCGAACCAAGTCTTCCACCTTTTGTTTTGCCCGCTCATTTGTATATGGAGGACTATGAAAATGGATTGCCTCAATTTTAACACCACGCTTCATCGCTAAATAACCAGCTACCGGACTATCAATTCCCCCTGATAACATGAGCATAACTTTACCGCCTGAACCAACTGGAAGTCCCCCAGCTCCCCTGTATACGGCACACGTGATGTACGTAAAGACTTCTCTCACTTCAACTTTCACTTCAACATCAGGGTTATGAACATCAACTGTAATATTTTCCGTGTTCGCTAAGATATATCCCCCAACATGTTGGTTTAAATCTTGAGAGCCGATCGGGAAGTTTTTGAATGCTCTTTTTGCCGATACTTTAAATGTTTTTGCATTCGGATTAGCTTCTAATAATCCTTTCAAAGCACCTTCTTTAATTGTATCAAGTTCATTGCTAACTTTAATCGCTAAACTAAAGGAATGAATCCCGAACACATGCTGAAGTTTTTCAACCACCTCTTCATGTGGTTCACCATTTAATTCGATAAACATTCTCCCGTAGGTACGCTGGATCTTTAAGTTGTCATGTCCTTTTAACGCAATTTTTATATTATCCTGCAGTTGTTTTTCGAATTGTGAACGGTTTTTCCCTTTTAAAGCTAATTCACCGTATCGAATTAATATATGATCATATTTCATGTTCAATTACCTCATTATTCGTATTAATTCTGGAAAAAGTATTTCCAGTTGAGTGATAAATTGTTCGAGCTCATGCTCATTATTTTCAAATGAAAAGCTGACACGAATTGCACTTTGCGAGCGTTCTTTTCCGTAGCCGCAAGCCATTAGCACCCGGCTGGGCTCAGATAATTTTGAAGAGCAGGCGGATTTCGTTGATACGTAAATTCCTTTTTCATTTAAGGACTGAATGACGACTTCTGGCTTTGCACCGATAATCGAAAAATTCACGATATGAGGTGCTGATTTTTCCATATCGCTATTTACAATTACCCCTTCTTGTTTCTCAAGAAACTGATGAAGGCGAACTTTTAATTTTTCAATGTGCTTAATTCCTTTGGCTGATTTTTCGATCGACATTCGTAATGCTTTTGTCATTGCGACAATCGCTGGGACATTTTCAGTACCGGCACGAATTTTCTGTTCCTGAGAACCTCCTGTTATTAACGGGTACAATTTGACACCGCTTCTGACAAATAAAGCCCCCACTCCTTTTGGACCATGGAATTTATGACTCGAAATCGAACATAAGTCAACATGAGCCTTCCTGAAATCCAATGGAACTTTTGTTATTCCCTGTACGTGATCTACATGGAAGAAAACTTTCGGGTGTTGCTTTAATAACATACCAATCTCTTCAATTGGTTGAACCGCTCCTATTTCATTATTTACATGAATCATTGACACTAAAATTGTTTCAGACCGAATTGCTTTACTAAGTTCACTTAATTGCACTTTACCAGTATGATCTACAGGTAAATACGTCACTTCAAATCCAAAGTCTTCGAGCTGTTTAAATGCTTCATAGGTCGCTGGGTGTTCAACTTCGGTTGTAATTATATGCTTTCCTCTTTTGCGATATTGGAAGGCAATTCCTTTGATCGCTAAATTATTTCCTTCAGTTCCTCCAGACGTAAAAATAAGTTCATTTGAATTAACGTGGAGGAGTTGTGCCATTAATTCTCTTGCTTGTGTTAATAGCCGTTCTGCTTCCCTACCAACACCATGCAAAGAGGATGGATTTCCAAAATAATCAGTTGAAACTTTTGTTAATGATTCAATTACTTCTTTATATGGTTTAGTCGTTGCACTGTTATCAAAATAAATCATAAGAATTAAAGCTCCTGTTCATGGTTTACAATCACTAAATTTTATCACAACTTACTACCCTAGGTAAACGCAACTGCAAAAAAGGTCAATCCCACACTAAAACCTTCCAAAATCTTTCAACTCCTACAAGAAAATGTAAGCGATATCATCAATTTGAAAATTTTTTCAGTAAATTAATAAACCTCAAAAAAACCCATTTGCAAGAGAATGGATTAAGTATGATGATTTGCTTGAACAGTTAGAATTACACGAATTTTTATTTTTTTCTCATTTGTATATCATTTACGTTTAGTTATGATAATATAATTCTCGGTAAAACTTTTCTTTACTTTTTGACTTAATTCGACAGGGGGATCTTCCATGAAAAAAAATCTTTCCACTAAAGAAACTGTTGCCATTGGTCTTATGATGTTTGCTTTGTTCCTCGGTGCAGGAAATATGATTTTCCCTCCTGCTATGGGACAAGCGGCAGGGACGAATGTTTGGATAGCAACATTGGGCTTTTTAATTACCGGTGTAGGTCTGCCTCTATTAGCTGTTGCTGCAATAGCTAAGGCAGGAGGAAATTTACAGGAGCTTGCTAGCCGTGTAAATCCAATTTTCGGAATTATTTTTACAATTACAATGTATTTAGCAATTGGACCATTTTTTGGTATTCCTCGAACAGGGACCGTTGCTTTTGAAATTGGTGCTGTTCCGTTTTTACCTGAATCAATGAATACGACTGGACTTCCATTATTTATTTTTACAGTCATATTCTTTAGTATAACTTTTTGGCTTGCTTTAAATCCTTCAAAGTTAGTAGGACGTATCGGTAAAGTACTAACACCGATACTACTTGTTTTACTAGCTGCGCTTTCAATAAAAGGGATCATCACTCCGATGGGAAGCTTTGCAGACCCTGCTGAAGCTTATGCCCCGGCACCTTTCTTTAAAGGATTCCTAGAGGGGTATTTAACAATGGATACTATCGCTGCCCTTGTATTTGGTATCGTTATCATTGCTCGTGTTACTGAGCGAGGAGTTACTGATCGTGATATCATTGCCAAAACAACGATCAAAGCTGGTCTTATCGCTGGATTAGGATTGTCACTTGTTTACTTATCACTTGCTTATTTAGGTGCATCAAGTGTTACAGCTTTAGGAGATTTAAGCAATGGTGGAGCGATTCTGTCTGGTATTGCAAATGAACTATTCGGTTCGATGGGTATGATTATACTCGCCTTAGCCATTACATTCGCTTGTTTAACAACATCAGTTGGTTTAGTTTCTGCTTGCGGTGAGTACTTTGTTAAACTGATGCCTAAAGTACCTTATCCGGTTATGGTTGGTGTTCTTTCACTATTTAGTATGATTATTGCGAATATGGGCTTATCCCAACTTATTCAATTTTCATTGCCAGTTTTAATTGCGATCTATCCGATTGCTATTGTTATCATTATCTTGTCGTTTTTTGATCAATTCTTTAAAGGACATTCACAAGTTTATGCCGGTGCAGTAATTGGTGCAGCATTGATTAGTGTTGTTGATGGATTGGCTATGACTGGAATGAATTTAGATGCTCTGCATTCTATCCTTTCATATATCCCACTATATGGAGTAGGTGTTGGTTGGTTACTTCCTGCTATTATCGGTTCAATTATCGGATTCTTCATTGGTAATAGTAAAGCTTCATCCGGACAAAATACACAACGAAAAGCTTCTTAATACAAAAAGCTTGAGCGGTTTAGCGCTCAAGCTTTTGTTATGGAATTAGCCTTTTTGAACGAAAACACACCTTAACTTATTTCAAAGTTAAGGTGTGTTTTTCTGTAATCATTTTATTTATCTTTTCTAGAATATTAGGCTCAATTTTTTCGAGAGCCTTAACTGCTATTTCAATAGCTTGGTCATAGTCATAGCTACGAAATTGGTACTCAGCTTCTAAAAGTTCTACATGCAATGCCTGGTTCCCACTGCGGTAACGATTACCGTATTGAATAATGTACTCAGCTGTTGTTGATTTTTCAATTGTCTCAACAATGAGCTGATACGCCTCTTCAACATTTTCCAGTGCATCTTGTAACTTTTCATTTACAGTATCAATCGCCAAAGGTATTTCATCTAGCTGTTGGTTTACATCATCAAGTTTTTGCAAAGCTTCATCATGTTTTAACATCACCTTTTGCGGTAAACCAGGAATGTTACTTTTATGTACTAAGCTTTTTCCATCCATGATTTTTTTGTGCAACTGCTTTAATTGCTCCTTCGCTTTTAATTCATCTTTACGAAGTGTTGTTAAATTCTGCTTACACTTTTGCGTAGTTTCTCTTATTTCCAGTAATTGTTGTTGAAATTCTTCGATTAACTCACGAATTGTTGTGTATGAATGCTTTTGATTAATTGTAACATCATCAATGACAGAAAATTTCTTCGCTAATTCCTTCAATTGCTTTTCAAGTGTTTTATGGAGCTGCATTTCTTGTTCAGCGATTCGATAACTTAATCGTACCGTTTCCGCCTCTTCTTTAAGCTCAACCATTTCACCATGTGTCCTTGTGAGCGCAGTGTGAAGATTTCCTAATTCGTCTTGAACAAATTGTTTGGCAAAAACTTCACCTTCAAGTGTGTCATAAAGACGATCGATCTCTTGTGTAATTTCGCCTAACTTTTGTTCCATTTGTTCTAACTCAACCGCTTCAAAATGCTTTCTCACTTCAGTTAATTGTTCGTAAATGGCTTCGATATCTTTTTCAAGCTCAAACTCCTCTAAAACATATCCGTCTTCTTCCATTTCCTTCATCCCTGAAGCCAAATCAGATAACTGCCCAGGCAAAACAGTGTCGAGCTGAGCAATCAATTGTGGAATAAGTTCCATTTTGGCTTCAGTATCCTCTAACTGCTCTTGCATAACGAGAAGTAATTCTCTTGCTTGAAAGTAATTTCCTTCCCCTGTTAACTGATCAAACACTTCAAACTTAGAGCTTACCTCTGTAAGTTTGTGCTCAAATGATTCCGCAGTTTCCCCCAGAGTTGCTTTCTTCGATGAAAATTTCTTCTTTAGTTCCTTATGTAGGTTACGAATGGTAACGATGTCAGAACGATTTTGTTCTTCACTATGTACAAGTTCATCAATTTCCTGAGCCATCTCTTTTAACCTTGATTCAATTTCCTCTAATCTTTGATGCACCTTTGATACAAGGTCTTTCCCTTTAATAAAGCGGTATTTATTCGCTAGTTCTTCAATATCGAATAAATACTCCTCAATATCAGGCAATTGAACAGTAACGATATCATCCCACTCACTTCGCCACGATTCAAACTTTTCTTCTGTTTGTCCTGACATTTTCAAGCTTTTTACCTTTGATATTTCATCGGTAATCGGACGATTCATGATCTCAATTTTCCAGGCCTCGAGACGATCAACCTCTTTGTACACCTTCTTACGCGCATATGCACCGTAAGCGATAACAATTACAAATAAAAGAATGATACCATAAATATAAAGTGACACGACAATATGGGCCTCCTTCCCACTACATAAAGGCTAATTTAGAATTATTATGTGAAGGCCCCATTCACAAATAATGGGGATCTTAAAGTATGATCTGTTTAAACTACTTTAATCAACAATTGTTATTTATTTTTGATATAAAGTGAATATATTTATGATACCATGGAAACAGAAATTTTGATAATTTTTTCTTCTAAAATTGTAAGAGTTTTTACATTAATTTTAATTAAGAGACTGGAGGCTAGAAATATGGGGGTTTATGACGGGCATATTCATACACCATTTTGTCCTCATGGATCAGATGATTCAATAGAAAGCTATATCGAAAGGGCACTTCAACTTAGGTTAACTGGAATGACCTTCACTGAACACGCCCCACTTCCAAAAAGCTTTACCGATCCTGTTCCACTGCAAGATAGTGCGATGAGAGAAGAAGATTTACCCGTTTATTTAGCTGAGTTAAAAAAAATGAAAGAGAAATACAAGCATAAAATTGAAATCAACATTGGTTTAGAAGTTGATTATATCATCGGCTTTGAAGATGAAACTAGAAGTCTTCTTAATGAAGTAGGTCCTCTTCTTGATGATAGTATCCTTTCAGTACACTTTTTAAAGCACAAAGGTAAGTATTACTGTTTAGACTTTAGCGAAGATGGATTTGAAGAAATGATTCCTATTTTCGGATCAGTTGATCGTATTTACGAAAACTATTTTCAAACAGTTAAAAAGTCAATAACTGCCAACTTAGGTCTCTATAAACCAAAGCGAATCGGTCACATGACCCTCGTTCATAAATTTCAGAAGAAGTTCCCTCCTAAATTGTCATATACGAAAGAAATCATCGACATTTTGGAGGCAATCAAAGCACAACAACTGCAATTAGACTATAATGGGGCTGGTGTTGTAAAGCCGTTATGTGGAGAACCTTATCCACCAAGTTGGATTATTAAAGAAGCGATGAACAAGAAAATCCCCCTTATTTATGGGTCAGATGCCCACAGTATACAGGGGTTAGGACAAGGATTAGAAAATCTTGTTTCCACAGATCTCTTAACAAAACCGCTCTAAACTCTATTGTTTAATGATCAAACGATGAGAATTCGGCCGAATTTCATCACCTTTATTCAAACAGATATAGTCTTCTACCCATTTTGTAATGTGTGTCATATAGCGCTCTAGGAAATAACGTTCATGTGGTATAAGATGGTACACTTCACGAATATATTGCGGGTGAAGATACGGCATGATCAACATTCCTCTAAGCTGCATGATAAAAAAGTCAATCGGAAGTCGGCTGAACTCCATTTGCTTAATCCCGTGTTCAATGACAAGGCGATAATAATGCTTTTCTTTCATCATGTATGTTGACATTAATTCTCTCACTAATGTTGTATCTAATGTTGTCTCACGGTGAACAAAACGGGCTAAATGGTGATGTTTCTGTTGAAAGACAAGAATATTATTAATCATCTCTACTAAACATGTTTTCGCGCTTTTCTTTGAGATATTTTCAACGGCCTCTTCAATCGCAGTGACATACCCTTCAAGGAATGTCGTCATGAGCGTTTCGAGGAGGCCTTTTTTCCCTCCGAAGTAATAGGAGACTAACGCAGGGTTAACATCCGCACGTTTTGCAATCTCTCGAATAGACGTTCCGTTATAACCTTGAACGTTAAATAGGGCAACGGCAGCATCGACAACTTTCTGTTTCGTTTTTGCAACCTTTTCCATACCAACTAGCCACCCTTCATATCATCATTCTCCATCCATCTATCATTTCTTTTTTCAGTGACTAATTCCTTTCATTTCCTCTCGACAATGGACAAAAATGTTTCTACAAGGTTTGCTAGCTTCACATTATTTTCTTGTGTTTTCTTAAGGATTTTTTCATTTTAAGTCGAACTTTCAACAATTATTCAGCGCTTGCTCCAGGTCCTCCCAAATATCCTCCCACGCTTCTAAACCGACAGATAAACGAAGCAATTGGTCAGATATCCCCATTTTCGCTCGAACTTCCGGGGGCACAACTGAATGTGTCATTGTCGCAGGATGTTGAATCAATGTTTCAGCATCTCCTAAACTAACAGCAATCTTTATCATATTTAATTGGTTCATTATTTTTTGGGCAGCCATTTTTCCACCATCAATTTCAAAACTTATCATCCCGCCGGGCATTCGCATTTGTTTCATTGCGATTTCCTTTTGTACGAAGTCTTCAACTCCAGGATAGATCACTTTTTTTACCTTCGGATGACTTTTAAGCTGTAAAGCTACTTTCATGGCATTTTCACAATGGCGATCCATACGGACTGCTAACGTCTTCATCCCCCTTAGTAACAACCAAGCATCAAATGGTGACAAGACTCCCCCAATATCTTTTTGCGTTGTCATGGCAACTTCTTGAATATATTCTTTTCTGCCAGCAACAAGACCGGCAATGATATCACCATGTCCGCTGAGATATTTAGTTGCACTGTGAACGACAACATCACAGCCTATTTCTAGTGGTTTTTGTAAATAAGGGGAACAGAATGTGTTATCAACGACAACAGTAATATTCCTTTTCTTGGCAACATGAACTACCATTTCTAAATTAACCAGTTTCATTGTAGGGTTAATCGGGGATTCAACATAAATCACTTTCGTTTCTGGTCGAATATGCTGTAACAGCTGTTCTTCAGTTTCCATAGAGATAAGATCGTGATCAACATTAAACCGTTCCTTGATTAACTGTAATAGCCCAAACGTACAGCCATAGATCCCTTCCGAGCATAAAATGTGATCATTGGACTTTACTAAGCTAAACAACACTGCCGAAACTGCAGCCATCCCTGAAGAAAAAGCTAATCCCGCCTCCCCGCCTTCTAAACTAGCAATACGCTCCTGCAAAATGGATGTTGTCGGATTCCCAAGCCGGGAATAAACATATCCTTCTTCTTCACCGGCAAAACGTTTTTCACCACTTTCCGCACTTGGAAAAGTGAATGTTGAAGATTGATATAAAGGCGTTGATAAACTCCCATAATGCTGCTCAGAATCATAGCCGTCATGAATGACCTTTGTTTCGAAACGTGAAATTTTTTTCATGTTTTGACCTCTTTTCTCTCTATAGTAAATTCCTTTCTATATACTTATTCTATAATTGAGTTTAGGTTTCCTTACTTTATATTTCTCCTTGTCTTCTTGACTTATCTTTCACAATTTTATATACTAGTCTTTGTGTAAAATGGCAGCCAAGGTAAACATCATATGTTACTCACCTATTTTATTCCTCATCAGCGGCTGAAAAATGAGGTGCATCACGTAACTTCTAGCTGTCGAAGCGAAGATGTGTGAAAATAAAATAGGCGTATGAATGGGATTACCGTACTGTTGTTATTTTATTCAAATTTTAAAATAACAAAGGAGGAGTCAATCAATGGCTCGTTATACTGGTCCATCATGGAAATTATCACGTCGTTTAGGCGTATCATTAAGCGGAACTGGAAAGGAATTAGAAAAGCGTCCTTACGCTCCTGGACAACACGGTCCTAACCAACGTAAGAAGCTTTCTGAGTACGGTTTACAACTTCAAGAAAAACAAAAATTACGTCATATGTTTGGAATTAATGAGCGTCAATTCCGTCGCATCTTTGATGATGCAGGGAAAATGAGCGGAATTCACGGTGAAAACTTCATGTTCTTACTTGAGTCTCGTTTAGACAACCTTGTTTACCGTATGGGATTAGCTCGTACTCGTCGTGGAGCTCGTCAATTAGTTAACCATGGTCACATCACTGTTGATGGCGGACGCGTAGATATTCCTTCATACCGCGTAAAACCTGGTCAAGTGATCAGCGTACGTGAAAAATCACAAAATCAAGCTAGTATTAAAGATGCTTTAGAAGTGAATACTTTCGTACCTGCTTACATCGACTTTGATGCTGAGAAATTACAAGGAACTTACACTCGTTTACCTGAGCGTTCTGAGCTTCCTGCTGAAATTACAGAGCAATTTATCGTTGAGTTCTACTCTCGTTAAGATGCGAAAACAAAAAAACTTGGACAAAATGTCCAAGTTTTTTTGTTTTCTATTTATTTTATTATTTTTACAAACTTACGCTTCCCTACTTGAATGATCATCTCATTCTTAATGTTCACTTGCTGCTGAATATCTGTGACTTTTTCTTCATTAATTTTTACGCCGCCATTTTGAATCATTCGACGTGCTTCCCCTTTGGAGTTCATTAATTTTAATTCTACTAGTAAATCAATAATCCCGATTTCATCACTGCCCGACCACTCAGTTTCTGGAATATCAGTCGGTAACGCTCTCTGTTGAAATACTGTTTTAAAATAATGAACGGCTTCTTCTGCTGCTTCAGGGCCATGATACATCTCGACAAATTTTTTCCCTAAATCCATCTTTGCATCACGTGGATGTACGGTACCATTAGCAAGTCCCTCTTCTAATCTCACTAATTCTTCAAGTGAAATATCGGTAGCTAACTTATAATACTTCACCATTAACTCATCAGGAATTGACATTGATTTTCCGAAGATTTCATTCGGTGCCTCATCAATACCTATGTAATTGTTAAGTGACTTAGACATCTTCCTTTCGCCGTCTAATCCTTCGATCAATGGCATCATCATGGCAATTTGCTTACCTTTCCCATACTCTTCCTGTAAATGACGTCCCATTAATAAGTTGAACATTTGATCCGTGCCGCCAAGTTCAATATCACTCTCAAGGGCAACAGAGTCATAGCCTTGCATGAGCGGATAGAAAAACTCATGAACCGAAATCGATTGTCCAGATTTATAACGTTTTTCAAAATCATCACGTTCAAGCATTCTCGCAACTGTAATTTTCCCTGCAAGTTCAACGACATCAGCAAAATTAAGTTTTGACAACCACTCTGAATTGTAATAAATTTTTACTTTTTCCATATCAAGGATTTTCCCGTATTGCTGAACATATGTTTCAGCATTTGCTTTTACTTGTTCATCTGTTAATTGTTTTCTCGTTTCTGATTTTCCTGTAGGGTCACCAATTCTTCCAGTAAAGTCACCAATAATAAGTTGAATTTGATGACCTAATTCTTGAAACTGACGTAATTTATGGAGGACAACCGTATGCCCGATATGAACATCAGGGGCAGAAGGGTCCATCCCGAGTTTTACTTTTAGCGGTACACCAGTTAGTACCGATTGTTCAATTTTTTCCTTAAGTCCATTTTCCGGAACAATTTGAATAACCCCTCTTTGTAAAATCTCAACTTGGCGGGCAACTTCATTCTTTTGCTCTTCTGTTAATGTTCGCTTTTTTTCATCCATCACATAATTTCCTCCTAATATCAATAATGTATCAATTTCCAAATTGGTAAATACTTATAACGAAATAAAAAAACTCCTCCCTAAAAAAGGGACGAGTTGATCGCGGTACCACCCTTGTTGAAGACAAATTTGTCTTCCACTCAAGTAATAAATAACGGTTTTAACCGTCCTTTGCTACTAAATTTCACAAAGGATGCTCCAAGGTGTAATTCACAGGACTATCTTTGTACTGGTTTGCACCATCCACCAGCTCTCTTTCACAGGGAGATATCTGTTACTGAATCCTTTTCATTGCAGAAAGTATCGAATTAACTACTTTTTCCTTTTTATCATAGAAACATTGCTATTGTCAATATTCCAATGATTTAACATATCAACTTTCGACAACTTATGCTATAATATCACTGTTATTTAGGGGGATTGATAATGAAAAATAAGGAATCAAATCAACCAAGAAAGTCTTTCATCAATAGCCTTCGCAGCAGCAACATCGCAAAAGGATTTCGAATTACTTACAAAGTATTATGGAATCTTAGTCTACTTTTTATTGTATTTGCGATTATGGCCGTATTCTTTGTTGGTGGTGCTGGTGCCGGATTTTTTGCATCACTTGTCAAAGACGAAAAGATTCTCAGCTATGATGAAATGAAGAAGGATATTTATGACTATGAAGAAATAAGTGAAGTGTACTTTGCCAATGATGAATTTCTTGGTGAGCTCCCTTCTGAATTAGAGCGCAGGGAAGTAGATATTGACCAAGTTTCTGATTATTTAATTCATGCTGTTATTGCTACAGAGGATGAATACTTCTTCGAGCATGAGGGGATTGTTCCAAAAGCATTAATGCGTGCCACCTTCCAGGAACTTTCGAATTCATCTGTACAAACAGGTGGAAGTACATTAACACAGCAATTGATTAAGAACCAAATTTTAACAAGTGAAGTTTCTTTTGATCGAAAAGCAAAGGAAATACTCCTTGCCATGAGATTAGAAAACTTTTTCGAAAAAGAAGATATACTTGAAGCATACTTAAACGTCGTTCCTTTTGGAAGAAATGCAAATGGAAGAAGTATTGCCGGTGTCCAAGCCGCAGCTCAAGGAATCTTCGGTGTCGATGTAAAAGACCTTTCATTGCCACAAGCAGCTTACATTGCAGGACTGCCGCAAAGTCCATTTGGCTATACCCCATTTTCAAATGGCGGTGAGGTGAAAGAAAGTATTCAGCCAAGTATTAATCGAATGAAAACCGTCTTAACTCGAATGAAAGAATCAGGTTATATTACGGAACAAGAATATGAGGATGCGTTAGAGTATGATATCCTTTCAAATTTAGCAACACCTACGCCTACAATCATCGAAGAGTACCCTTACTTAACGTATGAAGTAGAGCGACGTGCTACTGAAATTATTGCCAGACAAATGATCGAGGCAGCAGAGATTGATTTAGCAGAATTAAGTGATGAAGAACGTCTTGAAGTCCTTTCAAAATACCGTCAAGATGCCAGACGTGATATACGTCGAAAAGGATATCAAATCTACACAACCATTGATAAAGCAATTTATGATGCTATGCAGGAAGTTGTAAAGGACAACAGTTTATTTGGTCCAGAGAAGCAAGGTGAACCAGAAGAGGTTGGCTCCATTTTAATTGAAAATAAAACGGGTGCGATCCTGTCGTTTGTCGGAGGACGAGATTTTAAGCGGGAAAACTTAAATCACGCTACCCAAGGACCAAGACCTAATGGATCAACGATGAAGCCATTACTTGCTTATGCCCCAGCTCTTGAAATCGGAGCTGTTCAGCCAGGGTTCATCATTCCCGATACACCAATGAATTACCGCAATGGGAGTCCGCTGCGCAATTTTGATAACTCACATAAAGGGATTATGACAGCAAGAGAAGCATTACAGCAATCAAGAAATATACCTGCTGTAAAAAGCTTTAACAAAGTTCCCCATGAGCAAACACGGGACGCGTTGTTAAAAATGGGAATCCGAAACATTAAATCTGACGAGCCATATGAAGCTACTTCTATCGGTGGTCTGACTTACGGTACAACTGTTGAAATGAATACAAGTGCCTATACAACGTTTGTAAATGATGGAAACTATATCGAATCTTATATGATTGAAAAGATTACGAGCAAAAGCGGAGACTTGATCTTTGAACATCAATCTGAACCTGTCGAAGTGTTTTCACCACAAACTTCTTATTTGATACTTGATATGCTTCGTGATGTACTCAAACCTGGTGGGACTGCCACATCTGTACCAAGGCTATTAAAATTTTCAGCTGATTGGGCTGGAAAAACAGGTACAACAAATGACTACCACGATTCTTGGTTTGTTGCCTCGAATCCAAATGTAACATTGGGTATTTGGTTAGGCTACGATACACCGAAGCGAGTTGAACGTGTTGGCGGACTTGGACCAGGTCCTAGAACACAACGAATTTGGGCAAGACTTGCAAATGCTGCCTACGATTCAAAGCCGGAAATCATGGCTCCAGGTCATAGATTCGAAATGCCAGATGGGATTGTTAGACAATCCGTCTGTGGAATTTCAGGTCTTCTTCCTTCCGACCTTTGTCGTGAGGCTGGTCTAGTAAGAACAGATTTATTTAATGTTAAATATTTACCAACAAAAGTGGATGACAGTTTACAAAGAACTCGCTTTGTGACAATGAAAGGTGGAAAATATAGAGCATTAGATTCAACACCAGATGAATTTGCCGATTCAGGTGTGATGATTAAAGAAAGTTATCTGTCGATAAATGAGATGAGTAATTTTATTCCTGAAGAGTGGAAAAACATTGTCCCGGATCGCTATGCCCAGGAAAACGGGAAAACTCCGAATCCAGTAACAAGTGTGGCGGTTAACGGTACTACACTCTCATGGGGTGCTCACACTGAAAGTGATATTGTCGGGTATCGTGTTTATCGAACCGTCGATGGATCTTCATATTCTAGAGTTGCCAGTATAAAATCATCCGGATCACTCTCTTATCAAGTCAGCGGAAATGGCTCATATTATGTCACTGCTGTTGATGTTGCCGGGAATGAATCTGGTCCATCACAAAACGTCTCTTATGGCGAAATGTCAGGTGGAAATGATCATAAAGTTCCAGGTGACGGGAATGAAGATCAACCGGATGAACTAGATCCAGTTCTGGACATTCCTGATGAGCCAATCAACACCCCACCTGCAACAGACAGTCCTAACGAGGGAAACCCTAAGCCACCAGCAGAAGGGAACAATGGGAATGGTAGAGGAAACAGACAAAACTAATTTAAAATTTAAAATTTAGAATTAAGTTCTAAAAACACTTTAAAAGCTCGGATCCTAAAGGATCCGAGCTTTTTGGTTCTTTCATTTTAAATTTTACATTTTTAATTTTACATTAACCTTTAGTCTTCCATTGTTGAAAGGTCGCCTGTTGGTAAGTCTAGTTCCCATGCTTTTAATACACGTCTCATGATCTTACCGCTTCTTGTTTTTGGAAGCTTATCACGGAATTCAATTTCACGTGGTGCAGCATGTGCTGCTAAACCTACTTTAACAAAGTTACGGATTTCTTCTTTTAACTCATCAGATACTTCGTAGCCGTCTCTAAGGGCAACGAATGCCTTAATAATTTCACCGCGTACTGGATCCGGCTTACCGATTACACCAGCCTCAGCAATAGCTGGATGCTCAACAAGCTTACTTTCTACTTCAAATGGTCCTACACGCTCACCAGCCGTCATAATTACATCATCAACACGGCCCTGGAACCAGAAGTAACCTTCTTCATCCATGTATGCAGAGTCACCAGATACATACCAGCCTTCGATCGCAAAATACTCATTGTATTTAGGCTCGTTGTTCCAAATTTTTCTCATCATTGCCGGCCAGCCTTTTTTGATTGCCAAGTTACCCATACGGTTTGGAGGTAATACATTTCCATGGTCATCAATAATAGCTGCTTCTACACCTGGAATTGGTTTACCCATTGAACCTGGCTTAATTTCCATTGCAGGGTAGTTACAAATCATTTGTCCGCCTGTTTCAGTCATCCACCAAGTATCATGAATTCTTAAGTTAAACACTTTCATTCCCCAACGAACAACTTCAGGGTTCAGCGGCTCACCAACACTTAAGATATGGCGTAATGAAGAAAGATCAAAGTCATTTACTAGGTCATCACCTGACCCCATTAACATTCTGAATGCTGTAGGTGCACTATACCAAACTGTAACTCCATACTTTTCAATCGTGCTATACCAGTCAGTTGGACTAAAACGTCCACCGCGAATAACACTTGAAGCCCCATGTAACCACGGTGCAAAAATACCATAAGCAGTTCCAGTAACCCAACCAGGATCAGCTGTGCACCAGTACACATCATCTTCTTGTAAATCCAGTACCCATTTACCTGTTACATAATGTTGTAGCATTGCATTATGAACATGGAATACACCTTTTGGTTTTCCAGTTGAACCAGAAGTGTAGTGAAGCACTAATCCATCTTCACGGTCTACCCACTCAATTGCAAGATCTTTACTAGCTTCTTTTAATTTGCTATTAAAGTCTACAACCTTACCTTCTTCTTTCACATCTTCACCAACAACAAGTACTTTCTCCAGGTTTGGAAGCTCGTCCATTGGCACACGCTCTAATAAATCAGGAGTCGTAACAAGCACTTTCGCTGCACTGTCTTCTAAACGGTCGCGGACAGCACCAGTCATAAATGCTTCAAATAAAGGTCCAACGATCGCTCCTAATTTGATCGCTCCTAAGATGACAAAATATAGTTCTGGAGAACGAGGCATAAAAACGAACACTCGGTCACCTTTTTCTACATTGATTTGTCGTAATACGTTACCCGCACGGTTAGACATATCCATCATGTCTTTAAATGTGTACTTCTCGTCTCTTGTCGCATCACTGTAATATAGAGCGACTTTGTTTTTTCTTGCTGTCTCAACGTGACGATCAATGGCCTCATATGCCATATTTACTCGACCTGTTTGACTCCAAGAAAATTCCTTTTCAACTTCAGCCCAATCAAAAGAATTATATGTTGCATCATAATCTTGTAAATTAAAATTTCCCTTTAGTGTTGGAAGCGTTTCCACCTTCATATACCATCTTCCTCTCTTCTATTATGTATTATTTACATTCTAATTATAGTATATTTGGAATATTTGTTCAATTCAAAAAAAATTGTCAGAAAAAGCGGAGTTATGTTGATAATTGAAGAATTATGCAGAAAATTCATGTATAATGAAAGTAACAGGACCTATTGTTTGTATAAAATTCCTTATTTATCGGGAATTTCCGTTGTTTTAATTTTTTTTATTTTACATTTACTTTTTACTATATTTTTCTATTAATCTCATAATATAGCAGATTCACTGCCATATTATGACATTGCACAACATTTTTCTTCATCAATTTATGTAAATTTTCAGGTGATAATTATGTTTAGTACAAAAAACTACAATACTGTTGAACTTTAAACTGGTAAACATTTAATCAAAGTGTCGATGATGGATGAAGCAATGGAAGATTATATTATCATCACCACAGAATTTTATTGGTACCGGGATTTAAAAAACACTGGATTAACTGTATGGGAGTATCGTAAAATAATGGAAAAGATGATGAAGATCGGTGGATTAGAATGCTACTCAGCGGATGGTCCCTAAATTTGCTCTCATCCTGCTAACTGCCTCATGGCTCGAATTGGACAAGGGTTAATGTTCAATCGATTGAAGAGTTTGGATAGACTGCGTTTTCGTATTACCTATTAATTTGAATAAGGAGTGTGAAAATGATGATTATAGAAGAAATTATGAACTGTAATACTGTTACGATCAGTAAAGACGATACAATCGAAACTGCAATTAACTTATTAAATCAATATCGTATCCGTCATTTGCCAATCGTTGACTCAGAAAATCATGTTATTGGAATTATTTCCGATCGGGATATTCGTGATGCAAGTCCTTCCATTTTTCATAAAGAAGATCACAAAGAAGACTTAAAGAAGCCTGTATCAACGATCATGATTACTGATGTAATTACTGCTCATCCATTAGATTTTGTTGAAGAGGTAGCATCCATGTTTTACGAGCACCAAATTGGCTGTATGCCCGTAACTGAAGAAAATAAATTAGTAGGTGTTGTAACTGAAACAGACATTTTACACACTCTTGTTCAATTGATGGGTGCTCATCAGCCAAGTTCACAAATAGAAGTTCGTGTTGAAAATATTACCGGTAAATTGGCGGAAATCGCCAATATTTTCAAAGAGAAGAAAATTAATATTACAAGTGTCCTTGTTTATCCATCGAAAGATTTAAATTATAAAATTCTTGTATTTCGTGTCCAAACTATGGACCCAAGGGGAATCATTGCTGAAATTGAAAAAGAAGGTTACAAAGTACTTTGGCCAAATATGCCGGGGGTTTCAGAATGAGACTCCCAAAACAAGATTCTGTTTTTATTTATTCAAAAGACCAGAGTACTTATAAATTCAGTGATGATCACCCTTTTAATCAAAAACGTCTAGAGTTAACCTACGACTTATTAACAAAAATAGATGCTATCGATGAGTCACAAATTGTCCCTCCGCGGTTTGCAACCGATGAGGAAATCGCTCTAATCCATGACCCGGCCTATATTGATGCAGTGAAAGCTGCAGGCAGAGGTGAATTAAGCCCTGGTATTGCCAATAGTTATGGCATAGGGACTGATGATACACCAATGTTTAAAGATATGCATAAAGCCGCCTCTTTACTCGTTGGAGGCACATTAACAGCTGTTGATTTAGTTATGGAAAATAAGGCGAATCATGCCCTAAATTTAAGCGGCGGACTTCATCACGGCTTTCGCGGCAGAGCATCTGGATTTTGTATTTATAATGACAGCTCAATTGCCATTGAATATATGCGGCAAAAATACGGTGCCAAGGTACTCTATGTTGATACTGATGCCCATCATGGTGACGGTGTACAATGGGCCTTTTACGATGATCCTGATGTTTGCACACTCTCGATTCACGAAACAGGAAGATACTTGTTTCCAGGTACTGGCAATGTCAATGAAAAGGGTTCCGGAAAAGGATACGGCTATTCAATTAACATTCCTTTGGATGCGTTTACAGAAGATGAATCTTGGTTGGAAGCGTATGAAACATCATTCAGGGAAGTGATCGAATTTTTTAAACCCGATGTGATTTTAACGCAAAATGGTGCTGATTCTCATCACTTTGATCCTTTAACACACTTGTCTTCTTCGATTAAAATATATAGAGAAATACCAAAATTAGCTCATAAACTTGCACATGAATATTGTAATGGTCGTTGGATCGCAGTTGGTGGCGGAGGCTATGATATATGGCGTGTTGTTCCAAGGGCTTGGTCAATGATCTGGTTAGAGATGACAAATCAAAATTTAGCAAATGGTTTGTTACCTAGCAATTGGATTGAAGCATGGCAGCCAGCAGCTCCTGTGCCACTTATCAATACATGGGACGATCCTTATCCACTTCATCCGGAAATACCTAGAAAGCTTGAAATAAATGAAAAAAATCATTTAACAATTGAGAAAGCGCTCTCACACATTCGAACAGAAACAAAATCACGTTAAATCGAAAAAAGCGTGCGATCAAAATATCGCACGCTTTAATTTCTGAATCTTTCAAAATTCAATGCTATTCCATTTTTTCTAACATTCTTCTAACAATCACAGCAGATCGCTCTGAAGCTAATTTCGTAAATTCTGCAAAATTAACATCAGCACTGCCATTTGCCTTGTCAGACATGGATCGAATGATCACGAAAGGAATCTCATTTAACATCGCGGCCTGCGCGACTGCAGCCCCTTCCATTTCAACACACTTCCCTTGAAATTGTCCGTCTAGCTCCTTCACAATCTCTGGATCCGCAATAAATTGATCACCGCTTAATACTCTGCCTTTGATTATGTTAATCTCATTAAGCTGCTCTGCTGCTTCCTCAGCAAGCGCTATAAGGGATTCAGCAGCTTGAAAGTCGGATGATTCCGCAAACATAGGGACTTGTCCTCGTGGAAACCCAAGTGCTGAGGCATCAATATCATGTTGCATCGCACTAGTAGAAATCACAATATCTCCAATTTCAAGTGTCGGATCTATAGCCCCGGCAACTCCTGTAAAAATAATCTTATCTACGTTAAAGCGGTCGATAAGAATCTGAGTTGTTATCGCTCCATTCACTTTACCTACGCCTGATTTACATAAAACAATCTCCTGATTGGCATATGTCCCTTCATAAAATACATTTTTGGCATGAACAGATTCTTGTTTTAACTCTAAAGACTCTCTCATTAATTCAATTTCCTCATTCATCGCCCCAATAATCCCAATCCGCATAAATCAACATCCCTCACTTCCCACTAACTTTCAACTCTAAACTCTAAACTCTAAACTCTAAACTCTAAACTAAATTTACATTTTACATTTTAAATTTTACATTTACTTTAGTACGTATCATCCGGATAATATGTCGGATCTGATATCACAATGACCACACGTCTATTTTTTTGTAGATTTTCTTGTGTTGTGTTTGGTGCAACCGGACGCGTTTCCCCATATCCTGTTGCAATAAAACGTTGTGGATCTAGTTGGTAGGTATCAATTAAAAAGCGAATAACACTACTTGCACGTGCACCAGATAGCTCCCAATTGGATGGGTAACGATATGTAGAGATTGATCTGCTGTCAGTATGTCCCTCTACCTTGACAATGTTTGGGATATTCTCTAATAACAATCCTACCTTTGTAAGAAATGGAATAGCACTGGGAAGAATTTCAGCTTCTCCGGAGTCAAATAAGATCCTGTCCTGTAATACAAGAACGACTCCACGTTCATCCCTCAATGCCGAAATCACATCGGTCAGATTATTTCTTTCTAAAAAGGCCAACACTTCGGCAAGTAACTTATCCAGCTTGATATCTTCATCACTATCAATCATGTTCAAATCATCATCAATCGGAGAACTTCCCTTTTCTTCTTCTTTTATAGGATGATCAGGCAGCCCAACATCATCAGTTATATCTTCAATAAGATCATCAAGAGGAATCATCGAAGGATAAAAATCAAAGATGGCTCGTTGCTGAAACGATTCAGATAAGGCTCGAAATTTTTGTGCATCAACAACTGACATCGAAAATAACATGATAAAAAAGACAAGAATTAACGTCATCATATCAGAAAAGGTTACCATCCATTTTGGTGCACCTTTGTCACCTTTTTTTTGTTGACGTCTTCGTTCCATTTTATTCTTCCTCCGCTTTTTCTACAGCTTTGCCATTCATAGCTAATGGTAAAAAAGCACTCAATTTTTCTTCGAGGATTTTTGGGTTTTGTCCCGATTGGATACCGATAACACCTTCAACAATAATTTGTTTGATGAACACCTCTTCTTCTGTTTTGTTTGCCAGCTTACTAGCCATTGGAATAAAAATTAAATTCGCCAGTAAGACACCATAGAGTGTTGTTAATAAAGCAACTGCCATATTCGGTCCTAACGTTGAAGGATCTTGAAGGTTTTGAAGCATTAACACAAGTCCGATTAACGTTCCAATCATTCCCCAAGCAGGAGCATATTCACCTGCCTTTTCGATAATAGACCTTCCTTTTCGGTGCCTTTCTTCAAGTGCAACAATTTCTGCCATCATAATATCCTTTATTGTCTCTGGCTCTAAACCATCAACAGCAAGCAGAATTCCTTTTTCAATAAATGGATCTTTTACATCCTCAATTTCATTCTCTAACGCTAATAACCCTTCTCTACGCGCTTTACCAGAAAGCTCAACAAACGTCTGAATTAACCCTTGCAGATCATGATTATCCGTATTGAATGCTTCCTTTATCACCCGAGGTATTTTTTTGATTTCTGCAGCGGAAAAGTTAATAAAAAGTGCTCCAATTAATCCTCCAAAAACAATAATAATCGAGGAAAGTTGGATAAAAAAGAAGATACCACTAGGACCAGCATTGGAGAAAATTCCGAAGAAAATCATAATTGTTCCTACTAAAATACCTAAAGGTGTTAATATATCAAGTTTTTTCATAACTCTCTCCCTGAATAACTTATCACACTCTCTAACTTTTGGTCATGAAGAAGGCAGTCTGTCTTAAAAAGTCAGACTGCTTGAAAACTTTAGAAAGTCTCTCCATCGTTTGTGCGTGTAGAATTTCTAAATTCAATTCGATGTGGCAACACAACAATATGATCATCAACTTCTTCTTTATTCATATATTTCGTTAATAAACGCATGGAAACGGCACCGATATCATACATCGGTTGTACAACAGTCGTTAGTGTTGGACGTACCATTGAAGCTAAACGAGTATTATCAAAACCAATCACTTCAAAATCGTCCGGAATACTGTAGCCATTGTCTTGGGCACCATGAATCACACCTAGTGCCATTTCGTCAGTTCCGGCAAAAATGGCCGTCGGCTTGTTCTCCATCTTCAGAAACGTCTCCATTGCTTCGATTCCTGAATCATACGTATAATCACCAATCACAACATTCTCTTCAACAAACGGTAAACTTGCTTCCTCTAAGGCCTTTTTGTAGCCTAGATATTTCTGATAACCATTAACTGGGTCTTCTAATGAACCCGTCACCATTCCAATATTCGTATGTCCATTCTTAATGAGAACTGTAATAGCATCATATGTAGCTTGTTGATAGTCAATATTTACCGATGGAATTTCTTTCTCTACATCCAATGTAGCTGCTAATACAATCGGAACTGGTGAACGTTTAAATTCTTCAGCATGCTCTTCCGTAATTTCTCCACCCATAAACACAATTCCATCAACCTGCTTTTCCAGTAGTGTGTTAAGTAAATGAATCTCTTTGTCCTTGTTCTGATCGGAGTTACATAAGATGATATTGTATTTGTACATTGTCGCAATATCCTCGATTCCCCGAGCTAACTCCGCAAAGAAAATGCTAGATATATCCGGAATGATGACCCCTACTGTCGTAGTTTTCTTACTTGCTAATCCACGGGCTACAGCATTCGGACGGTATCCCAATCGCTCAATCGCTTCTAGTACTCTTTTTCTTGTAGTTGGTTTTACATTAGGGTTTCCATTTACTACCCTTGATACTGTAGCCATGGAAACATTCGCTTCTCTGGCAACATCATATATTGTTGTTGTATTCACAATGATCCCCCTCTATTTTATTCAATCACTGTTTGTTATAAATAGATAATTGTAATGTTATCATACGACACATTTAGGAGGTCCGCAATTGATTCATATTACTTATATCGACAAGTTTCCGAATTTTTTCAGAGAAACCATCCCATTTTGACTAAACCATGCTTTCAACTTTTAACTTCATTAATTATATAACAGCGTCTTTTGAACAATTTTTGGATTTTCACCAAATCTATTTTTCATAATGACATACTGGAGACGTCCTTGACCGAGTTCATCAAGTATATCCATCTCAACAACCGTTTGTATCGTTGTATGTTGGATAATTTTAATTGACTCCGGTACAGCATCGTAAATACTATACCAATGGTAATTAGAAGCTGCTAAATACTCACCACTGCGGCTAACGCTTAGATCTGTCACTTTGCGGACAAGTGTATCAGCTAATTCAATTGTTAAATACTGTTCATAGTATTTGAACAAATCACTTTTACTAATAAATTGATTTGAAAAAACTTCAATTCCTTCATTATTTACGTATGTATTTTCTAATGGTTCCCTCATCTTCTTTTCAGCTCGATAAAGGAATTCAATCATTTCTTTAGCATCAAGTTCAGTTACAGGTGTATGGCTAAACTGACTATATTCTATCGTACTATCCATTCCTTCATGGGCCTGATTTCCACAACCAATCAGCAATAGGAAACTAACGACCATTACTACTATTCTCATCCCTATACCACCCCTATCTTTTTATATAGGATTTGTTTTCCTAATTGGAGCTATACGCTGATAATAGTAATTTTTTACTCGTATACCTATTTGGAGCATAAAAAACCTCTCCTATAAGCATAGAAGAGGTAAGCTGTTTATTAGTTTTTGTATAGACCTGATTCACGCAGTGCAGACATAAATGAGTTAAATTGCGGGATATCCATCTGTTGAGCAGAATCCGATAACGCTACTGCCGGATCAGGATGTACCTCAGCCATTACAGCATCTGCACCAATCGCAAGAGCTGCTTTTGCAGTAGGGATTAAAAGATCACGTCTGCCAGTAGAGTGGGTGACATCAACAACAACCGGCAAATGAGTTTCTTGCTTTAAGATTGGAACAGCAGAAATATCTAATGTATTTCGGGTTGCCTTCTCGTAAGTACGAATTCCACGCTCACAAAGAATAATATTGCCATTCCCTTTTGAGATAATATATTCTGCAGCATTAATGAATTCTTCAATTGTTGCTGAAAGACCTCGTTTTAATAGAACTGGCTTGTTAACTGAGCCCGCAGCCTTTAATAGTTCAAAGTTTTGCATATTACGAGCACCGATTTGGATAACATCAATATATTCAATTGCTGACTCGATATCAGCAGGGTTCACAATCTCACTAATAACTGCCATATCGAACTCATCAGCTACACGTTTTAAAATTTGTAAACCTTCTAATCCCAACCCTTGGAAGTCATAAGGAGAAGTACGAGGCTTATACGCACCCCCACGTAATAGCTTTAATCCTTGAGCTTTCATCGCTTTTGCAACTTCAGCTACTTGCTCATAGCTTTCTACTGAGCATGGACCAGTAATCATACGTTGATTCCCGTCTCCAATTGTTTCGCCTTTAATCGTAACAATTGTATTCTCTGGGTGTTTCTTACGGGAAACGAGAAGGGCTTTTCGATTATCATCCTCTTGTAATTCTAGACCTGCTTTAAAAATTTGCTTGAAAATATGCTGTAATGTTGCCGTTTCAAATGGTCCTTCATTCTTCTCAGCAATCAAGTCTAACATTTTTCTTTCACGGACAGGATCAAAACGATTTACACCTTGAGTACTTTTTACACGACCAATTTCTTGAACCAGTCTTGCACGCTCATTAATAACGTCCATTAATTGTAAGTTTACTTCATCCAGTTTATTACGTAATTCATTTAATTGTTCGTTGCTCATAATCCCCACTCCTTATGTTTTTTAAATATTCTAAAAAAATGATTTTTCTAATTTCTAATGATTACGAATAATTATATATGAAATAATAATTATTGTCACGGATTTTTTCTTTAATAATTAGACGCTTTTAAGCGTTAAAGTATTTTGAGTAAAGTACACACAGTAAAAACACCCTGACATTTCTCAATGAGGAGGGTGTTTCTACCGTTTTCTCAATATATTCACTTGTTAATTATGCTCTGGCTTTTTCTAACTCTTCTGCTGCTTCCTCTTCCTGAAGAAGCTCTACATTAGAAGCTTCGACAAGATTTTGTTCAGTTACTTCTTCACCATCTAATTCTTCAGGAACAGCAGCAACACTACGTAAATTTCGAACATCTTCTTTTACATTACTTGCTACTTCTTTTACTTTGCCAACTACTTGTGAAGATTGCTCTGAAATAGCTCGGGCAATATCAGAAGACCTTTGTTTTGCTTGTCCTGCATAATCAGTAGCTGTTTCTTTTAATTGAACTGTTTTAAGCTTTGCAATTTGTGCCTGTTCATTAATCCCATGGCGAATCTCTCGTCCAGACTTTGGTGTGAGTAGCAGGGCTGTTGTAGCACCAACGATACCACCGACTAATGCCCCGATTAAAAAATCCTTCGTGTTCAAATTATCTTCCTTGTGCTGAATGTTTTGATTGTTTTCTCCCATTTGAAATCCTCCTTTATTAATTTGTTTAATGGAGTTAATATTTGGGTGTCATACAAGCAGTCAACTCCAAGTGTGTTAGTCTTTGAACGCTTTTTCTTCCTTTTTACTCTTCCACTTTGTCCATAAATCAATGGCAGCATTTCCCCACTGAACAGCCTGTGCAATTTGGTCAGACTGACGTTCAGCTTGAGAAGAAACATTCTCAGACACTTTCCTGATGGATTTGTTAATGCCTTGCATCGATTCTCCTAAGTCCTTTACAGAGGTAAATACGGTATTTAATGATTCTGATTTACCTTGGATATCTTCTGCAAGACGATTCGTCCTATGTAATAATTCGGTAGACTCTGCTGTAATTCCTTTTAATTGTTTCTCTAAACTTTCCATTGTATTTGCAACATTATCCAGAGTATGCTGTACTGAACGCAGCGTCCTTGCCAAATACACAACTAAAACAGTAAAAGCTACGGCAATTAGGGCAACACTTACATACACAATCATCATGACAATCATTACACTTCCCTTCAACATTTTTATTCCCATTTAACATTCAATCAAACATGCTATCTAATAATTTCTACATCATTCGATATAGTCCTTTAAAAAAGTTAGATCATCTCGCCTTTTTCGACAAGTAAACACCTTATAAAAAAACCAGAGCAGCTGCTCTGGTTTTGGTTACGAGAATCCTTTTTCATAGGCATGTTGAAATTTTTGAATATCCCCGGCTCCCATAAATAATAATACACTTTGGTGATGTTTACTTAGTTGATGGATGTCAGCTTCATTAATAAGCTTTGCCCCTGGAATTTTGTCTAATAAATCTTGAATCGTTAAATTTCCGCTATTTTCTCTTGCTGAACTGAAAATATCACAAAGATACACGACATCAGCCTTTTTGAGACTGTTTGCAAATTCATCAAGAAATGTTTTTGTTCTCGTAAATGTATGCGGTTGAAAGATCGCAACAATTTCTCGGTCAGGATATTTCTGCTTTGTCGCTTCGATCGTTGCCGAAATTTCTGTTGGATGATGAGCGTAATCATCAATCAGCACTTGCTTACCGAGAGATTTTTCCGAAAATCTTCTTTTTACACCAGCAAAAGTTTGCAGCTGTTCTTTAATAGCTTCAACGGAAATGTTTTCGTAATGACATAAAGCAATGACTGCTAACGCATTTAATACATTATGCGTACCAAAGCCATTGATCTTAAATGTACTATAATAGTTGTTTCGAACAAATACATCAAATGTTGTGCCATCTTTCTCTACGTGAATATTTCTTCCTTGAAAATCATTATCTTCACTTAGACCGTAAAATACAACAGGCACCTGAGCATGAATACGTTGTAAGTACTGATCATCTCCACAAGCAATGATTGCCTTTTTCACTTGCATTGCCATTTCCTGAAAAGCACTGTATACATCTTCTACATCACGAAAATAGTCAGGATGATCAAAATCAATATTTGTCATAATGGCATAATCTGGCTTGTAATTAAGAAAATGCCTGCGATACTCACATGCTTCAAAAACAAAGTATTTGCTCTTCTCGGCCCCTTTACCTGTTCCATCACCAATGAGGAATGATGTTGGCTGTGCCGCACTTAATACATGGGAAAGTAAACCGGTTGTTGATGTTTTCCCATGTGAGCCAGTAACCGCTACGCTTGTAAATTGCTGAATAAACTGTCCAAGGAAATGAGGATATTTTTGTACATCGATATTTAGTTCATTAGCTCGCTCAATTTCTTCATGACTTGAAGAATATGCTGGAGAGGCAATGATTACTTGACCCTCTTTAATATTTTCTTTATTAAACGGAAGAATCGTAATCCCTTTCTCTTCAAGTGGTTTTTGTGTAAAGAAGACCTTCTCTACATCAGACCCCTGCACTTGGTAATTCATGTCATGAAGAACTTGGGCTAAGGCACTCATTCCTGAACCTTTAATGCCGATAAAATGGTAGATTGTCATAGAATGGACCTCCACAATTTCAATTATCATACCTTAATAACGATATCTAAAAACAGTATATGCCTAATATGTATTAATGCTATTGTATGCTATTCCAGTATGTGAATTTTTATGTCATGCATTTTCCATTATAACAGAAAAACGATATCACAACCATTTCAAGATAAAATCTTTCTTTAATATAAGTATACCTAATAAAAAAAGAACCATCCACTAATGGACGATTATTAAAGTCATCTATCAAAGTGTTTCTGCAAATTTTAAATAATGAATACCGAATTCTTTCAGAAACGCTCTCCAACTTGTATGAGGTTTCCTTTTATTTACCTTTTCATAGTCAGCCTGAATTAGCTGCATCAACCGGTTACTATCTAATTTTTTAATTTTCGTATGAGGTCCAATTGCTACTTGTTTAAATCCGGCTCTTGTTTGACGAAGAAAAATCAAATCGCCTTTCGTAATGTCTGTAAAAGGAAAATGAAGACTTTGTATTTCACTACTTTTTCCGAATAATGGGTTCCTTCCTTCAATCTTATGCCGGTCATTTACTTTCTCGATGAGTATTGGTTCAAGTGTCATCAAAAAAAGAAAGCTGCTCATTTCGAGCATTGGTTTCGGCAACTGATGACTGTACTCGCGAATAAATTGATCGAACATTCGATGACCCATAACAGTTACATAATCAAAAGCAAGCCAATGTTCAAATTGTAACTTCCATTTTGTATGATGCAATTCCTGAAAAGGAACCCCAACTTTATGATAAAACATATGCTTTGCCCTTACTTTTTCCCTTAAATTGATACTTGTTTCAAGATAAGAAAAATATTCTTCATAGAGAGAACATAGAGTACGATCGGCGATTTGTTGTTTTTCTTTACGTAAGAGATTGAAATCAATGATTTCCTTCACGTTCATGCCATTTTCGCCCCCTTTACCATATAAATCTCAGTCAAATGGTGTTCTTAATTTATAAAGCTGTCTTAGCAATAGATGTTCACGCTGGTTCTTTGTACGAAATCAAATAAACTACCGCTACCATTCCTACCCAATAGGAGTAGTAGCGATAGTTTTGTTGGCAAAACATTTATACGCAGACTATTCTACTTTTTCCAGACGCGGATTAGGACGATATCTTCGTCCGGCCTTTGCTTCGTGTTCACCATTTAGAAGAACATTATCCCCGGTAAACCCGATTGATATTTTTAACAGACTGCTGCCAACCCCGTATATATCAACTGGTACATTAATGGATTCGTATTCTTCAATTCTTTTTGCATCAAATCCGCCTGTTGCAATAATTTTGACATGGTGAAAGCCTTCGTCGTCTAATGCCCTGCGTAAGGCAAAAATTAATTCTGGGTTTACTCCACGCGGGTCAAATGATCCTAGTACATCGGGATTTCTAAAAAAGTATTGATCAACCATTGTTCTTGATGTATCAATTCTCACGCCTTTTAATTTATGACCAAACTCTCTGGCTACTTTCAATGCATCAGTAATAACATCATTATTATAGTCAACAAGTGCCTGTAACTCATCCTCGGGAAAAGTCTCATGATAAGCTTTTGCAGCCGCAACAACATCCCCTTGAAAAAGCTGAATAAGAGCGTGAGGCATCGTTCCCATGCCCTTTTTCCCCCACCATTCATTCATTGCATGTGTAGCCTGCGCTTTTGAACCACCAATAAACGCAGCATAGCCATCGCCCGATTGCTGTGTAAAGTGATCATCTCGGTCCCCCATAAAAATGACCGGCTTTTGGGTACCGGATTTACGTGCAGCTTTCACAACATTATACACATTTGTTGAAACAGATGTCCTTCTCGCCAAAATCCCATCGATAATCCCTTCTAGGTAACCAAAGTTTTGATATGGACCTTTAATCGTTAGCACCGTCTCAAATGGGCTAATTTTGTCCCCGTCCTTTAATGAATGGATTTCAAGATCATCTGGGTTTTTGGCAAACGTTTTAATAAGCGCAATGACTTCGTCAGACCCACAAAGAACTGCATTCGTTTTTTGAAAGAACTGCATTGTTACGACATTATCTTCTTTATGACGTTTAATAATTTCCCTCGTTTTCAGGAAATAAACGGCAGAAAACCATCCTTCTTTCACACGCTCATCAAATTTAAATGTCTTATTTGTTAATCTCTTTATTTTACCTTGTAACTTCAACTCAATTTCTTTCATGACGTCTCCTTGTTCCTTTACAATGACTAGTATATTTACTACCTATTATTAACTATTCCACAAATATTTCATTCATTTTCTATCTATAACAACAATATCCAACTTCTATGTAACGCATGAATACCCGTGAAGTGGATTTTCATCCTTCCACGGGTACCTGTAAATAAGTGAGCTGTAAAAACAAAAAACTAAGCTAGCAAGTTTAGAACATTTTAATGATACAAAGGCTGTTCCTTATGTTGTTCCATAATGGCTGCACCAATAATCTCTTTTAAATCAGTTTCACTAAGATTACCTAGGCCATACTGCAAAACAACGAGCATAGATTGTTCATCTTCTCTTAATAAGGGTAACCACTTTGGAGAAACTGATTGAACTAAGTCAAATAGCTGAATCTCTTGCATGTCGATCACTCCTTAATGTAAATGTTCGAAACAAATGCTTTTTCTTGATTCACTTACTCAGTAAAATAATATCTTCAAAGATTAAAATGTTACTTGCTATTATCATATATAACAATGCTCTAGAAAACAAGGGATGGAAGCATAATTCCTCTAAAAATAGACAAGATTCTCAAGATAATAGCCCTTAAACATGATTTGTTTCCAGCTGACTCTCAAATTCTTCCCTTGTTATTAACACATTTCGCGGCTTACTTCCCATTGCTTCAGATACAATTCCTTGATGCTCCATCATTTCAATTAATCTCGCAGCACGGTTAAAGCCAATTCGAAAACGTCGTTGCAGACTGGAAGCAGACGCCATATCTTGTTCAAATACATAGTAGCAAGCTTCTTCAAACAAGTCATCTTCTTGTTCAAAACTTGCCTGGGTTTTTACTAACTGTTCTTTCGTAAATAAATATTCTGGTTGTCCTTGTTTTTTGACAAAATAAATAACACGGTCAATTTCATCATCTGATACAAAATTTCCTTGCACACGAATTGGTTTTCCTGAACCATTCTCCAAAAATAACATATCGCCTTTACCAAGTAATCGCTCGGCCCCACTTGAATCAATAATCGTTCTTGAATCGACTGATGAAGAAACTGAAAAGGCAATTCTCGTTGGGATATTTGCTTTGATTAAACCTGTAATAACATCGACAGACGGACGTTGTGTTGCTAATAATAAGTGAATGCCGCAGGCTCTTGCTTTTTGAGCAATACGACATATTGCTTCTTCAACATCCTGTGGAGAAACCATCATTAAGTCAGCTAATTCATCAATAATGACAACGATATACGGTAGAGCCGGAGGGATTGTCTCGTCTTTACAGTGTATGTGGTTATATCGCTTTATATCACGAACACCACTTTCTGCAAATAGTTCATAACGACGCTCCATTTCCTCAACAACCCATTTTAAGGCAATTGTCGCTTGTTTTGCATCTGTAATAACAGGGCTTACGAGATGAGGGATGTCATTATAAGGTGCCAACTCAACCATCTTCGGATCAATTAATAATAGCTTCAACTCTTCAGGTTTTGCCTTATACATAAGGCTAATCAGGATTGAATTTATACACACACTTTTCCCTGAGCCTGTTGCTCCGGCAATTAACCCGTGCGGCATTTTTTGAATATCGGTTACAATTGCCTTCCCGGATATATCTAATCCCATTACTACTGTCAATGGCGACGAACTTGTTTGGAATTCGCTACTTCTAATAATTTGACGAATGCCTACTGGAGAGCTTACTCGGTTCGGAACTTCAATACCAATCGCATTCTTTCCTGGAATTGGTGCTTCAATCCTGATATCTTTGGCAGATAAGGAAAGTTTAATATCATCAGCCAAGTTCGTTATTTTGCTTACCTTTACCCCAAGAGCCGGCTGCACCTCAAATCTTGTAACTGCTGGTCCTTTCGTCACATTTACGACTTTAGCACTTACATGGAAGTTTTCAAGCGTATTTTCTAACAATTGCCGTTGCTCAGTCAGCCACTCTTGACTGTCTCCTTCCTGCGCAGGTGGAACATCTAATAAGGTAATACTTGGGAATTCGTAGCTACTTTCAATCTCTTGCTTTGTTTCATTTACCGTTGAGTTTTCTTGTTTTTCTTTATCCTTTGTATACATTAATACATTAAATGGGATGACTACCCGATTCGATCTTTCTTTTGGCAAAGCAGGCTGATCTTCTGCATCATTATTGCCTTCAACTTTCTCCATTTGATGATCCATCTCTTCTTCAGCGACTTCATACTGTTCTCGTTGCTCGACCTCTACTTCTTCGTATAGTTCTTCACTCGTAACAGGATCAACATCTAACATGGAGTCATCTTCATCTATAACAGAATCGGGTGTTATCATAGCAACTTCTTCACTCATAACAGAGTCTGGTGCTTTCATAGCGGCTTCTTCATTCACAGCAGGTTCTGGTTCTATCATTGCGGCTTCTTCATTCACAGCAGGTTCTGGTTCTATCATTGCGGCTTCTTCATTCACAGCAGGTTCTGGTTCTATCATTGCGGCTTCTTCACTCATTACAGATTCAGCTTCCATCAAAGAGACTTCCTCGCTGACTGCGGCAATTTCTGCATTTTCATCAATGCTTGTAACCTTTCCCTCGATTTCTACTACTTCTTCCTGTTGATCATCAGAATTTACAGTATCATTGTCTTCATTTCGTTCCTCAACGTTATCCATCTCCACATTCTCGACAACATCGAACTCAAGAGCTAATTTACTTCCTGAAGACTCTACCTGTTGCTCTATTGTTGCACTAACCTCTTTGCTCGAAGCCATTTGTTGCTTTTGATTTATTAGAAGCTCATTTTCGATGGTTTCAATTGACTTAATATAGGTAGGAAATGTCTTTTTTTCGAAAGAGTTGTTTAACGGCTGATCAATCTGTAAGTCATCCTCCTTCGTTCTCGATCGTTTTCCAAACCCATAGACTGGCGATGGAATCGATGTTGGTTTGAAATTATTACCTAAAAACTTTTCCCGTGATTTTGGAACCACTTTTTCTTTAGCTGATTCCTTAGCCGGAATTGATTTCTCAACCGTTTTTTTCGGGCTCGGTTTGTGAATTGCCTTCATTTCCTGTTGTTGAAGTGGTCGTTTGCTCTTATGTAATGGTTCTATCTTTTGTTTAGGTGAAGGTACATTCGACGTTTTGGGCTCATTATCATCAATAACAGGAAAACGAAACTGGCCCTGCTTTGGATAACGATGAATTATTTTTGGTTCCCCGTTTCTCTGATCACTTTCAATTCTCCCAAACGATTTAGTTTGGCTTTCTTTCATTTCCTCAAGTTGTTCAATTTGTTCAACTTCTTTACCAAAAAATATATCTTGAATTTTTTTTATTAAGTTTCTAAACTGGCTCATAAAAAAACACCATCTCCTCTATGTACACTATTTTAACGAAAAAAAGGAAAAACCACTAGTGTTTCCCTAGTGGTGAAGGCTGGTTAGTTGGTAAGTGTTTTAACTTTTAACTTTTAATTTACCAACCAGTCACTGCTTTGGTTTCTTTTGCGCTAAAATAAAAATCGGTTCGAACTCGCCGTTTTCATAAAGAAATGGTAGAGCGGTTACCGGAACACGTCCATTCATAAAAAACTGGAAAACCATTTGAGCAAGAACATCATAGCCTTGCTCATTTACTATATCAGCAAAGATCAATACATCCTGGTGTGGCACAGCAATCGCTAACTTTCCCTCAACTTTATTAGTCATTTGCTCAATAAGAGTATCATTTACTATACGGCTAGCATCATAACCATCATTATAATTGATGAAATAAAAAGTGTTACCTGCTACCTTATCTGTCTTCATCTCCGTCGGCAATGACCGAACATTAAAACGCGCCAGCTCTTTTATTTTATCTGCACTTACTTTTTCTCCTGCTAACGTCTCTTCATCTAAAAGTGCATATGACTTTCCAAGATCTACAGAATAAAAGATTCTTGTTTCTGCAGTATGCTCATCATAGACTAATTTCTTTCCATCAGCTGTTTCAAGCGGAAAGGATGTTGAACGAATTACTGGAAAGATTTCTTTTTCCTTTCCTGCTAAATTCAATCGTTTATTCATTAGTTGCAAAGATGTATCAACATAATGAATGGTTTCATCAATAGCTGCTTCTTTTCGCTTTTCCCATTTTGCTAATAATTTACCTAGTGAAATTGAAACGCCTTTTTTCGTTTTACTATTTTCAATGCGCAGTTCTTCGTTTTCCTTGTTATACGTAATAACACGGTCAGCACTCGCTAACCGCTGTTCCAATTCTTTTTTTAATTGATTTATTTTCATGAGGGGTCCCTCCATTGCATACTTTATTACGAAACTATTGTAACATGCATTTCACTCTGTTCCAAAAGAAGAAACCTCCATTACTAAAGTAGTAAAAGAGGTTTCTGCATCCAGTTATTTACTTTCACGATATTCGCACACAACTTCTGTCCCAAGACCACCACGAGCATTCCATAATGCTTCAATTTTCATGTATTTTGGTTTGATCAGATTCACAAGATCTTCCAGGATTTTGTTTGTTGCATGCTCTTGATAAATACCTACATTGCGGTATGATGTTAAATAATATTTTAAAGACTTCATTTCTACTAACAGTTCATTAGGAATGAATTTAATTTTAATATCCGCAAAATCCGGCAGACCAGACCATGGACATACAGATGTAAACTCATTTGTCGGGATTACTACTTCTGTATCTTTTCCTACGTACTCATAAGGAATTGTTTCTAAAATATCAACTAAAATTACATCTTCACTCTCAATATCAAAGCGAATGCCTTCATACTTACTGTGATTTACTTCAGCTTTTGCCATTTTGTACATCCTTTCATTTCAAGCGCTATCGCTTTAGTTTTTTTTAGAGAGGGGAGTTTTCGAACCCTCTGACTTACCTATATTAACAGGAATTGTTCAGTTTTGAAAGGGTGTAACATGACTTTTTCCTTCGCCAAATCTTTCAAATAAGTTATTTGTCTAGTGCTGTTTGTAAAAATGATTCAATTTCAGTTCTTGTCTTACGGTCTTTACTTACGAATCGATCGACTTCTTTGCCATCCTTATATGCTAAGAAGCTCGGAATTCCAAAGATGTCCAACTCTCCGCATAGATCGATCAACTTATCACGATCAGCATAGTAAAATGTAAACTCAGGAAAGTCAGCAACGATACCTGGCAATACAGGATCAAGAACACGGCAATCAGGACACCAATCCGCCGAAAACATCACGACTACATTTCCATCTTTTATAACTTCCTCAAACATTTCCTTAGACTCAACATGTTTCATAATGAAAACCACCTTTTTAATTAATAATTAATAAGTTAGAATTAGTGTATGTAATTTCAGAGTTGCTTCTTGAAATACAATAAAACAATTATAAATTATACATTGCTTTTCCTATTGTTCTATCTTCATATCTCCAAATTTGATCCAGCCTTTTTTTCTCATCCATTCTGATAATATCAAGCTAATGACTGCAGGTCCAATAAAATGCAGGAGGATGACTGGGAGAAAAACGTCCCACGAAAATCCCATGACAGTAAAAGTCATGATTTGCCCGACAAATCCGCTCGTCCCCATCCCGGCTCCTGCTGGATTATTGACCATTTGGAAAACGATGGTTGCAAATGGGGCAAGGAGGATCCCCGCCACTGTCGGCGGAATTAAGATGAGAGGATTTCTAATGATGTTCGCTACTTGAAGCATCGAGGTACCTATTCCTAAAGCAACCCACCCGGAAAATCCATTTTCACGATAGCTGCTCGTTGCAAAACCAATCATCTGCGCAGCACATCCAACCGTTGCCGCCCCCGCGGCAATTCCTTCAAGACCAAGCATAAAGGCGATTGCAGCACTGGAAATTGGTGCCGTTAATGCTAATCCCATCAACGTCGCCACTAATATGCCCATCACCAAAGGCTGTTGTTCTACTGCCCACATAATTACACTTCCAAACCATTCAAGACCACTTGCAATTTTAGGTCCGATAAATGTTGCGACAAAGAAACCCGTTGCAATGCTGACGAAAGGAGTGACGATAATATCTAACCTTGTTTCTTTTGATACTAATTTTCCAATTTCTGTTGAAAGTAATGCCGCTATAAAACTGCCTGCAGGACCACCTAACTGCGCACCGGCCGCTCCACTGACAACAGCTGCAAATAGCACGAGCCTAGGAGCTTTCAGACCATAAGCTACAGCAACACCAATTGCCGGGCCCATTAAATCCATTGCAAGCTGTCCCATCGTTACAAGCCATTCAGACCATTCTAATTGAAAATGCTCACCAAGCTGCTGCCCGGCTGTTCGAATAATTAAACCTATAATTAATGAAGAAAAAAGACCTAAAGCCATATAACTTAAAGCAGTAATAAAATATGTCTTTAGAGAAAGGTCTACACCTTTCTTTTTTAGAAATTGTTTCATGATAATCCCAGCCTTCTATCCGTAATCTAAAAATCTGTATAACGAAATTATATCTAAACAATGACATATGTAAAGACATCTGTTAATATGGAGTCGTTCCTAATGGAGTAATATCCTTTAGCATGCCTTGTTTTTAAGAGAATAAAAGTGAGAACAAAAAAAAGCTAGAAGGCTTAATGCTTCTAACTTTGTACACTTATTTATAACTTATCGAATTTAATACTTCTATCATATCTTTTGCACTTGCTGACAAGTCAGATAGTGATGACATCGTGGTTATCTTCATTCCACCGACCCCAATGACAAGAGTGTACTGATCACTCTCTTCAGGGACAACCATAATATAGCCAAAACGACCTTCTGAATCGATGGTTTCAAACAGCAAAGCCTCTTCTTTAAATTCAAGGTCCCGTTCCATATTTACCTGGCTGTCTAATCCTTCTGCAGGATTATAAAAAAGCAGAAAAGGCTGATTTCCCTTCTCAAAAATTACATTATTTTCAGAAACATCGGAAACTGAAAATGAACTTGGTAAAAAATAGTGAATCTCAGCTGTCTCTTCATTGGCCTCGACACGTTCTTGATGAAAACCTTCTATAAAGGTATTTTTTGTCTCTTCTATCATTTCTTCTTTTGAAACTGAACAGCCAGCAACAAACATTAGCATCAGAACTACGGTTGTGATGACCAATTTGGATTTCTTCCCCATATTTCTCCCTCCTCTAATTCTGTGCTCATTTCTATCATATCGCGAATTAATTTTAGTTGACAAGCACTAATTGACAAAATTCGACCATTTCATATTATTTCTAAAACAAAAAAGTAATGGTGAGCATCCATTACTTTTTAACATGGCAAATTTAATTCTTTTTGCTACTCTGTTTATATTCATACTGACCAATCAACAACTTAACAACATGTGTGAACATCTCAGCTCTTGAAACATATCCATTTGTAAATATACCAATTGCCCCTTCTTTTTTACGAATATCATTTACTCCCGTGAAATCAGCCATGACAATGCCAAGTTCAACACCTTCTCTAACTTTGGCGGCAACCTCTTCTGGCAGGGCAATTTTTGCACCACTGGCCACATAAACATCCTCTGTAGAGGTGACAAGTGCACCCCAATTACATAAAAACATTGTTGATCCTAATTCAACAACTCCACCTTCTAACCCTATTGCAAAATCAAACTCTCCTTTCGTTAAACATCCTTTTGCCCGGTTTATTGCGCCTACCTGTGTTTCTTCATCTGAGAACGGTTGCTTTGAAACCGCTGAAGGAATATCAAAGGCATCTACATTTACATCCTTTGATCTGAGCGCTGCTTTCACTGCATTTATCTTTGCTTGATTTTTTGACCCAATAGCTACTTTCCACATATGTACTCACCTTTTTACTTTAGTCTTATTATTCCCTTCAAAATCTACCTTCGAATTTATACCCTACACCCCAGACCGTCTCAATTAAATCATAACTGACCTTTTTTAGTTTTTGTCGAACTTTTTTTATATGTACATCGACTGTACGAATATCCCCAATGAAATTATATTCCCAGACTTGTTCCAATAATTGTTCACGAGTATAGACATTACCAGGTGATTTTGCTAGAAAAGCTAGTAAATCAAACTCTTTTGGTCGAAAGTTTATTTTTTCCCCTTTTACAATGACTTCCCGACGATTAAGATTAATTTCAATATCATGATAAATATATCTTGAAATTCTTTGATTTGTTTGATCTTTTGATTCAATTCGTCGAAGTATTGCCTTGATCCTTGCAACCAATTCTCTCGGGCTGAATGGTTTAGTAATATAATCATCTGCTCCAAGCTCTAACCCTAGTACACGATCAAATTCCTCTCCTTTAGCAGTTAACATAACTATAGGCACATCTGAGAACTTACGTATTTCGCGGCAGACATCATAGCCATCCATACTAGTCATCATTATATCTAATATAATAAGATCTAGTGACTCTTTTTTTGCTAACTCAAGTCCTTCGATTCCATCAGGAGCTTCAATTAGTTCGATATTATGTTGCTCAAAATAATACCTAATAATTTCTCGTACATTTTGATCATCATCAGCTATTAGCACTTTAAACATCCTATGAACACTCCTTAATTATAAAAAATACTAGCATTAAAGAATACAATAAAAAATATGAAGATTTAATGAGAGCACTCTATGAAGACCATGTTTATATTACTAAGTTATCGACAGTAATAAAAGATACCCCGTAACATTTACAAACAATTTTGATAATATTACATGTTTACATTGCGGTTCGATGAAAATTATTACATATTCTCTAAAATCCCCTATTCACAGACAGAAAAAATAATTTTTATTACGAATTTATTGTGTTAGAGACGTTTCAATTATAGAAAAGGAGGGTGGAAATGTATCCGGAAATAAAACATTTTAATTCGATAAAACAAGAATATGATGATAAGTTAGCCGTTCTTTATAAGAAGCGCGAGCAAATCGAACAAAAAATTGCCCGAGTAAATATTATTAATAATGAACGTTCCCTTACTAAAAAAATAAAAAATATTAATGACGAAATACTAGATATAAATAAAAGTAAAAATCAACGGTTACAAAAGCTTGTTCCATATTTACTTGCGGGAAAGCAGAGAGAAGTTGCTGCAGCAACGAAAAAATTTACACAAATGAGTAAGGATATTATTCGTTTTCGTGCGGAGTATTTATTATTAATCCAACAACTTTATGAAGTTCAACAATATGCACAAGATATTGAAACTGCTTTTAAGGATTCGCTAGAGTCTATTGAAACCGACCCTCAACAAATAGATATAAATATAGATTTATTAGAAATTAATCTTCATGATCCAATCCATCCAAACAATCCACCGTTAGGGATATTGGAAAAAGAAGTTCAACAAGTCTATAAAACTGGGAAACTCCCAGAATGGCTTCATTCATACATAGCAAATCTTCATTCAAATTTAAATGAAAATTTTAAACCAAATAGAAATAAAAAAAACAAACGTCTGAAGTAAATTTATTAGCTCAGACGTTTGTTTTTGTGCTTTCAAAATTACACCATTACAAAATCAAAGATGTTGATGTATACATTTATTCCACTTTTATATTCAAACCCAAAAGAATAAAACTGAGCCTATTTAAAAACAGGAATCCAAACGGATCCCTGTAGGTCGAATTATTTTAGAAAGGAAATAAAGTTTTTGTATGCAGAACGGAGCTGCTCATAGTATCCCATTACCTTATCAAGAGTTGAAATCGTGCTATGATCTTGTTCTTCTACTACTTCTAATGTCTCATCTGTCACGACTTCAATTTCTTCAGTTGCTTCGTCTGTTTCTGTTTCTACTGCTTCCAATGTCTCATCTGTCACAACTTCGAGCTCTTCAGCTGCTTCGCCTGTTTCTGTTTCTACTGCTTCCAACGTCTCATCTTTCGCTACATCGAGC
>NZ_JBJMAU010000006.1:0-271092 GCF_052119505.1 Anaerobacillus sp. MEB173
CTTTAAAATGTAAAATTAAAAATGTAGAATGTAAAATGTCTTTGGACAAGCTTCGTAGAAAGCTTCCACAAAATTTAAATTTTACATTTTCAATTTTAAATTTAATATGGGCCTATAGCTCAGCTGGTTAGAGCGCACGCCTGATAAGCGTGAGGTCGGTGGTTCGAGTCCACTTAGGCCCACCATAATTTTAAAAAACTTTATTCCACAGTAGCTCAGTGGTAGAGCAATCGGCTGTTAACCGATCGGTCGTAGGTTCGAGTCCTACCTGTGGAGCCATTTTTTAATGGCCCGTTGGTCAAGCGGTTAAGACACCGCCCTTTCACGGCGGTAACACGGGTTCGAATCCCGTACGGGTCACCATATCGGAGGATTAGCTCAGCTGGGAGAGCACCTGCCTTACAAGCAGGGGGTCGGCGGTTCGATCCCGTCATCCTCCACCATTTAATGTAGTAAATGAAAGTTAAGATTTTTAATTCTACATTATTAATTATTAATTAACTACGAGCCATTAGCTCAGTCACGAGCGAAACAGCATTGAAAAACGACGAGTTGTTTCGACACAGCAAGCGACGGAGCGCTACTAGTAGAGGAAGAAACAGGTAAGACCACGGAGCAAGACATCGTCCGTAAACGTCATGCATAGCTTCATTGAATTTATCTGCGAGCCATTAGCTCAGTCGGTAGAGCATCTGACTTTTAATCAGAGGGTCGAAGGTTCGAATCCTTCATGGCTCATCATAAAATATGAAAAAGGAGATTTCCATTAGGAGATCTTCTTTTTTATGTGTATAAGTCCTGTTGATAAGTTTTTTGAATTTGCTTCGTAAACAAATAATCCACAAATGGGGAACGGATCTGGCCCTCGCTTGTGGATTATTTGTTTTACTTTACTTTTACTTCTTCATTATCGTAGGCATCTTTTTCTCTGGCAATAATTGATGCAAATACTCTTTCTAGAATATCGTCTTCCTCAACTTTTGTTATTGTTGATTTATTTGAAGTGTCCTCGAATTTGATTCTTAAGTTTTTTCTCATTGTAATCGCTCCTCAAATTAGGTTTTTTATTTTGTTAAACTCATAATAGCATTTATAATTTTCTGATAATATGAGAAAAATCACACTACACAAACAGCATTCGACAAAATTCATCAAAAAAAGTGAGGGAAACGTTGTAGTATCAAGCTTTTTGAGGGTATTTTACAACTTTGTGAACTTTTACACGATAATATATATTTATTGGAAATTTTTACATTATTACATATTTCGAAGTTTATATGTATGTTAAGATAGATTATATTGGAAAAATAAGGAGAAAGGGATGTAGTTATGAAAAAATACTCTGTATTGGCACTGTTTGTAGCATTAGCGATGGTAATCACAGCATGTACTTCTCCAGCAGGTCTGTTACTTAAGGAAGCAACGATGAAACAATTGGAATTAGATTCATTTGAGGCTAAGTCAACAATTTCTGTTGATATCGATACGGCTGAGATGGAGGATTCCTTTGTTTTAGAGGCATATACGAAGCAGGTGGACATGCTCAACTCGGTGGTTGACTTTTATGTTGAAGGAGATTTGTTAAGTTTAGCTGGACTTGAAGTTCAACCGAATGAAGATGGGAAGGTTTCACTTCAAATCATTTCGAAAGACGGAAATTCCATTCTGGCGTCTAAAGAAGATGACATCGGACTTCAACTGGCTGATCTTAGCATGATGGAGGAAGAGTTAGGCGAAGGGGAGTTTGAGCAATTTATTGTAACGATTCAAGACGCTGTTCGTGAATTCGTAAAAGCTTACGTAGATGATTACGGGTATACATTAAATGATATTGTTAATCATGGTCAGGTTACGATTCAATTACCGAATGGCCAAAGTGTAAATACTAACCACATTGAGGTTTCGTTATCGGTTGTAGAAGTGATTGAGATGCTGCAATACTCATTAAATCACTTCATCGAAAATGATGAATTACAAGAAACGTTTTACAGTACATTTTTAGGTCTACCATTAATGATGGGAGATACTGCTAGTGAAGATGCACAGTTAAGTGAAGAAGAATTACAAGAAATGCTGGAATCGATTCAAGCTGAAGGCAATGCTGCATTAAAAGGTTTTGTTGATAGTTTAGAAGAGATGAAGCAAGAGTTCCTGTTGGAAAATGAAGAGCTACTAAATGATTTAGTGACGATTTCTTATCATACGTATATTGGGGTAAATGATAAACAAACATATCAAACTGAACTCTCATTACAAATCAACTATACAGAGGAATTAGCAGATCAAGAGATTGAAGAGCTTCAAAGTCTGCCATTTGCTCCAGGCGATTCTATTAAACTTACTTCTAAAGATCAATACTGGAATCATAACAAGCAGCTTGATCCAATTACTGTTCCAAGTCAATTAGTGACAATGGAAGAGTTAATGGAAAACATTGATGAATTTAAAGCTATGGCTGGTGAAAATTCTCTTTTAGCTCAAATTGCTGAATTATTAACGAGTGCCGGCAATTTTGGTTTTATCGAGTTAAAAATCAATGAGAACAAAGCGGAGACAATGACAGGCGAAGTTGATGCTCATCTGTATATTAAAAATGGACAAACAATGGCTCCACTGGCGCTAGTTAGTGAGTCAATAGGTGCTGATGTCGTTTGGCTTGCGGACACGCGCCAAATTATCGTTGCGGGTAACGGCCATTTCCTTGAAGTTCAATTAAGTGGTTTAAACAAGCATACAGTTACATTCGATGGCGAAGTGCGTTCAGATATTTTCGTGGAAGTAATCAATGGTACTAGCTATGTAAATGTTAGAGCATATGCTGAGGCAATGGGTTGGACTCTGCTATGGATTCCTGAAACAAAATCAGTTGTGATTTTACCGTAAATTTTTTGGTGAAGACCTGCTTCCGATGGATGGGAGTAGGTCTTTTCTGTTTAATTTATAGTTTGTAATTGGCTGATAAACTTGTGATTTTGGCTGATAAACAATCAAAATCCGCTGATAGACTGCAAGATTTCGCTGATAAACAGTGTAATTTAAATTTAGAAGAGTTAAGTCTGCTCTTTTCTAGCAAGAATTAACTCTTAATGACACAAAAAAGGGACGCACATCTATTGTACGTCCCCTTTTCATCATATTTTACGCCATTCCCGCAGCTGGGCGAGTATTTTTTGTTTTGCCATTTCCGTTAGTAGCAGTTAACTTGCTCTTAATGTAAGGAAGTACCCAACGGTCTCCACCGATGCGACCAGCGTTAGCGCCAGCAGCCAGGATGAACATAGAAATCAGTACTAATAATGGGTTAGAAGAAACCGTACCAGCGAACATGAAAGCAAAGTTCATCATGACCCCGAAGAACGCAGCAGCTGTTGTGAATACACCAAGGATTAAACCAAGACCTACTAAGAATTCACCCCAGGCAACCATGAAGCTGAATACCTCAGCGTTAGGAAGTGCAAACTTCTCTAAAAAGGCAACATACGTCGGATAAACAACAGCGCCGTGACTTTCAACAGGATTGGCAACCGCACCGCCTAAGTATCCAGCAGCACTGAACGGCTCACCAGTAATTTTGCCCCAACCAGCAGACAACCAAGCCCAACCAACATAGAGACGTAGGAAAGTTAAGATTCCAGCAGCATATCTATTTTCTCTTAAAAAGTTCATAAACATAAGTAATTCCTCCTTCACATTGATGTGAACCATATTTGTTTTATTAAGAATGTAAAAGTTCGAGTAGTTTTTGTGATCACTTCTTACTACACTTATAGTATACAACGGATTAGTTTGTGAATTACTGCACAAATGTGTACAAACTTTTGCAGAATAGTGTCGAACTTGTTAACGGCTCTCTGCAGGGCTGTTGTACTGAGTTAAAAGTCTAATTTGAGGAGGATTTTCGCTAAGTATAGTAGAAACTAAGCAGAATAGTAGAGGAGTGATACTTTTGATAAAAAAAGAACAAAAACCGCCACTCAAAATAGTAACTTTAGAGGCTTTATTAAGGCGCATTCCACTAAACCATCCACAACGTGAAAAAATTACTCAAGAGTTGAAGCGGAGGAAGGCAGGCTATCGGGGTGAACAGCTATTAAACTATCATTTGAGTTTTCTCTCACCGGATAAGTTCATGATTTTCCACGATGTACGCCTTACGAATGATGAAAAATACTATTTTCAGCTGGATATATTGCTGTTAACTCAGTATTATTGCCTCATTCTTGAAGTGAAGAACATTTCCGGTGAATTATATTTCGATCAAAACTTCAATCAATTGATTCGCACGTCCAATGAGAAAAGTGAAGCTTTTGAAGATCCAATTTTGCAAGTGAAACGCCAGGAAACTCAGCTTCAAACCTGGCTGGCAAAAAACAAACTTCCGTCAATTCCTCTGCATTCATTCATCGTTATTAGCAATCCTGCGACAATTATCAAAACAGACCCCGAGTACAAAAGCATCTCCAAAAAGGTTATCCATGCTGCATCGCTTCCCACAAAAATAGAAGCATTAGATCAATACTATAAAAATGAAATAGTAACAAGCAAAGAGTTAAAGAAGCTCTCACGCCTCCTCCTCAAACATCACACACCTTTTATTCCAGAGTTGCAAGTTCAGAAGTCAGAAATTTTATCTGGGGTTCACTGTCCTCATTGTCATACACTTTCACTGATTAGATACTGGGGAAAGTGGTTCTGCCCATGTTGTAAAACGATGGATAAAGACGCTCACCTTTCCGCACTTGAAGATTACTCACTGCTTATAGGTTCTACGATTACGAATAAGCAGTGCCGGGATTTTCTACACATCTCCTACTCAGTTGCTTCAAAATTACTAGCTTCATTAGATTTAGAATACTCGGGCCGGTTAAAAGGTCGTAAATATCACTTACGAAATGATAGATTAAGGTAGTTTTTTACTGAAAATGGTAATTGGCTTATAAATGTTTGAAATTGGCTTATAAGTTATCCAATTTGGCTCATAAAATAGTAATTTGGCTTATAAAAGATAAGAGTTGGCTTATAAATACTGTGCTTATCGCTTAGTAGGCATGAAATTAGTAGAAAAAGCATATAATCTGGCACTATCTCTCAGCAGAAACAAGTAATCTAGCATCTCAACAACACAAAAAAGGGACGCACATCAATTGTACGTCCCTTTTTTATCATATTTTATGCCATACCCGCAGCAGGGCGAGTCGTTTTTGATTTGCCGTTACCACCATTAGTAGCAGTTAACTTGCTCTTAAGGTAAGGAAGTACCCAACGGTCTCCACCGATGCGACCAGCGTTAGCACCAGCAGCCAGGATGAACATAGAAATCAGTACTAATAATGGGTTAGAAGAAATGGTTCCAGCGAACATGAAAGCAAAGTTCATCATGACCCCGAAGAACGCAGCAGCCGTAGTGAATACGCCAAGGATTAAGCCAAGACCAACTAAGAACTCACCCCACGCAACCATGAAACTGAAAACCTCAGCGTTAGGAAGTGCAAACTTCTCTAAAAAGGCAACGTACGTCGGATAAACAACAGCACCGTGACTTTCAACCGGGTTCGCAACTGCACCGCCTAAGTATCCAGCCGCACTGAACGGCTCACCAGTAATTTTGCCCCAACCAGCGGACAACCAAGCCCACCCAACATAGAGACGTAGGAAAGTTAAGATTCCAGCAGCATATCTATTTTCTCTTAAAAAGTTCATAAACATAAGTAATTCCTCCTTCACATTGATGTGAATCATTTTTTTTGTTTTATCAATGATGCATAAGTTCGAGGTAGTTTTTTGTGATCACTTATTTACTACACTCTTAGTATACAACGGATTAGTTTGTGAATTACTGCACAAATATGTACAAACTATTGCGGAATAGTGACGAGCTGGTGACATCGGGTGACAGACACCATCAAAAGACAGATACACCACATTTGTCCACGAACGGTGTCTGTCACCCAAAATGTGTCACCCCAAAATATGTCACCCCAAAAAATAATTTAAAAAATTTTGAAACCTTTCCTATTATTAATACGTCTAATGTAATAGAATAATTATTTCCACTTTTATCCTTTACTAGAGATATTGTTACGTGTAGTAAAATTGTGCCAATATTACCTGCAAACTAGTAAAGAGTAAGATAAAGGTGGAAATAAGAGTATAATAGACATTTGCTCACTTTTTTAGTAGTTAACATAATTGGTTATTACTGGTAAAATGCTAGAATAGTAGGAATGTAAATTTATTAAAATGGGGGAACAATTATGAAATCGAAAAAGTTATTAACGGGAGTATTATCTACAGCATTTCTTTTAAGCTCAATTGCACCCGCAGTTTCGGCAAATTCATCGGTTCCAGCAAATGAAGAAAAAACCGCATCGATTTTAAGTGTTGAGCAACAAGAGTCTGAAACGACTGAGCTTCGAACAGTGACAACTGCGGCTGAAGAGGAAGCGATTGCGGCAGCGGAAATTTCTAGGGATAAAGCAATTGAGATTGCTAAAAAAGCAGTGACCATCCCAGCGGATTATACGCAGCAAGGAGTTAGCTTTCATACTAACTGGATGGGAGCTGAAAGCGTTTGGCAAATTGAGTGGCGCAAAGAAAGCCGTGCAAGCTTCCATGAAATTCGCGTAACGGTCAATGCGGATACTGGTGAAATCGCTGGCATCAATGTATGGAATCATAATATGGATCAAGAAAATCCGCCATTCCCTCCTAAGTATAATTTTGATGGGGCCGTAGACATTGCCAAGGATTATATTAACTCGATTTTTCCAAACAAAACGGATGAGCTTTACTTAGATCCTATGTCAAAGGAATGGTTCGAGAACCGTCCGTTCCGTGATTACGGGTATGCCAATATTCGTTTCCAGCAAAAAGTGAATGATATTCCGTTTGAATATAACAGTGTAAACGTGGCGATCGATGGCAATGGAGAAGTTGTCAGCTTTGACTATAGCTGGTATGAAAATGTAGACTTTGATTCTCCAGAAGGCATTATCTCTCAAGAGGAGGCCGATGCGATTTTTGCGGACTCTATTGATATGGAGCTTCGTTACATTTATGAGCCGTATCGTATGAACGGGTCAAAAGATGTTCATCTAGCATATGTACCAAAAAGTCAGGATGGGTACCGTTACTATTCGAATTACTATCGCATCCTTAATGCGAAAACTGGTGAATGGGTACAGCCAAATGGTATGCCAGATCAATCAAATGTTAAGGTTCCAGACGGGCCATTAGCAGAAAAACCTAGCAGCCTACCAGACTATGGCGGAAAGACATTAACACAAGAACAGGCGTTAGAACGAGTAAAATCTACATTTAATCTTCCTGGCGATGTGGAATTATCTCGTGCAAATTATATGGAAAACTCATATCGTGAAGGCTTACCGATTTGGTCGTTTGATTTCCAACAACAAGGGAATAGTAGATACCCTTCGTTTTTACAAGCTGAAGTAAATGCAGAGACAGGTGAAGTGTTACAATTTTACAATGACAATGTTTGGCGTTTTTATGAAGAAAATAAAGAAGTTACGGTAAATGTTTCTGAACAGCAAGCGTTAGAAAAAGCAACTGAATTTGTGAAAAAGGTAGCGGGCAACCGTGCGGATCATCTTTATGCGACAGCACCAGCAAACCATTATTTTAATGATGACCAAAAACCGCGCTTCTATAATGTGTTCTTTATTCGTAAAGAAAATGGAATTCCTGTTCAAGGTCAAGGTGTTGAAGTGATGATTTCCTCTGAAACAGGAGAGGTATTTGAGTATCGTCTATCATGGAATGACTTGAAACTACCAAGTGCTGATCAAGTGATTCAGATTGAAAAAGCAAAAGAACTATTCCTTGAAGATACCCATTTCGGGCTGAATTATCACGTATTAATGGAAAATAACGGTGTAGTCTCAAATAAAGATCGTGAGGCGATTGTTGTTTACCAACCGAGCTATTCACCAGTTCCAAAATACTTGGATGCTGTAACTGGAATTTGGATGAACAGTGAAACAGGCAAACCTCTTTATGAGCCGAAAGAAGCAACTGATATTGAAGGGCACTGGGCAGAGGCCGCTCTTAAAGCAATGGTAGATTACGATATTATGGAAGTAGTTGATGGAAAGCTCAATCCAAACGCCAAGCTTACGAGAGCGGAGTTAATTGAGATTTTTGTGAAAGCGATTGGTGACCGTTACTATTATTATGATGGTCGTGAGTCATTACCATTTAGTGATGTTGCCAAGGATGCTTCCTACTATCCATACCTGTATCAAGCAATCGATCGAAACCTGATTGATAAAAACCAAAAAGAGTTTAAGCCTGATGAGCTTGTTGACCGCGAATACATGGCTGTCCTTGTTGTCAAAGGGTTAGGCTATGACCGCTTAGCAAAAGTGGATGGAATCTTTAGTTCAAAGTTTAAAGATAGTAATCAAATTACAGCGAAAGGCCATGTTGGCTTAGTTCATCAGCTGGGTATCATGCAAGGCAGCACGAACGGTAACTTCATGCCGAAGAAAGAAATTACGAAAGCAGAAGCAGCAATGACACTTTACCGCTTCCTAGAAAAGAGATCTGAATTGTAATAAAAGGAAAAATAGGATACGATTGAGTTCGTGTCCTATTTTTTGGTGACAGTCACCGCAAAAAGACAAATCGGCAGGAAATGTCCACGAGCGGTGACAGACACCGAAAACGAGCGGTGACAGACACCGAAAAGGTCACTGTAAAGGAGTTGGAATATGTTTAAAAAACTGATTTTTAGTTTGGTGTTATTGCTGTTATTTTCAACACAGACTAGTTTTGCTGGGAATATTGATGAAGTTCGCGACTACCTTTCTCTTTATTATGTTGATGAAGTGTCGGATTCGGTGTTAAATCAGGAAACGATCGATGAGATTCTAGCACAGTTAGATGAGCATACCATTTATATGAATGAAGCGGAATTTGAGCAGTTTATCAACTCACTTGATCCATCATTCGCCGGAATTGGGGTGACGGTGGAAAGCACTGAAGCAGGTGTCCTTGTGATTACGACGTTTCCTCATGCTCCCGCCGGTAAAGCTGGAATTGAAGCCGGTGATATTATTATTGAAGCAGATGGGGAAAATCTAGTAGGTCAGCCGCTGGAGCTGGCAACCTCGCATATCCGAGGCGAAGCAGGTACCACTGTGCATTTAAAAGTCTATCGCCCTCAGTCAGATGAAACGCTAACCTTTGAGGTTACGAGAGAGAAAATTGAAGTTCCGACAGTCGATTACACAACGTTATCAGGAGATATTGGTTATTTACAATTACGAAGTTTTGGTGAAAATTCGGCCAATAAGATTGAAGAAGTCCTCAGTAACCATGTTCATGACGGTTGGATTTTTGATTTGAGATATAATGGAGGCGGTTATTTAGAAACGGCGCGTGAAGTTCTTGGCTTTTTCCCTGATGTAGAGCATGCACTTCAAGTCGAGCAGAATAATGAGATTCATATTCTAGATCCAATTAGCCAAAGAGAGTCATTTCAGCAGCCAGTCCATTTTCTGATTAACCCATTTAGTGCGAGCGCGTCGGAAATCGTTGCCGGTGCGATTCAAGATTATGACATTGGTACACTTTACGGCCAAACGACTTATGGAAAAGGAAGCATTCAAAATATGATTCCACTCTCAGAGGGCGGAACATTGAAGCTGACAACGGCCCGCTATTTGACGCCAAAAGGATTTCAAGTCGACGGTGTCGGAATCACCCCTGATGTTGAAACTGAAATTGGGGAAGAGCTTCACCGGGCACACGGCGATTTGCTGTTGCAGGATTTAGTCTACTATACATCACTCGGGGAGCTGAATGATGTACCTGTTGATAAAACATTCACGGTGAGAGCAACTGCCGATATGGATTGGACGACTGGCGGGGATGCACCAGTCAAATTGATGCAGGTTGGCGGAGGAGAAGTCGAGGTTGAGTTTGAGCCAGTCTCGGAAACCGAAATGAAGCTGATTCCTACATCTAAGCTCGATGCAGGGAGCCAATACATCCTTGTTGTGCATCCGCAGTGGAAAAGTGCTGCCGGAGTACAAATCGAGCGCGGTTATTTTATCAAAGTAAGTGTTGAGGATGAAAATAAAGAGTAATAGTTTACATTGAGTAGAGTAGATTGCCAAAATTGCGGCAGCTACTCTTATTTTTTTGCAAAAAATGGACTGCACATGTGTACAGCGCCAATAACTCTTACCTCGGGTGGACATTTACTGCAATATTGTCCGTGCTAAAAAGATGTTAGTTTAACCGCTTCATTTTATGAGCGGAAATGAGGTGTTTATAAGCCAATTTTTATAGTTTATAAGCCAATTTCACAAGTTTATTAGCCGACTCCCAAATTCCACCAAAAATGCACCTCCATATATCATATTTTTCCTCAACTGCGTAGCTGCACAGCACCGCTAACACCCAGTAACTTTCTATTGACGCAGCTTGTCTATAAAGATTACAATGTACATGGCACAGAACTGACCAGTCAGTCGGAAACGGCATTAAACATATTAAAAATCTATTATTCTCAGAAGGGGAGTAAATCATTTATGGTTCGTAGAGGTCGGTATCAATCTTTAAAGTTACTAATCACAATTGTTGCGGCGGCATTCATTACTGCAGGCTGTAACAGTACGGCAGAAGTTGATGCACCGGTTTCAGAGACACCGATTGCGGTCGATGAAATTGTCAGTGGTTCACTAAGCGGCAGCAGTGACATTACAGGTACGGCAAAGGCGGCAAAGGATATCAACATTATGCCGAAAACAGCGGGAGAGTTAGTGGCAGTCAATGTCTCAAAAGGTGATGTTGTAAAAAAAGGACAAGTCATCGCCAAGCTTGACGACACAGATTACCAGCTAAGCCTAAAGCAAGCACAAGCAGGACTTAACCGTGCACAAAATGGCTTAAACAGTGCGAAGGAAAATAAAAATCAAGCGCAGGCTTCATTGCGACAAGCTGAGGCAAACTTGCAGCAGGCAAAAAATGCGCGTAAAAATAATATGGAAAACGCTTCGTTCAGTGTTGAGAATGCTGAAATCCAGTGGGAAGAAGCACAAAAGAACCTCGAGCGCACAGAAGCGTTATTTGAAGAAGGCCTCATCCCAGAGCAGCAATATGAAAATGCAGTAAATGTAGAGCGACAAGCAAAAATTGGCCTCGAGCAAGCGAAATCTGCAGCGAGCTTTTCGTCAAGTGAGGATAACATCCGTATCTTAGAAGCGTCTGTTGACCAAGCACGTGTCGGTGTGAACCAGGCTGAAGCAAGCATTACTGATGCGAACCTATCTGTAAATGAAGCAAAGCTAGGTGTAGAGCAAGCGAACCAGCGAATTGAAGATACATTGATTAAAGCACCTGCAGCAGGAGAAATTACGATGATCGCTGCTGAAGCGGGAGAGCTTGTGTCAAACCAAGGTCCATTTGCCCGCCTGATTACACTCGATATGATTACGGTTGAAGCGACAATCACAGCAGAGCAAATAATGCTGTTTGAAGTTGGTGACGAAGTCCAAGTGAATTTTGCTTCATTAGAAGAGCCATTCACTGGTAACGTCACATACATTTCTCCGGCATCGAATGAATCAGGGTTTTTTACAGTAGAAGTTGAAGTGAATAATGAAGAACGTCACATACGTCCGGGAATGGTTGCTACGATTATTGTTGAGCAAGTATTAGTCGATGATAGTTACATTGTTCCAACACAGGCGATTATTGAGCGTCAAGGTTCAGCGTATATTTTTGTTGTTAACGACAATGTGGCCTCCCAAAAAGAAATCGAAGTCATTCGTTTTGATACAGAGTATTCAGCAATCAGCGGTGACATTGAAGCTGGAGAAAAAGTCGTAGTAAGAGGACAAAACCTCCTTAACGATGGTGATTTAGTGAGGATTGTAAAGGAGGGTAAATAATGAAACTCGTTGATGTTTCAGTAAAACGGCCAGTCGGCGTCATCATGCTCGTCATTGCCGTTCTCGTGCTGGGGGGAATTTCCTTAAAAAACCTGGCGATCGATCTCTACCCTGATATCAATGTCCCGGTTGCCGTTGTTGCAACAACATATCAAGGAGCTGCACCGCAAGAGGTTGAGCAGCTCGTTACAAGGCCTGTAGAGTCAGCAGTAAGCTCGATTCAAGGTGTCGATTCAGTGCAGTCCGTTTCATCACCAAGTGCTTCGCTCGTTATTCTGATGTTTGATTGGGGCGTCAAAGTCGATGATGCAATGAACGACATCAGGGAGCGAATTGACCGTGTAGCCGGAATGCTGCCTGAAGGTGCAGAGCGACCGTCGATTATGCGATTTGACCCACAGCAAATGCCAGTCATGTGGATCGGGCTTTCGGGTGCAGATCCAGATCGACTGCAGGACATTGCTGATGATGAACTTGTTCCTTTCTTTGAGAGGGTAGACGGTGTTGCTTCTGTTGATATTGAAGGAAGCCGTCAGCGTGAAATCCAAGTTGAATTAGATCAAGCACGTCTTAGCTTGTACGGCGTCACAGCGGGACAAATCGTTCAAGCGTTAGGGACAGAAAATAGCAATGCTTCAGCGGGGAACTTAACCCGCGGTTCGCAGGACTTGCAAGTACGGATTGATGGTGAGTTCAAGTCACTTTCTGATATTGAAAAAACACCAATCATGACGCCATCTGGGCAGAGCATTACTGTTGGTGATGTGGCAACGATTAAAGACGCACACAAAGAAATGCTGACAGTGGCCAAGGTCAATGATGAAGAGGCATTAGTATTAACGATCATGAAGCAATCTGATGCCAATACGGTAAAAGTATCGGATGAAATGACGAAAGCGATCGGACAAATGCAAAACCTTTTGGACCGTGAAGATGTGAAGCTTTCGGTGATCATGGATACATCGATTTTTATTCGCCAGTCAATGAACACCGTTGTGAACAACATGTTAATGGGAGCTGTTTTATCCGTTCTTATCCTATTACTGTTCTTACGCAGCGTTCGAACGACACTCGTTATTGGACTTAGTATTCCGATTGCGATTATTTCAACATTTACTCTGATGTATTTTACAGGTGAAACGTTAAACATCCTGTCAATGGGTGGACTTGCACTCGGAATCGGGATGATGGTTGATAGCTCGATTGTTATCCTTGAAAATATATTTAGTAAACGGCAAAAAGGAATGCCGATCATTCAAGCAGCGACAGAGGGCGCCAGTGAGCTAGCTCCTGCCGTTATTGCTTCAACGTTAACCAGTGTGGTCGTCTTTGCGCCGATCGTTTTCGTTGAAGGATTGGCAGCGGAATTATTCCGACCGCTTGCCATGACCGTAGCCTTTGCTTTATTTACAGCATTAGCGGCTTCATTAACGCTAATTCCGATGCTCTCATCGAAGCTGTTAAAAGGGAAAGCGATTAAGTTTGAAGAAGATGATGAAGAAAAAGTTCGCGGTTTTAATAAGCTTTTATTCAAATTAAAGAATTTCTATGGAAGAGTCCTTGAGTGGTCGCTAAAGCACCGCAAGACTGTTGTTTTTAGTACGATCGGTTTAATTGCCGGAAGTTTGGCACTGGCAACGATGATTGGAACTGCGTTTATTCCGCCGTCTGACCAAGGACAAATTCAAATTAATGTAAAAACGCAATCTGGTTCACAGCTGGCGGAAACCGGAGCTGTTGTGTCGGAGATTAATGAGCACCTCCATCAATTTGATGACATTATTGAAACGAACTATGTAACTGTCGGTGGCGGTAATAATGGGTTTAGCAGCAGCTCAAACCAAGCAGCCTATATTATTCAACTCGTTGATCCGAAAGAGCGTGAGATGACGACAAGTGAGTTTCTTGCAGCAACAGAAGCACTCTTGAATGATATTCCTGGTGTTGAAATTACAGTAAGTGAACTCGACCCTGGTCTAGGGGCAGGAACACCAATTCAAGTTAACATTAGCGGTCCCGAGCTAGATGTATTAAGTGATCTCGCTTACCAGGTGATGTGGATTGCCGAAGAGGTAGAAGGGACATTCAACGTTGATAGTTCAGTCGCTGAAGGCAGACCTGAACTGCAAATTGTTGTAAACCGTGACGTACTAAGCTCGTATGGCTTAACATATCAGCAGGTGATGAATGAAGTAAGACTAGGATTCGATGGTCAAACAGCAACGCGTTACCGTGAGGATGGCAGTGAATATGATGTTCGTGTCATGCTTCCGGAAGAGAGCCGTACATCGATCAGAGACCTTGAAACAATGGTAATCAAATCAAACACCGGTGCTGATATTCCACTGTCAGCAGTAGCAGAGTTAAAACAAGTTCAAGGTCCGACAGAAATCAATCGTATGAATCAACAACGACAAGTGCAGGTTACAAGTGAAATTCGTGACCGTGATTTAGGAAGTGTTTCTGCAGAGCTTCAGCAAAAAGTGGATCAATTGAACCTCCCTGAAGGCTACCGCATTAGTATGGGCGGTCAAGGTGAAGACATGGCAGAGTCGTTTGAATCATTGGCGATTGCGCTATTGCTGGCGATTTTCCTAGTCTATCTTGTCATGGCTGTTCAATTTGAGTCATTCCTTTATCCGTTTATTATTATGTTCTCACTGCCAACGACACTTGTTGGGGTATTAGTCGGTCTCTTTATTACAGGGCATCCACTAAGTATTCCGGCTTTCATTGGGGTGATCATGCTCTCGGGGATTGTTGTAAATAATGCGATCGTATTAGTAAGCTATATTAACATTTTACGTGATGAAGGAGTCGATCGTTGGGAAGCGCTTATTGAAGCAGGAAAAAGCAGGCTCCGTCCGATTTTAATGACAACATTAACAACAGTATTGGCGATGGTTCCGTTATCGCTCGGACTAGGTCAAGGGGCTGAAGCACAGGCACCAATGGCCGTTGTTATTATCTTTGGATTAATGTTCTCAACTGTATTTACATTAGTGCTCATTCCAGTTGTCTATACTTTACTTGATGACCTATCTCAATGGACAAAACGATTATTTACGAGAAAAAAACAACAGACAGGAGAGGTTGACGTTGCAGAGTAAAGAGAATAAGAGAGACCTTATTATCGATGCTGCTCTGCATGTTTTTGGTGAGGAAGGCTATGACCGGGCAACGATTCAAGCCATCGCCAAAAGGGCTGGTGTAGGAAAAGGGACGACATATGAATATTTTTCAAGTAAGGAAGAGCTATTTTTCGAAACGATCCAAAGTGGTGTGTCGTATTTGATGACCGAGCTTGAAAAAGTGTTATCAATAGAAGGGTCCATCTATGAGCAAATTGAAAGACTGCACTATCGCCATTTGGAGCTGTTTAAAAGTCAGAAGCAGCTTCATAAAGTGATGATGAACGACCTTGGGAAAATTCCAAAGGATATTAAGTATTGGTTTCTAGAGCAAGAGCAGAGGCTTGTAACAATGATCGAGTCCGTGCTGAAAAAGGGGAACGAGTCTGGAGATATTGATTGTGCCAATCCTTATCTTACAGCTTATATGATCATGACTGGGCTGCGGGTTGTTTTTGTGTACAAGCCTAAAGATAATGAACAACTAGAAGATGTTATAGAAGAACAATTAAGACAACTTTGGAATGGGATTAATACATCTTCTACTAAATAGAATGAACGAGAAGTAGATTGTCAAAATGGCAATCTGCTTTTTTTGTTGAAATCATCATCAAAATTTAACTAAAAATCTACAGAAAACTTACCAATTCATATAGTTCTTAGCATTACTGGAAAAGTTCTCTTTAAATTTTGGATAAAAACGACATAGGAGTTAAGTACCTGTAATTATAAACCTCTTATAGTGCCAGTAGAACTAAATAGTACAAATGGATGAAAACTATACCAGAACATTTCCAATAACTGTCCATGGATAACAACGTGAATATGCAGTAAAGTATTACTTGTGAGTTGCTAGTGCAACAAAAAAACGCTAGCAATCAACTATATTAATCTATAAATGATAGCCTAATTTGTGACTATCTTACTATTATATTTAAACAAACCAAGGGGGATTTCATTAATGTCTTATCAACCAAAGTCTTATCGTAAATTTTTAGCAACTACAGTCGCAACAGCAATGGTAGCAACAGGAGCAGCAGCAGTAGCACCAACAAGTGCAGATGCAGCAGCAGTAAGCTTTAACGACGTTGTTGCAGGAAGCTATTATGCTGAAGCAGTTAATAAAATGGCTGAAGCTGGTTTCATTCAAGGTGTAGGGAACGGAAACTTTGGTACAAACCAAGAATTACTTCGCCGTGATGCTGCAGTTCTTTTCTCACGTGCTTTATTATGGGATGTTGAAAATGTATCAGCAACAAACTTCACTGATGTAGAAGCTGGCAAATACTATCACAATGCAGTAGCAAAAGCTGTAGAATTAGGTGTTATCGCTGGTAAATCATCAACTAAGTTTGCACCGGCTGACAAATTAACACGTGGTGAAATGGCAGTATTATTAACTCGTGCTCTTAACTTAACAGTTGATCCATCAGTAAATGTACCATTGAAAGACATTGCTGGTCACCCTTATGAAAATGCAATCAAAGCAGTATACCAAGCTGGTTTAACAACTGGTTTTGAAGATGGAACTTACCGTGCAGGCGATACAGTAACTCGTGCGCAATTCGCAACTTTCTTATACCGTGATGCACAAATTCAAGAAAATGTAGCTTCACAATTAAAATTTGAAGTGAAATCTGTAAAGGGCTTAACATCAGTTGTTGATTCTGAATCAGAAGGACAATACCTTCAGTTTGGTATTAACGGAGAAAACAAAGCAGCTAACTTAGAAGATTTAAAAGAAGCTGGATATGAAGTTGAATTCCAAGTAACAAATGAAGCTGTACTAGTTGACGCTGCAACTGGTGAGTTAGATGCAGACGCGTTAACTGATGGACAAAAGTTTGATTATAAAGTAGTTATTACGAAAGACGATGTAGTTGTAGAATCTGACGTTGTAACAGTTTCAGTAGAGGAATTTGCTGCAACAATTACATCAATTAATGATTACTCTTTATTCTTTAATAATAATGTTGAAAGTAACAGTGGAGTAATTACGTTAGCAGATACAAATGTAAGTTTAGGTAATATCGTAGTTGAATATAAAGACGGAAAAGAAGCACCACTTAACGGTTCAAATGCAAACTTAGAATTTTCTTCTTCAAATACTGATGTTGCACTAATTGATAATAATGGAGTGATTACTCCAGTCGCTGCTGGAAATGTAACATTCACTATTAAAGCTGGAGATGTAACGAAAAATGTAACAGTTACAGTATCTGCTGATTCACGTACAGCAACTAATGCAACAGTAAGTAAAAATGCAATTGGTTTAGTAGTTGGAGTTGAAGATAACTTTGAATTAGCAGTAACTGACCAATTTGGTGATGCTGTTAAGAACTTTGGTGTTCAAATTGCCGCAGTAGAAAATAACGATAAAAAAGCAATCTTAACAATTGAGAACGAACCAGCTACTGATGCAAAGGGTAAAGCCCTTGTAGCAGTTAAAGCACACGCTACAAACGAAGGAACAGGAACTTTAGAAGTGAAGAACAATAACGGTGATGTGCTTGGAACGATCGCTGTAACAGTTGATGCTGACACAACTGTAGCGACTCGTAAAATCGAATTAGTATCAGCTTCTGATGATCTTAACTTGGATTTAAATCCATTAAATGACGATGCAGCTGTACAACTAGTTTTAAATGAGTATAACGCACAAGGATTAAAAATCGGTGCACACAGCTTCCCATCAAACAAATATACTGTAACTTCAACTAATACGAACGTATTTACAGTAGCAGCTGCTGATAACAAAGTAGCAGTGACAGCAAAAGGTGAAGGGAAAGCAACACTTCAAATTAAAGAAGGTTCAATCGTCCGTTACTCTGCAGAGATTAACGTTGTTGATACAACTCCATTTATCGTAAGTGCATCATTTAAATCAGGTATTGAATTAACTTCAACTGGTACATTAAACCTTGAAAAAGATCTAATTGATTCAATTGTTCTTTCTGGTGAAGGTACAGTAGCATATGAAGTAAAAGATGGAGATGTTGAAGTGTATCTTAATGTGGAAAATGGCAATAACATTTTCTTAGGTACAATTGATGTTCTTTCAAATCACTTTGCTAATGCTCACTTTGCAGAAGTTGAAGGTAAAATTGTCCTAGTTAAGGATGTTGATGCTGAAACTGACGAAGTTACTGGATTTACAGCTGGCGATCAAGGCTCTGTAACATTACGATTAATCGCAGATGGCGAAACAAATGCCAAAGCAGTTAGAACTGTAAAAGTAGACGTAAAATAATAGATTTTCAATTCGAAGAGTTACCGTATAATTTGCGGTAACTCTTTTTTTGCGATATTAAATTTAGGAATATCATCCAATTAAATCCAATTTCCTAGGTCTTCTTTATTGTTAACTTTCTATTTATCTAGTAAAATTAAATAGATATGTAAAAAAATTAAAGTAGAGGTGCGGTCTTTTGAAGCTTAGAATATTCGTCTTAACATGTATCATGCTCCTTGTCATAAGTCCATTAGCAACAATCATTCAAGCGAATAATGCAAATGCTGATAAAATTATTATATTGTTGAATACAAGACAATTTTATCAAGATAATACAATGCATTTGTCAAAATCACCACATGTAGTGAGAAATGGGGTTACATATGTAGCGATGCGCTCTTTGGCTGAGCGGCTACAATATCAAGTCTTATTTGATCAAAGTACCAATGAGTACATCATGAAAAATTCCGAAAACGAATTGCGATTCAAGGCAAATTCTAAGGCTTTTAGTCATAATGGGCAAGTGTTAGAGCTTGGAAGTGGTGCTCCTTATATTGAAAAAGGGACATTGATGGTGCCTCTTCGTACAGTTACTAACCGTCTATCTATCCCATTAACAGCCAAGCTTTCTGAAAACAAAATTGAATTAACATGGAAAAAGGCTGGACAAGTAACAACACCACCCCCACCAACAGCACCTGTTCAACCATTAGAAGCTGATTTCATGACGAACAAAGACAGTTATAAAATTGGTGAATTGGTTCAATATGAGGACCTTAGTAAAGGTGGAAACAGTGAAATTATTCGTAGAACATGGACAAATAATATGCCAGCATTTTTCAGTCCGGGCCATCATATGATTGTGCTAGAAGTGGAGAACCGCCAAGGACAAGTTAGTCAAGTGACAAAAACAATTACAATTGAAGATGAAGTTTTGAGAACAGAAGATCAATTTTATGCTATGTATACACCATATGGTGACAAATTTAATGTTGATCGACAGGGAGTTCTTTCCTACCCAGTCATTCCATATACAATGGAAGAAAGGGATGTTACGTTAATACGTAGTAATAGCCCGGAGAAATTTATTCAAGAGGGAATTTATTACCGTGATCGTGTGCAAGGGAATGTTCGCTTCTTCTTCCATCATGAAAATGCTCGACCGAATCGTGTGAATATTCATTTGCTTGTAAAGAATAACGGAAGAGAAGCAGCGACGATTCGAAAAGATCATATTGCCATTGGCGGACCGAGTACCTATGTGTCGCAGGCAGGAAAAGCTTCTGTAGCCAGGTATTTAACGGCATTAACAAAACCTGCTTTAAATGAAACAATTACTGTTCGTCCTGGAGAAACGAAAGTCATTCTTGAAGAATTACTTAAACAACCAATTAAAACAGGAAATGTGTTGACGATGTATGCAGATCTTCATTTTAGCAGCGAACTAGACTTTGAGATTGTAGTTTTAGATGAAATCAATACATTAGAATCAACATACCCATACTTAGGTGGAATTAACGTCGTACGTGATGGAAAGCATATCCGTGGAACATTCCCGAAAGGAAATCGAACATTAACTGTAAATCAATTAGTTGGTATGGAGAATGGTCGTTTAGTCATTGGAGATGGCAAGATTGATCCATATGTAAAAGGCCGGGATGTCATGTCTGGCTTTGAAGAAACAAACAATGGAAATTTTGGCGTTGTTTATGAATTGAAGCTGAATCGTGTCGCTGCAAATACAGCTATAGTGATCAATCCTCGTGGCGGGCATTATGCGGGTGCGTTTTTAGTGAATAACCAAGTTGTTAACGCTCCTACAACTGGAATTATTAATAATCCATCAGAGGTTGTATCACTGTACCGAACGGGAAATAATGAGGAGGAAGTAACAATTACATTCATTCCTTCAGCAGGGAGCAATTTACCTATTAACCTATTATTTTTACCTTTTAAATAACAAATAGTACAGCCGCATTATACTCAATAAGAGTATAGTGCGGTTATTTTTTTGGTGGGAAAAGGGTTTGACATATTTTTCTAGAATACTAGAATATACATAATTTGTAATCTGGAAAATTAGATCATTTAGGGGGAGTTACAATTGAAAAAGCAGTTCTCGCTATTATTTTTTAGTTTATTGTTTGCCCTACTTCTTTCCTCACCTGTACAAGCTGCTGGCTCCGAAACACCGTCTAACATTGTTTTTAACGACGAATTAATTACATTACCAGATCCACAGGCATTTATCAAAGATGGAACAACGTATATCCCTCTTCGGTCTTTCTCTGACTTGTTAGGTATTACATTGAGCAAGGCAGGAGAAAAGATCGTGTTGCAAAAAGAAGGTACATATATTACGTTTGATACCAAAAATAGCAAGCTCATAACCAGTGATGGTACGGAAAGTGCTGTTGAGCTGTTTATAAAAGAAGGACGTTACTTTGTACCAAGCCGGGCGATTGCCCAAACATTCGGTTATAACATCACCTATTATTCACAGGGACGGATTGTCCGGATCACTGATGGAAATGCACAATTGTCAAATGAGCAACTGTATGAAATGTATAAGGATGTTCTAGTCAAAGAACCCCAAAAGCCAAGTAAAGTAGCCTACCTCACATTTGATGATGGTCCAAACCAACATACGGCAAAAATTCTTGATGTACTAGAAAAGTATGATGCCAAAGCTACGTTTTTTATGATGAAATATAATATGGAAAAGAACCAGGCTGTCGTAAAACGAATGGTGACAGATGGGCATGGTTTAGGATGTCATGGTGTGACACACGACCGAGCTAAATTTTACAAATCACCGCAATCAGCAGTAAATGAAATGACATCGTGCCAAAAGACAATAACAAATGTATCAGGAGTTACATCTACACTCATCCGTGTACCATACGGCAGTAAGCCAAGTATGACGACGCCTTACCGTGACGCAATGAGCAAAGCTGGCTATACGATGTGGGATTGGAATGTCGATAGTACGGATTGGAAGCTCTCAAGTGCCAAAGCGATTTCAAACCATACAATTGCCCAAATCAATAAGATAGAGACACGCGGGGAGACCCCGGTGATCCTGATGCATGACCGTGCTCTGACTGTTTCAGCATTACCTGAAGTGATTGGTTATTTGCAGAAACAGGGCTACAGCTTGGAGCCGTTAACTGGAGATATGAAGGAGTATAATTTTTGGAATAAATAACTGTTTGCAGAGTTGAATTCTGGACCGGTAAATTTGGCGGACACCAGAGCCCTTAAAGGAGGTAAAATCGTTAAATTTTGTTTTTGGCGGACATGAGCAACCTTATTTGGATAAAGACCTATCTTTTCTAAGCGATTTATGTCAAATAGAGGCTCTCCTGTCCGCTAACTATATAAAAATGTATGAATTCCTGGAAATAAAGGCTCTCCTGTCCTTTTAAAAGAGTGCGTTGAAATTTCAACCAAAAACCCCAAGGTCTGTGATCAGGCCTTGGGGTTTCGTTATTACATACTTTGTGATTTTAATGGTGGTTCCTCATACTTCTGTTCAGCTTGCTTGTAATTGATCTTTTTCGGTGCAGAGCCGAAGATCACCCATGAATATTTAAAGTATTTCATCGTTAAACCAACGACAATCCATGAAATAAACAGGGCTGACGCATAACCGCCAACGACCCATAAATGATAAAGCATCGGATCACTAATCGGTTCCATTCGACGGTAATAGAATAGGACGAGTGGATGGAACAGATACACACCAAATGAAGTCACACCCAGGTGAATCATAATGTTAATGATTCGTGGTGACCACTTCGCATAAATCCAGAACGCGATCTGTAATAATACGATGGCTGACGTATACGTACTGATATTCCATAGAAGAGAGAATAGTTTCGTATCTGCATAAACCCCAGCTGAACGGGCCATATACCAAAGATAGACATGGTATGAGCCTGAGCCGATCCATGTGATCCATAATGGAAACCAGAATAGCGCTTTTTTTGTAAAAAGTTCTTCCTTACGCACTTTAAGCCAGCCTACAATACTATTGTAATAAATCCCAATGAATGCCCCCAAAAAGTAGTACGACATATAAGAGATTGCCAGACTTCCAGTTTGCGTGTACCCAAGATAGTAATGATTATATAAAACAAAGGCCCATTGCAAGGCAAAGCCAATCCAAATCGCATTTTTGGCGAGTACCGGGAATCTTTTGAACATCCAAAGTAACAGTGGAAACAAAAGATAAAACTGAATACTAATAAATACAAAGTACAGATGAGTATAGGCTTTCCCGGTTAATAGCTTCTCAGTAAAGTCTGAGATCATATAATCAAATGTGTAATGGCTATAGTAATAATGAACACGAAGCCAGTAATAAAAGACCGAGAACAATAGATAAGGAATGATAATATATAACAGTCTTTTTTTATAAAATCCAGTAACAAGCTTTTTGTCTAAAGGACGATTGTAGTAGTTATAAAATAAGACAAAACTACTTAAAAAGATAAATGTTGGTGTTCCATATTTAAAAAATATATTTAAAAAGTTATACATCGACCAATACGATGAACTGTGATCTAGCTCTCCGACAACAGAAGAGGTGGAGTGGACCATTAAGACCCCTAGAATAGCAAGTGTGCGCACAAGATAGATTTCATCGATTTGTCCACGCTTAGCTGCCATAGTAAAATCTCCTTTTATTTCAGACGTAAATTATAAACATCCCACTGTATGATAATACAGCTTATAGTACAAGAACACAAACCTATTTTATTAGGTTATTAGAGGAAAATCAGCTAAATATGACAAATTTCCATGCTTAGATAGATTAACGTTAGGATTCTTTCATTATGCGTAAATAGGGAGTTAATAATTAATAATTAACAATTAATAATTATTAGTTGAAAGTTACTGTTCTTCCGCGGCTTTACTTGCAAGATCTCGATAAAATCGAGATCCCCAACTATTAACTTTCAACTTTTCACTATTAAATACATTTCCTACTATTTTATCTATTTGTTATGTATCGTAGTTTGATATAATTAATATCTGTGCCAAACGACATTGTTATATAAAATTAACTTAAATATGACAATTTTTTTGATAGAGTAATAGGTAGACTGAATTGCTAGTGGGAGAGGATAAACATTGAAAAAAAGAAGAGAGCAACTAAGAAAAGCAGGGGTGTTAATGCTCATTACGTTTCTGGTCGCTTCCGTATTTAACGTAAGTGTCTTCGCAGGTGAAGCAAGCGCATCAACGAGCTTTGGGACGAAGAGCAAGAATGAACAAATTAAGATTTCAAATGGTGTAAATTACATAAGTGAGCAATATACAAATGATTCGTTAAAAAGAGTTGTGAACGTTCTTGATGTGAACTTGAATAACCCGAATACGAAATTAAAATTAGAGCCAGTACCACCGTTAAATCGATTAGTAACAACAACTAATCAAGCGTTAGCGAATAATCGTGAAGGACATCATGTCGTTGGGGCTGTGAATGCCTCGTTTTTCAGTTTTGCGACACAAATGCCTGTTAATCTAGTAATGCAAAACAATGAAATTATCAACTATGGCATTCTTTCTCCAACGAATGACGGACCAATCAATCAACCGTTTGCCTTTGGAATGAAAAATGGCAAGCCAATCATTGACAGGTTTGATGCCAAAGTAACCTACACTCATAATGGTCGGACGATTCCTGTGCATTCGATTAATACGGATCGTCAGGATACCGAGTTGGTTATTTTTACGCCGTCCCACCGTTTGCCGACGGTTGGACAAAATGCCAGCCAATGGGCAACTGAAATTGTTGTCACGAATGCTTCAAAAGATACAAAATCAATCTCTTTTGGTGATACAATTACCGGAACAGTCTCAGAGATTACAAGATTAGGAGAAGGAGCAAACTCAGTTATTCCTCAAGATGGGTTTGTTATCTCTGCAAATGGAAGAGCTTTAGCTGATCAGTTAGCAAACGTCAACGTAGGCGATAGCATCAGCATCTCAACAAGTATTGATGCAACGTGGCAGAATGCTGATTATATGATTGCAACAGGACCAACATTAGTACGAGACGGAAAAGTCTCGATTTCCATGAATGAAAACAGCAGCTTTGCAAAAAATCGTGAACCACGTACTGCGGTTGCGATAAATAAGGATGGAAGCCGTGTATTTTTAGTGACGATCGATGGACGTCAAAGCGGCTACAGTGATGGAGCGACTTTACGTCAATTTGCTGAGTATTTAATTAACCTAGGCGCAGACCGAGCGATTAACTTAGATGGCGGTGGCTCAACAACAATGGTTGCACGCCTTCCTGGTTATGGTTTTCCGACGATGATTAATAAGCCTTCTGATACGAGTGAGCGTCGAGTATCGACAACACTGCAAGTCATTGATACAACGCCTCCTGTTGTAGTGAATGATGTCGTTCGAACACTGGATACAATGGATGATGTCTCAAAGTGGCGTACCGAAACAGCCAGGGCAACAGCAAGCATTAGCAAAAGTGGTACGTATGAACCGGTTTATGAAGGAAAGCATTCATTAAAACTAAGCTATGACTTTACAAGTGGATCAACAGGTACGGCTGCTGCATACGCAACAAGAAGAACACCGGTAGTACTTCAAGGAAAACCGTTGCAAATCGGTGCTTGGGTATTTGGAGATGGAAACAAGCATTGGTTAAGAGGAAACGTGTATGATGCAAAAGGTCAGCGTCATACGATTGACTTTACAGCGGATGGAGGATTGGACTGGACAGGCTGGCGCTATGTTCGAGCCAACATTCCTGCAGAACTGGAAAGACCATTAACGTTTGACCGAATTTATATTGCTGAACCGAATGCGGCGAAACAAGGCAAAGGGGCGATTTATCTTGATCAGGTGCAAGCGATTTACAGCACATCCTATCATGTTAATCGCTACAAAGATGTAACTGAAAAACATTGGGCACGAACTTCAATTGAATATTTAAATGACAATGGCATTATTAATGGTTTCCATGATGGAACATTTAGACCAGATCAAAATATTACTCGTGAACAGGCAGCGATAATGCTTGTACGTGAATTAGGATTAAATACAAATAATCGTCCTGATCCAGGTTTTACTGATGTTTCAAAAACTTCATCGTCATATCCGATGATTGCTGCAGCAGCTGATGAAGGGCTGCTTAATGGAAAAGGAAAAGGACGTTTTGAACCACAAGCATCATTAACTCGTGCCGAATTGGCTGTTATTTTACAGCGTGCATACACCCTTCAAGGAGAAGGTACACGTAACTTTACTGATTTAGCAAAAACGCACTGGGCATATGATGCGATTCAGCAATTAGCGGCATCAGGCATTACGGTAGGGTATCCGGATAATACCTTCCGACCAAACAGAGCAATTAGTAGAGCGGAGTTTTCTGTGTTTATGCATAGGACGATTCAGTAATTTTTAGTTTAGAGTTTAGAGTGTAGAGTTTAGAGTTGTTTGTGGGTGGTTTCGGGGAGGTTTTTGAATGATTTTTCCGGTGGGAGCTTTCTCACGTTTCAGGGTTTTAGCATACTGGTTTAATATTAATGGGTTATCGCGGGTTGAATTGCGGTAGCCTTTTTTCCTTTTTTTAGAAGGTTATTATACTTTGCTGTGATACAATGGGATAAATACTTAGTTTAATAGAAAGGTAGTTTGATATGAAGTGGTTTAAATATAGTGTTCTAATGTTTTTGTTCGTTGCGCTTCTTATTAGTCCGCTTGGAAGTGTTACTGCTTCGCAGGAGAAGTTTACAGATTTACGCTGGTCACAGTGGGCGAAGGATAGTATTTATTATTTGTCAGACCGTGGGACGATTGCCGGGTATGGGAATGGCAGATTTGGTCCGAGTGATACAATTACAAGGGCTCAGGCTGTTACATACTTAGTTCGTGAATTGTATCCTGATGCAGTTGCTGGAAAGGACCTTTCTTATCAAGATGTTCCAAAGAGTCATTTCTTTTATAAAGAAATTGCAGTAGCAACAGAACAAGGAATAATCGGTGGATTTTCGGATGGAACGTTTCGTCCTAACTCACCAATCAGCCGAGCGGAAACGACGGCTATTTTAACCCGTGCCTATGATATTGCGAAAGGGAAGAACTCGAGCGATTTAATTGATATTGAGAAGCACTGGGCAAGAGACCCTATCCAATTGTTAGCTTCAAATAATCTTATTGGCGGATACACAGATAAAACATTTCGACCAAATCAAGCTGTGACAAGAGCGGAGTTTGCTGTTTTTTTAACAAGGGTGATTCAATATAAGCGGGCGAATGCCATAAAAAATGAAGATTGGGACAGCCTTCTTGATTACATGACAATAAATGAAAAAATCGGGCAAATGCTCATGCCGGACATTCGGATGTGGAACGGAAAAAATACGGTGGAAATGAATGAAGGAATCGCGAACTCATTGTCCGATTACAAGTTAGGTGGTTTAATTCTCTTTAATAAAAATATTACCGGTATTGAACAGTTAACTACATTCACACACCAACTGCAGCAAAAAACGGGTGATATTCCATTATTTATTTCAATAGATCAAGAGGGTGGAGTGATCCATCGCATTCCAAACGGAACGAACCTTCCAGGAAATATGGCACTGGGAGCAACGCAAAAGCCCGAATTGTCGTATCAAGCTGGAAAGGTGACAGCAGCTGAGCTTCACGCTTTAGGGATCAATGTCAATTTTGCACCTGTCCTTGATATTAATAATAACCCTGATAATCCGATAATTGGTATCCGTTCGTTCGGTGGAGATCCGCAGCTTGTTTCAGACATGGGCATCCAATTTATGAATGGCTTAAAAGCTGAAAAAGTAATTGCAACAGCGAAGCATTTTCCAGGTCACGGAGATACAACAGTAGACTCTCATCTTGGGCTGCCTGTTTTAGATCACGATTTAAAACGATTAAAAGAAGTAGAGCTAAAGCCGTTTGCAGCGGCAATTACGAATGGTCTCGATATGTTGATGACGGCTCATATCGCATTTCCGACGATTGAAAAGACAAAATTTACTTCCAAGAAAGATGGATCGTCGATTTTTATACCGGCAACGCTTTCTGAAAAAATCATAACTGGCCTATTAAGAAATGAAATGGGTTATGAAGGTATTGTCATTTCAGATGCCTTTACAATGAATGCGATCGCGGAGCACTTTGGTGAAGAGAAAGCTGTACAAATGGCAATTTCAGCAGGGGTAGATATAATTCTCATGCCAAATGATGTCGCAAAAGCGTTTCAAGCGGTGAGTACTGCGGTAAAAAATGGAGAGATATCGGAATCGAAGTTAGATCAATCAGTAAAGAGAATTCTCACAGTAAAGCATAACTATGGACTGTTTGATCAGCAAACTAATCTTAACGAAAAGCTTGAGAACGTAAAACATGTAGTTGGCTCAGCACAGCACCGTACTATTGAAAAAACGATATCCGAACATGCGATTACATTGATAAAAAATGATAGCCAACACCTGCCGTATAAGTTGAACAACGGCGATCACATTACAATCATAGCAGAACAGGCTAACCATGCTAACGTCATTAAACAACAGCTCTCTGACATGAACAAAAATATCTCAATCACTGCTATGACAATAGAAGAGTTTCAAAAAAATAAGCAGATCATTGAAAAATCTGATTTCACGATTCTAGCTACCTATCAATTCCGTACCAATCTCTTTGACCATCCATGGGCTAAAATTCAAACCGTCCTTAATGAATTAAATAAACAAGGAAAAGGATATGTGAACCTGTCCCTCGGGAATCCGTACGAGTTTATGTTTCTTGAAGGTGTTCAAACGAGTATCGCCAGTTACGGAGACAACGTGCCTAACATTAAAGCGAGCTTACGTGTTATTTTTGGAGAGATAGAGGCGAAAGGGAAACTACCAGTATTACTAAATAGTAAATAGATTTCTAATAATTAAGGTTCCTTCGAATAAGAGGGAACCTTTCACTAAGTTCAGCGACTGCTAAATTTTTTCTACTATAATAAATAGGAACTAGGAGGTTCATTTATCCTAATAATATTTCTTTCCTAGGAATTGTAACAAAACTTTAATCTATATAATGCTTATGTCCTCTAGCCTTTTTGAATGGTCATTTGTACAATAAGATAGGATGAGGAAAAAATGCTATATTTTACTAGAATAGTTGGATAAGAGGGGGTTTTGCTATAAGGTTTGAGATTGCACTATACATAAAGTAAGAACCATCCTATGGAATAAGTTTCATGAACGGGTGTATTAACAATAACTAAAAAAATTATTATTTAGGAGGGTTTTCCGTTGCGGAAGTTTCTTTTTTTTCTTATTGTACTTGGTCTATTAATCTCGCCATCTATGAATGTATTCGCCAGTGATGATTTGCAGGGGCATTCATTAGAGCAGGAGATGAGAGCAGTTATTGAGTTAGGAATTATTAAAGGGTATCGTGAAGGTGTCTATGCACCGAATGATGATGTGACCCGAGCGCAATTTGCGACATTTCTTGTGAGAGCGCTGAAATTGCCTAGTGGTACAGCAAATGTGGAGTTTACCGATGTTCCGAAGAATTATCTGTTGGCAGATGGCATTTACCGTGCTGCAGCTGCCGGGATTGTTGGCGGATATCCGAATCAGGAGTTTAAACCGGAACAGAAGATTAGCAGAGAGCAAATGGCAGTCATGATTGATCGCGCGCTGCAATACAAAAACATTAAACGTACACCAGTGCATCTATCGTTTACAGATACGACCAGTATTGCTCCGTCATTTAGACAATCAGTAGCTCACAATGCTTACTTCGGTATTATTCGTGGGAATCCAGCAGGGAATGGAAATTTCAAGTTTGAACCAAAACAAAATGCAACAAGAGCACATGCTGCAGCATTCATTAACCGTATGTTAACGGTCATTGACACGAACGGCGAAAGAGTGGTTAATTATCAAATCGCCAATGTTTCGAGTACTGGTCAAGTCTCATTTAAGCCAGAGCAATACATGACGTACAATGATGCAGTCAGCGCAATGGCAGATAACCAGGTGCTTTTCTTAGGACAGGACGTTGTTAAAATGAATGGTGGTATTGCTGCCGCTGCACCACCCCAAGGCCAATTTATCGTCATTATTTATGAAGCAGATATGAAGAAGCAGCTTACTTATGTCGTAGCAGGTACTGAATTACGATATCTGGATGCTGATGAAAACAAGGTTAAAGTTCAAATCGCAGATACGATCGGTTATGTGAAGCAGAATGATGTTCAATTAAAGCCTTCAGCAATGCTTACAGGACGCTCTTATTATCGCAATGTGAACAATGAACTCGTTCATTATGTCTATAACCCATTAACAGAAAAATACGTGAGCTATATCATGGGACCAGCACCGTCGTTTTTAAAGGAAAATACAAACTACTATAGCTGGGATGGGAAGAATTACTTTTCAGCTGATGGGGTAAAAGTTGGGGAAGAGGTTCAATTCTTTAACCGTATCTCACTTCGAACGAAAAGTAACTATACAGCTGAACAATTAAATGAATATGTGGCAGCTATGAAACCGGAAAGTCCGTTAAAAGAGTTAGGGCATGCCTTTAAAGAAGCAGAGGAAAAGTATAATGTGAACGCTCTGTATTTATTAGGTAAGGCAATTCATGAAAGTAACTGGGGCTTAAGTGAAATTGCGCAGACGAAAAAGAATTTATTCGGTATACGTGCAACAGACAGCGATCCGCTTCGTAATGCTGAGGAATTCAAAACATTTGCTGAATGTATCGATTATCTAGCAAACTATGTATCTCAACGCTACATGACAGAAGGAGGCTGGTTCTTCAACGGCGCAGTCCTTGGTGACAAAGGAATCGGCTTAAACGTCAACTACGCATCTGATCCATACTGGGGTCAAAAAATCGCCGGCCACATGTACCGTGTTGATAAGCACCTTGGGCAATTGGATTCTAAGGATGCGAAGATTGTGAGTACGATTAAGTGATAGTTTAGAGTGTAGAGTTTAGAGTTGTAAAAGATTCTCGAGTAGATCTAATTCTAAAATCCAAAAAACTATCTATATCTCAAAAGCTCTTAATCTCAAATTATGAGATTAAGAGCTTTTTTGAATTTTATTCACACTGATTTTACAAGTTACACCGAAGCAATACCCCAACCAACTCTACACTCTACACTCTAAACTAAATGACTTTTTCCCATCCTTTTCCCCATTTTCGTTCAATAAAGGTCTAATATATGGTATATTTTTCATAAATAGTCTAATAATCTCGAAGACTAGTGTTGTAGTGTTAAAAATAAGAGAAAAAGGAGGTTTTTTTGTGTCTCAGAATCGCTTATTTATAGCGAGCATTTTTATGGTCTTCTTTGTGCTTTTTCTCGTGCAACCGGTTTCAGCTAGTGCTGCGCAAGAGGGGACGATTACAAGCAACAATGTTAACGTTCGGGCAGAGGCTTCGACGAGTTCAGAAATTCTTGGGAAGCTGAATTCAGGAGCGAAAGTAACGATTACTGGGGAGTCTGGCAGTTGGGTAAAAATTTCATATAACAACCGCACTGCTTATGTACATGCTGATTTTGTCAGAAAATCAACTCCACAGCAGTCATCACCTTCGAACCAGTCATCAACAGGGACAACAATTATTGTCAATGGCAATAAACTCTCATTAGCTATTGAACCGCCAATGGAAAGCAATCATATTCTTGTTCCATTTCGGGCAATAGGCGAGGCGTTAGGGATTGATGTGAAGTGGAATCAGTCATTAAAACAAGTGAATGCTAACGATCGAGGTAAGAAAGTACTTTTTACAATCAATCAAGAAAAGACAATAGTAAATAATCAAACGATTGATGTAAAGCCTGCTCCAAAAATAATTCGTAATCATACGGTGATCCCACTTCGTTTTTTTGCTGAAACGTTTGGAGCAAATGTTAATTGGGACCAGAAGTCAAAAACTGTTACGATTCAACGAACAGCTGTAGAAAGTGAGCAAGGTCCTAATACACCACCGACGCAAATTTCTCAGGAAGATAATTTCGTTGGTATTGTAGAATCGACTACGCTGAATGTACGCTCAGGTGCAGGAACAAGCCATAGTCTTGTTACAACACTAAATAAAGGTGATCAAGTAGTTATTGAGGCTATTCAAGGCAATTGGGTAAAAGTGAAAACGAGCAACCATACTGGCTTTGTTCATTCTTATTATTTAGATGTGTATAAAGATGGTGAAAGATCTCCACTATTAAGTGGACCACAGCTAAATCGTGACGTTCTGACTTGGAGCAAAATTGGTAAAGTAAATAGCTCTCATACTGCAACTGGAAACACAATTGAAATCAAGACATCTGCTAAAGAAGTAGAAGAGTGGACGGGAACTCATCCAGCAATTGAGCGTGTAACATATACGAAGACTAGCACAGGTACGACAATCAACCTATACATAAAACAGGGCTTTAGCTTTAACGCTACCCATACAACTGAGAGTTTAACAATTGCACTTCTTGCCCAAGGTCAGGGAAGCAAAACGATTGTCATTGACCCAGGTCATGGTGGAAAAGACCCCGGAGCTGTCGCATTTGGATTACAGGAAAAAGATATTGTCCTTGATGTCGGCTTACGCGTCCAAAAGTTGTTAAAAGATACTGATCTCAACGTTATCATGACAAGATCGACTGATGTGTTTTTAACATTAGATGAACGTGTAAAAGTGGGTGAGGCAGCAAAAGCTGATGCGTTTGTAAGCATCCATACAAATGGAGCTGAAAATAAGGCGGCTAATGGGACAGAGACCTACTGGGATTCAAAAAATAGTAGTGAGCAAAGTAAACAGCTAGCTGAAAAAATCCAAAAGAAACTACTAGCAAAGCTCGGAACAAATGACCGTGGTGTAAAACAAGCAGGCTTTCATGTCATCCGTAATTCCAAAATGCCAAGTGTTCTTATCGAACTCGGATTTACAACAAACGAAGCTGAAGCAAACCGCATGAAAACCGACGACTTCAGACAAAAGTCCGCAGAGGCGATTGTTGAAGGGATTAAGGAGTTTTACGGGAAGTAACACCAATTAATAATTAATAATTTAGAATTGGTGATGGTTCTTCGAAGTCTGTACGTTAGATGAGTCGTTTAGAAAATAGAAAAAACACTGCAGTTATTCATAGTGAATGAATCTGCAGTGTTTTTTATTATATATCTATTCTTGCGGGCTGAAGGCTTTCCATCTGCTTAAGTCAGGATCTTGTTTTAATACGAGTGACTTTGGATAGATGAATGTCCAAGGCTTACTTGTATTTGCTTTGACTGAGAAGTTCTCAAGCTTAAATCCGCCTTTGGCAATGATCTCGCCAGTCGCATCCTGAACGTGCAGTGGCAGCTGTTCGATATTCACGTTTTTCTCGCTTCCGTTTCGAATAAGCATTGTTACGTGAAGATCGCCGTTTTCTTTTTGCGATGCTTGAAGACCCATGAAGTTTACTTCACCAGCATTCGGTGGAGTTAACGACTTAACTAGGTCTTTTAATTTTGTTTTATCTGCTTTTGATAATGCTTTTTTCCAATTAGGATCAAGATCTAACGCATGTTCCTTTGGTGCTTCTGCTGTAAGATTGAAGGCTAACTTCCAGCCTTCAGAAGGAATTTCTGTTGTAAATAAATCCTTATCAGTGAAGTAGAAGTGCCAAGGGCGGCTGCTTCTTGCCGGGATCTCGCCTAGTTCTGAAAGCTGAAATACTTTACGGCCTAAAATTTTATCATCAGGGCCAAGTAGAACGAGTGACGTTTCCTCTAAAGTGATTGCCTTATCAAGACTGTTCCGGACAAAGGCATTCACTCGAATAAGGTCGCCTTCATTCATGATATTAATTCCATAAAGTGATAGTTGATTCGGCTGTAATGGCGGGCATTCTTGATTTAAAAATTGGAATGCATACATATCCTCTTTATTAATGTTCCATGATGGATGGATCGATAGCTCCGTATATACCTCTTCTTCTTCAGTCGCAGTTTCCTCTTTAATTAGCTCTTTCGATTGTACTGTACTTTCATTCCCCTCAAGTGTCGGCTTTTCACCGTCTTTCTTTCTAAAAAAAGATAACATGCAGGGTCCCCCTTAACTATAATTATTGCTCTAATGTTGGTTTAATAATATTTGCTAAATGCACACTAACCTGTCTCTCTAATGAAGCATACATTTTTTGGAATAGTTCGAAGCTTTCTCTTTGATAAATTCGCATTGGATCTTCTTGACTGTAACTTCTAAGGCCAATCCCTTCCTTTAAACGAGTCATGTCTTCAATATGTGATAGCCAGCGTGTATCAATTGTCATAAGCAGTAATTGCTTTGCCTTTAACAGAACATCTTCGTTATCACTATATTGCTTCAAAAATTCAATGTATTGCTCTGTTTGTTGTTCAACCAGTTCTTTAACTTCCTTACGCTCTTCAATTTCAACTCCTTCAAAGGATACTTCGTGGTTTAGAAGGATTTGATTTAGGTTAGCTGTAAGATCAGATAGGTTCCATTCTTCAGGAAGTAGTTCATCAGCGCAATATTGAGTAACGAGCTCATTTGTACTTGATTTCACCATCGGTAAAATATGCTCAAGAACATTGTCAGTGTCAACGGCCTTATTTCTAAGATCATAAATAATATTACGTTGCTCATTGACGATATCATCTAGGTTTAATGTGTATTCACGTGCTGCGTAGTTACTATCCTCGCACATCCGCTGTACACGGTCAACAAATTCATGGGCTTCTTTATTTTGAATGAGTCCAGTTTCGTCAGTTGTCAGTGTTTCCTGCCATTTTTCAACGTCTTCTTTGGCAAAGCGAAGCATCATCTCATCTTCTATTGAAATGAAAAACTGTGTAGAACCAGGGTCACCTTGACGACCAGAACGACCTTTTAACTGGTTATCAATACGGCGGCTTTCATGACGTTCAGTACCGAGAACATGAAGTCCGCCTAATTCAGCTACTCCTTCACCTAATTTAATGTCAGTACCTCGTCCAGCCATATTTGTTGCGATTGTAATTTGTCCTTTTTGCCCTGCTTGAGAGATTAATCTGACTTCATTTTCTACGCTTTTTGCGTTAAGTAATTCATAGGATAAGCCTGCTTTATCAAGATACTCTGCGACCATTTCAGATTGGATGATCGAAGTAGTACCGACTAAAATTGGTTGGCCAGTCTTGTGACGTTTTTCAACTTCCTTTGTCACTGCAGTATATTTTTGATCAATCGTTTTGAAGATGTTATCAGCGAAATCTTCACGAATTTTCGGTTTGTTCGTAGGGATTTGAATAACATCCATTCCGTAGAGCATTTGAAATTCTTTTTCTTCCGTCTTAGCTGTTCCAGTCATTCCTGAAAGAGTAGGGTACATCCGGAAATAGTTTTGAATTGTAACAACCGCTTGTGCCTTATTCTCTTCAGTAATTTGAAGACCTTCTTTTGCCTCAAGTGCTTGGTGAAGGCCATCACTGAATGTACGTCCTTCCATAATTCGGCCAGTAAACATATCAACAAGCTGAATTTCGCCCTTTTTGACAATGTAATCAACATCAAGACGGAACATCACATGTGCCCGTAACGCTTGCAGGACAAAATGGAAAAGAGTTTGATGTTCTAAATCGTACAAATTATCAATACCAAACGCTCTTTCTACCTTTGTGATGGCTTCATCTGTTAAGTTTGTTGATTTCGTAATTCGATCGTAAAGATAATCTCTTTCCTCTTTAAAGCTTTTTGCCAGCCTAGCACAAATATGATACAAATTAGGGTTAACTGGTGTCTTCCCCGCAATAATAAGAGGTGTCTTCGCTTCATCAATAAGGACACTGTCTATTTCATCGATAATTGCAAAGTGGTATGGACGCTGTCTAACACGCTGACTTTTATTGTAAACCATGTTGTCTCTCAAAAAGTCGAAACCAAACTCATTACCAACACCATACGTAATATCAGCATTATATGCCGCCTGCTTCTCTTCAGGAGAAGTTTGAGGGATGTTTAATCCGACTGTAAGGCCTAAAAATTCGTGAACTTGTCCGATCATATCACGGTCACGCTTTGCTAAATACTCATTAACTGTAATAACATGAACGCCTTTGCCTTCAAGAGCACGGAGGTAACTCGGTAATGAGGCAACAAGGGTTTTTCCTTCACCAGTCGCCATTTCAGGAATGTCACCGTCATTTAACGTCAAGCCTCCTAGAAGCTGAACATCATAATGACGTTGGCCAAGCACACGCTTTGCGGCCTCTCTAACGACAGCAAATGCTTCTGCCTTTATATCATCAACAGACTTTCCATTCGCAAGCTGTTCTTTAAAAAATGCTGTTTTATTACGAAGCTCTTCATCTGAAAGCTTTTCAATTTCTGGCTCTAATTTATTAACTTGATCAACAACCTTCTGATACTTCTTCAATCGCCGTTGCTGTTCATCGCCAATTAACTTTTTAACATAAGTGAGCATAATATTCTCTCCTTAAACTTCCCATAAAAATTCACATCATTATGTAGTATATCATAAAATGAAAACCTGTTTGTCAAGTAGACCAGCGTAAAATATTGTAAAAAAATGAAAAGATAGTTTAGAGTTTAGAGTGTAGAGTTTAGAGTTGTTTGAAAGCATCTTCGAGAAGTTTTTTAAAAAAATGTTATATTTATTATTTTTTACAAAGAATTTCAACGATGATCTACCCCACACCAACTCTAAACTCTAAACTCTACACTCTAAACTTAAAAGTAAAACCGTTTCATTTCGACATTATTTTTGATATGATTTGATAGGACTATAATATGAACTAAGATGGTGATTTTTGTGTCATTTGATAAGGTATCAATACTAGGTGTTGATTTTGTGAATACAACACTTGATGGGATGGTTCAGCGATTAACGACTCATATTAATAATGAAGAAAAAGCGTTTGTTGTGACGGCAAATCCGGAAATTGCTCTTCATGCGTATCAGGACAAAGGCTATAAGGATATTCTTGATCGAGCTACATATATTACCGCTGATGGAATTGGTGTTGTGAAAGCGGCTGGAATGTTAGGACAAGAATTGCCAGAACGTGTTACTGGTTTTGATATGTTTATGAAGCTGTTAGCGATGGCCAATGAACATGGTCGCTCGATTTATTTATTAGGTGCAAAAGATGAAGTGCTGCAGAAAGCAAAAGCGGAAGTGGCGTCTAAGTTCCCGAATGTCAAGATTGTTGGCTCTCATCATGGCTACTTCCAACTGGATGATGAATCCATTGCCAATGAAATCCGTGAGCTTCAGCCTGATTTTGTGTTTGTCGCACTTGGATTTCCAAGACAAGAACAATGGATCGATAAGTACTTTCCGACCTTTACGAAAGGTGTATTTATGGGGATAGGCGGAAGCTTCGATGTTCTTGCCGGGACGGTGAATCGTGCTCCGGAAATTTGGCAAAAATTAAATGTTGAATGGTTATACCGACTTTTACAGCAGCCTTCAAGGTGGAAGCGGATGTTAGCTCTGCCTCATTTTGTTGTAAAAGTGATGCAACAGAAAGTTAAGGGTCAACGATGAGTCAAACATTTGTAAAAGGTGCTTTATTTATTACGGTTGCGACATTGGTGTCAAAAATATTAGGAAGTATTTTTCGAATTCCGCTGCAAAATATTGCCGGCGATGAAGTACTCGGTATTTTTACACTAGTTTACCCTGTTTATATGGCGATATTAATCATTTCGGTTGCGGGCATACCGATTGCCATTTCAAAGCTAATTTCAGAGGCAAGGGTCGCGAAAAAGGAAGGCGATATCCGTGATATTTTTGTTACGGCAGGAATTCTTGCCTTTGCCTTTGGCTGTCTTAGCTTTGTTTTGTTGTTTAGCTTCTCCGGACAAATTGCTCACGTTCTAGGTGGAACGTATGCGATGTATTCGATTATTGTCGTTTCGTTTACACTATTAATTGCCCCGTATATGGCGGTGTACCGGGGATTTTTCCAAGGCTTTGACAATATGAAGCCAACTGCTTTTTCACAAGTACTTGAACAGTTCGTTCGAGTTGGACTTATTTTAATTATTGCATTTTATTTAGTTTATCTTCAGTACAGTTCAGAAATCGTCGCCGCTGGGGTCATGGTCGGTTCGTCTATCGGAGCGCTAAGCTCGCTTGTTTATTTACGCTGGCTATTTATCCGCTCAGCAGTTCGGCCGCGTTCTGAACAAAAATATCAGTTTGCAACATTTAAGCAATGGAGTAAAAAGATTTTAATTCTTTCGATTCCAATTTGTGTCGGGGCATTAACGATGGCACTGTTAAATATCGTTGACTCGTTAACGATCCCGCTTCAATTTAGAGCGATTGGATATGTCGGGGAAGAGATCACGTATTTATATGGTATATATGGACGTGGACTTGCTCTCGTTCAAATAGCCGTCGTGTTTGCGAGTGCATTGATTTTACCGTTAATTCCATTAATTACAGCCGCATTGGCGAAAAATGAGATTACGAAAACAAAAGGGATTATTGAGCGCGCACTTAAATTTACACACTTAACGTCATGGCCTGCAGCACTCGGACTTGTGGCCTTAACATTGCCGATTAACTTGGCACTTTTTAAAGATTTAGAGGGAAATACGGTTCTTGCGATTATTTCATTTAGTGCCTTATTTACATCCATGTCCGTTTTGACAACGGGAATTCTTCAAGGAATGAATCGTTCCAATCAGGCAGCAATCATTGTTTTGATTAGTGCGATTGTAAAAGTGGTGCTAAATATTGTCCTCGTTCGTCTATATGGACTTGAAGGGGCGGCTATTTCGACGCTCGTTACGTATATGGTGTTAACAGGATTAAACTTAATGATGATCAATAAAGCAATTCCGTTTAAGGTTGTTACGCGTGAAGCAGCAGTCTTTAGTTTTGCCAGTATTGTGATGGGGATAGTCATCGTTGCTCCGTTACTTTTTACATCGGTATACGAATGGACAAGATGGATGGCACTGGTGTACGTGGCTGTTATGATTGCTGTGGGCGGATTGATTTATACTGTTCTTATTTTTGTATGTAAAGGGTTAACGAAAGAAGAGTTGATTGATTTTCCAGTGATCGGAAAATTTTTAGCAAAACCAATGCCAAAGGGTGGAGAAACAGCACCAGCTCAGGTGAAACAGAAAGGAAGAAATCCTAAAATGAGAAAAGGACTTTTGGCAGTATTGATTCTATCAATACTACTTAGTTCCCCGTATTTATATAACAGAGTGACTACAGAAATGGGGAATAATACGTATGAACTCATCGTTCCATACTCAAGCATTCAAGAGATGACGAATATTAATGTCGATAAAGACTTGGTTTATGGAACGTTAAAAGAAGCTGGACTACACTCGATTGGCTTAGAGCCGTTAACAATGCTTGATTTACGTAATCAAAATGTAGTAAGCATGCTGTCAAAGCAGGACGTCTTAGAATTATTAGCCTTTTCAGATGATCGCCTGATGATCCCAGAGGAATATGGCCGCTTTCTACTGATTCATGATGAAGACCATCCAATGCTAGAAAATATTCAGGATGTGTTCTCCGATAAATTAGAGATTTACGAATGGGAAAATCGAACATTTTACTTTATTAAGGAAGGTTATAGCAACTTATTGCCGCTAGGTTTTGATTTTAATATTGTAAGTGACATTACTCGTCACGGCTTAGCGATTGTCCCAAGAATTCCGAACTCGATTGATGACCGAAATGACTTTATTTTTAATGAGTTAAATGAACTGCGGGCTTATGGGGATAAGATTTTATTCTTAGGTACCGAGGTTGTTGGATTCCCTGCTGTTAATGAGATTAGAAGGATGTCCGACTACTTCGATCATCATGACTACACAGTAACATCAATTGAATTTGCGGATCAGAAGGGGATGGCAAGCTTATCGACGTTCCAAAATCACGAAATTGTCCGTCTGCACAGTATTGAGCTTGGAAAAGCAAATCCTGCAGATCAAGTGAATGTTGAGCGAATTACAAGAGGACTTAAAGAACGAAATATTCGTGCAGTCTATTTAAATATTTTAAGTTCATATGAGGTTTATGAAAGTGCAGAGCAGGCGATCGCAACATTAGAAGGAACGGCCGAGCTCATCCAAGCTGTTCATGCGCAAAACCCAGTCTCGATGCAACCAGGAAGCGCTGGTCCTTTTGATGTGTTAAAACAGCCATTTTTATTAAAAGCTCTTGTCCTGCTTGGAGCAACAGCATTTGTAGGATTAATGACAAGTATCATTTTACCGAGACTAACGAAGCTCGCGATCGGTGGTACAGCTCTTGTAGCATTATTACAGCTTGCCACAGGAAATACGGCATTATTGAAGTTAATTGCTCTCTTTGTAGCTGTAGTTACACCAGTATTTGCCGTGTTATCTGTGAGAGAGATTAACAATGTAAAGCAAATGATACTCCAATATGTGAAGGCGATTGCTATTGGGTTAATCGGTGTGTGGGTCGTTGTCGGCTTATTATACGGCACGGAATTCCTAGTGAAAATCAACGCCTTTACCGGGGTAAAAGCGTTAGCAGTTCTGCCAATTGTGATTGGTGTGTTTCTCTTGTTTATAAGCCACATTAGAACTGTGTTAATGTATGCTGTTCGTTACTGGCACATTGCCATTCTAGGGATTGTAGGAGTTATTCTCCTTTATTATGTAACACGAACAGGGAATGCAGGTGTTACCCTGCCATACGAAAATGCCTTTAGACAAATGCTAGAAAATGTCTTTTATGTCCGACCGAGAACAACAGAATTCTTAATTGGATTCCCGTTATTCTTCTTAGGACTATACCTGACAATGAAAAAGAAAAAGTATGCACCGATCTTTATGGTCTTTGGTTTTATCGCGTTATCGTCAATGGTTAGTACGTTTACACATTTACACACACCATTATTTATTTCGGTACTGAGAACGGTATACAGTACAATCATTGGGGCTGGTATCGGTGTCATCTACATCTTGGTCCACAATCTAATCGAGGGTAAGATTGTTCCTTTAATTAAAGCGAGGTGGTAACGTGAAGGTAGTACTCTCAGGATATTACGGGTTTCATAATGTCGGTGATGAGGCGATTCTCTATTCGATCATTACTGCACTTAGAAACCTTGATGAAAAGATTCACATTACCGTTCTTTCCAATGACCCGGCCTACACCGAGAAAACGTACGGTGTAGCTGCGGTCAATCGTTGGAAAATGAAAGAGGTTATTGCTGCGATTCGTGAGTCGGACGGCTTGATCAGCGGGGGAGGCAGCTTACTGCAGGACAAAACAGGAAATCGAAGCGTCATCTATTACACAGGCGTGATGATGATTGCCAAAATGGTCGGCAAACCGTTCTTTATCTACGCCCAGGGAATCGGACCGATTTCTAAAGGCTTTAACCAAAAGCTGACAAAATTTGTCCTCAGCAAAGCAAGCGGATTAACAGTACGTGATGAGGAATCGCTGCAATTTTTACGAACGATTGGGGTAAAAAAAGAGATTTCGCTCGTCCCAGATCCAGTGCTGGGCATTGAGCTTGAGGATCGAACTTCACCATGGTTTGAATACAAAGCCTTCACAAAACCAGTGATCTCCGTTTCTGTACGTGACTGGGATGCCAAAGCCGAGTACAAGCAAAAAATCGCCACAGCACTTGATCAGCTCGCAGCAGCCGGTAATGAAGTTGTTCTTGTGCCAATGCACGGCATTCATGATCATGAAACATCCAAGGAAGTCACATCTATAATGAAGGAAAAAACACACATTGCACCGCATGACTTATCTATAGAAGAAAAAATCGCACTGATCGGTAAAACGGATCTTTTAATTGGAATGAGACTACACGCACTCATCTTCTCAGCAGTGGTCGAAACACCGTTTATCGCGATCTCCTATGATCCCAAAATCGATTCGTTTGCCAACCTCGCCAACCAGCCAGTCATCGGTCACGTCGACCACGACAACTGGACAAGCAACGACCTGTTTGAAACAGCAACATCACATCTAGCGAATAAAAGCGAGGAAATAGCGAAGATGAAGCAATATGTCGATGTAGCAAAACAGCAGGCTAGAGATACTGCGGGGGAAGCGGTTAGGAAATTTAGAATTTAGAATGTAGAATTTAGAATTATTTGTTTGTAAATCAGGGAGGTCTTTCAGGACATCCCTGATTTTTTTAGTCTTTTAATTCTAAATTCTAAATTCTACATTCTCAATTCTAAATTGTGTTTCTCCCATCCTTTTACACATTCTTTTAATTTTATTTTTATACCCTGTGGGCGAGAATTATGGTATAATCCGATTTGTTAGGTATTTATGTCGATTGATTATGGAAAATGTGGAACATGCTTACAGTTAGATGGGCATAAAATTGGAAATGTGTTCGAATACAAATATAAAACTTATTTTTGGATAAGGTAATAATTAAGGGGTGTCACTATGATCTTATTGACGTTATTGGTCTGTTTTTTAGTGGCTGTGCTTATTACGCCACTTGTAAAGAAGTTCGCCATTAAGATCGGGGCAACAGATCAACCGAATCACCGTAAAGTACATCAAAAAATAATGCCGCGCCTAGGTGGTCTGGCAATTTATATTAGCTTTTTAATTGGTTTTATCATGCTGCAACCTGAGAGTCCTTATATGCCTTATATTCTCATCGGGAGTTTCATCATTATTCTAACCGGAGTATTGGATGATATGCTCGAAATATCAGCAAAGTGGAAACTGCTTGGTCAAATTTTGGCTGCTGGTGTTGTCATTTATGGCGGAGTTCAAGTTGAATTTATCAACCTTCCGTTTAATGGCGTTCTGCACTTTGGCTGGTTTGGGATTCCGATTACATTACTTTGGATTGTAGGAATCACGAATGCCATCAACTTGATTGACGGACTAGACGGTCTGGCTGCAGGTGTTTCATCAATCGTCTTAATGACAATTACAGGAATTGCCTTAATTGATGGGAATATGTTCATTGTTGCTCTTGGAGTCATCCTTTTAGGAAGTACACTAGGATTCCTGGTATTCAACTTTAACCCGGCAAAGATCTTTATGGGTGATACAGGTGCATTGTTCTTAGGGTATATGCTTGCTGTTATTTCCCTGTTAGGATTTAAAAACGTAGCATTATTCTCGTTAGTTATTCCAGTCATTATTCTGGCTGTACCAATTTCAGATACATTCTTTGCGATTATCCGTCGTATTGTGAATAAAAAGCCGTTATCAGCACCAGATAAATCACATTTGCATCACTGCTTACTACGTTTAGGTTTTTCACACCGTTCCACAGTATTAGTGATCTATGCGATTAGTGCATTCTTCGGTTTATCGGCAGTTGTCCTAACACAAACAACATTGTGGGGTGCATTATTAATCATCAGCTTCCTGCTCATCGTTCTCGAACTGATCGCCGAACGAGTAGGCCTCGTAAGCACAAGCTACCGCCCAATGATCAATTTCTTAAAGAGAGTATTAACGACGAAGAAAGTTTCATCATAAAACAAAAAGCAAGTTGCCATTTATGGGCAACTTGCTTTTTGTTTTAAATTTAGAATTTAGAATGTAGAATTTAGAATTAAAAACCTACAAAAAAATCAGGGATGCCTCGAAAGACTTCCCTGATTAACTATCGATTAATTCTTAATTCTCAATTCTCAATTCTAAATTAATCTTGAATTCCCAAATGTTCTTTAAGCTCTGTGGATATTTCATTTACATTTGTTTCGTTAAGCTCGTAGTAGTAAATACCGTTTATTCTTCCGTTAATGCCTTCGAGTGTTAGTGATTCGATATTGGTTAGTGAGCTTGCGTATGAGTGTAGTGAAAGGATGTTACCGAAGCTCAGGTTTGTTGCTAAGTGATTTCCGATACTATCTAATACATCATCATATTTTGTAATGGATGAGATTGAAGCACCTTTTCTGATGATCGCTGCGATAATTTCCTGCTGACGCTCACCGCGGCCGATATCACCTGTTGGATCCAATTTACGCATCCTTGCATAGGCGAGAGCTTCCTCACCATTTAATAACTGTGTTCCTTCATATAAAGTAATCGCACCTTGATTATCAGAGCTATCCATTTCTGAGAATGTAAACGGAACATCAATTTCGATTCCGTCAAGGGAATCAACGATTTCAATAAACGCTTGGAAATTCAATTTTGCATAGTAATCAACTGGAATATCAAACAGATTTTCCACCGTATCGACCGTCATATCAAGACCGCCAAAAGCGTGAGCATGGTTAATTTTGTCGTAACGATCACGTCCGACAATTTCAACTCTTGAATCTCGTGGAATACTAAGCATTTTAATTGTATTCTCTTCTTTGTTGAACGTTGCCAGGATCATCGCATCGGTACGGCCGGATAATGTTTCATCACGGTCATCGACACCTAGAAAGAGAATGGATATATTATCTTTACTTGGACTAACAGCCTGAACTCGTTTTTCTGATTTTTCCCCGCGCTCAAGCTCTTGGCTGGCGCCTGATGTAATATTGGCAGCTTTATAGGTGAAATACCCGGCCCCTCCGCCTAAAAAGATAAAACAGAGCAGTCCGAATGTTATCAGTATCCGCTTGAATTTACGAAATCGACGTTGCTTTTGCACCTTACGCTCTAAACGTGAATGAGACATCATCGTTTCTCCTCTTCTATTAAAATCATGCAGTCTATCTACCTACATCCTATAATTCTACAATAAAGAACTAGATTCGTAAATAAGTAGAAAAAGGGAAGCATTTTTTAGTTTAGAGTGTAGAGTTTAGAGTTAAAACCTTTAAACCAGAAGTTTGTAATTTGATTTATATGAAAAGAGGAATTCCACAATGGAATTCCCCTTCACTTTTTAATAACCCCTTTGAACTAACGTAACCAACTCTACACTCTACACTCTACACTCTAAACTCTAAATTATTAATTAAATCTCCATCTCCAAATACTCCTCTGCACCCAGTGCTATCTCCGCTTGTCCGTTCGTCAAATTCGTCATCCACTCGGTAAATTGTTCTTCCTCACCGCTTGCGACATAGGTAATGACTTCGACTTGGTCGAGGTAGTTGATTTCTTTAAGCTGATAGTGGGAGGAGCGGAGTTCATTTTCGATTTTTCCGAGCCAGGTGTAATCGATCGTTGTATGGATTTGTTGCATGAGTTTTCGTTCGACGATACCAGTCGCATTTAACCCTTCACTTGTAGCGCTGCCGTAAGCGCGGATTAAGCCGCCGGCACCGAGCTTGATTCCGCCGAAGTAACGGGTGATGACAACAACGGTATCTTTTAGATGACGTTTTTTTAATACTTCTAAGATGGGAACACCGGCTGTGCCACTTGGCTCTCCGTCATCGTTGGCTTTTTGAATTTGGTCATGCTCACCGATTAAATAGGCGGAGCAGTTATGAGTAGCATTCCAATGCTGCTTTTTTATTTTTTCAATAAATTGCTGTGCTTCTTCTTCGGTTGTCGCACGCTCAACATATGCGATGAAACGTGACTTTTGAATTGTGATTTCATGCTCACCGTAGCCTTTGACAGTATAGTATGATGTTAACAAAATTAAAACCTCCTCAAATCGATTAGCCGAGTGCTCGTCTTGGATTAAATAATTTTTTTATAAATTAAAGACCTTGATGGACATAAGCGTAAAGGTAAGAACGAATCATTTTTATAATTGAATAGTTTACACCACTTTTTCAAAAATCTGAAACTGTGACTCTTGAACTACATTCTGTATTCTTATTGTAACCTTTTCTCAACTGTACTGTAGACGTTTCTATGCTATTATATAGACGAGTTATAAAATTATACAAAAACTAAACTAGATTAGTATAGTACAATCAGTTAAACTGTATTTTTATTAGGGAAATTTTCAAAAAACTCTCGGAATGTGCATTCCATTAGTGACTGTTTCATGGTAAAAGGTTATATTATATACAATGGCAATAGGACAATAAGAGCTAGTACTTTTATTCGAGAGTTCTATACATGAATGTGGAGGTTGAGTATGACCTTAAAAAAAGTCCTTGATGAAATTCTTGATAAAACAATAGATACAGTTGAGCAGAGTAAAGAGCAAATTTTTGAGATTGGTGAACAGTCTCTGAATGAGTATCAACAACTGGAAAAAGAACTGATGGCGATCCGTGTCCAAGTAGCGGAGGTCATTGAACAGACTGATAAGACAGAGATTCAGGCCAAGTTTGCGCGTAATCGCCTTGCGGAAGTCAGCAGGCAGTTTCAGAACTTTAGTGATGATGAAGTCCGAGCTGCTTATGAACAAGCCAATGATTTTCAAGTGAAACTCGCTGTATTGCAACAGAAGGAAAAGCAGCTTCGTGATCAGCGTGATCGAATTGAACGGAGGCTTGTTCAGCTGAAGGAGACGATTGACAGGGCGGAGGCACTTGGCAGTCAAATCTCGGTTGTCTTTAATTATTTATCAGGTGATTTACGCCAATTTGGTGAAATTGTTGAGGATGCGAAGGAAAAGCAGGAATTTGGCTTAAGAATCCTTGAGGCGCAAGAGGATGAACGAAAACGGTTATCAAGAGAAATCCATGATGGCCCGGCACAAATGATGGCCAATGTTCTCATCCGTTCTGAGTTGATTGAAAGAACTTACCGGGAACAAGGGATTGACAAAGCGCTCAAGGAAATACGCGATTTGCGAATTATGGTGAAATCTTCATTAATTGAAGTTCGCCGAATTATATATGATTTGAGGCCAATGGCGCTGGATGATTTAGGGTTAGTACCTACATTGATCAAATATTTAAAGACTGTCGAAGAGCATTCCGGAATTAAGATCATGTTTCGTAACCTTGGACAAGACGTCAGGTTACCAACGAAGTTAGAAGTAGCTGTATTCCGTTTTGTTCAAGAGGCAGTACAAAATGCACTCAAACATGCCAGTCCAACGGAAGTCCAAATAAAATTAGAAATTCAAACTACTAAAGTCATAGCACTAATTAAAGATAACGGTAAAGGGTTTGATCCAACGATTAAAAAGGAAGATTCGTTTGGATTAATTGGAATGAAGGAACGAATCGGCGTTCTCAAAGGAGACCTCACGATTGATTCAACAATAGATAAAGGAACGCTGCTAATGATTCAAATCCCGATCCATCAATAAGAGGAGGACAAACAAAATGAATAGTAATCTTGATAACAAGATTAAAATAGTGATCATTGATGATCATCAATTGTTTCGTGAAGGGGTAAAAAGAATTCTTACTATGGAATCAGGGCTCGAGGTTGTTGCTGAGGGCGGAGACGGCAGTGAAGCCATTGCGCTAGTTGAAGAATACCAGCCTGATGTAATTTTAATGGATATCAATATGCCGAAAGTGAATGGTGTTGAAGCAACAAGAGCATTGGTGGAAAAGTTTCCAAATGTGAAAGTGCTGATTTTATCGATTCATGATGATGAAACATATGTTACACATGTACTAAAAACAGGTGCATCTGGATACTTATTAAAAGAGATGGATGCAGATGCGTTAATTGATGCGGTGAAAGTAGTGGCTGATGGTGGCGCTTATATCCATCCTAAAGTTACACACAATCTGATTAATGAATACCGCCGTTTAGCGACTGAAGGGGAAGCAACAGAATCAGATATCGGTTACAGAGAAGTTGAATATCGTAAGCCATTACATTTGTTAACCCGCCGTGAGTGTGAAGTACTTCAATTAATGACCGACGGAAAAAGCAACCGTGCAATCGGAGAAGCGTTATTTATTAGTGAAAAAACCGTAAAAAACCACGTAAGTAATATTTTACAAAAACTAAATGTGAATGACCGAACGCAAGCCGTTGTTGAGTCAATTAAAAAAGGCTGGGTAAAAGTTCTTTAATCTAAAGAATGATGCCGAAAAAAAGAGAGGTTCCCATTTATGAGTAAAATCGCGATCGTCACAGATAGTACTGCTTATTTACCAGAGGAAATCCGTAAAAACTTTGACATCACGATGGTCCCATTAAGTGTGAATTTTGGTGACGAAACATTCCAAGAGGAAGTAGAGATTACAACTGAACAATTTTATGAAAAAATGAAACAAGCTGAACACCTGCCGTCAACATCACAGCCATCAGTGGGATCGTTTGAACAGGAGTTTGAGCGCTTGTCGAGCGAAGGTTATGAAGAGATTATTTCCATTCATATCTCGAGCGGTGTCAGTGGAACGTTTCAATCAGCACAAATTGCCGCTGATATGGTTCGTGAAAAAGTAAAGGTTCATTGTTATGACACAGAGATCAGCTGCATGGCTCAGGGTTATTATGTGATTGAAGCGGCCGAAATGGCCAAACAGGGCAAGGATGCAGACGCAATCCTTGAGCGTTTGAATGAGATCAAAGAAAGCATGCGCGCCTATTTTATCGTTGATGATTTAAAGCATCTTCACCGTGGCGGTCGCTTGAATGGAGCGCAGCTGGTCGTAGGCAGTTTGCTGCAAATCAAACCAATTCTACATCTTGAAAATAAAGTCATTGTTCCGTTTGAGAAAGTACGAACGTCAAAGAAAGCACTGAGCCGAATTCTAGGGATGCTTGCTGAAGATGCGAGTAAGGCAGAACAGCTGAAAGTCGTTGTCATTCATGGGAATATTCCGGAAGAAGCGGAAAAAGTAGCCTCAAAAATCCGTGAAGAGCACAGCAATGCTGACGTGGACATCAGTTATCTAGGTCCGGTTGTCGGTACGCATCTCGGTGAAGGCACCCTGGCGATTGGTTGGTATAAAGTCTCGTAAACTCATTTGGAGGTAATAGATGAATATGTACGCATTAGGGGAGACAACAGTATGAAGTTTGTCTCCTTTCTTTTTAATAATAACGTTGTCGTGTCCCCGGAAATCTGTCTTGAAACTGATAACAAAATCGTCCACGGACCAACAAGTATCAGTAAGCTCCCTCACTTTACAACTCCACAGTTAGATGCTGGCTTTCGCTTTTCAACCCAGCTTCAGCATTTTCTCCAAGGCAAACAACTCCTTCTTGATGAACTGCCATTTTCAATTCAACAAATCCAGTCCCATTATCTCTCTGGTTACCTTACATATGAACAGGGAATTACAATTCAAGATCAGCATTATCATTGTCAGCGCTGCGGGAATGAAGTCCAGCATCTTTTTGCCTCCTATCCTTGCGCACGTTGCCAGGAACAATGTATCTATTGCCGCGGCTGTATTCAAACAGGGCGAGTTAGCCAATGTTCACCATTAGTGAGATGGACTGGTGCGATGACTCCATACGAACCAAGAAGTGACGTACTCAATTGGTACGGCACGCTGTCACAAGGTCAGCAAACAGCATCTGAAGCAATCGTAAATTTGATTGGTAATGGTGGAGAGTTGCTGGTTTGGGCTGTTTGTGGCGCTGGGAAAACCGAAGTGCTTTTTGCCGGGATTGAAAAAGCATTGCAGCAATGCCTGCGTGTACTGATCGCCACACCACGAAAGGATGTTGTCCTCGAGCTCGCTCCAAGGTTGAAAAAAGTATTTCCAACAACCGAGATGATCAGCCTTTATGGCGGAAGTGAAGACCGAAATCATCAAGGACAATTAGTGCTGGCTACGACTCACCAATTACTGAAATACAAAGAATGCTTCGACCTCGTCATTGTCGATGAAGTCGATGCTTTCCCGTATAACGCTGACCCAATGCTCCCCTTTGCCGTGAACAAAGCAAAGAAAAAAGAAGCAACAACCATTTATTTAACAGCTACCCCAGAGCCAGCGATGAAGAAAAGAATTTCTAAAAATGAGCTGGCAGTCGTAAAAATTCCAAGACGCTACCACGGCCATCCGCTCCCTGTTCCAACATTCGCTTGGGCAGGTAATCTCCAAAAATCAATTACAAAGAAACACCTTCCCAATAACGTCATCAACTGGTTAACCGAAAAACACCAACGCAACGAGCAAGTCTTCCTCTTCGTCCCGACGATCACACTCCTTGAACAAATCGTCCCTCTCCTCAAATCACTATCTGAGAATATCGACGGCGTCCATTCCGAAGATCCAAATCGTAAAGAAAAAGTAGAAAAATTCCGCACAGGAGCGATACCGATCCTCGTCACAACAACAATTCTTGAACGTGGCGTCACCGTCCCCCGCATCAGCGTCGCCGTCCTTGCAGCCGAACACCAAGTCTATACCGAAAGCGCCCTCGTCCAAATCGCCGGCAGAGTTGGAAGAAGCGCCGATTATCCAACAGGCGATGTAGTGTTTTTTCATTATGGGAAAACAAAAGCGATGGTGGAAGCGAGGGAGCATATAGCTTCGATGAACCAGCTTTAATTTAGAATTTAGAATGTAGAATTTAGAATTGTTGAAGGTAACACAAAGAGGTTTTTGTATGACAGTATGAGAGGAGAAATGTTATGAATAAGAGAAATGTTGTAGATGATAAGGCTTTTTTGTTTGCTTTAAGGATTATACGCTTGTATAAGTACCTAGTCTCTGAGAAGAAGGAGTTTGTGCTATCGAAACAAATACTGCGGTCGGGTACGAGCATCGGTGCGAATGTACGTGAGGGATTATCAGCTCAAAGTAGAAAAGAATTTGTTCATAAATTAAATATCTCATTAAAAGAAGCTTCAGAGACAAAGTATTGGCTACAGTTACTTGTTGCATCTCAATTTCTAGACGGAAAGCTAGGCTCCTCCTTATTAAACGATGTTGAACAGATCATTAAATTATTAACATCAATTATTATGACAACGAAAGAGAACAATAGATAGAATTTAGAATTAAGAATTGAGAATTTAGAATTATTGATGGTGTTTCGAGATGCTTTTCTACCAGATTTAACCTACACCAATTCTAAATTCTACATTCTAAATTCTATATTAGAAAGAAGGTGTTATCTTGAATTTCTGCTTATTCTGCCACCAACCCCACCACGTACCTGTAAGTTGGAAATATGTATTCGCCATGCATAAGGAGAGTGTGCTTTGTGATGTATGTACGGAGGGGCTTGTTCGGGTTGGTGGGGAGGTTTGTGAGTGTTGTGGTCGTGGGTTTGCGGAGCTGTCGTCTGAATTTAGGAAGGGGGAGGTTTGTTATGATTGTTATCGGTGGGAACAGGATTCTGTATGGAAGGGGGTTTTGGTGAAAAATCGATCACTTTATCATTATAATGAGTTCTTAAAGGAGGTGTTGGCGAAGTACAAGTTTCGAGGTGATTATGTCATTGGACAAGCATTTGAACCATTGCTTCAGCAAATGTATCAAGCTGAGTTTTCAGATTGTATGGTTGTCCCGATTCCACTAAGTAATGAGCGCCTCTATGAACGCGGCTTTAACCAAGCCAAACATCTAGCGGAGCTGATTGGTGTCCCAGTCTTTGACGTTTTGAAGCGTACCACCCATGAGCAAAAGCAAAGTAAGAAATCCCGCACCGAACGCCTATCCCTTGAGAAATCCCCCTTTGAAATCCAATCCAACGAATCAATTCAAAACAAACCAATACTCATCATCGACGACATCTACACAACCGGAGCCACAATAAGACAAGCAGCAAAAGTACTTCTAGATTCAGGAGCAAAGGAAGTTAGCTCGTTAACCGTGGGGAGAAGCTAGGGAACTTGGAGAATTTAGAATTAAGAATTTAGAATTAAGAATTTAGAATTTAGAATTATTGAATGTGGTTCAATGGTGCATATAAATAATAAGAAACCGCATATTATCTATCCTCCATACCTCTACTATGAATAAACTTACACCAATTCTAAATTCTACATTCTAAATTCTAAATTTGTCCCTAAACCTCTCCTCTTTGTTTTCCGATATAATAGATATAACAGAAAAAATGAGGGAGAGAGAGCTATGAGTCAACTAATGAACTGTCCGAACTGTGGGAAATTATTTGTGAAGGCTTTGCGTGAGGTTTGTAATGAGTGTCATAATGAGGTGGAGAAGCAGTTTCAAACGGTGTACCAGTATGTTCGTAAGAAGGAGAATCGTATGGCTTCGATGAAGGAAGTGACGGAGGCAACGGGTGTGCCGGAGAGGAAAATTACGATGTGGATCCGTCAAGGGCGGCTTCAAATTGCACAGTTTCCGAATTTAGCGTATCCGTGTGATTCGTGCGGGGCACCGATTCGTGAGGGGAAGATCTGTGTAAGCTGTAAAGGGAAACTGAAAAAGGATCTTGATATCCATGAAAAAGAGAAACGGTTTGATGAGAGAAAGAAAGAGCGTCAGTATACGTATCATACATTAAACAGCCGAATCGAAAGGGATAGAAATTAAGCATTAACATTTTTACACTTGCAGACGATATAAGAAATAGTAAAGTGTGACGAAATCTTTTTTTACAAGTGAGGTGAATGTCATGAAAATAAACCCCTTTGGACCGATACACAATAATCCGTACAAAAAGATCGAACAGCAGCAGTTGCAAAGGGATGTTGTGAAGAAGAGTGACAAGGTAGAAATTTCGAACGAGGCGAAGGAAATGCTTTCAGCTGAGGTGAAGGTAAGTAAGGAGCGTCAGGAAAAAATTGATGCCTTGCGCGAACAGGTTCAGTCTGGTAATTATAAGGTAGACTCGAAGGCTGTAGCGCAGAAATTTTATGAATTTTGGACGGAGTAATTGAGGAGGTAGTTGAATGTCATCGAAACAAATGGTTGGTGTATTAGAAGGAATGATTAAGCTGCATTGCACATTATATGAGCTGGCAGTAGAGAAGACAGACGTTGTGATGAAAGGTGACATTCAAGCTCTCAATGAAATTGTCAAAAAAGAAGCAGAGACAGTGAAGCAAGTGATGCGCTTAAATGCTGAACGAAATAAGCTGATGTATGCGTTTAAAAAAGATAAGGGATGGACAACAGAGGACGTAACATTGCAGGATTTCATTGCTGCAACCGGGGAAGAAGAGCAACCGAAATTAAGTGAGCTTCAACAAAACTTAGTTCAAGAAATTGAACAATTAAAACAACGAAATGAGTTAAATCAGCAGCTGCTTGAGGATTCGTTGCGTTTTGTCAATCTGTCCCTTGATCTTGTAATGCCAGACGAAGAAGCCATACATTATCGGCACCCAACAAAAAAAGGCTATGATTCACAGCAAGGGTATTCGCTGTTTGATTCAAAGATATAGAGAAACGGAAAGAGAGGAAACGAAAGATGTCAACATTTCATGCCCTTGAAACGGCACGCCGGGGGATGATGACGCAGCAATATGCGTTACATACAACCGGTCATAACATTGCCAATGCGAATACACCAGGCTACTCACGTCAACGTGTGAATTTCACACAAACAGAACCGTACCCTCCAATTGGGATCAATCGCCCGTTAATCCCTGGACATATGGGGACGGGTGTTCAAGCAGGTTCGATACAACGAGTTCGTGAGGGGTTCTTAGACGTACAATATCGGAATGAAAATAATAAACATGGATATTGGTCAATGCGAAATGAAGCGTTAGAGAAGATGGAGGATATTATGAATGAGCCATCTGAACAAGCGCTTGCCAATACGATAGACCAATTTTGGATGGCACTGCAAGACTTGGGTGCTCAGCCTGAAGATGCTGGGGCAAGGGCTGTAGTTCGTCAGCGTGGAAACGCGTTAGCAGAGACGTTTAATTATGCCTATAACTCGATTTCAACGATTCGTCAGGATTTTAAAGGGCAAATTGATACGACTGAAAAACAAGTGAACTCGCTGATCCGTCAAATAAATTCGATCAACCGTATTATTGGGGAAACAGAACCTCATGGATACGTGACAAATGATTTATATGATGAGCGGGATAATCTTCTCGATCAATTGTCGGAGCTGGTCAATATTAAGATTGATCCAGTCCAGAGTGGTGGAATGCCTGACAAAGTTGCGGAAGGAAAGGTAACGGTACGATTAGTAGATAATGCCGGAAATCCGCTCGATCCTGATATTGTGCTCATTAATGGTGAGAACCCTAATGATGTAAAAGGGTTAAAGATCGAGTATATGACTGACGAGATGGGTGGTCAATATATTCAATCAGTCGGTGTCGGTCCTCTTGGTAACGGCAACACTGTCACTGAGACAACGGAGAACATTACTGTAGAAGCCTTTTCGAACGGGAAGTTAAAAGCGGCAATGGAAGCGTATGGCTATGAGGATGAAAACGGAAATATTAAAGGAATTTATCCTGAAATGCTTGCGGACCTTGATGAAATGGCTTACCGGTTTGCGACTGAATTTAACAAGATCCATGAAACAGGCTGGAATCTTAATGAAATTGCAGAGGGGAAAAAAGCTGAGGGCGGCGGAGTTTCCTTTTTCAAAGATACTGGCAACCCTGACCATAGTGGGTTAAATACAGGAGAAGGGAAACTAGAATTTAACGAAGCAGAGCATAAGAAGGGCTTTGCAAGTCGTATTGCAGTTTCTGATGCAATCCAGAACTCTACGAATAATATTGCCGCTGCTGGGGCGGGAGCAAATATAAATACCCAAATGACATACACAGGAGAGGCACCTAAGCCTAAGGGCTCTCCGGTTGTCCACGGGATTTTTACAGGGTTCCCTCAGAGTTCTGAATATCAGGCTGCAGAAAAGCTGACTATTAAAGTCTCTTTTGACAATGGGGAGTGGACGTATCAAGTGAACGATGAAGCTGTGGAAACGTTCAATCCACCAATGGAAACTGTGTTTGGAATCACAATTGATGTGACTGGTCTGAAATATGAAGATACAGAAAGTTTTTCATGGGAAATCAAAGATATTCCGCTTGGGACAAAGGATAGTGCGTTCCCAGGGGATGGTAGTAATGCGTTACTCCTTTCGAACATGAAAGACATGCGCTTTAATTTCGGCGGAAGCAGTGCGAATGTCCAAAGCTTCTATCGTGGCGTGATCGGGGATATGGCCGTGGATACATCAGAAGCGAAACGAATGATGGACAATTCGAATGTGCTTCGTACTAATGTCCAATTTCGCCGGGACTCGGTAAGCAATGTGTCAATTGATGAAGAAATGACAAACATGATTAAATTCCAGCATGCCTATAATGCAGCTGCCAGGATGATTACACTGACAGATGAAATGCTTGACCGAATTATTAACGGTATGGGCGTTAGTGGTAGATAAGAAGGATGGTGACTGAACATGCGTGTAACACAAACAATGCTTTCGAATAGCACGCTTCGTCATATTAGCCACGGCTATGCGAACTTATCAAAGATTCAAGACCAGCTCGCTAGCGGCAAAAAAATAACAAGAGCATCACAAGATCCGGTCGTTGCGATGAACGGAATGCGGTACCGAACTCAGGTAGCTGAAATTTCGCAATTTCGCCGGAACTTATCAGAAACATATAACTGGATGGAACAAGCAGACTCAGCACTAACAGAAGTAACACAAGCATTACAGCGAATTCGCGAGCTGACTGTACAAGCGTCCAATGATACGTACGATCGTACCCAAAGAGCTAACATTGCCAAAGAGATTCAGCAGTTAAACGACCATATTGCGTCAATTGGCAATACCCAGGTGAACAGCCGGTATATTTTTAATGGAACGAATACGGCAACAGCGCCTGTTGATTTAGGGAAGTTGGATAATTTTATTAAGAAGCCGGAGATTGCAGAGAGAGTCGTTACCCAGCTGCCGGCGACTACTGGAACAGTTGCTGGTTATAATAGGACGATTACTACTACGTATGAGGGGTTTGCTGTTGAAGATGATGGCACGGTTTTTACGGATGCCGTAGAAATTGAGTTGAAATTTCCTGATCCACCGGAATTAGATGGACTGCCTGCTAATCGATCTTTCTTTGGTGAAATAATTAATGGTGAACTTCGATTTGATGAGCAAGATCCGGAATTAAGAGCGTTTTTTGATTATTATTCAACAGACCAAAGTGCTGATTTATCTTCAGTACAAATCAATGTGAATAATGGAACGGATATTGTCCAACATTCTTTTACTGATCTAAATGGAGCATTGAAAATAGGAAAACCAATACAACTGAGCTTTACACCGGCAGACCTTGGGGCAACTGCTAACACGAAAGTGCTACTTACGATTGATGGAGAAGAAATTGAGCTTCAATATAATGGGAATACAGGCAGATTCGAATGGGATGTACCTGAAAATCCAACCTATACCGTTGATCAAATTAACGAAGCGAATATTACTGTAATGGATAATCGTTATAACTTTGAGTTTTCAGCTACGGATGTTGAAAATCCAAATGATTACTTTATGACAGTAAAAATCGACGGCAAAGAATTTAAGCTTATTTATGATGAGACTACCAAAACGTACAAAAATGATGTCCCAATAAGAACGAACACACCTTTAAAAGATTTAGAAGCACTAGAAGGTAATGTCTTCATCAAACCAGAGGCTTCACCAACATCAACAAATGAACAGCATGTTGAAATGGAGTTATTAAAAGGAGTCAATATTTCACCTTCAGTAAAACCGCAAAACGTCTTTTCAAATGGCTTCTTCAGAGATTTAAAGGAGATTATTGATCAAATCGGTAACCTTGGTGAAGGTATGGATGGTGAAAGCGGAGACCATGAATTTATTAGCTCATTTATTGATAAAATAGATGGCCATATTGGAGCAGTAGTATCCGAACAGGCAGAGCTTGGTGCAAGGATGAATCGAATTGAACTAATGGAAATGCGAATCATGCAGCAAGAAGAAACAGCAAAGCGAATTCTATCAAACAACGAAGACGCCGACATGGAAGAAGTCATCATTGGCTTAACAACTCAAGAAAGCGTCCACCGCGCCGCCCTAGCCGCAGGAGCAAGGATTATACAGCCGAGTTTGTTGGACTTTTTAAGGTAGTTTAGAGTGTAGAGTTTATAGTTTAGAGTTTAGAGTGGTTTGGGTAGTTCAGAGTAGTTTTGAAGATCTTCATTGAGAAGCTAAAAACAACTCTAAACTCTACATTCTAAACTCTAAACTAAAAAGAGGAGGAACAACGATGGAAATGCCACATATAGATATCACGCAAACAAATGCAGCTGTTAGCATGAAGTCCAACCGTCCTCCTCTGCAAATTAAGCAGCCTCATGCGGATTTGTCGATTAAGCAGGAGCATTTTGATTTGATTCAAATCAGTAAGACTGCATCGAAGCTATATATTGATCAAACAGAAGCGTTTGCGGATGCGAATTTGGTAAGCCCATTACGGAGCAGTAAAGAATTTCTTGATCGCACAAATCAAGAGGTCGGTGAATATGTGGCAAAAATGTCGCAGCAAGGCGATCAATTGATGAAGATTGAAAATGGCACCGGGGCCATCTATCAAATTGCTGCAGAAAACAGTAATCTTCCTCGAAGAGAAACCCAATTAGGCTGGATGCCACGTTCTGCATTTCAAGTGAAATTTGATTATGATCCAGGTGAATTAAGCTTTGCTGTTCGAAAAGCAAAGGTAGAGATCAATGTAAAACGAAACGAGCCGATCATTAACATTCCGAAATGGCAAATTGATGTATATGTGAAACAAAAACAATCCATCTCGTTTCAAGCAGTAGGTGGAAATGTAAACCGAAAGCTATAGCTTCGACAAAAATGTGTCGAGGCTATTTTTCATAATCAAGTTAGTGTACACTAACGATAAATTAGATAAAAAGTGGTGAAAACATTGAAAATAGATACAAAATATTTTGGAGAAAAAGAAATTAACGAAGATAAAATTATCCTTTTTGACAACGGGCTCCCAGCGTTTGAGAACGAAAAGAAATTTATTGTCCTTCCGTTTGGAGAAGGTACACCATTTTATATTTTACAATCAGTTCAAACAAAGGATGTTGCCTTTGTCATCGTAAATCCATTCGATTTCTTTGGAGATTATCAAGCAAAGCTAACAGACGCTACAATTGAACAATTACATATCAAAAAAGAAGAAGATGTCGCACTATTTGTGATTCTAACTGTTCAAGAACCATTTTCAAAAACAACAGCAAACCTTCAAGGCCCAGTTGTCATTAACGCAAACAAGCAAAAAGGAAAACAAATTTTCTTAAGCGATCCAAACTACGGTCTAAAGCATTTCCTATTCCCACAAGAAGCAAAAGTCGGACAGGAGGGGTAACAATGCTCGTATTAACAAGAAAAACAAACCAATCCATCCAAATCGGCGACAATATTGAACTAACAATACTCAGCATTGAAGGTGATCAGGTCAAGCTAGGCATCAATGCGCCTAAGAATATTGATATTCATCGGAAGGAAATTTATTTGGCTATTCAGGAGGAGAACAGTCAGGCAGCGGTTGCGTCGATGGACTTATTGAAGAAGTTGAGTGAAGGGGTTAAGGGAATTTAGAATTTAGAATTTAGAATTTAGAATTGGTGTGGGGTAGTTCAAGGGAGTTTATTTCATAAATAAAATAAAATAAAACGTATGTTCTTACTTTATTTTTTTGTATTATAATTGATATAGTTATTCCTCAATGTTGTACTTCAATCTTAATGAGAAGGGTTGAATGAGAATGGAAAATAGTGAAATCAGAGAAATGTTAGTAAGAATTGAGAAGAAGATGGATGAAAGATTTGAAAGTGTGGATAAGAGATTTGAAAAGATTGATGCTCGTTTCGAGGGTGTTGAAGGCCGTTTAGACCGGAGTGAAAAAATGCTAAAAAAGCTGATCACAATCGTTGGAGCTACAAATGAAAAATTGACTAACTTTCAATCGGAAACAAATTCTCGTTTTGATTACCTAGATAGACAATTAAAGTTACATGATGCAGATTATGAACTGCTAACACGCAAGTTGGTGGATCATGAGCGAGAGATTAATCGGATTAAAAGTACGATAAATTGATAAGTGCATAAAAAAGAGAGCTAATCATGTGTTGTTAAACGATTTAGCTCTCTTTCTTGTGGTTATAATTACTTCTTTTATTAATAATTTAACTTTTTTCTAAAAGCTTTAAACTCCTTGAAACCTCCGACAATAATTCTAAATTCTACATTCTTAATTCTAAATTTGTTTTGCAGGTCTTCTAACTCTAAAATCAGTTTTTTTACATTTTACACTTTAAATTTTACATTTCCTATTAAACTATTGTCTCCTCCTGTCGATATAAGTATTGTAAAACAAATGTGAGTATCGGCGGCCGACTTTATTCTCATTTGTTTAAAAACTATCCAACCACAAGGACGTGGGCGGAAAACATAATTCAAGGAGGAATTTTATTATGATTATTAACAATAATATCCCAGCATTAAACACGTATCGTCAGATGGGCGCTAACAATGCTGCAGGTTCAAAGGCAATGGAAAAGCTTTCTTCGGGTCTTCGTATCAACCGTGCAGGTGATGATGCAGCAGGTTTAGCAATCTCTGAAAAAATGCGTGCACAAGTACGTGGTTTAGACCAAGCTAGCCGTAACTCACAAGACGGTATCTCAATGATCCAAACTGCTGAGGGAGCTCTTCAAGAAACTCACAATATCCTACAACGTATGCGTGAACTTGCTACACAAGCAGCGAATGATACTAACGTTGAAGTTGACCGTAACGAGATTCAAAAGGAAATGAATGCATTAACTTCTGAAATTAACCGTATCGGTAACACTACTGAGTTCAATACACAAAACATTCTTGATGGTGGAGCAAAGGCAAACAAAACTGCCACAGCTAGCAATGAGGCTGTTGGAACTGCAGCACGTGGTGCTGTTTTACAATCTGTAAATCCTGATGCTGTTAAGACTGGTAACTTCCAACTTAGAGCAGGTGACTTTGCTCTTGAAATTAATGGTACAAGTTTTTCACTAAATACGACAGCTGATACTTATAATGCTGACTCTATTGGTACACACAATACAGCTGCTGGTCTTAAAGAAGCGTTAGAGAATTTAAAAACATCTGAGTTGGGAATTAGTCTTAAAGATGTTGCTGATGTTGATGTAACTGAAAATGGAGTTGTAACAATTACTGCAAAGGGTACTGGTGATGCTTCAGAAATAAAACTTACAGTGGCAACTACTGGAGCGGCTGCACCAGCGGCTACCACTTTAGCAGCTGATCTTGGATTACCAGCAACTCTTACTGGTGCTGATACATTTACAGGTACTGACGGCACTGCTGCAACCATTGTCGGAAATGATATTACTAACTTAACAGATTTAACAAAAGATGATTTAATTGGTAAGAAATTTGATATTACTCTTAATGGTGAAACTAAAACAATTACTCTTAATGCTGATGCTGTAAATGCTGGTACTTTTACTGGTGGTACTATTAATGATGCTGATGACTTAGCAGCTGTTATCAATAGCGCAATTACTTCTCAACTAGGTGCAAATACAGTTACAGTAACTAATAATGGAAATGAAGGTCTAACATTTACGCAAGATGCAGCAACTATTCCAGCAGATGGTTCTACTCCATCACTTAAAATTTCTGGTGATTTTGCTTCAAAATTACTTGGTGGGATTACTGAAGGTCAAAATGCAGTGGGTGGAACATTCAATGCAACGTTCCAAATTGGAGCAAATCAAGGACAAAGTATGACTATTCAAGTTGGAGATATGCGTGCGCAAGCGTTAGGTGTATCTGGAACAATTTCAGCAGGCTCTCAAGGTGATGTTGAAGGTGCGAAATTTACAGCTAATACAAACGTAACAAACGGAACAAACAATGATAACGTAGAATATTCATTAGATGTTTCTACTCATGAAGCTGCATCTGCTGCAATCAAAGTTATCAACAATGCACTTGAGAAAGTATCTTCTCAACGTTCTGATTTAGGGGCGTACCAAAACCGTTTAGAGCATACAATCTCTAACTTAAACAATGCTTCTGAGAACTTACAAGCAGCTGAGTCTCGTATCCGTGACGTAGACATGGCTAAAGAGGTAATGGAAATGACTCGTGCAAACATTTTAGGTCAAGCTTCTCAAGCTATGCTTGCTCAAGCTAACCAAAAACCTCAATCAGTACTACAATTATTAGGTTAATCCTAATTAACAATTACAAAGGAGGCTCTAGCATTGCTGGAGTCTTTTTTTCTTATAATTAAGTGATATTATAAAAATAGTGAGGCGATGATTTGAAAAAGGTAAAGCATATAGGAGCTAATATTGGGAAAAGCCAATATGTTGAGGGTAAAACTGATCTTAATCAAGAACAAAAAGAAATTCTAGAAAGTATTTCAGTAATTCTAAATTATTATAGTGACAACTACAATAATTTACCTAAAAACTATGCACCAGAAGGAGTTATTAGTATTCTTCGTGACCAAGTAAAAGCCAAAATAGAAAATAAAAGTATAAATAGTGATGAAGAAAAAAAGGCTTTATCCTTAATAGGAAAATTAGAAAAAAAACTAACAACATAGTGTTAGATAATTACTAGTATTAATGGTAGAAGACAGTCCTTCACTCTACTAAAGGGTGACGTGTTAATCGAACAAAAAAAGAGGTGTCTCATGGAAAAACACATCGAAGTCATGAAAAAATCAATTGAGCTTTCTGAAACAATCATAGAAGGCTTACAACACATTCAGAAACAACTAAGAGAAGACAAACATGAGCAAACCGTTTTCTTGTTCGAAGATGTACTAGTCGCCTATTCAACCGTTAGTAGATCAGTAGACACGGTACTAAAGGAACTAAGCAACGAAGCGATCCCAGCAATGCAAGTTGATCTCAGTAAAGCAGCAGACCTTGTCGTCACTACCTACGAAGAAAAGAACTATGCTAAAGTCTAGAAAACCTTCAATTCACCGTAGTAACACAATTCAAAAAGTTAAAAGTAGAACTAGAAAAGTCATTTAGCCCGTACCTAGTCTCTTAAAATGGAAGACTAAACGAAACAAAGGAGGTGTACACATGGACATTGCATTACTTTCAATGGTACTAACCCAAGGACCAGTCCAGCAACAAGCAGCCCAGCCACACCTTGGAGGAAACATTGACCTAACACTGTAGAAGACGATTTCAGAGTAGCCTTGTGAGAAGAAGGTTTAACCACAATTGTAGTTGGTTGAAACCTCCAGTTGTGGTAAAGTGACAATAACATAATAGTAGGACTTGTCTTTTACTAAATTAAAAATAATTTGAGATCCAAAATGTTACATAAGATCTAAAATTGAAATCCTGAGATTAAGCCTTAATACTGAAATAGTTCTTTGTATGGATTTCTAGTACTAACTAAATTTTTTAATATAGGAGAACATGAACATATTTGCGAATTATCAAAATTTTGTTTTTTATATTGATAATAGAGGATTTCTAGAGATAGAAAATTCATTTTCTTTAATATTGATCTAGATAGTCTTTGTTGCGTGTCCATGTAATATTTTTTATGTATTTCCCTTAATATCCAATTATCAAGCGATCTTAGTTGTTGAATATCGGTAATTGTAAGAAAAAAACTTAACCAGTTTCTTCCAATTTCATATTTCCCACATTCACTACAAATTCTTTGCTTCATTTCATTTCCGAGATACTTGTAATCGAGTCTCAATTTGAGAATTTTTAAAGAGTTTATATCTTTTAATTTTGTTTTATTTAAAAGGTTTTTTATCCGCATTTTAAACTTTTTAATATTTTGAGCTTTAATTCGAATTCCCGTTTCCGATATAGAAAAACCTACAAAGTTAATAAAATTTCCTTTTTGGGTTAGGTCTACTAATTTTGTCTTCGTAGGATCTGTATGTAGGTCTAAGCCTACTGAAGATAAAAAAAAAGAAGTTTTTTCCTTTATTTCGTCCAACCGAGAATTATTCTCTGTTAAAATAATAAAATCATCAGCGTAACGAATATAACGAAGAGGAATCTCTTTTCCGAGTTCCTTAACAACCCATTCATCAAACTGGTGTAGATAAATATTTGCTAATAGTCCAGATAAAATTCCACCTTGAGGAATACCTGCAGCTCTCTTTTCTCTAATGGGCTTTTCCTTCCAAAATTTATAGGTGGCATTTTTATATGTTAGCCAATTAACACGATCGACATGAATAAAACGATATAGTAGCTGGTAGATTATCGAAGAGTCTTTTAAAAAGGTTCGTATCGCTACAGCTAATCGTTCATGCGGAATAGTATCGAAGAATTTTTTAATATCACCATCTAGTGCGAAACAAAATCCATTAGAAATATGGGTATAGATTTTTCTTGCAGCTAATGGGGCACTTAAATTCCTCCTATATCCGTAGCTTACATTGGGTAATGATTTAAATTTAGTTTCGGCATATGGGTATAAAAAGTCATACAAAACTTTTTGTACAAGAACATCTCGTATACTAGCAATTGATAAAATTCTTTCTTTTCCTAATTTAATTGCTTTATATGGTGAAGTTACTTGATGATCTTTGGATTTAATTATTTCTCGAAAAGGATAGAAGTAATAGTTACCATTGTGAAGACGTTTTACTAATGCCTCAACATGATGATGAATTTTATTCTCAAAAATGCTTTCGGTGACCCCATCAGCCCCCATTTGAATATTTACTACAGGTGTATCTTTAAAAGTATCTGTCTTAATAGCTTTATACAATTTGAATTCTTCAATAAAACGCTCTACTGTACATTCTTTTAAAAAAGCTTCATCAAATTCACTCATTTTTTCCAAAAGGAACCCCTCCTCTCAATTTGTGGCGGCGTTAGAGGAGAAGGTGATTCAACCGCCCCCTTACATAAACTGCAAGGTAATACTTAGAGACCAGTTATAAAATAACCGACCTAAAAGATGAAACAATTAAATCAAATATGATTAGCATTATTTTCATCCTCCAATCGTTATCAGCTTGACTATATTTAGTATAGCATGCCGAAACGACCACCCTAATAAAACCGCGGGAACCGCATGAATATCCATGCGTACTAGCGAAAACTAGATATAAATATTATACCATTTAATACTGGAAAAGGAAAAGTGAGGTTACGTTCACTGGTATAAGAAATTAACGAAAGTCGTTGTGGTTAACTTGATTGATTTTCACTATTTTCTATTTGATGACTATAGTAATTGCTTTACCTTGAGAGAAGATAAACATTAGAATTATTTGCTGATGATTTGATGCAAGTACTTAATGTCAGTACCTGGTTAAGAACGTGGACAAAAGCGGAGTAAATGTCCTTGGTGAGTGTACAAGCCCCCGTGACTGTGTTGCCAACCGAAAGATCTTGTTTCACACATATAGATGTTTCACGATCAAGTCTAAATCTAATATAGTGAACTTCCTACAGTTATATAACGATAATCTCTACTAAAAGCACAATATCCAAATTTTAGTGACCATTTCCCAGTTTCCCCTTAATTGTTATGCCTAAAAATGATTAATAGGTTTTAGTTGTAATGACTAAAAGTCAATCAAACAAAAAAGGTATGAGCCCTCTCATACCTTTTTTACTATTGAATAAATGTTTAAAACTCCACTATCTGCAATGTTATTTGAAGAGTATTTTTTAATTCTATTTGTTCCTCGTCTGTCAAACGAGAAATTTTGTTTAATAATCGTTCTTTTCTAACCGGCATAATCTCATCAGTCTTGATTACAGCACCGTTTTCAAATTCTTTATTTGAAAACGGTAAATGAGTAGGAAGCTCTGCATTTTGTAATTCAATATCAATAATACAAACAATCACTTTGTCTGAGTATTTGTTTGCCATATCATTCTAAACAATAACAACGGGGTTTACTTTATCCCTTCCATCTATAGATAATTCTGCCTTATACACATCTCCAAATTTAATAATCATCTATCATTCTCCTTTTTCAATTATTAGATATCTTTCTTCTATTACATCGGCATGTTCACCATCTAAAAACACTATTCAAAAAAATCTTTTCTTATGAAATTTTGATAGTAGAGAGGAGAGGGGGAAAAAAAGGATTTTATTTTTTTCTTTAAAACAATAACTAGCAGAATAAATACTCCTTAATTTAATAGATGTGGTGGACCACCCTACTAAGAGGCTGAAGGCGTTTCTTGGTTGATAAAAACCTGTAACACTCTGAAGTTTTCCCTTGTTCTTCAGCAACGCTTGTAACCGAGCGTTGATTAGTCCGTTAGAAGGACTTTGTTTTTCCTAGATGATCCCGTCCCAGTAGCTGAAAAGCTAGGTAGGAGAGATGTAATTTGTGGTAAATTGGTTGATAAAGCTGGACCTAGGCAACCTTCTATCAATTGATAGAGGCATCTTCTCGTCATTCGTACGCAGCTCCGTACTCCACGCTGATTTTTTTGGGTAAAGCGTACTGAGCATTCCTACCCTCTGCAAAGGGGGTAGTCTGTTTTCCTCGCTTCCCACTCCATAGATGCGAAAGCACGGTAGACGAGTAATGTATCTTTATTTGGGCCCGTACAGAAGCCCACGATTTCTCGATTAAAGAGATCGACAAATACACATACGTAATGCCATTTTCGATTCACTCTTACGTATGTTAAGTCACTTACGATCGCTTTCATTTCTTTTTCTTGGTCAAACTCGCGGTTTAATTCATTCTTCTGTTCGGATTCATTGCATGACTTTGTATGTGGTTTAAATTGTGCTACCGTGTAAGTAGAGACAAGGCCTTGCTCCCGCATGATGCGGCCAATCCTTCGTCTAGAAACGATTAGCCCACGCTTTTTAACTCTACTTTGATCTTACGTGTCCCATAATTTTGACGACTTGCACGGAAGACTTCAATCACATCCGTGGTGATATCATCCTCTGCTGACCGTTCTTTTGCTTCGTAATAATATGTACTTCTAGGTAGTTGTAGGACTCTGCACATTGCTGATATCGAGTATTTGTGTTGGTTATTCTTGATTACATTTACTTTCGTCCTAGTATCAGCGCGGCTTGCTTTAAAATATCGTTCTCCATTTCTAGTTGCTTATTTCGCTTTCGAAGTTCCATCAGTTCCTTTTGTTCATCTGTTAGATTGTCTTTTTCCTTGAATGATCCAGAGTTTTTGCTCTGACTCACCCACTTATCCAATGTTGAAGGTGTTAGTTCATACTCCTGGATGATGTCCTTCCTTGGTTTTCCGTTAAGATAGAGCTGGACGATCTGTTGTTTAAATTCTTCAGTAAATGTTCGACGTTTTCGTTTAGTCATCGTAGATTCTCCTCAAGTATATTATCTGTAGTCTACTTGACCTTAACTTTTCTGTCCAACTCAGTAGCCTATCCATCTAATGTTAAATCGGCCAGCAAAAAGGCTATTACTTATACAGAAGAGTTTAAAAAAATATTTATTTCTGAAAGTGAAAAAGGAAAATCTCCACGTGAAATATTTGAAGAAAATGGTTTTAATATTCAAGTAATTGGATCAGACCGACTTAAGAAGACTGCTAATAGATGGCGTACTGTATATAAAAAATTTGGTGTGTTAGGGCTAAAGGATTCACGTGCAAATTTTAGTGGCAGACCTCTTAAAAGAGAACTTACGTTAGAAGAAAAAAATGTGAGGTTAGAAGCACAAGTTCAACTCTTGAAAGCTAAAAATTAATTATTAAAAAAGTTAGATATGATCGAAAGGGGGATGGGGAGAAGCCAGTAAAGAATTCTACTGAATTGAAGTTTCTCTTGATTCGTTCAGTAATTGAAAAGTAAAAACTCAAAAATATGGTTGGTTTCTTATGTAAAACTTCAGGAGTTTCGCGTTCGGGTTACTATAACTTTTTCTCTTTAAAATCCATAGAGAAACGCAAGCTTAGAGAGGCCAAAGATCTTATTTTAAAGAAAAATGTATTAAAAGCTTTTCAATATAAAAATAGAAAAAAAGGAGCTAGGCAAATTAAGATGACTTTTGGCGGGTAAGTTTAATATTGTCTATAATTTAAAACGGATCAGACGAATAATGAATAAATACACAATCATTTGCCCAATCAGAAAAGCAAATCCATATCGAAGAATGATGAGAGCAACCAAGGAACACAGGGTGATACCAAATTTGTTAGAACTCAAACAAGCAATTCCAGGAAAAGTGCTTTTGACTGATATTACATATTTGTTCTATGGTAAAGGAAAAAAGGCGTATTTGTCTACTATTAAAGATGGGTCTACTAATGAGATTCTTGCCTATCACATTTTGGATCGAATGACACTGGATTTAGCCATGGATACTTTGAAAATTTTAAAGAGAAACAAAAGATTCAAAGCAGCAGATGGAGCATTTATACACTCTGATCAAGGGGTTCATTATACCAATCCCACCTTTCAAAAAATGGTGAAGAATTATAAGTTAGGACAGTCTATGTCAAGGCGAGGAAACTGTTGGGATAACGCACCACAGGAATCGTTTTTCGGTCACTTCAAAGATGAAGCCTGTATAAAACCTTGTGAAACATTAGGAGAACTAAAACGAGAGATCAAGGATTATATGAATTATTATAATAACCACAGATATCAATGGAATTTAAATAAGATGACCCCTGTACAATACAGAGATCATCTAATTAAGGCTGTCTAGTCTTTTTTTAAAAACGTCCTTTACAAAGGGTACACTTTAATTTCTAGGGTCTCTTTTTCTATTGAAAAACTTTTCTTACATTGAAAGGACAATCGTTCATGGATGTTAATTATCAAACACAGACCTCGAAGGAATCTGGATTTGCAGTAAAATGTTAAAAATTAGATAATGCTATTAAGAAAATCAGTTGAAAGACGTGTGTTGTAGAGAGTTTCCGCATTCCAAAAGTGAACTACACCCCAATTAGTAAAAAAACTACCAATTAATTGGGGTGTGTTTGTTATTAAACAGACTTCACTATTCATAGGAACGAATGAAATTAACATTGTATTGTTCTATTGTTGATAAGTGTCCGTTATAGTTTGCATTCGGAGTATACCATTGCTGATTGTTAAAGTAGTGTTGAAGGTCTTTTGATTGAAAAATATAACCGTGACGTGCGAAGATTTCGTTTCTGGCAATACGTAACTCGTTTTGGGAGAATCCGGCGATGTCTGAATAGGTTAAATAAGCATGGCTGCTGTGCGGAAGCAGATAATAATTATAACTAGGATTGGGAATTGTACTTGGGACTTCTCTGATCACTTCTTTAATAATCACTGTTTCTTTACGCTCTTCATTTGTGTTCTCTTTTGGTTCTTCATCAGGTTCGTTATTAACGGTGATTTCTGTTGTCGTCTTTGTACCAGTCAATAGAATGGGGAAGTTTTCTTCTATTTGCTGCTCTTCTATTGTATAGAGGAGCTTAAGGTCGTACACACCTGCCAGAAAAGGTCCAAATTCCTTTGCATTCTTAGTATTTTCAATGACTCCAATTTCACTATTATTTAAAAAGACGGTTGTTTCTGCATCTGGATGCTTGATATTAATAAAATATCCAGGTGTATCAACGTTATATCGTTGAAAAGTTCCATAGTGCCGCCCGTCTTTCCGTATGAAGAACAGATGGTTTCCTAACCCTTCATCTTTTAAAGAGTTTTCAATTTCCTGAATTAATGAGGGCTCTTTATCAATAAGTGCAAATAAACTGTCTAAACTTTGATTGTTAATTTTTAACCGCGAATCAGAAGGACTAATCATTTCTCTTAATCGTTCTTTATTTTTTTCGAGCAGTGCGGATGTAAATTCCTCGGTCACAGCCTCCTCACTATAATTTTTGGCTATTAAGTGGTATGCGGTAAAAACGGTAAAGATGATTGCAGCAGCAAGTGTGATTAAGATAATGGATCCTTTATTAATAGGTTTCTTTTTCTTCCGGTCAATCATCTCTTCATTGCTATTTGTTGAAAGTGAGGTACCACATTTAACGCAAAAAGAAGCATCATTATTATGTTCGTGACCGCATGAACTACATGTTTTCATTTTATATCCTCCGCCGATTACATATTTTTTCTGGGAATGGGCAGTTTTTCTTGAATAAGATAGAAGAGGAGCCCATTCACTAACTCGGTTTAACAACTATATTCACAGTATGTAAGTACCGGCTTGTTTAAGAATAAGATTTTTTAGAAGTGTATTAGGGGACTTTTCGGTGAAAGAGCAATGTTTCGCAAATGGAGGTGTATGTAATTTTTACTATTCTAATTGCTAACCAGGATTTACCTGTTTATAGTTATTAGAAAAGGGGGAGTAGGCGTGAAGAAGATTGTTTGTTTTCTGATTGTTGTGATCCTTTTGTCTGGGTGTGGCAACAGTACTTATGATAAGGCGATGGAGGAAGCGAAGCTCGCAATTGCCAGCGCCGAATTTGACAAAGGTGAAGGCTTTCTGGAGTTGGCATTGTCTGAAAAACCGAATGACGAAAGTGCAACGGTAATACTTGAGCAAATAAAAAGGATGAATACGATTTTAATTGATTTGGAAAATGGTGATTGGGAAGGAGTTATTGCAAAAGCAAATGAGCTGATTCAAGATCCATCATTGAATAGTACGATAAAGAAACAGGTCGAACGAGATTTGAACTTGGCAAAAGAAAACAAAGAAAAGGAAAGTATGATTACGGAAAGATTGGATACGATCGAGAAACTGATTGATGATGGGAATTTTGCTGAAGCGGAAGTACTGCTTACTGAGCTTAGTCAAGATGACTCATTTAATACTTTTTCGAAGGAGATAAGCCAAAGTCAACAAAGAATAGAAGAGGAGAAAAAGAAAAAAGAGGCGGAAGAACTAGAAGCTCAGAAAATAGCAGAGGCCGAAGCTAAGAAAAAGGCGGCCAGCCAGAAAAATAAATACTTACAAAAACTTGCAGAGATTGAAAAAGGTCTTAGCGACTTAGACTATTTGTATAAAAATGGAGTCACTATCGAATTGACCGAAGCGGAGAGTAAGCGATACGAACGGTGGGATGATGCTCTTAATGAAATTTACGGAGTTCTAAAACAACAAATGCCAGGCAGTGAATTTGAAAAATTGCGTAATGAGCAGAGGAATTGGATTTCGTACAGAGATCAAAAGGCGGAGGAAGATGCTGCCGAATTTGAAGGTGGCACATTTGCCAGAGTTCAATATTTGAGTACATTGGCAACACTAACAGAAAAAAGATGCTATGAATTGGTTGAAGGTTATATGAAGTAAAGTTCGTTCTAAGCAATAAAAGGAGCATCTTCGGGGAACAGTGCTTGGCATTCCCTTGAAAAATCTTGTTTCATCTATGTCAATATTTAGAACTGAGCATACTAGATTTTCAATTCTTTCTAATGTACACCATCCTTCCTTATTGAAGGAAGTCTAGGAAATGGAATGATAATTTAGGGGAGGATATCGAACTATAGACATGTTTTAAGGAGTAACCGGGGGAGGTTGCTCTTTTTCTTTAGTCCGAATTTAGGAGAATGATGGATGTTACCTACGAAATTTATCCTATTATGTCATAATATTGACAAAATTTACAATCGGTAATATAGTTAATATATACTATATTTCCAATTTTTAGAGATTGGGGTGGATGTAAAATGTTATCTTATTGGGGAATTCAGCTTCCGGTATCAACTGATACTAAACTAAGAAAGTGGCAATCGAAGAAAAGAATTGAGCAGAAAGTAACAACGAAGGATTCTTTTGATTTGTACAATCAAACTAGTTTAATAGAAGACCCTCTAGCATCATCTCCTCGTCATACAGTTAGAAAAAGCGTCAGCGAACATAAGAAAGGTAATAGTATAGGTACGATTATTTCGTATTCTAAGTCTAAGAAGTTTAAGAATGTTTTATGGGGAAGAGTGAGTGATTAACATCTAAGGGGGGAAGCGGTATGATAAAGTCCATTACGATTTGTGAGGATACGACAGCTGACTTCAAACCTATCACGATGACAGATAGGTTCACAGAAAAGAATCATTCGATTACCATTTTAGTAAATTTGCAAGTTGAAACAGAATCAGCCATTCGGTTTCATTGGTATATTAGCTCTGACCCTGATGAGCCGATTGTTGTTTATGAAATACCAATTGAAAGTGAGAAGAAGGACATTTCCGTTACTAATACGTTAGGGTTGCAATACTTATTTAACGAAGATAAGTTAAATATTTTTCAGCCTTGGTATGTTTTGATCGAATACGAAAATGAAATGTCCAGAGTTGACTTTATCGTTAGCGAAAGTGTTGAGTATGGTCACCACCAAACTGCCATCATCCAGGAGAACTTTCAGTCAAGGTATGAATGGCGGGTGTGATAAATAGGATGCAGAGTTTTACTGTTATTTCATAGTTTTTTTATATGTTTAGTTATTAAATAAGTTGAGAAAAGTAGAGGAGTAGCCAATAGGTTACTTCTTGATCGAGGTTGTAAAGGGGCTCCTGATCTTGTTGTTGAAATTCTTTTACCGTCGAATGCCTCTCATGATTATATCCGGAAGATGAACCTCTATGAAAAGAATGGTGTAAAGGAATACTGGATTGTTCATCCTGTTGATCAAGTGGTAATGGTTCATACTTTACAAGACGGGAAGTATGGTCGTCCTGACATCTTTGATCGTGAAGGTTGTATCTCAGTGAAAACTGTCCCGGGATTAGACATTGAACTTCATACACTATTTGAAGAGTAGCAAAAATGCTGCTCTTTTTTTGTTCATAAACTCCCCCTAAAGATATAGACATTTCATGAACAATCTGAAAATTCACAGGAAAAAGGGTGGAGGTTGTCTAAATAAGTCCGTATAGTAATATAATTTTTTACTAAAACGACGTCTTTGGTCCTAGCAAAATGCAAAGTGGGTGTTTTTATGAATAGAGAAGAATATAAAAGTATGTTAGCACTTCATCGGTTACCGGTTTCATCACTTCGATCAGAATTTGATCCGGAGAAGTTTGCATTTGAAACAACGGATGAGCTTGATGTATTACCGAATGAAATGATTGGTCAGCAGCGGGCAGCGCAGGCGATGGATTTTGGATTATCTGTTGAACAAACAGGTTATAACTTATTTGTCGTTGGTCCAAATGGCACTGGGAGAATGACGTATACACAGGAAAGTGTGGCAAAAATGGCTGCTAAGCGTGAGATTCCGTTAGATTGGTGCTATGTCTATAATTTTGAAAATCCTGATCGGCCACTTGTAATTTCATTCCCTGCAGGTGAGGGGCAGCAGTTTCAACGGAAAATTGAAACATTAGTAATGGAGATTGAGAGGGAGCTTCGCACAGCATTCTCGAGTGATGTATATGAAAAAAAGAAGCGAGCAATTGTTGACCACTTTCTTGCAAAGGTTGATGAGCTTTGGTCAAAGGCAGATGACTTTGCTTTAGAACAAAACTTCAAAATCGAACGTACGCAAGCGGGGATTAATACGATTCCACTTCGATTTGGAAAAACGATTAATTTGAGTGAATATGCGCAGATGGCTGATGAATATAAAGAGCTGATTAAAGAAAGAGAGAAATTGGTTGAAGGAAAACTGCAGGAGACGATCCATCAGATACGTAAAGTGGAAGAGTATTTACGGAAAAATGTACAGGAATTTAACAATAAAACGGCTTCATATGCGGTTGAGGGCTTGTTTCAACCGCTTCAGGAGGCATACAAGGATAATGAGAAGGTGCATGCTTATTTAGAGGCTTACCTTCAGGATGTTGTCGAGCATTATTCCTTCTTTTTATCGGATGATGAGGAGGAACAGGACATTCTTAGTGCCTTAATCGGTTCCAAAGAGCAGCAGCTTCATCGTTATATCGTCAATTTGTTTGTGAATAACAAGAACTTAGAGGGTGCTCCTGTTATTTATGAAACAAATCCAACGTATCATAATTTATTTGGGAAGCTTGAGTATCAAGGGCAGTTTGGCAGCTGGGTTACTGATTTTTCATTTTTGAAGCCAGGGGCATTTCATTTGGCAAACGGCGGTTATTTAATTGTGCAGGCGATGGAATTGCTTCAGCAGCCTGATGCGTGGACGGGGTTGAAAAGAGCGCTGCAAACGGAAAGTGTGCGGATTGAGAATCCATATGAAGAGCGCGGGGCGTTTCCAACGAGCACGATTAAGCCTGAGCCGATCCCGTTGAATATTAAAGTGATAATTATCGGGTCTTATTATCTGTATGAACTGCTTTCAACACTGGATGAGGATTTTGATAAGCTTTTTAAAGTGAAGGTCGAATTTGATACAGTGATGGAAAAAGACGAGGAAAACAGCAGGAAAATGGCAGGCTTTGTGAAAAATTATGCCGAGCAGCAGCACCTGTTACCGTTTCATAAAAGAGCAGTTGCGAAGGTGATTGATTACAGCTCGCGCTTAGTTGATGAGCAATCGAAATTAACGACGCGTTTTCACGATATTACGAAAATTCTTGTGGAATCAAATTACTGGGCGAAGAAGGACAATGAATCTTTTGTTGACGCGCGTCATATTGACAAAGCTTTATCGGAAAAAGTACAGCGCTCAAACCATGTTCCAGAACAGTACCGTGAAATGATTAGCAATGACACAATTATGATTGAAACGGAAGGCTTCCGAGTTGGACAAATTAACGGACTTGCTGTGCTTGGAACAAGGGATTCGGTCTTCGGTATCCCAACGAAGATTACGGCGCAAACATTCGCAGGAAAAGGCGGGATCATGAATATTGAAAGAGAAGCTGCATTAAGTGGACAGATACATCACAAAGGGATGATGATTCTTACTGGTTTTCTTTCAGGACAATTTGCAAAAAATCGGCCGATTCCGCTATCCGCAAGTATTACGTTTGAACAGACGTATTCAAAAATTGACGGTGACAGTGCATCGAGTACCGAGCTGTATGTTCTGTTATCATCGTTAGCTGAAGTGCCGATCAATCAAGGGATTGCAGTGACAGGCTCGGTTAATCAATGGGGTGAAATTCAGACAATCGGTGGTGTGAATGAAAAGATTGAAGGTTTCTATCATATTTGTAAGGAGAAGGGCTTAACTGGAGAACAGGGAGTGATTATTCCTAAGCAAAATGTAAGAAACTTAATGCTCGACCAACAGGTTGTCAATGCTGTGAAAGAAGGTCAATTTCATATTTGGGCCATTGGTCATATCGCTGAAGGAATCGAAATTTTAACAGGTGTCCGTGCCGGAAATATTCGCAATGAAAACGGTCAATACCCAGCAGATTCGATCTTCGCTAAAGCGGATGACCGTTTTACAAGAATCTATGAAGCCGCAAAACTGCAAAACAATAAGTAGACTTACAGAGGTATCAGGTGCTTTCTTTGGGTATCTGGTACCTTATTTTTTTGTTAAAATAGATTCAAGCCGTGTTTTACAGGAGGAATTAAAGTGGATCAAGACAAGCAAGAGCAGCGGAAGTTTCTTGAAGAACAGCTGGAGTGGACAAAGAATCAGGCACAAATTCTAGATGAAATGAATGAGAAGCTTCTTGAAATGAAGCGGATTGCACAGTCAGTTCTAGAGGATAACTTATCAGATGTTGAAAAAGAGTCAGTAAACGATCAGTTTAACCGTCTGAAAAAAGAAGTTGCGGCGTTAGAACAACAATTGCACTCGGTGATTCATTAGTCATAAGGTGGTGAAACGATGGATATCGCATTACTTTCAATGGCATTAAGTCAAGGACAGCTGCAACAGCAAGCATCGATGTCAGTGATGAAAAAAGCAATGGGCAATGCCGAACAGCAAGGGGAAGCGTTGCAGAAGCTAATGAGCACAGCTGATACAAAGGCAATCCAACAGGCGGCCCAGCCGCATCTAGGTGGAAATGTAGATTTGAAATTATAGCATGTATTCATAGAGCAGTCCCTTGGGGCTGCTCTATTTTTTTATAGGTAGTACGTACTGAGAAAAAAAGAGGAAAGTTTTTAAATAACATTCATACTATGAAGATAGGCTTTTATAATTGAGGAGGTGTTCTGTATGACGACGACGTACACTGTGTTATTAGCCGTACATATTATTGCGGCAGTTTGTGGGTTAGGAGCTACCTTTGCGTTGCCGATTATAATGAACAGTCCGAGAACAGTAACCCAGGCAAAATTTGCACTTTCGGTAAGTTTAGGAATTGAGAAACTAGCAAAAGTAGGTAGTATTACCTTGCTTATTACCGGATTAATTCTCGGAATATTGTCCCCGCATTTATTTACTGAAATTTGGTATATTGCCTCGCTCATTATTTACGTTGCTGTCCAACCAATTGTTGCCGTCCTTATCCCAAAGGGGGCGAAACGGCAAATAGAAATCCTCGAAGGACACCAAGGAGAAGATCTTCCAGAAGGATATCTCCAAATCGGAAAACAGATCGTTCCCTACAACATCACAGCCCAAATTGCCGTCGTCATCCTGATCATACTAATGACGGTGAAACCGTTCTAAAATTTAAAATTAAAAATGTAAAATGTAAAATGGTTGAAAGGATTTCAAGGAAGTTCTTCTTTGAGCAGCCCACATAATTTTACATTTTAAATTTTACATTTAATCAGTTGTCCAATATTAAAAGCTGCTTCCTCAACCAATCGCTCGGTATCATTCATTGCCTCAGCTAATGTTGTTGGTTTTTGAATAATGGAGAAGAAGCTGTTGATATGTGTTGATAGTTCGAGATAGTTTTTACCGAGACTTCCTGAAAGAATAATCACGGGGAGATCATGTTTTTTTGCAAGTGTTGCCAGATAGAATGGTGCTTTGCCAAATTTCGTTTGGTAGTCTGTCATTCCTTCTCCAGTCAGTAAAAGGTCAGCGGTTCGTAATTCTTTTTCGATCTGACTGTACTGGGAGATTAACTCAGCACCAGGTTTTAACTGTCCTCCAAGAAGAAGGAAGGCAAACCCTAATCCGCCTGCAGCCCCGGCTCCTGGTTTATTGCTCAGAGTGCGAGTTTCTTTACTGAATAGCTGTTGATAGTGTGCTAGTGTTTGATCAAGCTGTTCAACCATTTCAGCAGTTGCCCCTTTTTGCGGTCCGAAAACGGCAGAGGCCCCATTGTCACCACATAATGGGTTGTCGACGTCAGACGCGATCGTGAAACGGGCTTTTTTTAGTCTTGGATCAAGTGTTGCCAGGTCAATCTTATCAATAACGGCAAGCTTGTCTGGTGTAATGCTCTTCTCTTGTTTTCCATCTGTGTAAAAAGTAGCACCTACTGCTTCTAGCATTCCGGCGCCCCCATCATTCGTCGCACTTCCGCCAAGTCCGATGATAAACTGTTCAATGCCTTGTTTTAAGCAATAAAGAATGGCTTCCCCTAGACCATAGGATGTTGCTGATAGAGGATTGCGCTCGTGCTCATGAAGGAGTGGGAGTCCAATAATCAGGGCACTTTCAATGATCGCCAGCTTTTTATCGTGACTGATGGCGATGGTTGACGTTTGTTCTTTGCCGAGCGGTCCTTTCGTTTTTATGGAGACACGTTCTCCTTTTGCATGAAAAAGGAGAGCATCAATTGTTCCTTCCCCTCCATCTGCCATCGGAAAAAGGGCGAACTCTGCATTAGGCAGCGCTTTTTGCAGGCCTTTTTTCATTGCCTTTCCAACATCAATCGAGCTTAAACTTCCTTTATAAGAGTCGGGTGCGATGATAATCTTCAAGTAAACCCCTCCAATCGGTAATGATTTTTGAGATGTTTCATGAGTCCTGCAATAATTCGTGAATTTTTATTTATAAATAGTTTAATGTAGTGAAAGTTTTTGACTGTTCTGACGATATAAGAGATAACAAATACTATTGTAGGGGTGAGAAGTATGGAGATCAAGTCAGCATCATCAATTGTTCCAGTTGAACAAGCGTCTCTTAAGAAAAAAATGACGGCACATGATGACGGGAACACCTCTTTAGAAGCAAAAAGTGAAATGATGAAAGAACAAATTCAACAAGAAATTAAAAGTGTTCGCGAAGAAAACAAAACCAAGGATGATTTGTTGAAGCAAGTCGACAATATGAATGAGTTTTTGGCAATGAATACGACCTCTTTAAAATTTAACTTTCATGAAAAGCTGGATCGTTATTATGTTCAAGTCGTTAATAAAGAAACAGATGAAGTTGTTCGGGAAATTCCGCCGGAGGAGTTTTTGGACATGGTTTCATCCATGATGGAGCATTTAGGTTTTATTGTAGATAAGCGCGTTTAAAATGGCCTAAGAAGAAGGGTTGATGGCAAAAAATCGACACTTCTTTTTTATTTTCGCCTTTTTTTATGATTTTTCATTAAAATCGCCAAAAACCAACCGATATAAATAATAAGTGATTTTTGAATTAGTTAAACGCTTAATTAAAGGCAGAAGCTATTGCTTACATAGAAGTGCAGTGTAAGTAAGGAGGTTAAACGAATGAGGATAACTGGTTTAGCCAGTGGGATGGATATAAATCAAATTATGAAGGATCTCATGCGCGCAGAGCGGATGCCTTTGGATAAATTAACACAGCAACGTCAAACTCTTGAGTGGCAGCGCGACTCCTACCGGGAGATGAACCTGTTACTGACAAAGTTTCGTGACAATATTTTTGATGGTGTAATGAGAAGAGCGAATATGACGTCAAAAGCGGTCATTAGCTCTAACTCTGCGAAAGTAACAGCTACGGCCAGCGCAACTGCAAGTAATGCCACCTATAACATACAAAGAGTCGACCGCTTGGCATCGGCTGCTTATAATTCGAGTGCTGAATCAATTTCTAATGGCGAGAAGATTGACCCTAGTAAAAGCTTACGTTCCATGAAAGGTAATCTAGCTGATTTTGATTGGGTAAAGGAAAACGTTACTGGTGAAGAAATTCAGGTAAATAATGCTGGAACTAGATTTAAACTGCAAAATGGAGGAATAAGTGATATCACTGCTATAAAAGTAGACGGTGTAGAGTTTAGCGTTTTTACGAATGCTGCCGATTATAATAATTCAGGCGATACAAATAAGGTACTTGTCAATCAAGATACAGGTGATCTTACTTTTAATAAACAATTAAGTAAAGGAAGTTTAATTGCTGCGGATTATAGCTATGAATATGTTGAATTTGGGATTACAACCCATACATCAAAGGGTCCTGTAGAAGCCACCTTCAAAATTAACGCTAATGAATCTCTAAATGATGTAATCACGAAAATAAATAATTCAAAACTTGGGTTAAATGCTTTTTATGATGAACATACAGATAAAATTACAATGACCCGTAAAGAAACCGGAAACTTTAATACTAATGGAGAAAATCCAACAACAGGTGTGAAAGAAACGGGTGGGTATGAAATTGATTTTACGGAGAGTGTGTTTTTAACAAATGTCTTGAAGTTCGATCAGACTAATGAACAAGGCGGCGAAAATGCCCAATTCACAATCAACGGTCTTGCAACAGAACGTCCAACAAACACATTCACAGTCAACGGTGTAACGATCACCCTAAAGGACACATTCACTGATGGAGCTGTAAACCTTACAGTTAATACTGACACGCAAAAAATCTTCGACACGATCAAAGCGTTCGTTGATGAATATAACGAAATGATTGATACGATTAATGGGAAGTTGAAGGAAGAGAAATATCGCGATTATAAACCGTTAACAAAAGAGGAAAGAGAAGCTTTGTCTGAGCGAGAAGCAGAGCAGTGGGAGGAAAAGGCGAAAAGCGGGATGCTTCGCAATGATCAAATGTTATCAAGTGGCTTAAATCGCTTGCGGGTTGATATTTACACTCCTGTAGCCGTTGGTGAGAATGCCCCATTTAAGCAGCTGACAGATTTAGGTATTACGACAACAAGTAATTATATGGATCGCGGGAAGCTGCAAATTAATGAGGATAAGCTGAGAGCAGCGATTGAACAAGATCCGGAAGCTGTTTTTCAAATTTTTGCAGCAGATGGACCGACGAATGCTGATAAGGGGATTGCACGACGGATGCGTGATAGCTTGGCAACGACACGTGACCAGGTCGTTTCACGTGCCGGAGCTGAAGGGCGCTTGAACCATCAGTTTACCCTTGGAAGAAATATTAGTTCACTTGATGATCGTATTTCTAACTTTGAGCGTCGTCTTCAACAAGTAGAAGATCGACATTGGCGCCAATTTACGGCAATGGAAAAAGCAATGCAGCAAGCAAATAGTCAGGCTGAATTTTTATATTCCCACTTATTTGGGTCACAACAATAATAAAAGAGATTTTTAGGAGGTAAAAAAATGGCCATTCCAAACCCATATGCAGCTAAATATAAACAAAATACAACAGCGACAGCTTCACCTGGTGAACTGACGCTAATGCTTTATAATGGCTGCTTAAAGTTTATCAAGCTAGCGAATACGGCAATTGAAAAGAATGATGTTGAGGCAAAAAATACGAACATCATCAAAGCGCAAAATATTATCCGTGAACTTATGGTGACATTAAAAACGGATAGTGAACTTGGACAAAATATGTTGAGAATGTATGATTTTGTCTTAAGCCGTTTGATTGATGCAAATGTCAAAAGTGATCGAGCGGCACTTGCCGAGGCCGAACAGTTTGTAACAGAGTTCCGTGATACGTGGAAAGAAGTTATTGCCATTGATCGTAAGCAACGTCATGGTCAAGGTGGTCAGGCATAGTGTCTACGATCAAAGCTGTGTATGAGGTGACGAAGCAATTATTTGATCACCTGCAGATGCAGATGCCAAAGGAAGAACGGGAATCTTATATTGAAAGAATTGAACAGCTTCTGGCAGAACGTGAAGACCTCATCAAGCAATTAAAGGATACTCCTACCGATTCTGAGAGGAAGCTTGGGCAAGTCATTGTAAAGATGAATCATGAGATTAATAGTAAGTTAAAGATTGCATCTGTGATGATTAATAGAGATATTAGTGATTTAAATAGAAAAAAGGAAACAAACAAACGATACGATCATCCTTATGAATCAGTATATACGGATGGACTATTTTTTGATAAGAAAAAATAGAAGGACATAAAGTGACAAGTTTTGTCAAAAAGTGCTTACAGTTTGTAGGCACTTTATTTTTTTACTAGAATTTCCAACGGGAATTAATTACCATTTAATTACATTTACTAGATATTTGTGGATATATGTCACAAAAATTGGAACTATTATTGTAACTAAATCGTTGGAAATGTGTTACTATTTGATTAGATTAAAATGACTATAGGAAAACGAATGATTTTTAAGACGTAGGATTTCAGTAGGTATCTAATGTAATACTCTATTTTCGGAATAATAGAAAGGGCAAACTTATTGAAAAGTAAGGACGCAAAGCCTCAGGTCTAAGGAAAGGTAGCATTTTTTCTATGATAGCTGGGTTGCCGAATAATTGGAGGTTATAGTATTGGACATACCGCATATAGAGGTGAAAAATAGTTTCATTGATAGAGAATGGTTGCGGTTATTAATTGAAGCTAAGAAAATCGGTCTGACACCTGCAGAAATCAGGAAATTTCTTAATGAAAACAAAGAAACTAAGAAGGGACATTATTCAGCTCCTTCTTAGCTTTTGCCATTTTGAAAATTCAAGAAATTCCTTGAACTGTTCTTTTGAGATACCTGACTCTTGAGCCTCTTTCGCAAGTTGTATCCATTCGTTATCTAATTGTTTGTCAACGTCTTCTTTGTCCGTATCTAGTAAAAAAGGGACATCAACATTAAGTTCCTTTGAAATTTTATCTAGAAATTGTATAGATGGATTTGTTTGAAGGTTTCGTTCGACTGAACTTAAGTATGACTTGGCAACTTGTGCACGGTTTGCAAGTTCGGTCATTGTTAACCCTTTTTTGGAACGTAAATCACGAATTCGGGAACCGAGCATTTAAAAACCTCCGTATAATAATTTATCGTCTTACTATCATAATACCATATTTTAACTATGGAAAATAGTAGTTCCCCCACTAATCCACTATAAAAGTTTCTTTTTTTTATTTTTTTAAAAGAGGGAGAATAGGACAAAAAAGCACCTCGCATAGGCAGCGAAGCACTAATATAAAACATACCCAGGATAATAGAGGAGCGGTAAACGCCACAGAAATTGTAGTCCACTATAATAAGAGAATTATTCTAATCGTATATGCACCTACATCTCTGTGGCATTTTACCGCTAAACTGCAAACTTGTGCTGAAGTGATACATGGCTAGAATGAATGGAGTAGCTGTTAATGAAACGAGATCGACGGAAGCCGACTAGCAGCAAGTTTGTTGCATGGTCACTGTAATGGGTAGAAATTATGTAGCTGTGAACATGCTTGAATATGACTGACCAGTTGTCCGGGGGTATGACAAGGGGCGATATAGAAGTAAGAAGCAAGGTAGTTATGTTTATGTGGTGTGAAAGTTTGTAGTATGTATGGACTAGTTCTTTTTGGTACCTGACTGATCACTACTTCTTTATTATATGAGAGGGTTACCCTAATTGCAATAATTTTCTGACATTTTTTATGACTTTTTAACAATTTTTGATGTATTTTGTCCTAGTATGTAAGATGGAGAAGTGAGGAAATGTAGCAAAGGAAATTCGACAAAGAGTTGTCGAATTTAAGATGACGAAATAGTTTGACTACAGATAGTGCTATTGTTATATTGAAATTGTGGAAGGGATTTCATACACTGCCTCCACTGGATTTTATTTATGAAGGGAATGTGAAACATGCAAGGAAAAGTAAAATGGTTTAACGCAGAAAAAGGTTTTGGGTTTATCGAACGTGAAGATGGAGACGATGTGTTTGTACACTTCTCTGCTATTCAATCTGAAGGATTCAAAACTTTAGACGAAGGACAAGAAGTTGAATTCGAAATCGTAGAAGGTGCTCGCGGACCACAAGCGGCAAACGTAAACAAGCTTTAATTCACATTCCTGGACAAAATGGGGACTAGATGAATATAGCGATTACATCCCACCTCTTTACGGGGGTGGGTTTTTATATTTAAATAGCTTAATGTTAGTTAAGCTGAAATGCATCGCGGAACTTCTTTTGTCACAGAAAGTTACGTTTACTTAACAAATGTTTGGTTGTATATTTAGTTTGGTAATGGGTAACCTTATTTAGGGTTGATGATGTTTATTCCTTCACAAAAACGACAAATATTTTCAAAGTTTTAGAAGGAAAAGAATTTAAGGAAATAGAATTATGTAAGTATAAGAAAGGAGGAGTTTTTTATATGAACTATAACATTCGTGGTGAAAACATTGAAATAACTCCAGCTTTAAGAAACTATGTCGAGAAAAAGGTTGGTAAATTAGAGCGATACTTCGACGATACTCCAACTTCTGATGTGAATGTACGTATGCAAGTGCTCAACAATCAACACATTATTGAGGTAACAATTCCAATGGCACAATTACTATTACGTGCTGAGGAAACTCATACTGATATGTATGCAGCAATCGATCTTGTTGTTGAAAAGCTTGAGCGCCAAATCCGTAAACATAAAACGAAAGTAAATCGCAAGTTCCGCCAAGAGGGCAGCTTAAAATATATGTTCCGTAATGATGTTGAGCCTGAAGCAACATTTGATGAGGACGAAATCGAAGTTGTTCGTACTAAGCGTTTTAACTTAAAGCCGATGGATGCTGAAGAAGCAATTCTTCAAATGGATATGCTCGGTCACAATTTCTTCGTATTCTCAAATGCAGTAAACGGTGACACAAACGTCGTATACCGCCGTAAAGACGGACGCTACGGCCTAATCGAGCCGGAATAAGAATACTTAACCAAGAACACAGCGGAAACGCTGTGTTCTTTTAATGTAAAATGTAAAATGATTTAGTTTACTCAAAGAAGCACTTTCAAACTCCCTAGGTTTTAGTCTTTTAATTTTAAATTTTACATTCTACATTTTACATTTTACATTTTCTTTTCAACTCTAAACTCTAAACTCTAAACTGAATAAAGCTCAAACAAAAATCCTCCCACAAACCGCAATTTTACATTTTACATTCTAAATTTTACATTATATTTGAGGTTCCTTGTCTCCATTACCGTAAACTGTTAAAATTAAAGTTAGGCTAAAAGAACATAAATTTTCCAGTATTACATATAAAAAAGTTAGGTTTTATTAATGAACACAAGCTATGTTAGTTGTGATAAAGGGAGCGTATAAACAATGTTAGGATTATTAAAAAAAATTGTTGGTGATCCTGGTCAGCGTCAGCTTAAGAAGATGCAGAAAACAGTGGATGAAATTGAGGCATTAGGCGATGAGTTCAAGAAGCTGTCTGATGATGGGTTACGTCAGAAAACGGAAGAGTTTAAAAAGCGCATTCAAGAGGACGGCGAGTCATTGGATAAAATCTTGCCTGAAGCGTTTGCGGCTGTTAGGGAAGGCTCAACCCGAGTACTGAATATGCGCCATTACCCTGTTCAATTATTAGGGGGCATGGTTCTTCATAATGGAGATATTGCCGAAATGAAAACCGGGGAAGGGAAAACATTAGTTGCGACTCTGCCCGTATACTTAAATGCATTAACAGGTAAAGGTGTTCATGTTGTTACTGTCAACGAATACTTAGCTCGTCGTGACAGTGAGATGATGGGTGAGCTCTACCGCTTTTTAGGACTGACTGTAGGTTTGAATGAAAATAGTTTAACGAAGGAAGAGAAGCGGGAAGCGTATGCTTGCGATATTACATATGGAACGAACAATGAATTTGGCTTTGACTACCTTCGTGACAACATGGTGTTATATAAAGAAGAAATGGTTCAACGCCCGTTATATTTTGCTCTTGTCGATGAAGTTGACTCGATCTTGATTGATGAGGCTCGTACTCCGTTAATTATTTCAGGTTCAGCTGAGAAGTCGACGGTTCTTTATATGCAGGCAAATGCATTTGTTCGTATGCTGAAAAAAGAAGAGGATTACACACTTGATGAAAAAACAAAAAATGTTCAGCTGACTGAAGAAGGGGTTAACAAAGCCGAAAAGGCGTTTAATATTGAAAACTTATACGATTCCGCTCACGTTCAGCTTAATCACCATATTAATCAAGCACTAAAAGCGCATGCGGTCATGCTTCGTGATACAGATTATGTTGTTGAAGACGGTGAAGTCGTTATCGTTGACCAATTTACAGGACGTTTAATGAAGGGGCGCCGCTACAGTGATGGTTTGCATCAAGCGATTGAAGCAAAAGAAGGCTTGAATATTCAGCGTGAAAGCATGACGTTAGCGACAATTACGTTCCAGAACTATTTCCGCCGCTATCAGAAGCTTTCGGGTATGACGGGTACTGCGAAAACGGAAGAAGAAGAATTCCGTAACATTTACGGGATGAATGTTTCGTCGATTCCTACGAACAAACCGGTCATTCGTGATGATCGTCCTGACTTAATCTACAAGACGATGAAAGGAAAGTTTAATGCGGTTGTCGAGGAAATTGCTGAACTGAATGATAAGGGTCAACCAGTTCTTGTTGGTACAGTGAGCATTGAAACGTCAGAACTCGTTTCGCAATTATTGAAAAAACGCGGTGTAAAGCACCATGTATTAAATGCGAAGAACCATGAAAAAGAAGCAGAAATTATTGAAAATGCTGGTCAAAAGGGTGCCGTAACCATCGCCACGAACATGGCCGGCCGTGGTACGGACATTAAGCTAGGTGAAGGAGTGCTTGAGCTTGGCGGGCTTCATGTTCTTGGTACAGAGCGCCATGAAAGCCGTCGTATTGATAATCAGCTTCGTGGTCGTGCGGGGCGTCAAGGGGATCCGGGTTCTTCTCAATTTTATTTATCAATGGAAGATGAGCTTATGCGTCGCTTTGGCTCTGATAATATGAAAACAATGATGGAAAAGCTTGGTATGGAAGAAGATCAGCCAATTGAAAGCAAGCTTGTCAGCCGTGCAGTTGAAACGGCGCAAAAACGTGTGGAAGGGAATAACTTCGATGCGCGTAAACAAGTCCTTTCATATGACGATGTAATGAATGAGCAGCGTGAAGTCATTTATAAACAGCGTATGGAAGTGTTAGAGTCTGATAACCTTCGAGAAATCGTTGAAGAAATGATGAAAGACGTCATTGAGCGTGTCGTTGCCTCACATACTCCAGCTAATGAAGTTCCTGAAGATTGGGATATCGCGGCAATTGTCCGTTACTTAAACGCGACTGTTCTTAATGAAGGAGATGTTACCGAAAAAGACTTATGGGGTAAAGATCCTGAAGAGATGAACGAGTTGATCATCGCAAAAGTAAAAGAGCACTATGAGCAAAAAGAGGTTGAGTTTACACCTGAACGTATGCGTGAGTTTGAAAAAGTTATCGTTCTGCGCGCGGTTGATCGTAAGTGGATGAATCATATTGACCAAATGGATCAGCTCCGCCAAGGTATCCACCTTCGTGCATATGGACAAAATGACCCGCTGCGTGAATACAAATTCGAAGGCTTCCAAATGTTTGAAGATATGATTGCATCGATTGAAGAAGAGGTTGCGACATACATTATGAAGGCCCAAGTTGAGCAAAATATGCAGCGTACAAAGGTTGCTGAAGGAAAAGCGGTTGTGCCAGGAAGCAGCAAACAACCAGCAAAAAAACAACCAATCCGAAAAGGCCAGGAAATCAAACGCAACGAACCATGCCCATGCGGCAGCGGGAAGAAGTATAAGCAATGTTGTGGGCAGTAAAGCTTGTTTGAAGTTTAGAGTTTAGAGTGTAGAGTTTAGAGGTGTTTTTGGGGTAACTTTAAGTAAGAGTATATCGCTTTAAAAACGACTTCAATTCTACATTATACTTTAACTGCTAAGAAGGGGCTTCAATGTGAAGCTCCTCCTTTTAATGCTTCGAAGATTTACATACACTAACTCTAACTCTAAACTATAAATTTTAAACTAATTAAAATAAGAGGTGTTTTTACGTGGAACTTACTGAGATTAAGCAGGAATTGGCGAATATGGCTAAGCGATTAGCGGACTTTAGGGGGTCTCTTTGACCTTGAACAAAAGCAGGAGCGGATTGATGAGTTAGAGGAGAAAATGTCGGACCCTTCATTTTGGGATGATCAGCAGGCAGCGCAAACGGTTATTAATGAAGCAAATGGTTTGAAAGAGCAGGTAAACCAATATCTTGAGCTGCAGGAAACGTATGATGATCTGGAAGTTTCGTATGAGCTAGTTAAGGAAGAGCCGGATGCAGGCCTCGAGGATGAGCTTGTGTCGGGTGTTACAGCGCTTGTGAAGAAGCTGAACGATTTTGAACTGCAGCTCCTGTTAAGTGAGCCTTATGATAAAAATAATGCGATCTTAGAGCTTCATCCGGGTGCCGGTGGAACGGAATCACAGGATTGGGCTTCTATGCTTCTCCGTATGTATACGCGCTGGGCTGAGCATAAAGGCTATAAAGTAGAGACGATGGATTATTTACCTGGAGATGAAGCAGGGGTAAAAAGTGTAACGCTGCTTATTCAAGGACACAATGCATACGGCTATTTAAAAGCTGAAAAAGGGGTTCACCGACTTGTTCGAATCTCTCCATTTGATTCATCAGGACGCCGTCATACGTCGTTTGTTTCATGTGAGGTTATGCCTGAATTAAGTGATGACGTTGAAATTGAAGTAAATACAGAGGATTTAAAAATTGATACGTATCGCTCAAGCGGTGCGGGTGGTCAGCATGTTAATACAACGGACTCTGCAGTAAGAATTACACATATGCCGACAAATACTGTCGTAACGTGCCAAAGTGAACGTTCGCAAATCAAGAACCGTGAAAAAGCAATGAAAATGCTAAAAGCAAAGCTTTACCAGCTTAAAATTGAGCAGCAGCAAGCTGAGCTTGCAGAAATTCGCGGCGAGCAAAAGGATATTAGCTGGGGCAGTCAAATCCGGTCATATGTTTTCCATCCATATAGTATGGTGAAGGATCATCGGACAAACTACGAGGTAGGTAACACAAATTCGGTCATGGATGGTGATTTGGATCCATTTATTGATGCGTATTTACGGTCGAAGATTTAACGTTGAAAGTTGAAAGTTAAAAGTTGGGCAAAGTTATATTTGGAAAGTATTTTTAGGAAGAGAAGAATAATAAATGTATAACTTTTCACTTTTAACTAAAAACTATTAACTGAGGGATTAACACTAAGTAGATAGTGATAACTAAAAATTTTTTTGAAGTGTGACATTAGTACATTTACAGCTTATCTACTTCAGTGATATACTACATTTCGATAATAGTTAAATGTTGCCAACCGAAAAAAGAAAGAGTGGTTGAATGAAGACAACGAGGAGGAATCACCGAAGAATTCCGCCACAATTGGAAGTCGCATTTGAATATGGGCTTGTATTGCTTGGCTCTGCGATTGTTGCGATTGCATTTAACTTATTTTTATTACCTAATCGAATCGCTTCTGGTGGGGTTAGTGGGATCAGTACGATTGTTTATGATGTTTTTGCTCTGGAACCTGCGATTACCCAATGGGCATTTAATATTCCGCTATTTATTGCTGGGTTAATATTTTTGGGAATGCAATTTGGAGTGAAAACAGCTGTTGGGACAGTGTTTCTGCCATTTGTCGTCTTAATGACACGAGGAATGGAGCCCATCACATTAGATCCATTACTGGGAGCCTTATTTGGTGGAATTGGTGTTGGCCTTGGTTTAGGGATTGTTTTTCGAGCTCGTGGTTCAACGGGTGGAACAGATTTAGCAGCACAAATTATTACGAAATACACCGGGATGTCATTAGGGTCAACAGTATTTTTAATCGATGGATTAATTGTAACGACATCCGCAATTGTATTTAGTATTGAATTAGCGCTTTACGCATTGATTGCTCTATATGTTACAGGAAAGACAATTGACCTTGTCCAGATGGGTTTAGGGTATCAAAAGATTGCTCTTATTATTTCGAACAAGGAAGATGAGGTCCGTAAAGGAATTTTAGAGCAAGTAGACCGTGGGGTAACAAAACTTCCTGGGTATGGTGGTTATACCGATCAAGAGCGACCTGTTTTAATGTGTGTCGTGAATCAAACAGAAGTCACAAAATTGAAACAAATTGTTCAAAGTCTTGATCCGACTGCGTTTGTCATTGTTTCGAACGCAACTGAGGTCCTCGGTGAGGGTTTCAAAAAAAAATAAATCGGTTATAATTGCCAAGTAGGGGTTTTTTTACACATAAAAATATTTTCACAAACATTTTGAGGAGGGTCTTAAGAAATGAAAAAGTTACTTATCGCAATGATGGGCGCAGCATTCATCTTAGGCGCATGTGGTGGCGCTGATGAGCCAGCTCCAGCAGATGAAGCACCAGTAGAAGATGAAGCTCCAGCGGAAGAAACACCAGCAGATGAAGAAGCACCAGAGGAAGGTGCTGAAGGTGATGCAGGTGAAGCTACAGCAGGAGACTATGATGCTGCAGCAGCTGAAGCATCATACGGAAACTGTATGGGCTGTCACGGTCCTAACATGGAAGGTGGCGCTGGTCCAGCTCTTACTGGATTAGACTATGATCACATTCTTGATGTTATCGAGAATGGTGCAACTGGAATGCCTGGTGGCTTAGTTTCTGGTGAAGAAGCTGAAAACTTAGCTGCATGGATCGCTTCACACTAAGATTTCCTTATACTTAACTTACCTTCTGCCTAATTAGGTAGAAGGTTTTTTTATGTTTATCTTTTTATTATATATGAAGAAACTGAAATAGAATCTGATAAATCGTAATCTGATCTTCTTTAGTGCAATAAAAATGTAATAATTTTTAACTCCACATCATTCTCAACAATGTTATAATGAAAAAGTGCGCTTTTGTGACATATATTGATATTTTCTTCCTTTTGCTATGTGAAAATGTCATATACAAAAATGTTACATGAACAAAAAGAGGCAGAGCACTGCCGATTGATTATGAATAGCTACAAAATTGCTAAACATCCTTGTCTTTTTTGCATGTAAAATGTTCATGGCTTCTCGATTGAAGATGATAAGATTGAAGGACTTGATAGCGATAATTCAGGAAGTGATGAAAATGATAGATATGAAAGATGTTTGGAAGACCTACCCAAACGGTGTCATGGCTTTAAATGGCATTGACGTATCGATTGGTAAAGGTGAATTTGTATATGTTGTCGGTCCCAGTGGTGCTGGGAAATCGACATTTATAAAGATGATGTACCGTGAGGAAAAGGCATCAAAAGGAACGATTAGTATTAATGGTGTAAACCTTACGGCGATTAAGGAAAAACAAATCCCATATGTACGACGTAATATCGGGGTCGTTTTCCAGGATTTTAAGCTGTTACCTAAATTGACCGTGTTTGAAAATGTAGCGTTTGCGCTAGAGGTAATTGAAGAAACTCCATCAAAGATTAAACGACTTGTTATGGAAGTTTTGGATATTGTGAAATTAAAAAATAAAGCCCGTTTTTATCCTGATGAACTGTCAGGGGGCGAACAACAGCGTGTGGCAATTGCTCGTGCGATTGTCAACAATCCGGATGTTCTCATTGCCGATGAACCTACCGGGAACTTAGATCCTGAAACCTCATGGGACATCATGGAATTATTAGAGACAATTAATAATCGTGGCACAACAATCGTCATGGCTACTCACAACAAAGAGATCGTTGACAGCAGCAGAAAGCGGGTTATAGCGATAGAAGGTGGCAGGATTGTCCGTGACGAAGTGAGGGGGAACTATGGCTATGAAAGGTAGAACCCTTATTCGACATGCCAAAGAAGGGTTAAAGAACTTAGGCCGTAATGGTTGGATGACGTTTGCATCCATCAGTGCGGTAACGATCACATTGTTTATAGTTGGAATTTTTCTATTGTTAATTATGAATATGAACCACATCGCGACATCAATTGAGGAGGATGTGGAAATTCGCGTCTACATTGACCTTACAGCAACACCTGAGCAACAGGAAGAGCTAAGGGGAAATATCGAAACCGTTGATCATATCTCAAGTGTCGTATTTCTTTCAAAGGAAGAAGGCTTGAAGCAGTTTATTGATAGTTTAGGAGATCAAGGAGAAGCCTTTCTGTCATTACAGAATGAAAATCCATTAAATGATGCCTTTGTCGTAAAAGCTGAAACACCGCAGCTAACTGAGGCTGTTGCTGGACAAATTGCACAGTTTGATTACATCGATCGCATTAACTATGGACAAGGTGTTGTTGAGCGTTTGTTTAGCGTTACAAACTATGCTCGAACGATTGGGCTTGCCTTAATCTTAGGTTTAATGTTTACGGCAATGTTCCTTATTGCAAATACAATTAAGCTGACAATTGTCTCTCGTAAACGCGAGATTCAAATTATGAAACTAGTAGGTGCAACAAATGGTTTTATCCGCTGGCCGTTTTTTATTGAAGGCTTGTTTTTAGGGGTGGTTGGATCACTCGTCCCAATCATTTTAATAGGTGTAGGCTATGCTTACTTGTATAAAGGCATCAGTCACCGGGCCGTTGAACACTTCATCAGTATATTGCCGGTATATCCACTAACCATTCAAATCGGCATTATTCTGTTAGGCATGGGCGCCTTCATCGGCATCTGGGGCAGCATGACATCGGTAAGGAAGTTTTTGAGAATTTAAAGTAAGTTTAGAGTTTAGAATTTAGAGTTTAGAGTTGGTGGAAGTATTTCAAGGCTGCTTCTATGAAACTCTTTAAATAACTCTACACTCTACACTCTTAACTCTAAACTAGATTTTGAGGGGGAAAGCTGGGGAATGAGACGGAAGTTTGTTTGTGTAGTTGCCGCGCTTTTAATTGGAGTTGGGAGTCTTGTATCTGGAACCGGAATTGATCATGCTTCAGCGAATTCACAGCTTCAAGGAGAGCTGAATCGTATCCAGGAAGAAAGAAAAGAGAAGCAAAATAAAGCTGAGAAAACTGAGACAGAAATTAAAGAAATAGAGTCACAGATTCGTACGGTTGAAGAAGAAATGAAAGTGATTGATCAAGAAACTGCAGAGACAAACCAGAATATTCGAGACAAAGAGTCTGAGATTGGTGATACACGTGCACGTATTGAAAAGCTGCACGCTGAGCTGCTTATTCTTGAAGAACGGATTGCTGAACGAGATGAATTACTGAAAGACCGTGTTCGTCTTATGTACCAAAATGGTGGTGCTGTTAGCTACTTGGAAGTAATTTTAGGTGCGCAAAGCTTTGGTGATTTTCTTGATCGTATAAGTGCATTAAGTACGATCGCTCAGCAGGATCGCAGTATTCTTGAAGCGCATATCGAGGACAAGCGACTCGTTGAAGAAATGAAGCTGTTATTAGAGGAAGAGCTTGCGGCATTGGAAACACAATTGCAAGAACTTGAGCAATTACGAGCAAAATTAGAAGAACAACGTAAGCAAAAAGATAAATTAATGTCTGAGCTAGAGCGAAAAGAAGACGAGCTTCATACTGATTTAGGTGAGCTTGAGGATTCAGATAAAATACTAGCTTCTCAAGAGCAGGCAATCAAGCAAGAACTGGCAGCATGGCAAGAAAGAGAAAGACAACGTAAAGAGCAGGAACGTCTTCGTCAGCAGCAACAAGGAACTTCTGCTCAAACGGGAGCGAAACCAACTGTAACAGCTGAAGGAACATTTATGCGTCCGGCAACTGGAAGAATTACGTCAGGTCATGGAATGCGTTGGGGTAAAATGCACCACGGAATTGATATTGGGAAGAATGGTCGAACTGGAGATGTTCCAATCGTAGCAGCAGAGTCAGGAACGGTTATCCGCTCGTATTACTCATCAAGCTACGGTAACACAGTCATGATTTCTCATAATGTTAACGGAAAAGTCATCACAACGTTATATGCTCACTTAGAAAATCGTTTTGTATCGGACGGAGAACGTGTTGAAAAAGGACAAACGTTAGGATACATGGGGAATACTGGTCGTTCATTTGGTGCGCATTTGCACTTTGAAGTTCATGAAGGCCCGTGGAATGCAAACAAATCAAATTCAGTAAATCCACTAAATTACATCCCTAATTAGTTGAAAAATTCGAACAAATCATTTATAGTTTTCTTAAAAGTTAATAGTTGAACGTTTGGAAGTTTTTAGGAACAACATCTCTGAATCTACTAACATCAACTCTAAACTCTAAATTCTCAACTCTAAACTCTAGAAAGACATATTCCGTACAAGCATTTCATATATTAAAAACGAATGAGGGCATTGCATCAAATGATGTGGTGCCTTTTCCGATAATGGGTATAATGCATTTGTCGGGATGAGAGTTAACAGGAAGCAGCAATTGTTATGGACAAGATGAATAAGGAACACTTATTTACTAGTGAATGGGCTTTTAAAAAAATGAGGTGAAGAAATGAATAATAACCGGAAAGTGATTGCCCTATTACTGACTTTATCATTTTTAATTGGCGCAGGCGGGATGTACGTTGGGCTGTCGGTTTTTGATCGTACCGAAGTGGTTGCTGATGATAATGGTCATACAGAAGTGGAATTTCCTAATTTTACAGATGCAGGTGAAATTGCCAAAATTGAAAAAGCGTACCGTTTAATTTCTGAGCGTTACGTTGAGGAGATAGAAGAATCCTCTCTAGTTGAAGGTGCGATCCGCGGGATGCTTGAGACGCTGGATGACCCTTATTCCGTCTATATGGATGAGGAAACTGCAACACAGTTTATCGAATCTCTTGATTCCCATTTCCAGGGGATTGGTGCGGAAGTAAGTATGACAAACGGCAAAGTGACGATTGTCGCTCCATTTCGAGATTCACCGGCAGAAGATGCAGGATTACGCCCAAATGATCAAATTATTAAGATCGATGGCGAATCGATCGAAGGGCTTTCTCTATATGAGGCAGTTTTAAAAATCCGCGGTGAAAAAGGAACAACAGTAACATTAACGATCGAACGTGAGGGTCTATCACAGCCAACAGATGTAAAAGTGGTCCGCGATGATATTCCGATTGAGACGGTACGAGTTGATACAATCGAACGAGAAGGAAAAACGTTTGGAAAAATTGAAATTACATCATTCTCTGAAGATACAGCAGAACATTTTGAAGAGCAATTAAAGAAACTGGAAAAACAAGGAATAGACGGCTTAATTATTGATGTCCGTGGAAACCCTGGTGGTTACCTTAACAGTGTAGAGGATATTGGAAGGTTGATCATTCCAGGTGGTGAACCGATCGTACAAATCGAAAATCGCGCTGGTGAGCGTGTTCGTCAGCTTTCAACATTAGAGAAAACAAAGGATTATCCGATTGTCGCTCTGACTGACGGAGGAAGTGCCTCAGCCTCCGAAATTTTAGCTGCAGCCTTAAAAGAAGCTGGCGGTTATGATGTGGTGGGTGAGACAACATTTGGAAAAGGTACTGTACAGCAGCCGATAAAAATGGGTGATGGAAGTGAAATCAAATTAACATTATACAGATGGTTAACTTCTGACGGGAATAACATTAACCAAGATGGTGTTGATCCGACTGTTGAAGTAAAGCAGCCTGAATTCTTTTATGTTGCACCTTTAAATGTTGAAGAAACACTCGTCTATGATATGAACAATGAACAAGTAAAGAATGCCCAGCAAATGCTAAAAGGTTTAGGTTTTGAACCTGGGCGCAGTGACGGCTATTTCGGTGAACAAACGAAAATTGCTGTTCAAGCTTTCCAACAAACAAATGGCCTATCAGTAACTGGAGAAATTGACGAGCAAACAGCCGGGAAAATTCAAGAAGAGCTCATTAAAGCCATTCGAAATCCAGAAAACGACCGCCAATTACAAACCGCGATTGAATTATTGGGTAAGAAAAGCAAGTAAGGTTTTAGAAGTTGAAAGTTAAAAGTTATTTTTGTAAAACAGGGGAGGAAATATTTCTTCCCTGTTTTTTTGTGTTTTTCACTTTCATCTTTTAACTTTTAACTTTCAACTTCATAGTAAAAGACGCTATAATAAAAGATAGTTGACTTCATAATTAAGGAAAAACAGGAAAGATAGTTTTGACCAATAGAATGTACGAAAGGGCGGGGAGTGTATGGTAAATATAATTGCTGTTGAAATTCTGAAAGGGATTGGTAGTCTCTTTTTACAGCCACTTTTTTATATTTTTCTAATCTTTTCGCTTTTACTAGGGGTTAAGAGAGTGAAGAGGGAACGACAAGATTTTAACACACGTATTTACGATTCGATTGATGATGTGTTAACTCCGCTAGGAACCGGATTACTGTTTGGGTTAGGTTTAACGATTGTTACGCTCACCCTTGGTATTGTTATGCCGATTGGAGTCATTGTCCTCCTTTCAGTCATTTCCTTACTTTTTGTTTTTTCATTTCAGATGCGTTGGTTTTCGCCGGCTATTACCGTTGGTCTGGTTGTTCTGTTAGCATACGGACTTCCAGTCTATGAAACAGGACAAGCATGGCTGGATCGATGGATTTTAGAGATTTCTGAAGTTCCATTGACGGGGCTCGTTCTTTTTCTTGGGGCGTCTATTTTGTTTGAAGGAATGTTAATTGCAAAAAAAGGTGGAATAAAAACGTCACCGAAGCTGCTTTCGAGTCGTCGAGGAAAAGTAGTAGGTGTTCATGAGGGGAAACGATTATGGATTCTTCCGACGTTTTTTTTACTGCCGCAAGGGGCCATTCCTGATGTTGGCTGGTGGCCGATTCTTTCACTTGGTGATCAAGTGGGTTATGGTCTTATACTAGTTCCAATCGGTATTGGCTTCCATAAGGTTGTCCAAAGCAACTTGCCGAATGTCGTAATTAAGAAGTTCGGAATGGCCGTTTTTGCCTTTGGTCTGCTGATTACTGCTTTAGCTGTTGCCGCAATTTTCTACTACCCGCTGCTTATTCCTGTCGTTGCGCTTGTGGCTATGGTCGGACGGTTCGGCATTGATGTTATGTTCTCAAGACGTGAAGCACATAAGACCAATTATTTTTCAGATCGTAATGAAGGGATTGTCATTTTGGCCGTTATTCCAAAATCCCCTGCAGACAAGATGGGTTTAAAAATTGGTGAAGTGATAAAAAAGGTGAATGGCAAGCCTTTAACATCAAAAAAAGACTTTTACCATGCGTTGCAGATAAACTCTGCATTTTGTAAATTAGAGGTATTGGATAAAGCTGGTGAAATCCGTTTCGCGCAAACAGCTGTTTACGAAGACCAGCACCACCAAATCGGCGTCGTCTTCGCCCAAGAAAAATACCACTTCGAAATAGAAGATAATATGTGGATTGTTTAAAGAGTTTGGAGTTTAGAGTGTAGAGTTTAGAGTTGTTTTGGGTTAATCAAAGTAGTAAATTCCACTTCTGAATTATTTACCCGACAATTACTCTTCTTGTAGTAACTTTCAATAACTCTAAAATCTAAATTCTCAACTCTAAACTATAAAAAGGAGTTTTTCCGTTTAATATGACTGCTGTGTTGATTGCAATATTTTTTCCGTTTCTATTGATGCTATTTCTTACTCGGGTATCCTATAATAAATATGTTTCACTAGCAATTACAATTGTTGTTTTAATTGTAGCGTTTGATGGATTTGAGCAGTCGCCTCTCGTTATTGGGGTAGGGGTTCTCTCAACGGCTGCTGGCTTTATTGGTTCCTCTAAATTAATAAAAAAGCGATAACAAATATACGAGCACAGATGATTCAGTTTACATGAGCACTGTGCTTTTTCTAGTTTTAAAGCGGCTGTGTTATAATTTTCTTGCTAAGAAGTTTAGAGTGTAGAGTGTAGAGTTTAGAGTTAATAATTAAAAGTTAAAATACACTTATGGATTATACACGGATGTATTAAAGAGCATCATTTGAAAGTACTTTCACTAACTCTAAACTCTAAATTCTATACTCTAAACTAAACGAAGGGAGTTTTTCTTTTGGAGGATAGGCAGTTTGAACTTGTTTCCAAGTATTCACCTCAGGGCGATCAGCCGGATGCGATTCGTAATCTTGTTGACGGTCTTAAGGCTGGGAAGAAGCACCAAACGTTACTTGGGGCGACGGGGACAGGGAAGACGTTTACGATATCAAATGTAATTAAAGAAGTGAATAAGCCGACATTGGTCATTGCTCATAATAAAACATTGGCTGGTCAATTATATAGCGAGTTTAAAGAGTTTTTTCCGAACAATGCTGTTGAGTACTTTGTCAGCTACTACGACTACTATCAGCCAGAGGCTTATATCCCACAGTCAGATACATACATTGAAAAAGATGCGAGCATTAACGATGAAATTGATAAGCTGCGTCACTCGGCAACTAGCTCATTATTTGAGCGGAATGATGTCATTATTGTTGCCAGTGTGTCGTGCATATACGGTTTAGGTTCGCCGGAAGAGTATCGTGATTTAGTTGTTTCATTAAGAACTGGAATGGAAATGGAACGAAACGAGCTGTTACGTGACTTGGTCGATATACAGTATGATCGTAACGACATCAATTTTACGCGCGGTACGTTTCGTGTTCGTGGCGATGTTGTTGAGATTTTCCCGGCATCACGCGATGAGCACTGTATTCGGATTGAATTTTTCGGTGATGAAATTGACCGGATTACAGAGGTGGATGCATTAACAGGTGAAATTCTTGGCGAGCGCAATCATGTCGCTATTTTCCCGGCATCCCACTTCGTAACCCGTGAAGAGAAGCTGAAAAAAGCGATTGTGAACATTGAAAAAGAACTGGAGGAGCGCCTGAAAGAACTGAATGATAACGGAAAATTACTTGAAGCACAGCGGCTTGAGCAGCGGACTCGCTATGATATCGAAATGATGCAGGAGATGGGCTTCTGTTCTGGAATCGAGAACTATTCAAGACACTTAACATTCCGTGAGCCAGGGGCGACACCATACACGCTGTTAGACTTCTTCCCTGAAGATTTCCTGATTGTTGTCGATGAGTCGCACGTGACACTGCCACAAGTGCGCGGCATGTATAACGGTGACCAAGCTCGAAAGCAAGTGCTCGTCGATCACGGCTTCAGGCTGCCGTCAGCAAAGGATAACCGTCCGCTGACATTTCAGGAATTTGAAAAGCATATTCATAACGCGATCTATGTTTCAGCGACACCAGGACCTTATGAGCTTGAGCACACACCAGAAATGGTTCAGCAAATTATTCGACCGACAGGCTTGTTGGATCCGACAATTGATGTCCGTCCGATTGAAGGACAAATTGATGATCTTATTGATGAAATTCAAGCGAGAATTGAAAAGAACGAACGTGTGCTAATAACGACGCTAACGAAAAAAATGTCCGAGGATCTAACCGATTATTTGAAGGATATCGGCATTAAGGTTCGTTATCTTCACTCTGATATTAAAACACTTGAGCGGATTGAAATTATTCGTCAGCTGCGCTTAGGAACATTTGATGTGTTAGTCGGAATTAACCTCCTCAGGGAAGGGATTGATATTCCTGAAGTATCACTTGTGGCAATTTTAGACGCTGATAAGGAAGGCTTTTTACGTGCGGAGCGTTCATTGATTCAGACGATTGGACGTGCCGCTCGTAATTCGAACGGTCATGTCATTATGTATGCCGATAAAATGACGAAATCAATGGAGATTGCAATTAGTGAGACGAAGCGGCGCCGTACGATTCAAGAAGAATACAACGAAAAGCATGGCATTACACCAAAAACAATTGAGAAGAAAATTCCTGATCTGATTCAAGCTACCTATGCAGCTGAAGAGGAAGAAACATATACTGCGCCACCGGTGACGAAGATGAGTAAGAAAGAGCGTCAAGTCGTCATTGAACGAATGGAAGCGGAAATGAAAGAAGCTGCACGTGCGCTTAATTTCGAACGGGCGGCAGAGCTGCGTGACCTTATATTGGAACTGAAATCGGAACAGTAACATGGAAGGATGACTTATAAACATGGCATTAGAAAATATTATTGTCAAAGGAGCTCGGTCTCATAATTTAAAAAACATTGATGTCACGATTCCGCGAAATAAGCTTGTTGTCTTAACTGGATTGTCTGGCTCTGGGAAGTCGTCACTTGCGTTTGATACGATTTACGCGGAAGGGCAGCGCCGCTATGTTGAATCATTGTCAGCATATGCAAGACAATTTTTAGGGCAAATGGATAAACCCGATGTCGATGCGATTGAAGGCTTATCACCAGCGATTTCGATTGATCAAAAGACAACAAGCCGTAACCCGCGATCAACAGTGGGTACTGTCACGGAAATATATGATTATTTACGGCTATTGTTTGCGCGAATTGGCCGACCTGTTTGTCCGAAGCATGGGGTTGAGATTAGTTCGCAAACCGTGCAGCAAATGGTAGACAGAATGCTGGAGTATCCTGAACGGACCAAAATGCAAATTCTCGCACCCATTGTTTCAGGGCGCAAAGGTGAACATGTCAAAGTATTGGAAGATATTAAAAAGCAAGGCTATGTCCGCGTTCGTGTTGATGGCGAGATGCGAGAGGTCAGTGAAGAAATTACGCTTGAAAAGAATAAAAAGCATAGTATTGAAGTTGTTGTGGATCGGATTGTCATTAAAGAAGGCGTGGCATCAAGGTTATCCGACTCATTAGAAACGGCTCTAAATCTGGGAGAAGGCCGAGTTATTGTTGATGTCATTGGTGAAGAGGAATTGCTGTTTAGCCAGCATCACTCTTGCCCACAGTGTGGATTTTCGATTGATGAATTAGAACCGCGAATTTTTTCATTTAACAGTCCATTTGGAGCTTGTCCGTCGTGTGATGGTCTTGGGACAAAACTTGAGGTTGACCTTGACCTTGTGATTCCTGATTGGACGAGATCATTAAGGGAGCATGCCATTGTTGCCTGGGAACCGACGAGTTCACAATATTATCCTCAGCTGCTGCAAAGTGTCTGTGATCATTACGGGATTGATATGGATATCCCGATTGAGCAAGTTCCAAAGCATATGCTGGAGAAAGTGCTGGCTGGCAGTGATGGGGAAAAAATTTATTTCCGTTATGAAAATGAATTCGGTCAAGTTCGTGAAAATGAAATCATTTTTGAAGGGGTTCTCTATAACCTTGCCCGCAGATATAAGGAAACAAGCTCAGACTACATCCGCGAACAAATGGAAGGCTACATGGCACAAAAGCCTTGTCCGACGTGTAAAGGAAATCGTCTGAAAAAGGAAAGTTTGTCGGTATTAATAGGTGATAAGCATATCGGTAATGTCACAGCATTTTCGGTTAAAGATGCAAAACAGTTTTTTGAACAGCTGCAGTTAACGGAAAAAGAGATTGCCATTGCCAGGCTCATTCTCCGTGAGATTGATGAGCGTTTAGGATTTTTGATGAATGTCGGTCTTGATTATTTGACATTAAACCGCTCTGCCGGGACCCTCTCTGGTGGGGAAGCCCAACGAATTCGTTTGGCAACTCAAATCGGCTCTTCATTAATGGGAGTGCTTTATATTCTTGATGAGCCTTCAATTGGTTTACATCAGCGTGATAATGACCGCCTGATTGATACACTCAAACATATGCGCGATTTAGGCAATACACTGATTGTTGTTGAGCATGATGAAGATACAATGATGGCGGCTGATTATTTGATCGATATTGGCCCGGGTGCCGGAGTTCATGGAGGAATGATTACGGCACAAGGGACACCCCAAGAGATTATGAAAGATGACAATTCGCTTACAGGTCAATATTTATCGGGGAAAAAATTCATCCCGTTGCCGACTGAACGCCGTAAGAAAACAGATCGGTTCCTTGAAATTAAAGGGGCGAAGGAAAATAATTTAAAAAATATCTCAGCCAAAATTCCTCTAGGTATTTTTGTTGCGGTGACGGGTGTGTCTGGGTCTGGAAAAAGTACATTAATCAATGACATTCTCTATAAATCGCTGTCACAAAAGCTTCACCGAGCAAAGGATAAACCGGGTGAACACAAACAAATTAATGGAATCGAGCTTGTTGATAAAGTCATCGATATTGATCAGTCGCCAATCGGACGAACGCCGCGCTCGAACCCAGCGACATATACTGGAGTTTTTGATGACATTCGTGATGTATTTGCGATGACAAACGAAGCGAAAGTACGCGGTTATAAAAAAGGCCGCTTCAGTTTTAACGTTAAAGGTGGCCGCTGTGAAGCGTGCCGTGGTGACGGGATTATTAAAATTGAGATGCACTTCCTTCCTGATGTGTATGTTCCTTGTGAAGTGTGTCATGGAAAACGGTACAATCGTGATACATTGGATATTACATACAAGGGGAAAAATATTGCTGATGTTCTTGATATGACTGTGGAAGACGGGCTTGAGTTTTTCGAAAACATTCCAAAAATCAAACGGAAAATCGAAACGCTCTTTGATGTCGGTTTAGGCTATATGAAACTTGGCCAGCCAGCAACAACACTTTCTGGCGGGGAAGCACAACGGGTAAAATTAGCCTCACAGCTACATCGCCGTTCAACGGGACGAACGATCTATATTCTCGATGAACCAACAACTGGTCTGCACGTCGATGATATTGACCGTCTTCTAAAAGTATTACAGCGACTCGTTGATAATGGAGATACCGTTCTTGTCATTGAGCATAATCTTGATGTCATCAAAACGGTAGACCATATTATTGATCTTGGCCCAGAAGGCGGTGACAAAGGCGGAACCATCGTCGCAACCGGTACCCCAGAAGAAGTCGCCAACACAGAAGGCTCACATACCGGTCATTACTTAAAACCAATCCTTGAAAGAGACCGGAAGAGGATGGAGGAACGAATACATTCTTTAATGTAAAATGTAAAATTTAAAATGTAAAATGGTGTGGATAGATTTCAGGGAGATAAGGTTGAAAGTTGAAAGTTTTGTGGAGATTGGGCAAAGGGCTTTTTAGTTTAGAGTGTAGAGTGTAGAGTTTAGAGTGAAAGGAACTTGAGGCGAGTTCAGGGTGTTTTAAAAAGCTTCTTTAGATTTTGCTTTCAGCAACTCTCAACTCTCAACTCTAAACTAACTGGAACTTTTTTCGTTCTTGTTTCGTATCATTATAAAGGGATTTTTTAGAGTGTGTTGAAGGAGGGGTTGTTATGGAAGAGGAACGCAGGATGATTTTGAAGATGATTGAGGATGGGAAGATTACAGCTGATGAGGGCTTGAAGCTGTTAAATGCTTTGCAGGAAAAAGATAATCCGAAGACGGAGAAGGAGCCTAGTTATTTATCCGATCAAGTCGACTGGGGCAAGGGGAAGCATTATCGTCGTAAATATAAGCAGCCATCATCGACTCATAAGTTTACCGACTTTATTGAAAGTGCGATTCAAAAAATTAAAGAATTTGATCTTGATTTCAACTTTGGGCCAGTCATTGAAATTAACCATATTTTTCAGCATCGCGACCCTAGCTTCTTTGAAATTGATGTGGCGTTGGAAAATGGCAGTGTTACGTTAATTCCGTGGGATGAACCTGATGTACGAGTTGAATGCAAAGTGAAAGTTTATAAAGTGAAAGATTCAGAAGCGGCAAGACAGACATTTTTGAAGGAAACGTCGTTTGAAGTGGATGAGAAGCTTAGCTTTTATGTAAATGTAAAATCAATTAAGGTTAATGCAACGATCTATATTCCGCGTAAACAGTACGACCACATTAAGCTTTACACGTTTAATGGCCATTTAAAGGGAGATGACATTGCTGCTCGTGAGTTAAATGCAAAAACGGTAAATGGCAGCATTACATTTGAAAACTCACAGCATTCCCGTGCTCATTTGGAAACTGTTAATGGAGCGATCACGCTTAGTAATACAACAACTGGGAAGTGCGAAGCAAAAACGATGAATGGCCCAATTACGCTAAAAGGGGATATGGCCTTTGTTGACGTGGAGACTGTCAATGGAACAATTCTATATCGGCTTCAGTCAGCAAAAGAAAGTGAAGCATACTTAAAAACGGGAACAGGCAGTGTTGACATCCTTATTCCAGTTAACCTTAAAACAGAAGGACAATTTAAGACTAATGTAGGTGGCTTCAGCTGTGACCTTCCTGAATTCGATGTACTAAAGGAAAAGAAAGAAATCGCCGCAAAATCATTAACTTTTATCTCGAACAAAGAAATACAACCAACCTTCGTCGTGGAAGCCGAATCAAAAACAGGCTCAATTTCGATACAGAACAAGAATAGTTAATGAATAATTAAAAATTTAAAATGTAAAATTAGTGTGGGGAAACAAGAAGAAAATAAGTTTAGAGTTTAGAGTGTAGAGTGTAGAGTTAAGGTCATTGTGAGTTTCTCAAGGTGAGTTTTTAAAACTTCTCTAGATTTTACCCTCAACAACTCTAAACTCTAAACTCTAAACTCTAAACTCTACACTCAAAAGGGGGTTTTTCGATGAAACGTCTTTATCGGACGCAGTATGAGCGGAAGGTTGCGGGGGTTTGTGGTGGACTAGCTCGTTATTTTAATATTGATCCTACCATTGTTAGGGTGATTGTTATTGTCCTTTCTTTCCTGACAAGTTTTATTCCAGTGATTATTGCCTATATAGCAGGGATTTTTGTTATGCCGAATGAAAAGGATCTTCTTGAATAATGGGCTGGCTCATACAACTGTTAGTTAACAGTATTGTTTTAGTTGCCGTTGCTGGGTATTTTGAGTCATTTTTTCTTGAAAGTATCTGGGCAGCGATCTTAGCTAGTTTTTTATTAATGATTATTAATATTTTTGTGAAGCCATTTCTTATTATTTTAACATTGCCGGTTACGATGTTAACGCTTGGCTTTTTTCTCTTTGTCATTAATGCCGTCACACTAATGATCACCGCAGCACTGATGGGTGATGCCTTTGTCATTGATGGCTTCGGAATGGCAGTCCTCGCCGCAATTATCATCGCTATCCTTAACCTGGCAATAAACAAAGTCATCATCGAACCACTGCGCCAGCGAAAACGCTAAAAACATTCCTTTCGAAAAGAGAGGGATGTTTTTTTAGTTTAGAGTTAAGAGTGTAGAGTTTAGAGTTGGTGAAAGAAACTACGAGGGTGTACTTTAAAATCCTCATTGATAGACTCAAGAAGATTTTCACTCTAAACTCTAAACTCTACACTCTTAACTAAGGAAGTGCTAAAATGGAAGGTGCTATTGTTTTTGGAATTGTTTGAAGTTATGTTGATTTGTATACTATATGAAATAGATAGGTTAAGATTTAGGGGGTAACCATTTTGGCGAAAGTAACAGCAAACGATTTAATTGAAAAGTTCCAGTTAGAGTTATTGTGTGGCGAGGAAGGGGTTTATCGCCCGATTACAACGAGTGATATTTCGAGACCGGGGATTGAAATGGCGGGCTTTTTCACGTATTACCCAGCCAAACGTTTACAATTGCTTGGAAGAACAGAGCTATCGTTTTTTGAGCAGCTGGATAAAAGTATCAGGGAAGAGCGAATTGAAAAGCTATGTACGTATGATACGCCTGGAATTATTTTGTCACGCGGCTTAGATGCCCCAGAGGAACTGCTTGAAGTCGCAGATAAAGTCGGTGTTCCTGTAATGCGTTCTTCGTTAACGACGACACGCTTAAGTAGCCAGCTAACCAACTATCTAGATGTTAAGCTTGCCCCGATGACAGCCATTCATGGTGTTCTTGTTGATATTTATGGAATTGGCGTGTTGTTAACAGGTGCAAGTGGTGTTGGTAAAAGTGAGACAGCATTGGACCTAGTTCGACGTGGGCATCGTCTTGTTGCCGATGATTCGGTCGAAATTCGTCAAGAGCATGAACATAACTTGATTGGTACGGCACCAGATTTAATTCAGCATTTACTTGAGATTCGCGGATTAGGAATTATTAATGTGATGACACTGTTTGGGGCGGGAGCTATTCGTCCTTTTAAAAGAATTGCGCTGGCGATTCATCTTGAGCTATGGGATCAAAATAAAATGTATGACCGCCTAGGACTGGAAGATGAAACAGTAAAAATATTAGATACAGAATTACCAAGAATCACGATACCAGTTCGACCAGGGAGAAACTTAGCGGTTATCGTTGAAGTAGCAACGATGAATTTCCGCCTCAAGCGAATGGGCATGAACGCCGCCCAACAATTCTCAGACCGCCTATCAGAAGTCATCGAAGAAGGAGATCGGGAGGAATTTTAATTCAGTTTAGAGTTTAGAATTTAGAGTTTAGAGTTGTTGTGGGGTTAGCCAAGATGTTTGGCTTCTAGAAAAGCTTTCACTAACTCTACACTCTACACTCTTAACTCTAAACTATAGAGAAAGGTTGTGCTTGGGATGAGGACGTTGAAGACGGGGTTGTTTGTTGGGTTGCAGACAACTTGGACGTTGGGGAAGATTATATTTCCGATTACGTTAATTGTAACAATATTAGGATACACGCCTGTATTGGGGTGGCTGGCAAAGGCAGTAACTCCTTTCATGGTATTGTTGGGGCTGCCTGGGGAAGCAGCCATTCCGTTGGTACTTGGAAATGTACTGAATTTATATGCCGCCATTGGGGCGATGCTGACGATGGATTTAACGGTGAAAGAGGTCTTCATTTTGGCGGTAATGCTCTCTTTCAGCCATAATCTCTTTGTTGAATCAGCGGTTGCGACAAAGGTTGGTGTATCTCTATGGATTGTTTTGGCTGTTCGAATCGGTTTAGCGGTCCTATCAGGTATTTTTATTAACTTATTATGGAGCGGTGGAAGTGAGAAGGCGAGCTATGGCCTTGTTTCATCATCGGGAGCAGAAGAGGTTACGGGCTGGGCTGCGATCGTTTATCAAGGGATGGAAAGTGCTACATTAGGAATATTACAGCTCGCCTTAATTGTCATTCCACTGATGATTTTTATTCAAATTATGAAAGATCTGCGTTGGCTTGATCTTTTTTCAAAATGGATGTCACCATTTACAAGGCTGTTAGGAATCAAAGAAAATACGTCAACAACGCTTGCTGCAGGGCTTGTGTTTGGTTTGGCTTATGGTGCCGGGGCAATGATGCAGGCGGTAAGAGAAGACGGAGTAAAAAAGAAGGATCTCTATCTCGCGTTTATTTTTCTCGTAGCATGTCATGCGGTCATTGAGGATACGCTTATTTTTATTCCATTAGGGATTCCTGTTTGGCCGTTGCTGCTGTTCCGCTTAATTGTGGCGGTGATATTAACGATTGCGGTGGCGATTGTTTGGAAACGATATGAGAAAAAAGTTGTGCACACAGACGAAGAACGAAAGGAAGCGACATTATGAAAATCGATACGATACTTTTTGATTTAGACGGGACATTAATTAATACGAATGAATTAATCATTGCTTCTTTTTTGCATACGTTAAATCATTATTACCCAAACCATTATCAAAGGGAGGATGTTTTACAGTTTATCGGACCATCTCTCATTGATAGTTTCAGTAAACTGAATCCGGAAAAGGCGGAGGAAATGATTCAAATGTACCGTCATTTTAATCATGAGAAACATGATGAACTTGTGGAAGAATATGAAGGTGTATATGAGGGGATTAAACGGCTGCATGAGGAAGGTTTTAAACTGGCGATTGTCACAACAAAAATTCGTGAAACGGCTGAAATGGGTTTAAAATTAACGGGACTTGATCAATTTTTCGATGTTCTTGTCGGGATGGATGATGTTGAGAAAGTAAAACCTGATCCAGAGCCATTAAATAAAGCAATGGCAGCATTACAGTCTTCACCAGAGACAACGCTTATGGTTGGGGATAATAGCCATGATATTCTTGGCGGTAAAAATGCGGGTACAAAAACGGCTGGTGTAGCTTGGGCAATTAAAGGAAGAGAGTATCTTGAGTCGTATTCTCCTGATTTAATCCTCGAGCATATGTCTGATCTTATTGACTATCTTGGAGTCGAGGCTAAGTGAGGAAGACGGAACGCTACCCTGTAAAAGAAGCCAATTCGCTATGGCAAATTTATAAAACCGTTCCATTTATGAAGGTTGTAAAAAATTTTGTTGTCATTCAAATTGCCCGGTATACACCGATCATCTCCTTAAAAAACTGGTTATACCGGACATTTTTACGGATGAAGGTCGGGGACCAAACAGCGGTTGCCTTAATGGTCATGATGGATATTATGTTCCCTGAAAAAATTACGATTGGACGCAACTCAATTATTGGCTATAACACAACGATCCTCGCGCACGAATACTTGATCAAGGAATATCGGTTAGGGGATGTTGTGATTGGCGATGAGGTGATGGTTGGGGCGAACAGTACGATTCTGCCTGGTGTCACGATAGGGGATGGAGCGATCGTTTCCGCAGGCACTCTTGTCCATAAGGACGTTCCTCCAGGAGCCTTTGTCGGGGGGAATCCAATGCGGATTATTTATACAAAAGAAGAAATGGAACAACGTGAAAAACAACAGCTTCACTCGGTATAAGAGTGGGGCTGTTTTGCTGTTTTTTGATTACATAATTTTTCAAAATGCTGTAACGTACAAGTAATGTGTGTAACAAAGGCTCTGTTTTTTGGAGCGTGTCAATAGTGAGTTGCTAGTAATAGGTGGGTCGTTTTACATTATAAGGTAAAATATACATAAAAAAACATGCGAGGCGAATTTCTTTGTCAGACAAAGTTCTAAATCGATTAGGATGCAAAAAGAAAGGTTAAGGAGCAATAGTTTGTCAGTCTATTTCCATTCCCTTCCATAAATGTTACAGAAAGTGCATGATACGATGATTACGTACCAACACAGCAACATTAGGAGGAAAAACAATGAAAAAATCTATCATGCTATCCATTGCTGCAGCAGTGGCATTATTCGTTGCCAATCCAGGTGAAGGGCATGCAAATACTGAAAAAACAAATCACAACGTCTATCAACAGCAATATGTTGTCTCTTTATCACAATTTAATCAACAAGACTTGCAAAAGATGATTGACAACTATGTAAAGAAATTAGAGCAACAGGGCTTTCAAGTAAATTGGCAGGTGCCTAAGCAACAAGCAAAAGAACCAAGTGCCCAGCAGCCGGTTCAACAGGAACCAGTGCAAGTACAGCCACCGCAACAGCAACAGCCAGTACAGAACCAACCTGCTCAAACAGAGCAGCCAATGCAAACGGAACAGCAGCAATCAGCATTAAGCCAGTTCGAATTAAGAGTAGTTGAGCTCACAAATGCAGAGCGTGCCAAACATGGATTAGCTCCTCTGCAAGTGGATGAGCAGTTAAGTAAAGTTGCTCGACAAAAATCAATCGATATGAAGCAAAATAACTACTTTGCTCACCAAAGTCCGACTTACGGATCACCATTTGATATGATGAACCAATTTGGTGTTCAATACCGCAGTGCTGCCGAAAACATCGCTATGGGTCAACGTTCTCCAGAGGAAGTGGTTAATGCATGGATGAACAGCAGCGGACACCGTCAAAACATCTTAAATTCAGGCTTCACACACATCGGTGTCGGTCACGCAGCTGAAGGCAACTACTGGACTCAAATGTTTATTAGTAAATAAAGTATATAAGAAACAGGGGGGCCTGTTCGGTTAGAGAAAAATGACTATTGACTTTGATAGTCATTTTTTTTTTTTGATGGGGTGACTCTGCTCGCTAGATGTGTGCTACACGGCCACAGGAGACCTTATTTGGTTCAAAAGTAGATAAATGAAAGGTTTCACGGCCATGAGAGATCTTATTACGTAAAAAAGAGATTGATATTAAGAGATCTAAGCCAAATAAGAGCACTGGTGTCCGCGTAGGTAAAAAAATAACGATTATTCAAGGGATAAGGTCTCTCATGTCCGCTTAACATATGACTAATCTCGAACCATCAACCTCCCGCCTCCCATCTACAAATACATCAATTTCTCAACAATATACAAGATTTTTTTTGAATTCACAGAATTCTGATATAATGGGGAAAAGCAGTTTAGAGTTGAGAGTTTAGAGTGTAGAGTTAATGAATGCATTTTCGGGGAAGTTAAACATCATTAAGGTTTAATATATTTTTTGCATCGTGGAGATAACGTTCAACAACTCTAAACTCTACATTCTAAACTCTAAACTACATGAACTTATTGACGAATTGGTAATTGAAGTGTAAACTACATAACAAGTCTTTATTATGGTAGTATGGTAGCGAACTAAAGTGTGGAGCGTGATAATATGACGAAACCATTCATGTTTGAAAAGCCGTTAGGGATGCGTGATACTCTTCCGCAGCTGTTTCAAACAAAACAAAATGTGAGAAATGTAATTAATGATGAGATTTCCAAGTGGGGCTATGACAGAATCGAAACGCCTACATTGGAATTTTACGATACAGTTGGTGTTGCTTCGGCTATTTTGGACCAACAATTATTTAAACTGCTTGATCAGCAAGGGAATACGCTTGTGCTGCGTCCGGATATGACAGCACCAATTGCCAGACTTGCGGCTTCAAGCTTACGAAATGAATCGTATCCGCTTCGGTTAACCTATGATACGAATCTCTTCCGTGCCCAGCAGCATGAGGGGGGACGACCAGCGGAATTTGAGCAAATTGGCGTTGAATTAATAGGCGATGGAACTGCAAGTGCGGATGGGGAAGTCATTGCCCTCATGATTGCCGCGCTGAAAAAAGCGGGAGTGGAAAACTTCCAGGTCGCGATTGGTCATGTTGGTTATGTGAATGCGCTTATGCTTGATATTCTAGGAAATGAAGAGCGTGCGAATGTGTTGCGCCGATACCTATATGAAAAAAATTACGTCGGCTATCGTCAGCATGTGAAGAGCCTCTCGCTTTCCTCCATTGATAAAGGTAGACTGCTAGACTTACTTCAGTTGCGCGGTGGTGAGCAGAAGCTCGATGAAGCGAAGAAACTCGTTCAAAACGAACAAGGTGAACAGGCATTAAACGAGCTGACGAAGCTTTGGGACGTACTAAAATGTTATGGTGTGACGGAATATTTGAAAATTGACTTAAACCTTGTCATGCACATGAGCTACTATACCGGTGTTGTGTTTGAAGGGTACAGCAGCAATTTAGGGTTTCCGTTAAGCAGTGGCGGGCGCTATGATGAGCTGCTCACGAAATTTAATCGTCCAGGTCCGGCGACTGGTTTTGGCTTACGTCTTGATCTCCTTGTTGAAGCGTTAGGGAGAACGGAAGAAAAACAGTCGAAAACGTGCATTGTATACAGCAATGAACGCCGTGCTGAAGCGATTGCCTTAGCCTCTGATAAAAGAGAAAGCGGGGAAACCGTTGTTCTTCAGGATTTAAAAGGTGTTAAGGAAGTCGATGTATTATCTGAACAGTTTGATGATGTGATTTATTGCATCGGCAAGAACGGGAAGGGGGAGTAAGCGATGAGTGAATTATTAACAGTGGCGATGCCAAAGGGACGTATTTTTGAAGAAGCGGTTGAGCTGTTACGCCGTGCTGGTTACCCGCTTCCACCTGAATTCGATGACTCCCGTAAATTAATCATTGATGTCCCGGAAGCCGGGATGCGTTTTATTCTTGCTAAGCCGATGGATGTGCCGACATATGTTGAGCATGGGGTTGCGGATATTGGGGTCGCCGGGAAAGACACCATGATTGAAGAAGAACGTGATGTGTATGAAATTCTTGATCTGCAAATCAGTGAATGTTACATGGCTGTAGCGGGACTGCCAACATATAAAAAAAGCAATGATATCGCGCCAAAAGTCGCATCAAAATATCCGAATCTTGCGGCAAGCTATTTCCGTGAGCAAGGTGAACAAGTTGAGATCATCAAGCTAAATGGTTCAATTGAATTGGCTCCACTTATTGGCTTAGCTGACCGCATTGTCGATATTGTCTCTACAGGCCGTACATTAAAAGAAAATGGCCTCGTTGAGCTGGAGTATATTGTGCCAATTACATCACGCTTAATTGTGAACCCTGTAAGCTATCGTATGAAAGATACGGTGATCGATGAAATGGCTGAGAAGCTTGCCCGTGTTATTGAAGAGGGGGAACAACAATGAAGATCGTCAAAGTAACTGATGAAGTTTCTCTAAAAAGAAACATTGATTCAGGAACAGAAATGCAGCGTGATGCGGTCAATAACATTATCGCTCAAGTGAAAGAACAAGGTGACAGTGCTGTTGCGACGTTAACGGAAAAGTTTGATGGAGCTAAGCTTACCAATTTTAAAGTAACAAAAGAAGAGATTGAAGCAGCTTATACGCAAATTGATGATGACATTATTGCTGCTCTTCGTGAAGCTGCAGACAACATTCGCGACTTCCATTCAAGACAAAAGCGTCAGTCATGGCTGACAACTAAGCCTGATGGTACAATTCTTGGTCAGCAAGTGACTCCGCTTGATTCGGTTGGCGTGTACGTGCCAGGTGGAACGGCGGCATATCCATCATCGATCATGATGAATGTCCTTCCAGCCCAAGTTGCCGGTGTTGAGAAGATCGTTATGGTATCTCCACCAAATGCCAATGGCGAGCTTCCTCCAGGTGTGCTCGTTGCCGCAAATGAAATTGGTGTAAAGGAAATTTATAAAGTCGGTGGAGCACAGGCCATTGCTGCTCTGGCGTATGGAACGGAAAACATCCCGGCCGTTGATAAAATTGTTGGTCCGGGCAATATTTATGTAGCCTTAGCAAAACGTGCGGTTTTCGGTCATGTCGATATTGATATGATTGCCGGACCTAGTGAAATTGTTGTATTAGCCGATGAAAAAGCAAATGCTAAATATATTGCCGCTGATCTACTTTCACAAGCAGAGCATGACAAATTGGCATCAGCGGTGCTTGTTACACCGTCACAGTTTCTTGCTGAGCAAGTGGCCGTTGAAGTTGAAAAACAGTTAGCAACGCTGCCGCGTAAAGAAATTGCTGCGGCATCGATCAACGATTATGGTGCGGCCTATGTGACTGAAGATTTAGCGGAAGCAATTGATGTTGTCAACCAGCTTGCACCAGAGCACTTGGAAGTTCTTGTACAAGAGCCGATGAACCTTTTAGGACAAATTCGCCATGCTGGAGCGATCTTTTTAGGACCTTACAGCTCAGAGCCTGTTGGAGACTATTTTGCCGGACCGAATCACGTGTTGCCAACGAACGGAACAGCGCGCTTCTCGAGTCCGTTAAATGTGGACGATTTTACAAAGAAATCGAGCATTATCTCATATAGCCGTCAAGCAATGTTAGAAAACGGTGAAAAAATTGCAAAGTTAGCACGTCTTGAAGGACTCGAAGCACATGCCAGAGCGATTGACGTACGATTGGAGGATAAATAGATGACAGAACGTAGAGCGAGCTTAGAACGTAATACAAATGAAACACAAATCCAATTAGAATTTGCTGTTGATGGTGAAGGAAAGTCTAACCTTGATACTGGGGTGCCTTTTTTAAGTCATATGCTTGATTTATTCACAAAGCATGGTCACTTTGACTTAACGGTGAATGCCAATGGTGATACGGAAATTGATGATCACCATACAACGGAAGATATCGGGATTTGCTTAGGACATGCGTTACGTGAAGCGCTAGGTGATAAAAAAGGGATTAAGCGTTACGGAAACGCTTTTGTACCAATGGATGAGGCACTTGCCCAAGTAGCCGTCGATTTAAGCAATCGTCCACACTTGGAGTTCCGTGCTGAGTTTCCAGCCCAGCGTGTTGGAACGTTCGATGTCGAGCTTGTCCACGAATTTTTATGGAAGCTGGCATTAGAAGCACGTATGAACTTGCATGTGATCGTTCACTACGGCCACAACACACATCATATGATTGAAGCAGTATTCAAAGCACTTGGCCGGGCACTTGATGAAGCGACAACGATTGATGCGCGCGTGAAAGGTGTTCCATCAACGAAAGGGATGTTGTAAATGATCGGAATTATCGACTATGGGATGGGCAATCTACACAGTGTCAGTAAAGCACTTGAACGCCTTGATTATGAGTATTTTATTTCAGAAGACCCTAGTGAATTGCAAAAAGCAAAAGGCTTAATTTTACCGGGAGTTGGCTCGTTTAAGGATGCGATGGTAGCACTTGAGCGTGACGGTCTAAAAGATTTTATTCTTGAATGGGTTGAAGCAGGAAAACCGTTATTCGGTATTTGCCTTGGAATGCAGCTTCTTTTTGAAGAAAGTGAAGAGAATGGGCTGACAAAAGGATTAAACCTCCTGCCAGGAAAAGTTGTTCGCTTCCCAGGTGTAACGAAATCTGGTGAATCGTATAAAGTGCCGCACATGGGCTGGAATCGTCTCAAGTTTCTTCAACCAGAGCATGAATTGTTAACCGAAGTGGAGCAAGGACATGTCTATTTTGTTCATTCATATGTTGTGCAAACTGACGACCGTGATGTGTTGCTGGCTGTTAGTGAGTATGATTTAGAAGTTCCTGCTGTTGTCGGTCGGGGCAATGTGTTAGGGGCACAATTCCACCCAGAAAAAAGCAGTGCAATAGGAATGGCGATATTACGCAACTTTGCAACGGTTGTTGAAGGGAGAACGAAATCTGATGAGCAATTTCATAATATATCCAGCAATTGATATGCGCGGCGGCAAATGTGTCCGCCTGATCCAAGGGGATTATAACCAAGAAACAGTGTATGGTGATTCACCATTTGATATGGCTAAACTGTTTGCCGATAGTGGCGCTGAGTGGATTCACATGGTTGACCTTGACGGTGCGAAAGATAAGCAACGCGTGAATCACGAGCATGTTGTTCGTGTTGCCAAAGAACTGAACGCGAAAGTACAAATTGGCGGCGGAATCCGTACAGCAGAAGATGTTCGGTACTACCTTGAAAACGGTGTGGACCGTGTCATTCTAGGAAGTGCCGCAGTTTCTGCCCCTGAATTTGTCAAAGAAATGCTTGCAACATACGGCGAAAAAATTGCGATCGGACTTGATGCACGTGATGGTTACGTCGCAACAGAAGGCTGGTTAGAGACATCAAAAGTAAAAGCAACTGACCTTGCGCAAGAGCTCGTAAAAGCGGGTGCACAAGTGTTTATTTTTACCGATATTTCACGTGATGGTATGCTCACAGGACCAAACGTTGAAGCAATCGCCCACCTTGCCGAAGTAACGGGCAAAGAAGTCATCGCCTCAGGCGGAGTCAGTAACCTAGCTGACCTTGAACAGCTAAAAGGTAAACAAGGCATCGCCGGCGCTATCGTTGGAAAAGCGCTATATACGGAGAAGTTTACGCTGGAGGAAGCGTTGAAGATCTAATTTAGAATTGAGAATGTAGAATTTAGAATTAAAAACGTGTTAGTTTAGAGTTGAATTAGTTTAGAGTTTAGAGTGTAGAGTTTAGAGTTGTTATTGGGTAACTCAGGAAGGTTTTTTAAGGCCTCTTCGAAATCACTCTAAAACACTCTAAACTCTAAATTCTAAACTCTAAACTAAAAAAGCTGTTTCAATTTAAGGTGCAGTTAATTAATATATGCTATAAACCAAAAAGAGGAGGGATGAACTTGTTAACTAAACGTATTATCCCGTGTTTGGATGTGAAGGATGGTCGGGTTGTTAAGGGAGTGCAGTTTGTTAGTTTGCGTGATGCGGGGGATCCTGTTGAGCTTGCTTCGTTTTATGACGAGCAAGGGGCTGACGAGCTTGTGTTTCTAGATATTTCGGCTTCAGTTGAAGGACGGGACACAATGGTTGAGGTTGTTGAAAAAGTGGCCGGACAATTGGCGATTCCATTTACAGTCGGTGGTGGAATTAATGAACTGGCTGATATGAAGAGAGTGCTTCGTGCAGGAGCTGATAAAGTTTCCGTCAATACAGCTGCTGTTCTTCGTCCTGAGCTTATTACTGAAGGATCCGATTATTTTGGCAGTCAATGTATTGTCGTGGCGATTGATGCGAAGTACGATGAAGAGATTAGCTCATGGCGTGTGTATACTCATGGGGGTAGAAACGCGACAGATTGGGAAGTGATCGCTTGGGCGAAGGAAGCGGTGAAACGCGGTGCCGGAGAGATTTTATTAACGAGTATGGATCAGGACGGTGCAAAGACTGGCTTTGACATTGCCTTAACAAAGGCTGTTGGTGAAGCGGTATCTGTCCCGGTGATTGCTTCAGGCGGAGCGGGTAATAAAGAACATTTCTTTGATGTTTTTGATCAGGCTAATGCGGACGCAGCGTTAGCAGCCTCTATTTTCCACTATAAAGAAACATCGGTGGCAGAGGTGAAAAACTATTTGCGTGAGAAAGAGGTTGAAGTACGATGAGTCTAGCAAACGTAAAATTCGATGATAAAGGTTTAGTCGCAGCAATAGTTCAAGATGCCAGAAGCAAAGAAGTACTTACTCTTGCTTATATGAATGAAGAGTCTCTTCAAAAATCAATTGAAACGAGAGAAACGTGGTTTTACAGTCGTTCTCGCCAAGAGTTGTGGCATAAAGGAGCAACATCAGGAAATACACAACAAATCATTGACCTCCGCTATGACTGTGACAGTGATGCAATTCTCGTTACGGTTGATCCAGCAGGGCCAGCTTGTCACAAAGGGAACTACAGCTGTTTTGCCGATTCACTGTTAGGTGAAGAAGTAACTGTGAAAAGTGACCGTTTTGCGATTATTAACCAATTAGAACAAATCATTGCTGAGAGAGAAGCGGAACGTCCTGAAGGTGCGTACACTACATATCTTTTTGAAAAAGGTGTCGACAAAATCCTCAAAAAAGTAGGCGAAGAAGCGGGCGAAGTCATTATCGCTGCAAAAAATAGAGATCCTGAAGAATTAAAATGGGAAACAGCCGATCTCCTTTTCCACCTCCTCGTTCTTTTACGTGAACAAAAGCTGCCACTAGACGATGTCCTAGCAGTGTTAGAAGAAAGATACACCAAGAAACGCTCAGAATAAATTTCTGGGTGTTTTTTCGTGAAGAAAGCTCTTTTAGTTTAGAGTGTAGAGTGTAGAGTGTAGAGTTATTTTAGCTTATTCAGCGAGGATTTCTTCCGTGAACTTTCTTACAGCTGCTTTGATATTACTAACACCTACTCTAAACTCTAAATTCTAAACTCTAAACTGCTTTTCTATGTTATACTTTCACTTGTGATTTAAATATTATTGATTTCTTGGAGGTTTTGATGAACAGTAATATTCATACGGCTAACAATGGGAAGCAGGTTATCTCTTTTACAAAGAACGGAGAGTACTTTTTTGAAAAGGGGATTCATGCTTACCAGAAAAAAGATCTAAAAAGAGCTGAAAAGTATTTAAGAAGAGCGATAAAACTTGAGCCGGATGAGCCTGTGTTTATTTGTCAGCTCGCTGCAATTTTAGCAGATTTGGGTGAGTATAATAAATCTAATGATTTACTTCTTTATGTTTTAGATGAAATAGATGGAGATATGAATGAATGTCACTTCTTTTTAGCAAATAACTATGCAAACCTCGGTTTGTTTTCAGAAGCTCATAAAGCGGTGAAAAAATATATTGAAAATGAGTTTGATGGTGAATTTTATGAGGATGCGCAAGATTTACTAGATTTACTGCTAGATGAAAATGAAGAGTTTGAGTTTCCTGAGGTTGAAGAGGACCGCTTAATTGTCCTGCATGAACAGGCAAAGACTTGTTTAGAAAAAGGCCAAATAAGTAAAGCGATAAAGGTTTTAGAGGATATGGTTGCGGAGTATCCGAATTATTGGACAGCACATAACCTGTTAGCAGAAGCGCTAGTTTTAGCAGGAAAAACAGAACTAGCGATTGAAATGCTAGAGAGAGTGATAGAAAAAGACCCAACCAATCTCAATGCCTATTGTAACCTTGTTGTTTTTTACCGAGAACTAGGTCATCATGAGAAGGTGAAAGCGGTAATTGAAGCATTGAAGGTCGTACATCCATTTAATATAGATCATTATTATAAGGTTGCAACAACATTAGGACTTGTTGAGGAGCATGAACAGGCCTATGAACGATTCCAGTTCTTAGCGAAAAAGGGCTTTGAAGGAAGCGCTGTTTATTATCACCGTTTCGCAGTCGCTGCTTTTCAGACTGGCAGAATGCAGAAAGCCGAGGCTCTTTGGGAAAAATCAGAAATGCGGGATGGGGAAGTAGCTCAGTTCTATTTGAAAAAGTTGAAAAAAGGACTTTTAAAACCAGAAGATGTGCAGTATAATTACATTATACCTACAGGGGTATGATTGAGCAGATCATTAGACGAAGCTGAAAAAATTCTTTACCATAAAAAAGTAAATAAATGTTTGAAGTAGTACTCATTAAGGAGAAGGAGAGTGTTACAAATGAGTGAAGAAAGAATTTATGATGTGATTATTGCTGGTGCTGGTCCTGCTGGGATGACTGCTGCTGTGTATACATCGAGAGCGAACCTGGATACGCTCATGCTGGAAAGAGGAGTGCCGGGTGGACAAATGGCCAATACTGAGGATGTAGAAAACTACCCGGGGTATGACCATATTTTAGGTCCGGATCTTTCTAATAAAATGTTTGAGCATGCCAAGAAGTTCGGTGCTGAGTATGCATATGGGGATATTAAAGAAATTATAGATGGAAAAGAATACAAAACGATTATTGCTGGTAGCAAAGAATATAAAGCACGTGCCGTTATTTTAGCGACGGGTGCAATGTACAAGAAACTAGGTGTTCCTGGTGAGAAGGAGCTTGCTGGTCGTGGAGTCTCCTACTGTGCCGTTTGTGATGGTGCTTTCTTTAAAGGGAAAGAATTAGTTGTTGTTGGCGGAGGGGATTCAGCGGTAGAAGAAGCTGTATACTTAACTCGATTTGCAACAAAGGTGACAGTAGTCCACCGTCGTGATCAGCTGCGGGCCCAAAAGATTCTGCAAAAACGTGCATTTGACAATGAGAAAGTGGAATTTATTTGGAACCATACAGTAAAAGAAATTAACGGTGAAAATAATAAAGTCGGCAGTGTTACACTAGAAAATACGCAAACTGGAGAAATACAAGAATTTAAGACTGATGGCGTCTTTATCTATGTAGGAATGGTACCTTTAAATGATGCTGTGAAAAATTTAAACATAATAAATGAAGAGGGCTATGTTGAAACGAATGAGAAAATGGAGACGAAAGTGCCTGGTATTTTAGCAGCCGGAGACATTCGTGATAAGACGTTACGCCAAATCGTTACAGCTACGGGTGACGGAAGTATTGCTGCTCAATCAGCACAGCATTATATTGAAAACTTAATGGAAGAATTAAAGGTGAAAAACTAGTTAGAAGTTAAAAGTTGAAAGTTAAGAGCTAACAACTAACAGCTAAAAATTAACAAAACGTAATTCGGTTTTAACTCTGTTGTAACAGTTATGAAATAAAAAGGGAGTATTATAAAGGTAAGTAATTGACCCCCTTTTTTTATATACCTTGGAAAACACGGATCAGAGCATCCGTGTTCTTTTTTTGTGTGAAAGGTTTTTAACTCTAAACTCTAAACTCTAAACTCTAAACTCTAAACTCTAAGTTTTCCTTAAATTCGTATATATATTCATCCTAACTTTGTCTATATTCAATGAAACCTCGAAAATTTGTAAAAAAACTTTTGATGGCATTATTAAATAAGAAGAAACAAGTGCAATACATAAACAGTTTAGAAATGGAAAATCAACAATATTGTTAGTGAATAAAAATGATAGTATACTTGAATAAAGAGGTGAATACTGTGCAAAGAGTAACGAATTGTTTATTGCGTAATGGTCAGCAAGTCCTCTTACTCCAAAAGCCCCGCAGAGGATGGTGGGTTGCACCAGGTGGAAAAATGGAGTCTGGAGAATCAATAAAAGAAGCAGTAATGCGCGAATATCGCGAAGAAACTGGAATTTTCCTGAAAAAACCACAAATTAAAGGTGTATTTAACTTTGTCATCATCGAGAACGACAAGATTATATCAGAATGGATGATGTTTACCTTTGAGACATCTGAATTCGATGGGGAATCAATGGAACAGTCGCCTGAAGGAAAGCTGGCATGGAAACATGTTGATGAAATAAATGAGTTACCAATGGCACCAGGAGATTATTTTATCTTAGATCATATGATAAATGGAGAAGGCGTTATGTACGGCACCTTCCATTACACACCAGAATTTAAACTGTTAAAATACCGCTTAGACCCTGAACCGAAAAAAATAATGTAAAATGTAAAATTTAAAATTTAAAATGTTGTAAGAGATTTCAAAGATGTTATCTTCCTAGAAATACTATAACCATTTTACATTTTACATTTTCAATTTTAAATTTAACCGTGGTGGTGATCGTATGTCGTTTGGGCAAGAGGATATTCAAATTGTCATAATTACAGGAATGTCAGGAGCTGGGAAAACGGTTGCTGTCCAAAGTTTTGAGGATCTAGGTTTTTTCTGTGTGGACAATTTGCCACCAGCACTCATTCCTAAGTTTGTAGATTTAATTGAAAGCTCCGACGGGAAAATGAATAAAGTAGCACTAGTTATCGATTTAAGAGGTCGAGAGTTTTTTGATCATCTTTTTGAAGCAATTGATGATTTAAGTAAAATATCACAAGTGAAGCCGCAAATTCTATTTTTGGATGCAAAAGACGCGGCACTTGTTCGACGTTATAAAGAAACAAGGCGTTCTCATCCTTTAGCTAAAAAGGGCCTTCCTTTGGAGGGGATTCAATTAGAAAGAAATATGCTGGAGGATTTAAAAGGCAGAGCACAGCAAATCATCGATACTTCGGATTTAAAACCGATTCAGTTGCGAGAAATCATTATTCAACGCTTTTCTAATTTTGAGCAGCAAGGCTTTTCGGTAAATGTAATGTCATTTGGATTTAAATATGGAATTCCGATTGATGCTGATCTTGTCTTTGATGTTCGTTTTTTGCCTAACCCTCATTATATTGACCATATGAGACCAAAAACAGGATTAGATAATGAGGTTTCATCATATGTTTTAAAATGGTCTGAAACACAACAATTCCTTGAGAAATTAGATGACCTTCTGACCTATATGCTTCCTCAATATAAACGGGAAGGAAAGAGTCAGGTGGTGATCGGGATCGGGTGTACAGGTGGAAAGCACCGTTCTGTAACGTTAGCTGAACATTTTGGAAAGAAATTTTCAAATGAATACTTAACACATGTTACACACCGAGACATCGAGAAGGGAAAGGAAAAATGACTTGAGTAAACAAAAAAAAGCTAATATTGTCGTTATCGGAGGAGGAACAGGCCTCTCAGTCCTATTAAGGGGTCTCAAAATGTTCCCAGTCGATATTACAGCAATTGTAACGGTTGCTGACGATGGCGGAAGCTCAGGGAGACTGCGGAAGGAATTCGACATTCCTCCACCAGGCGATGTTCGAAATGTTCTGGTTGCTTTATCCGAGGTAGAGCCGCTTGTTGAGGAACTGTTTCAACATCGATTTACGAACGGAAATGGCCTAACAGGTCATTCACTCGGCAATTTGCTTCTCGCTGGAATGACATCGATTACAGGTGACTTTGCCCAAGGGATACGTGAGCTGAGTCGAGTCCTTAATGTACGTGGAAAAGTACTTCCGGCAGCAAATCAAAGTATTATTTTAAAAGCAGAAATGGATGACGGTTCAATTGTTGAAGGGGAATCAAAAATTCCTCTTGCAGGAAAGAAAATTAAAAAAGTTTTCTTAGTACCAAAGCAAGTGAAACCGTTGCGTGAAAGTATTACTGCGATTCGCAGTGCGGATTTAATTGTTATTGGACCAGGAAGCCTTTATACGAGCGTGCTGCCTAATTTATTAGTCCCGGGACTGGCTGATGAAATAAGTCAGGCAAAGGCCAAAAAGGTATATATTTGTAATGTTATGACTCAACCTGGAGAAACTGATAGATACACTGCAGCTGACCATGTGCAAACATTATTTGATCACATTGGGCTTGAAATTTTAGATACGATTATCGTGAATAAACAAGCGATTCCAAAGGAAATCAAACTGCGGTACGAAAAGGAGCATGCAGAGCCAGTCTTATATGACCGTGCCCGCCTGCAGAAGCTGGGGCTGGAAATCGTAGACGAAAATCTGCTCCAATTTAACGGAAATTACCTGCGCCACAACGCAAAGAAAGTCTCGCAAATACTTTTAGAAACAATTAAGAAAACTTAAGAACAAATTTAGAATTTATAATGTATAATTTAGAATTGGTTGTGGGTATATCAACGATGATTTAGCACATATAAGAAGTTTTCTTCATAGAAAACACTTACACCAATTCTAAATTCTTAATTCTAAATTATAAATTATTGTGGAGGTGAGATAGGTGTCTTTTGCTGCTAAGACGAAGAAGGAGCTTACAATGCTCGAGATTAAGGAGTGTTGTAGTCAGGCGGAATTGGCAGCGCTTATTCGAATGAATGGCTCACTTTCATTTAGCAATCGGCAAATCGTCCTGGATATTAGTACCGAGAATGCTGCGATTGCTAGAAGAATTTATACATTAATCAAAAAATCTTTTGATATTCATGTAGAATTACTTGTTCGAAAAAAAATGCGCTTGAAAAAAAATAATGTGTATTTAGTACGAATTTCTAAACAAGCCAAGCAACTTTTAGAAAATCTTGGTATTATAGGAGAAGGTTTTACTTTTACGAGGGAAATTTCTCCACAGTTTACGAAAAAAAATTGCTGCAGGCGTTCATACTTACGAGGAGCATTCTTGGCAGGAGGATCAGTCAATCACCCAGAAACTTCTTCCTATCACTTAGAAATTTTTTCAATGTATGAAGAGCACAATCAATCTCTTTGTGAATTAGTGAACTCTTTTGGATTAAATGCGAAAACATTGGAACGAAAAAAAGGATTTATACTATATATAAAAGAGAGTGAAAAAATTACTCAATTTCTCAATGTGATTGGGGCACATCAAGCTTTACTGCACTTTGAAGATGTGCGTATTATGAAAGATATGCGTAATTCGGTAAATCGTCTGGTGAATTGCGAGACTGCCAACTTAAATAAAACTGTTGGTGCTGCAATGCGACAGGTTGAAAATATTCGATTCATCAATGAGACAGTTGGATTAGATGTTTTGCCAGGAAAATTAAGAGAAATTGCCGAACTGAGAGTGAAACATCAAGATGTAACTTTGAAGGAACTTGGAGAGATGGTTACAAGCGGCAAAGTAAGTAAGTCAGGAGTGAACCATCGCTTACGTAAGATTGACGAAATCGCCAACAAATTAAGATTAGGTCAAACAATCAATGAATAAGCTAAATAAAGAGGAGGTAAATAACCAGTGGTTCAAGAGAATATTGTAGTTAAATTAAAAACAGGTTTACAAGCACGTCCGGCTGCTTTGTTTGTACAGGAAGCCAACCGTTATCATAGTGAGGTTTTTGTAGAGAAAGATGGGAAAAAAGTGAATGCGAAAAGCATCATGGGAATTATGAGTTTGGCAATTAGCTCTGGCACAGAAATTACTGTCATTGTTGAAGGAAAAGATGAGGTTGAGGCTCTGAAAGGGCTTAAGGCTTTTGTAGAAAGAGAACAATAAGGAAAGGCTTCCCCAAATCACAATTTGGAGGAAGCCTTTATTTGTGTCGGCGCCTGGGCGCTTAAGGGTAAGTCACTTGCGTTTTCTTATCTATTCTTTCTTTGCGCTGCTTGCGATAACATCGTCAATTAAGCCATATTCTTTCGCAGCAGGAGCTGTCATGAAGTTGTCACGATCTGTATCGCGTTCAATCACTTCTATTGGCTGACCAGTACGCTCAGAAAGGATTTCATTTAACTTTTCACGCATTTCGATAATACGCTTCGCATGGATTTGAATGTCTGATGCTTGACCTTGTGTACCACCTAGTGGTTGGTGAATCATGACTTCACTGTTTGGAAGTGCATAACGTTTTCCTTTTTCACCTGCAGCTAGCAAGAAAGCACCCATAGAAGCAGCCATACCGATACAAATTGTTGAAACTTTTGGTTGAATGAATTGCATTGTATCATAGATGGCCATCCCAGCTGTGATGGATCCCCCTGGACTGTTAATATAAAGGGAAATATCTTTCTCAGGATCTTCTGCAGCAAGGAATAATAATTGAGCAACAATTGAATTCGCGACATTGTCATCAATCGCGCTACCTAACAAAATAATACGGTCTTTCAATAGACGGGAATAAATATCGTATGCTCTTTCGCCACGGTTTGTTTGTTCAATAACTGTTGGAATTAGGTTCATCTTAAATTCCTCCCTTTAATTAAGTTTTAAGTAAAGATACGCTCAGATCAAAATCTGACCGTTTAGTAAAGAAAGTATCGTATGTAAGTTCATGATACCGTAAAGGTCAACTAAGGTCAAATGATATGCTATCACCTTACCTTATTGTTAAATTCGGTGTTAACCAATTAAATCCTTTCTCAAAAATAATAAATTATGTAACAATATTTTGACACCCCACTCATTCACAGTCACTTTCAACATTTACTTTTAACTATACCCTAATACATCATAACCCTTTTGCGAAAAAATAATAACAGTGAAAAGGCTGTTTATAGTGCTAGGCAGTTAAAGTTCATATAATCTTTTTATTTTCGGATAAAGTAAACAAGTATAATGGTTTGTATACTAAACGAAAGAGGGGATTTCTAATGGAACAGCAAAGACCTGTAACAAATGTCATACTGAGGTACAAAGAAAAACAAAATGTTGAGGATTTTGCGATGATGTTAGAAACAATCGCCAAGAAGCTGAAAGAGCAAGGCAAATTTATTTTCGTTCAAAATGGTGAAGAAATTGAAGTTCAACCAGGTCCAGTCATTAAAACAGAAATTGAATATACGCAAAAAGGGGACAAGCATTCCTTTGAAATTGAATTTGATTGGTACGAAGGGAGACAAACCGAGCAAGGCGGAAAAATGGAAATAAGGTAATGGTTTCCACACATACCATTAAGACACTATCGATTTACGGATATAAAATATGAGAAAATGAAGTCAGTAAGTTAGTCCAACTTACCTGCTGCAGCTGCGCTATCATTATGATGATAGCGCAGTTTCAATTTTATAGAAAAAACAGTTATTTTTATGATAAAATAAGGTAATCACCTCATTTTGTAGGTATCGAGACAAGGTTTTCTTTCATATAATCAAAAAAGAAAACGTTTACAAGCATGGAGTGAAAGTTTAGAGTTTAGAGTGTAGAGTTGATTTTTTAGTACACTAGAAGCGGTTTTGCAGGAGTTTTCCTTCTTCAATGAAAAAGTTCGTCAACTCTAAACTCTAAATTCTAAACTCTAAACTAATAAGCAGTTGTAGGGGTGATGATGATGAATATGGATTTTGGATTATTTCAACAGCAGAAGTTAAAGCTTGTCATGACAAACGAACTGAGACAGGCTATCACCATTTTGCAATATTCAACATTAGACTTACTAGATTATATCCAAGAACAAGCGATTGAAAACCCTTTAATGGAGCTCTCTGATTCTACGGGCAATGAGGAGCAATGGGAGAAGTCATCGATAGAAGATTGGGAACCTAATTTAGATTCAAAGCCATATGAAGGCGATCCGACATACTCACCGCTTGATCATATTAGTAAAAATGAGGATGGTCTTCAGGATTATTTATTAAATCAAATCCGTTTTTTACAAATTAAAGATATAGAACGTAAGACAATGATGTACTTAGCGCTCAATCTGAATGACCATGGATATTTTGTAAGAGATGTTCATGATATTGCTCTTGAACTGAATGTGGATGTTTCTGTAGTGGAAACGTCATTGATGAGACTGCAGATGTTAGAGCCTGCTGGTGTAGGGGCTAGGAACTTACAGGAATGCTTACTGATTCAATTAAACGATTTAGAAAGTCGAGATGTCCTCGCAGAAACAATTGTTGAGCAATATTTGGATTTATTCGCTGAGAAAAAGTGGAAGCAGATTGCAAAAGAATTGTCTGTAACCGTCCAAGATATACAAGCTGTTTCTGATCTGCTGCAAACATTAGAGCCTAAACCAGGCGCTTGTTTTGGCGGCGATCCTTCTAAATACTTAATTCCAGATGTTACGATTGAGCAAGTGGAGGATGAATATTTTGTTATCGTCAACGATTCATTATTGCCAAGAATTCAATTAAACACGCAATATCGATCGTTGTTAAAGCAGAATGAGGAAACTGATGCCTCTAAGTTTGTTCATCAAAAATATCAACAAATGATGTGGCTATTAAAAAGCATTGACCAGCGCAGAGTCACATTAATGAAAGTGACTGAAGCGATTGTTCGTCACCAAAAAGACTTTTTTGATCATGGTCCAAATCATTTGAAACCATTAACGTTAAAGGAAATTGCTGAGGAAGTAGAAGTACATGAGTCAACGGTAAGCCGGGCAACGAATCAAAAGTACGTCCAAACGCCAAGGGGGCTGTATGAATTAAAGTATTTCTTTACTTCATCCCTAAGTACAGAAGATGGTGAACAAACATCGTCAAATAGTGTGAAAGAGTCTATCAAAGCATTGATTGAACAGGAAAATAAGGAAAAACCATTATCTGATCAAAAAATCGTGACACTACTTAAAGATCAAGGAATTGTCGTTTCAAGGCGGACAATCGCAAAGTACCGTGATGAAATGAGAATTCCATCATCTGCAAAGAGAAAGCGGTATGGGTGAGTTTCAATTTAGAATTTAGAATTAAGAATTTAGAATTAAAAGATAAGAGAAAAAGTAATGTAAAATTTAAAATTTAAAATGTAAAATGTAAATTGAAAAGATAATGAAAAAGATATAGTTAAAGATTTTGTAAAAGGGATGGTTGGATTTGGAGCGTGTACGTGTTGTGTTTTATTCGAAGGTGGATTGTCCTTTATGTGATAAAGGCTTAGCGGTTTTGCATGAAATTGATAAGGAAATTCCACTGGATATAGAAGTTATTGATATCTATCAGGACGATGAATTATTAGAAAAATACCAAATCATGATCCCGGTTGTCGAAATTAATGGTGAAGAAGTGGACTATGGGATACTGACGAGAGAAAAAATAGAAAAATACTTACGTTAGTTTAGAGTGTAGAATTTAGAGTGTAGAGTTTAGAGTTAATGAAAGATTCTCTGTGAAGAGCTTCTAGAAACAACATACAAACAACTATAAACTCTACACTCTTAACTCTAAACTCAAAAAAAGGGCTTGCCATAAGATTGATTCCTTGGTAAAATTGTGAATTATCAGGAGTTGATCTTTTTTTTGTTCTAGTCGGGACATAATATGTCTATGCGGGACAAAGATAGTCCACCGATGAATCCGTAAGGGGTAGATTCGTTTGAAAGTATTATTAGACATTCAAAAAAAATTATTACCGGACTTCCTGACTGTGATGAATGAGCGCTACCGTATTTTACAAACAGTGCGTTTGTTGGAACCGATTGGAAGAAGGAATTTAGCAACTAATTTAGGGATTTCAGAGCGTGTCCTTCGTGGAGAAGCAGATTTTCTGAAAGACCAAGGGCTAGTCAATGTTTCACCTTCCGGGATGAGTTTGACGGATGAAGGAAGACACTTGCTCTTTCAACTTGAGGACATCATGAAAGAATTATTTGGTCTAAAGGATTTGGAGGAGCAATTAATAGGGAAATTACCTGTCAAAGGGGTCGTCATTGTTCCGGGTGACAGCGATCAGCATCCATGGGTAAAGCAGGAAATGGGAAGATCATGTGTTAGCGAAATGAAGCGTAACCTCACTGGTGAAAAAATTATTGCTGTTACAGGTGGCAGTACTTTAGCGGCAGTTGCTGAGATGATGACACCTGATGAAACAATGAAAGAGGCGTTATTCGTTCCTGCACGAGGCGGTCTAGGAGAGCAAGTAGAAAATCAAGCTAATAACATATGTGCAACGATGGCCAGAAAAGCGCTGGGGCATTATCGCTTACTTCATGTTCCTGATCAACTCAGTACAGAAACGTATGAACGATTAATTGCTGAGCCATCGGTAAAGGAAATTCTTTCATTAATCAAATCGGCTTCAATGATCGTCCATGGAATTGGTGAAGCAAAAACAATGGCCAAGCGTAGAAAATCATCAGATCACGTAATAAGTAAGCTTGAAGAGATGGAAGCAGTTGCTGAAGCTTTTGGTTATTATTTTAACCAATCAGGGGATATTATCGATAGAGTGAATACTATCGGCCTACAACTTGAAGATGTAAAACAAAGTCATTCAGTAATAGCAGTAGCTGGTGGTCGTTCTAAAGCAGCGGCAATCGCCGCTTACATGAAAAGAAACCATAGTGACATTTTAATCACTGACGAAGCAGCAGCGAGAGAACTGTTACAGATAATGTAAAATTAAAAATGTAAAATGTAAAATTAATATCTTGGGTTTACACTCAAGGTAGAACTTAAGAGTTCTTCAATAAGGCTCTTACAACAATTTTAAATTATAAATTATTAAATATAAATTGAACTTATTGGGAGGAATTTTTTATGACGACGAAGATTGGGATTAATGGGTTTGGACGTATTGGACGTATTGTGTTTCGCGCAGCATTAAAAAATCCTAATGTTGAAGTAGTAGCGATTAATGACTTAACAGATGCGGAGATGCTTGCTCATTTATTGAAGTATGATTCTGTTCATGGAAGATTTGATGGAACAGTTGAAGCAACGCAAGGCGCTCTTATCGTTAATGGGAAAGAAATTAAAGTAATTGCTGAGCGTGACCCAAGTCAGCTTGGCTGGGGCAACTATGGTGTTGATGTTGTTGTTGAATCAACGGGCCGTTTTACAAAGAGAGAAGATGCAGCAAAGCATTTAGAAGCAGGGGCGAAGAAGGTTATCATTTCTGCACCGGCATCTGATGAGGATATTACAGTTGTTATGGGTGTTAACCATGAGCAGTATGATGCTGCAAACCACCATGTTATTTCAAATGCTTCTTGTACAACAAACTGTTTAGCGCCGTTTGCGAAAGTGTTAAATGACAAATTTGGAGTGCGTCGTGGAATGATGACAACTGTACACTCTTATACAAATGACCAACAAATTCTTGATCTGCCGCACAAAGATTATCGTCGTGCTCGTGCTGCTGCAGAAAATATTATTCCAACAACAACAGGTGCTGCTAAAGCAGTAGCTCTTGTACTGCCTGAATTAAAAGGAAAATTAAATGGTGGAGCAATGCGTGTTCCGACACCAAATGTTTCCCTTGTTGACCTTGTTGCAGAATTAGATAAAGAAGTAACAGCGGAAGAAGTGAATGCAGCATTTAAAGCAGCGGCTGAAGGTGAATTAAACGGCATCCTAGGATACAGTGAAGAGCCATTAGTTTCTGGAGACTACAATGGTAACCCATATTCTTCAACAATTGATGCACTTTCAACAATGGTGATGGAAGGAAATATGGTAAAAGTAATCTCTTGGTACGATAATGAAACAGGATATTCACACCGTGTCGTAGATTTAGTTGAATATATTGCCAAACAAGGGCTATAATCCTTGTAGAGGAATTTAATACATTGGGAGGAGAAAGTAATTTCTCCTCTTTTCAATGAACAAAAAAGAAAATGTAAAATTCAAAATGTTAAATGTAAAATTAATACGGGAAAATTCATAAGATGAAGTTATGAATTTCCTACTGCGTTTAGCCAAATAATAATTTTAAATTTTACATTCTACATTTTACATTTACTAAAAGGGGGATACTTCCATGAATAAGAAATCAATTCGCGATATTGATGTTAAGGGCAAGAAGGTTTTCTGTCGCGTTGACTTCAATGTACCGATGAATAGTGGTGAGGTTGGCGATGATACAAGAATTCGTGCTGCAATTCCTACAATTAATTATTTACTTGAGCAAGGAGCAAAACTAATTTTAGCTAGTCATCTAGGACGTCCAAAGGGACAAGTTGTTGAAGAATTACGATTAGATGGTGTTGCCAAAAGACTAAGTGACTTATTAGGGAAAACCGTAACCAAAACTGATGAAGCCTATGGTGAAGAAGTAAATAAAGCAATTGACGGTTTAAATGAAGGCGAGGTTCTTTTACTGGAGAATGTTCGTTTTTATCCTGGAGAAGAAAAAAATGATCCTGAATTAGCCAAATCATTTGCGGCTTTAGCTGATATTTATGTAAATGATGCATTCGGTGCTGCTCATCGTGCCCATGCTTCAACTGAAGGAATCGCACAGCACATCCCAGCAGTAGCCGGGCTTTTAATGGAAAAGGAACTTGAAGTATTAGGGAAGGCATTAACGACTCCTGAGCGTCCTTTTACAGCGATTATTGGTGGGGCAAAGGTAAAAGATAAAATTGATGTGATTAATAATTTGCTAGAAAAAGTGGATAACCTTATTATCGGTGGTGGTTTAGCCTATACATTCGTAAAAGCAAATGGTCATGAAATTGGAAAATCACTTTTAGAAGAAGATAAGATTGATCTCGCCAAATCATTTATGGAAAAAGCAAAAGAAAAAGGCGTTAACTTCTATATGCCAGAAGATGTGATTGTTGCTGACCAATTTTCTGAAGATGCAACTACACAAGTTGTTGATATTGATGCGATTCCAAGTGACTGGCAAGGATTAGACATTGGTCCAAAAACAGTTGATACATACCGAAATGTCATCATGGAATCAAAACTTGTCATTTGGAATGGACCAATGGGTGTGTTTGAAATGGAAGCATTTGAAAGAGGAACACGGTCCGTTGCAACTGCATTGGCTGATGCAAATGATGCTTATACAGTCATCGGCGGTGGTGATTCAGCAGCAGCAGTGGAGAAGTTTGGACTTGCTGACAGTATGAGTCACATCTCAACAGGCGGCGGTGCTTCCCTCGAATTCATGGAAGGAAAACAACTGCCAGGCGTAGTAGCACTTAATGATAAATAGAGTGTAGAGTTTAGAATTTAGAGTTTAGAGTTAGTGAACGGTTTCTCAAAGAAGTAAGTACTTCTTGAGAAAACATACAAACAACTCTACACTCTACACTCTCAACTCTAAACTAAAGAAAAGGTGGTTTTATAACATGCGTAAGCCGATTATTGCGGGGAATTGGAAAATGAATAAGACTTTGTCTGAAGCTAGGGCTTTTGTGAAAGAGGTTGATGGTCTCGTACCTCCGGAGGATAAAGTCGATTCAGTAGTATGTGCGCCTGCATTATTTTTAGATTGTTTAGTGGAAAATGCTCAAGGATCAGCATTGAAAATTGGTGCACAGAATATGCACTTTGAGGATTCAGGGGCTTTTACAGGGGAAATTAGTCCACTTGCTTTAAAGGATCTTAATGTAACTTATGTTATCATTGGACATTCTGAACGTCGTGAAATGTTTGCGGAGACTGACGAAACTGTAAACAAAAAGGTTCATGCAGCATTCAAGCATGGGCTAATTCCAATTATGTGCTGCGGAGAAACGCTTGAGCAACGTGAAGCAGGTCAAACAAATGACTTAGTCAAAGGACAAGTTGAAAAAGGATTAGCAGGCTTAACAGAAGAACAAGCAAAACAAGTGGTTGTTGCTTATGAACCGATTTGGGCGATTGGAACCGGAAAGTCCTCATCGGCTGAAGAAGCAAATGACACATGCGGAGTTATTCGATCCGTTATTGAAAATGTGTTTTCTAAAGAAGTAGCAGAGCAAGTTCGTATTCAGTATGGTGGCAGTGTGAAGCCAGAAAACATCAAAGATTATCTCAATCAGCCTCATATTGATGGTGCCCTTGTAGGTGGGGCAAGCCTTGATCATCAATCATTTTTACAATTGTTGGAGGCAGTAAACGAAAATGAGTAAAAAACCAGTAGCATTAATAATACTAGATGGGTTTGCTTGTAGGAAAGAGACGAAAGGAAATGCGGTTGCACAGGCAAAGAAACCAAATTTCGATCGTTATTGGGGTGAGTATCCTCACGCCCAACTACAAGCATGTGGAGAAGCAGTGGGATTACCAGAAGGACAAATGGGGAACTCAGAAGTCGGGCACTTAAATATTGGTGCAGGACGTATTGTGTATCAAAGTTTAACTCGTGTGAATAAGTCAATTCGTGAAGGCGAGTTTTTTGAAAATGAAACATTTGTTGAGGCGATGAAGCATGTGAAACAGCATAACAGTGCCTTGCATGTGTACGGACTTCTTTCTGATGGCGGTATTCATAGCCATATTGAACATCTATTTGCACTGATAGATTTAGCAAAAAAAGAAGGCGTAGACAAAGTGTATATTCATGGTTTCCTCGATGGGCGCGATGTTGGGCCAACAAGTGCAGAGGTATATATTAAGTCACTTGAAGAGAAATTAGCAACAGCAGGCGTTGGAAAAATAGCGACAATTCATGGCCGCTATTATGCGATGGACCGTGATCAACGCTGGGAAAGAGTTGAAAAATCGTACCGCGCCATGGTCTACGGTGAAGGTTTAAGTTATCGTCAACCACTAGAAGCGTTAGAAGATTCCTATAAAAACGGAATTCATGATGAATTTGTGCTTCCTTCTGTTATGACGAATGAGGATGGAAGTCCAGTCAGCACAATTCAGGACAATGATGGGATTATCTTCTTTAACTTCCGTCCGGACCGTGCGATTCAAATGTCGCAAGTGTTTACAAACGAAGATTTTCGTGGCTTTGAACGAGGTGACAAGCATCCAAAAGATGTCCACTATGTTTGCCTTACACATTTTAGTGAAACAGTTCAGGGATTTGTCGCTTTCAAACCGACAAACCTCGATAATACGTTAGGTGAAGTGTTGTCGCAGCAAGGCTACAAGCAGCTTAGAATAGCTGAAACGGAGAAGTATCCACATGTAACATTCTTTTTCAGTGGTGGTAGAGAAGAGAAGTTTCCGGGCGAAGAGCGTGTCTTAATTGACTCTCCAAAGGTTGCTACATATGATCTGAAGCCGGAAATGAGTGCGTATGAAGTAACTGATGCACTGCTGGCAGAAATAGAGGCTGATAAGCACGATGTCATTATTTTAAATTTTGCAAACCCAGACATGGTGGGTCATTCGGGTATGTTAGAGCCAACGATTAAAGCCGTTGAAGCCGTTGATGAATGTCTTGGGAAAGTCGTTGATGCGATCGTAGCAAAAGGTGGTCACGCCGTCATTACTGCTGATCATGGAAATGCTGATGAAGTCATCACACTAGAAGATACACCAATGACAGCTCATACGACAAACCCGGTTCCAGTTATTGTTACGAAAAAAGGTGTCGAGCTAAGACAAGACGGCATTTTAGCAGATCTATCACCTACGGTCCTCAATCTACTAGGTGCAAACCAGCCAAAAGAAATGACAGGACAAAGCCTTATAAAGGGCAGTTAAAAGTTAAGAGTTTAGAGTTATTGTGGGTTAAATCTTTGATGCCAAGTAATTGAGAAATAATTGATAATAGAGGATTTATTTTTTAAAATATTATGGTATGCTTTTCCAAGACATCATTGAACTACTTACATACAACTCTAAACTCTAAACTATAAATTCTAAACTAATAAAAATGGAGGTTTTTTTGATGACGTTAATTACTGATGTATATGCTCGTGAAGTGTTAGACTCTCGTGGGAATCCTACGGTTGAGGTTGAAGTGTATTTAGAATCTGGTTCAATGGGACGCGCGCTTGTTCCAAGTGGAGCATCAACAGGTGAGCATGAAGCGGTTGAGCTTCGTGATGGTGGTGACCGTTACATGGGCAAAGGAGTAACAAAAGCTGTTGATAATGTAAATGATATTATTGCTCCTGAATTAGTAGGTTTTGATGCATTAGATCAAGTGGGGATAGATGAATTATTACTCGAATTAGATGGAACTAGCAACAAAGGAAAATTAGGTGCTAATGCCATTCTTGGTGTATCTATGGCTGTTGCTCATGCTGCTGCTGATGCTTTGGATGTTCCTTTATATGTATACCTTGGTGGATTCAATGCGAAGACGTTACCTGTACCAATGATGAACATTTTAAACGGCGGGGAACATGCGGATAACAGTGTTGATATTCAAGAATTTATGGTTATGCCGGTTGGTGCTGAGAAGTTTTCTGATGCTCTTCGTATGGGAACAGAAATTTTCCACAACTTAAAATCAGTTCTTAAAGAAAAAGGCCATAACACAGCTGTTGGTGATGAAGGTGGTTTCGCGCCAAACTTAGCATCAAATGAAGAAGCGATTACAACGATCCTTGAAGCAATAGAACGTGCCGGCTACAAAGCTGGAGAAGAAGTCATGCTTGCTCTTGATGTTGCAGCTTCTGAAATGTATGAAGGAGGCAAGTACCACTTCAAAGGCGAAGGTGTTGTAAAAACTGTTGATGAAATGGTTGAGTTCTACAAAGACTTAACTAGCAAATATCCAATTATTTCAATTGAAGACGGTCTTGATGAAAACGATTGGGAAGGCTGGAAGAAGCTGACTGATGCGATCGGTGACAAAGTTCAGTTAGTTGGTGACGACTTATTCGTTACGAACACGGAAAGACTTTCAGATGGTATCGAAAAAGGTGTTGGGAACTCAATTTTAATTAAAGTGAACCAAATCGGTACGTTAACAGAAACGTTCGATGCGATTGAAATGGCGAAACGTGCTGGTTATACAGCGGTTATCTCACATCGTTCTGGAGAAACTGAAGATGCAACAATTGCTGACATCGCAGTTGCAACAAACGCTGGGCAAATCAAAACGGGTGCGCCTTCACGTACTGACCGCGTAGCAAAATATAACCAATTATTACGTATTGAAGATGAATTAGCTTACATTTCACGTTACGGTGGAAAAAAAGCATTCTATAACCTTAATAATAAGTAATCTCCAAAAAGCCTGCTTTAACAGTAAAAAGTTAAAGCAGGCTTTTTTTGCGTTGAAATAAATAATTTTTTTATAAAAACTAGTCTGAATTTTCCCTATTGTCTGCTATAATAAAAAGAAAACCTAGCAAAAAGGAGCCCTTTCTTATGACTACTGAGCTACTAGAGGATGTATTGCATAAACTTAATCAGGTTGAGGAAAATATAAACGAAATGAAAGCGGTTGCAGTTAGTGTTGACGACTTTAAAGTCGTGAAAGAGATGGTGTCATCGATATCCGAACAACTAGAGGCTGAATTAGGACAAGATCAGAAATTTAACGATGACGTTCTTAGTGCTATTTTTGATTAAGTTTTCATGAACAAATTGCTATAGCCTCAATTTTGTGATACATTTATACTATTGTATAGTGTGTCTTGGAGGTGACTGTTGTGCAAGCTGTTGCATTTACATTATTAATTATTGTTTCAATCGCTCTAATTATCGTTATATTATTGCAATCAGGTCGAAGTGCAGGTTTAGCAGGGGCTATTTCTGGTGGTGCTGAACAATTACTGGGAAAACAAAAGGCTCGTGGGATTGATGCTTTCTTAGGGAAAGCTACGGTTGTTTTGTCAGTCTTATTTTTCCTTTTATCGATTGCAGTAGGATATTATATGTAATAAAGGCAAGCAGTAAGTCACAACACTAGTGACTTGCTGCTTTTTTTGTTTGTTGATTCAATTTGTACAATCTGCGCCCATATAATAATCTTACATTATAGTTGATCACAAAAAGGGTAAATTAAATGTATGAATAAAACGAATAATATTAGCATGAATCTTGTATGAAAAGAAAGGTGAGCAAGATGATTGGATGTTTATGTATCCATGGTTTTACTGGAGAGCCTTATGAAGTGAAACCATTAGCTGATTATTTACGTAAAGAAACGGATTGGTTAATTTATACACCTGTTCTGCCAGGACATGGACCGAATGAAAGTTTAAAAGGTGTAACGTATAAACAGTGGCTACATGCTGCAGAGACTGCGCTGCAAAGACTTCAAGAGCACTGTAAGAAAGTATATATTATTGGGTTTTCGATGGGTGGAATGATTGCCGGTTATTTAGCCTCAAAATATCAAGTGGAAAAACTTGTATTACTCAGTGCGGCAGCGTATTATTTTAATCCTAAGCAGCTGTTCATGGATATTAAGGGGATTGTAAAGGATGGTTTTCGTGGTCACCTTCATCATAACGAGCTGTATCAGCGCTATCGCCGTAAAATTATTAATACACCAATGACGGCAACGTATCAATTTACTCAGACAGTTCGAAGAGTACGGCCATCACTTAGGAAAATTGAAATCCCGACACTTATCATCCAAGGTGAGCAAGACGGGCTAATTCCAAAGAAGAGCGCCCAGTATTTATATAACACGATACCGGCACAGAAAAAAGAAATTCGTTATTTTAAAAAGTCAAAGCACATGATCTGTCACGATTGTGAAAAGGAACAATTATGTGCTGAAGTTTATCAATTTTTACATGAAGACAGCTTCACGCAAAAAAAGCCTAGTTAATAAAATAATACATTGTAGTTTGGAGAGGTAATGATAATGAAAGAAGTTGCACCAAAGCCGTTTACATTTGAAGGAGAAAATCAGCGGGCAGTTTTGCTTTTGCATGGTTTTACCGGTAGTTCGGCCGATGTTCGAATGCTCGGCCGGTTTCTGCAAAAACATGGATACACCTGTCATGCCCCCCAATATAAAGGGCACGGAGTTCCACCGGAAGAGCTCGTTCATACTGGTCCTGAGGATTGGTGGAAAGACGTCATGGAAGGATACGAATACTTAAAAGGGGAAGGTTTTGAAGAAATTGCCGTAGCAGGGCTTTCCTTAGGTGGGGTTTTTTCTTTGAAATTGGGATACACTGTACCAATAAAGGGGATAGTCCCAATGTGTGCGCCAATGTTCATAAAAAGCGAAGAAGTCATGTATAGAGGTGTTTTAGCTTATGCTGAGGAATATAAAAGAAGAGAGCAAAAAAGTAACGAGCAAATCCGGGAAGAGATGGAGCAGTTCGAACAAACTCCAATGAAAACATTAAAGGCGCTTCAAGAACTAATGACTGAGGTAAGACAGCAAGTTGACCTCATCTATTCCCCTATCTTTGTAGTACAAGCTAGACATGACGAAATGATCAATCCAGATAGTGCAAATATCATTTACAACGAAGTCGAGTCAATTGAAAAAGACATCAAATGGTACGAAAACTCAGGCCACGTCATTACACTGGATAAAGAGAAAGAACAATTGCATGAGGACATACTTCGGTTTTTAGAGAGACTTGATTGGAATAGTTAATAGTTGAAAGTGGTTTAAAGTTTAGAGTTTAGAATTTAGAGTTTAGAGTTGGTGAGGGTTACTTCAATGGAGCGCTAAAGAAAGGCTTCGTAGTAGTACTTGCACTAACTATATACTCTACACTATAAACTCTAAACTGAAAAGATTTTGATAAAAGGGGTGATTTATTTGAATCAGGAGAGAATGAATAAGGTTTTAGGGTTTATGAAGGAAGAGGCTTATAAACCTTTATCTGTAACAGAATTAGAAGAAGCGTTTGGAATTACTGATTCGGGTGATTTTAAAGAGTTTGTCCAAATGCTTAACTATATGGAAGAGAACGGAATGATTGTTCGCACTCGCAGTAACCGCTATGGTATACCGGAGAAAATGAATCTTGTTAAAGGGAAAGTCCAAGGTAATGCCAAAGGCTTTGCCTTCATTATTCCGGAAGATGGTGAACGTGATGTGTATGTAACGCAATCAGATATGAGTGGAGCAATGAACGGAGATACGGTCCTTGTTCGTCTTCATCCCAAATCATCTGGTGCAAGGCCAGAAGGTAAGGTCATTCGAATATTGGAGCGTGGCGTAACTGAAGTCGTTGGTACATATGTTGATAGCAAACATTATGGGTTTGTCGTTGCAGATGACAAACGAATACCAAATGATATTTTCATACCAAAAGAGGCTGCTGGTGGAGCTGTTGATGGTCATAAGGTTGTTGTAAAATTAACAAAGTATCCTGAAGGACGTATGAGTGCTGAGGGTGAGGTTATAACAATTCTTGGTCATAAAAATGATCCGGGGATTGATATTCTCTCAATTATTCATAGTCACGGGTTACCACAGGAATTTCCGCAAGACGTACTTGACCAGGCAAATGCTGTACCTGATCAAATCGATCCGAAAGAAATTGAGGGGCGCAGGGATTTGCGTGATCAGACCATTGTTACGATTGATGGTGCGGATGCAAAGGACTTAGATGATGCTGTTGCCGTTGAGAGACTCGATAATGGAAACTACAAGCTTGGTGTTCATATCGCAGATGTCAGCTATTATGTAAAAGAAGGTTCACCAATTGATAAAGAGGCATTTGAGCGCGCAACGAGTGTCTATTTAGTTGACCGGGTGATCCCGATGATTCCGCATCGACTATCAAATGGGATCTGCAGCTTAAATCCGCAAGTAGACAGGTTGACGCTATCTTGTGAAATGGAAATCACACCAACGGGAGAAGTGGTTAACCATGAGATCTTCCAAAGTGTGATTAATACAACCGAACGAATGACATACACGGATGTTCGTAAAATTTTACAAGATGAAGATGAAGAAGTGACGAAGCGTTATGAACCACTGATTCCATTCTTTAAACAAATGGGAGAACTTGCAGACATCCTTCGTAAAAAACGAATGGAACGCGGGGCGATCGACTTTGACTTTAAGGAAGCAAAGGTGCTAGTTGATGAGGAAGGGAAGCCAACAGATGTAGTTGTTCGTGAACGTTCTGTTGCTGAGCGATTAATTGAAGAGTTTATGCTTGCAGCAAACGAAACGGTTGCTGAACATTTCCATTGGCTAAAAGTTCCGTTTGTATATCGGATCCATGAAGATCCAGATGCTGAAAAACTAACGAGATTTTTGGAGTTTATTACAAACTTTGGTTATGTTGTACGAGGCAATGGCAATACTGTTCACCCTCGCGCATTACAACAGCTGCTTGAAGAAGTACGTGGTGAGCCTGAGGAAACAGTCATTAGTACGGTAATGCTTCGTTCGATGAAGCAAGCTAAATATGATCCGAACAGTCTCGGTCACTTTGGTTTATCAGCTGAATTCTATACTCACTTCACATCACCGATTCGTCGATATCCTGACTTAATTGTTCATCGTCTAATCCGGACATATCTAGTCGAAGGAAAAATGGATGACGGAACACAAACTCATTGGAATGAAAAGCTCCCGGATATTACACGACACTCGTCTGAAATGGAGCGACGCGCCGTTGAAGCTGAACGTGAAACGGATGAGCTGAAGAAAACACAGTTCATGGAAGATAAAATTGGTGAACAGTTTGAAGGAATTATTAGCAGTGTTACAAACTTTGGTATTTTCGTAGAACTGCCAAATACAATCGAAGGACTTGTTCATGTCAGCTATTTAACCGATGATTACTACCATTATGATGAAAAGCAGTATGCGATGATCGGTGAGCGTACAGGAAATGTATTTCGAATTGGTGATGAAATTGAAGTTCGTGTGATCGGTGTTAATGTTGACGAATCCTCAATTGATTTTGAAATCGTCGGCATGAAGGGAAGCAAACCGAGAGAACGAAAAGCAAGACCGAAAGTCATTGTGTCCGAAAAACGCCGACCAGCCAAAGGAGCTCAAGGGAAAGCTCAAGGGAAAGCTCAAGGGAAAGCGCAAGGAAAAGGCCAAGGTCAAGAAACAGGTCAAAAGCAAGGTGAAGGAAACAGAAGGAAAAAGAAGAAGAAATTCTACGAAAACGCACCAAAAGCGAAGAGAAGTAAAGGGAAGAAAAGACGGTAGTTTAGAATTTAGAGTTTAGAGTTGGGTTTGAGGAATGACTTTGTTTTCATTCCTCTCCCTTTTAATTAAGAATTTAGAATTTAGAATTATTGTAGGAGATTTCTAAGAGGTAGCGTAAAGAACTTTTTCTTTATTGGCTTCTTTGAAGTTATCCCAAAACAATTCTAAATTCTACATTATAAATTCTAAATTCGCCTTTCTTGTTTTTTCCTGGTAAATTTGCTACTATTAAAGTCTAGATTGTAATTGAAGGGTGCGTTTGGCTATGGCTGGAACTGGAACTGAAGGGAAAGTAGTTGCTCAAAACAAAAAAGCGCGACATGATTATCATATTGAAGAAACGTATGAAGCAGGGATTGTTTTAACAGGTACTGAAATTAAATCTGTTCGTGCCGGGAAAGCAAACATTAAAGATGCTTTCGTACGAATCCAAAATAATGAAGCGTTTCTTTGGAATGCTCATATTAGTCCTTATGAACAAGGCAACCGCTATAACCATGATCCGCTGCGCACGAGAAAACTTCTTTTACACAAGAAGCAAATCAACATGCTTATAGGTGCTACTCGTGAAAAAGGCTATACACTGGTACCACTGAAGATTTACATTAAAAACGGTTTTGCCAAAGTATTAGTTGCGCTGGCAAAAGGGAAGAAAAACTACGATAAGCGTGAAACGTTAAAGAAAAAGGATGCGAAGCGTGAGATCGAGCGTGCCTTCCGCGAACGCCAAAAAGCATAACAGATAAGACACAAATTACCATTTGTTTTATCAATGTCATATGTTATACTAACTTACGTAGAAGTCATTAAAACAACTCACATTGTTCTTTTGAAAATTCTATATGATTTTTAACTTTAGCTGTTTAGTAATAATTGTTTAGATTTATCAGCACTTCATCAATGAAGCTGGCTGCACAACTCTAAACTCTACATTCTAAACTCTAAACTTTATAACCTGGGGACGTTTTGGATTCGACAGGGATAGTTTGAGCTTAAGTTGCGAGTCGAGGGGGTCGGCCTCGTTAAAACGCCAACGCCTATAACTGGCAAAGAAAACAACAACTTCGCTTTAGCTGCTTAATAGCGCTTAGCGGTTCCTCCCTCCATCGCCCATGTGGTAGGGTAAGGGACTCACTCTTAGTGGGCTACGCCGGTTGTTCTCCGTCTGGGGACGATGGAAGAGATTAATCAGACTAGCATCACGGAAGCCTGTCGCTGGGCCGAAGTGATTGCGAAATACTAATATAGCGACTACGCTCGTAGAAGCTTAAGTGCCAATGTTCTTGGACGTGGGTTCGATTCCCACCGTCTCCACCAAAATACCATGAAGGAAGACCACCGTGTTAGGTGGTCTTCTTTGCGTTTAGAGTAAACTTATTTCCTCGAATAATATTCATTACATATTTCCTTCTGATTAGGCAATTTTAACATTGTACCAAAAATAATTTAACTCAGGAGGAACAGCTATGTTTCAAAATCAATTCAATTCATCATCTATTGGGGTCCAAGTTCAAAACATGCTTCATCAAATGCAGCAAATGGAGTCACAACATGCACAACAATTACGACAAATAACAAGTCAGTTGCAGCAGATTGCTCAACATGAAAGTTCAGCCAGTCAACAAATTCAGCAATTATCGAATCTCTACAATCAGCTCATTCAAGAAAATCAACGTATCAGTCATATGAACCAACCACAAACACATTACCAACAGCCGATGTTCCAGCAACATCAGAACCCTAATCAATTCCAGTAAAAGCTACTTTAATATCAAAAAAAAGGAAATTCAAATTCAAAAAAGTTACGTATGTTTTCGCTAGGTTCTTCACATAATAATTTTTGTGAACGGGGGTGAGACAAGATGGCACGTAACAATCGTAATAACCGCAACAACAACAATAACAACAATAATAACAACAACAATAACGAGTTGAACGTGAACAATGCGAACGTTGAGTTTGCAAATGAAAACGACGCTCAAAATTTAAACAACCGTAACAACCGTAATAATCGCAACAACAATAACAATAACAACAACTAATTGTTGATGCCGAAAAAAAGCGTACGAAGGTAATGAAACCTTTGGTACGCTTTTTTTTATGGAGTAACGGAGTATTGATATAATTCCTAATTGTGAATAATTGACCTCTAATGGGGAAATTTAGAATTAAAATAACCAATTTATTCGAGGTATAACATGAAACAAACGAAAAATCCTATAGTTCATAACGTACAAATAAATCTTGCTACATTTAAGGAACAATTTAATAACTGTGCTGATGTTGTTTTTCGAAAATTTCATGTTAAAGGTAAAGTGGCCTACTTATTTTATGTAGATGGACTAATTAATACTGAGAATATTCAAAGTCATGTATTACATGAGTTTGTGGTTAATCGACGGGATAATAATGCGACATTACAAACATTAGATGAAGAAATTATTACTCTTGCAGATATATCTGAAAATAATCATGTTGAAGACGTAGTGAACGAAATTTTAGATGGTAATGCTGCTTTGATTATTGATGGATTTGATAAAGCCTATATCTTCCCAGTTGGAGGGTTTGAATCTAGAGCTGTTTCCGAACCAGAGTCGGAATCGGCAATTCGTGGACCTAGGGAAGGTTTTATTGAAAATATCCGTGTTAATACATCGTTAATAAGGCGGAAAATTAAGAATCCCAATTTAAAACTTATAACAAAGAAGATTGGTGAGCAAACAAAAACAGCTGTTGAAATTTTTTATATTGATGGGATTGCTGATGAGAAAGTGTTGAAGGAATTACATAATCGTTTAGATCGAATTGAAATCGATGGAATATTCGAAACGGGTTACATTGAAGAGCTCATCGAAGATAATGCATGGAGTATCTTTCCTCAGCTGCAAGTGACTGAACGTCCCGATTCTGTTGCTGCTAATTTACTTGAGGGAAGAATTGCGCTTCTTGTTGATGGGACTCCATTTGTCATGATTATTCCAGCAACGTTTTGGCAGCAGTTTCAAGCAAGTGAGGATTATTATGACCGTTTTTATATTGCTATATTTCTAAGAGTCATACGGTTATTTTTTTTAGCAATTGCCCTGTTATTACCAGCATTATATGTGGCAATAACGACCTATCATCAAGAAATGATACCAACAAATTTATTATTAAGTTTTGCAGCGAGTCGAGAGGCGATTCCATTTCCCGCTTTTGTAGAGGCGTTAATTATGGAAGTTTCATTTGAAGCGTTACGTGAAGCAGGGGTAAGACTTCCAAAAACAATCGGCCAAGCCGTCAGTATTTTGGGGGCACTTGTTATTGGAACTGCAGCAGTTGATGCCGGGATTGTTTCTGCACCGATGGTTATTATTGTCTCTTTAACAGGGATCGCTTCGTTCACAATTCCAAAATTTAATTTAGGGATTTCAATTCGACTATTACGGTTTCCGTTAATGATCTTAGGAGCTACATTTGGATTATTTGGGATCGTTATTGGTATGTTAATGATTTTAACTCATTTATGTAAGCTGAGATCGTTTGGTGTTCCGTATTTTGAGCCGCTAGCACCATTAAAGTTCTCAGAATTAAAAGATGTACTTGTACGTGTACCTATATGGATGAATGACTTGCGTCCAAGGGATTTTGCGAAAAAGAACGTAAGAAAACAAGGTAATAATCTATACCCATCTCCTAGACAAAAGCAAAAACAATGGAGGAAGGATCTATGAAGCGTCTGTTCAAGCTTATCATTTGTATCATTGTTCCAGTCGCTCTCACTGGTTGTTGGGATCGTCTCGAGGTTAATGATCTAGCAATTGTGACTGGAACAAGTTTTGACAGGGTAAATGAAACGACCTTCAGGATTGCAGCACAGATTCCATTACCCGGTCAAATGGGTGGAGCTGGAAGTTCAGGAGGCGGTGGCGGTACCTCAGGGGGAGCTTCGTATTATTTGGATGCTGGTGTAGGCAAAAGTGTCCGGGAGGCAAATGCAGATTTGCAGAAACGAATGTCAAGAAGGTTGAGTTTCGGTCATCGTCGTGTAGCAATTTTTGGAGAAGGATTAGCACGGGATGGATTAAGTAAAGCATTAGATGTTTTAACAAGAACAAGGGATTCACGGTTGACAACACAAATCTTTATTGCTGAAGGAGAGGCTATGCCAGTATTAAGTGCAAATCCGCAGTTAGAAAGTTTTTCTTCAGAAATAGTTAGAGAAATTGGTGTTTATACCTTTTACTTAACAGTTAAAGATTTTTTATTGAATTTTCAGCAAAAGGGTAATGATCCGATTCTCCCTGTAATTAGTGTGACAAAGAATGTTAGCCCAAACCCTGAGCTTGTAGAAGATCAAATTGAAATTGAAAAAGTAGCGATTTTTCAAGGTGATAAATTACAATTCTTTACTGACCAAAAACAAACAGTTGCAGTAAAATATTTACTTGAAAAAATGGAGGGGGAGTTTTATACGATCGATTTTGAACCGGGAAAAAGTATTACACTTCGGATAACAGAACAGAACACCGATCTTTCTTATCGTCTCGAAAATGATAAACCTGTTTTTCAATATAAAATTGATGTGTATGGAAACGTTATCGAAAATGAAACAGAATTAAACTTTGAAGATAAAGGTGTACTCGATATTGTTAATAAGCAAATGGAAAAAGAAATTGTCAAAGCAATTCAACCGTTACTGACTGAAACTTTATCAAGAGGTATCGATTCATTTGGTTTTGGGTGGCTCCTGCATCGAAGAGAGCGAGAGAGATGGAACGAAGAATGGAAGCAAAACTGGAAGGAAAACCTACCCAACATAGATTATGAAATACAAGTAAATGCTTCAGTTGAATTTACTGGTTTGGTAACAGAAGGGATAGGCATAGGAGAGTGAAAGGAAAAATGATTGACGCTATTTTTATTTGGAGTACATTAATCATTACCTATCTACTAAGCAGACATGTCTTTAAAAAAGAAAAAAAAGTGAGGAATATATACCTTCTCTTTTCAGGTATTACAGCTGCAGCTGCTATTTTTTTACACTTTAACCTAGTGTTTAATGGTTATCTTGATTTTTTATCAACAATATTTGGTGGTTTTACAAGCCTGGTGATTGGTCAATGAAAATCCAAATATCCGATCGACAACTTGGGTTTTTAACCGCTAATAACATTTTAGCAAGTAGTTTAGTTGTTCTGCCTCAATCATTAATTGATCTGGCACTTCAAAATAGCTGGCTTGTTCCCTTTTTTTTGTTTGGCTTTGTCATTATCACCGTGAATGTGGGATTATTTGGATTACCTAAACTTAATGCCATATTATTTGAGCCAAACAGTATTAAGACAAAACTGTTTGCTCTCCTTATGGTTATTTTTATTTCGCATATTGTAGTACGTGACCTTAGAATTATTACAGGGTTTATTGAAACAACATTACTGCCGATTACTCCAACATTCATTGTATTGATGCTGATCATTGGTTGCAGTTTATATATAGCATGGGCTGGTATTGAAGTTATTGCAAGGGTTAATGAAATTGTATTTGTCTTATTTGCTTGTGTTGTATTGTTTATTCCATTATCATTACTTGCCGAGATCGAGTTAGAAAATTTTGAACCAGTTTTAGGTTTCGAAGTTATCCCATCTGTTTTTCAATCAACGTACCTTGGCTTAGCTTGGATTGGTGAATTCTTAATTATTTTATTAATAATTGGTACGACCAAATCTTTAAAAAACACAAAAAAAACACTTATTTGGGGTGGTGGGCTAGGCCTTGGATTATTTTTTATCCTATTGTTTACGGAAATCGCTGTACTGGGAGCAGAAATTGTTCGGTATTCTGCTTATCCGACTTATTCACTTGTTCAACAAATTCGGTTAACCGAGTTTTTAGACAGGCTTGATTTTGCGATTGTATCAATGTATTTTCCGACAATCATTGTAAAATTTGCGCTTCTCTTATATGGGTTGAATCGTTCGATTAATTTGCTTTTTACCAGTAATAGTAGGATCCCGCTAATTCCTTTATCTTTATTAATGCCAATATTATCTGTGATACTTATTAAAAATAAGAGTATGTTATTTGAATTTAAGATTCATGTCTGGGCTACACTTGGTTTGTTATTAGAGCTTCTTCTTATTCTCGTTATCTTTTTTATCATTAGAGATAATAGGAAAGAAACAAAGAAGCAAACTTTTAATGAGTAGGGATAAGCTATTAATTTTAAAATTAAAAAATGGCTTAGAAATCATAGTCTAAGCCATTCTTAATATCTTTCATTAATTCTTTTCATGAGAAAAAGATTATACACGATGTCGTCGCCAACCGATATAGATGTCTTGATAGATTTCTTTCAGATGCTGCTCTTCTAGATTCATTCGGTAGTGAAGAGCTGCACCCATAACTGGGAAGACGATGGTAAGTACTAACCAATTTACACTAATAAATAAGCTTAGCCCGATTACGATGAGAAACAGCCCGGTTTGAAAAGGATGACGAGTAATACGATACGGTCCGTGACTTAGCAATGGACGAACTTTCACTGAATGAATGGACCGTGTGTAATACTGTTTCATTAGGGAATAGCTCCAGTAACGAAAGATAATACCACTTGCCATTGAAAATAACCCAAACTCTTTAATTAATAGGTTAGGTCCCCACTGAAACTTTAAGGCAAAAAGGTAGCTTACCGACACACTGATAATGATGCTTGCCTGTATAAAGAGCAGGCTGACATCTTTCTGTGAATGCTCCTCCTTTCTTTGTTGATCTTTAAAGAGAACGAATTCTAGGATCCAAAATGTCAATAGAACACCAAATAGAATAGTTAATATCTCCATATGTATAATATGTGTAAGAATAGAGGTATTTATAAATAGGGATGAATTAAGATGAGTGACAATGTTTTCCTTTTGAAGGCTTAATTGTAATTCCTGCTAGATAAGGATATTGATCATTTATAAAAAGTTCGAGTAAGCTGATAAGTTCGGAAATAAGTGTATCAACAGTATGTTGATACAGTTGAAATACATTTTCTACATGGAGCCGCAATGTCCCCATGAAGACAAAATTATTATCGATTGCTTTTAGTACATCGTTTTTATTTTGACTTGAAGTGGCAATGCTAAGGATCATTGAAGCGTACAGTTTACTGTCAGTCATATAGTCTAACTTCCTTTCAAATTAATCCAATATATACAATTATACTTGAAAAAGATCCAAAAAAGTATAATTTTCTGTAAAATCCGACAATTTTATAATTAGTTAAAAGTTGAAAGTTGATAGTTCATTTGAGAAGCTAGATAATGGAAACAAAAAAAGAGTGGATTAGAAAGGATTTGAGTGATTGAAATGAAGAAGAAATTTGATGAGCAGTTAGATGGTTTACTTGAGAAATATACGGAGCTTTTATTAGGCGAAAGCTCGCCTGAACTTCAGGAAAAAGTGAAAGCGTGGGCACTCTACACGCATATCTCAAAAAGCATGCCGCCATTAGCAAAACACTGGAACGAACAATACCCTGATGCAAAAGAAACGATGAAGAATGTTGTGAAGGAAATTCAGGAATTGAATAAAGCGCATCGGGAGAAGAAGAATGTTAATTAACTTGAAAGATAATTTAGAATGTAGAATGTAGAATTATTTTAAAAAAATTGAGACCTTAAAAAGCGATTCAATATTGAATCGCTTTTTGCTGATTGTTTTTAATTCTAAATTCTACATTCTAAATTAAGAAGGGGTTGTATTACTATACGGAAATTGGTTGCTGTAGCCGGTGAAGCGTTGGTACGATTGTTGCAGTGTTTGTTGGTCTGTTGCTTCAAAGCTGTACCAGCCTTTTTTGAACATCGTGTTAAATAGGTTACGTTGACAATCCTGTGTTTCATTACAGATAGTAGCTAAATCGCGATAGAGGTTTTGGTGACTTGCTTCATTTAAGGCAATGCTGTATGAAGAAGTCATGTATTTCTCTGTTGCCAACACATCATTAATAAAATCACGGTCAGTCATTTGTGGAGTTTGAGGAACTTCTGTTTTTGGATTACGAATTTTAGAATTTTGGTTCATGATAAAAATCCTCCTTTACTGTAATGTCCCTTGTGATTGTTGTGCTGGGTTGTTTGGGTTTTGCAGGTGACTTAGAATTTTCTGGTAATGACGTTCATGCATTCTTCCCGCCTGTTCGATCGCTGCTTTAACTTCTTGATCAGCACATTGCTGGGCAAAAAAGTGACACTTTTTCATCGCCAGTAAGTTCCAAGATAGCATATCTGAAATATATAAATGGTCTTTACTTGTAACGATGTTTGGTGGTTGTGTCATAATGCCTTGTTGATTACTCATCATATTTTGCTGTTGTTGTTGTGATTGCATTTGCATGCGTAGTACCTCCTTTTTCATTCAAAAGACTACACGTATAGCTTCTCACTGCCATAAATGATCTATGCGATGGTAATTAGGGCAAAAAGTTGGAATAACAAAAACATACATCGAACTTCTTCATCCAATTCAGTTTACAGGCATATAATTAGGAATAAGTAGCTGAAAGCGGGTGAGGATATGGAGAAAGTGATGAGACATTTCTTTTTATATCTAGCCAAAAATGCATATTTTAAAAAAGCAGCAAAAAAGTATGGGCTTAGACTTGGTGCCAAACGCTTTGTTGCTGGTCAGTCGTTAGAAGAAGCTGTAGCGGTCATTAGAAAATTAAACGAGCAAGGCATAGCTGTGACGGTGGACCATCTTGGTGAATTTGTACGCAATGAAGTAGAGACAAAAAAGGCAGTTTGTCATTGTCTTGCTGCGATTAGAGGGATGGTAAACGAAGAACTTGATGCACAGATCTCACTTAAGTTAACTTCATTAGGTCTTGATATTAGCCGTGAACTTACATTAAAGAATATGCGCCACATATTAGATAAGGCGAAAGCCAACAATGTGTTTGTAACGATTGATATGGAAGATTATAGCCGCTGCCAGGCAACTTTGGATATTTTTAAAAAGTTAAAAAAAGAATATGACAATCTTGGTACGGTATTGCAAGCTTATTTATATCGAACAGAAAAAGATATCCAAGAATTATCACAATTACAATCCCATCTCCGCCTATGCAAAGGGGCCTATAGGGAATCTCCAGCAGTAGCCTTTCCTCAAAAAGCTAATGTTGATGAAAGCTTCAAACGTATGATTAAAGCACATTTACTCTCCGGTAGCTATACAGCAATTGCTACACACGACGAAAAAATAATCTCCTATACGAAACAACTCATTTCAAAATATCAAATTCCCAAAGAGCAATTTGAATTCCAAATGTTATATGGAATATGTCACGATCTTCAGCTCCAATTAGTGAATGAAGGATACAGAACAAGGGTTTATGTTCCTTATGGCAGCGATTGGTTTGGTTATTTTATGAGACGCTTGGCTGAGCGGCCTGCGAATGTCTGGTTTGTTTTGAAAAATTTCATTTAGTTTAGAGTGTAGAGTTTAGAGTGATTTAAGTAGTTCTAAGGAGTTTTTTTAGAGCATAAATTATAGCGTAGACAAAGATAAGTGAATGACTTGTACCTTTTATTTGGTGATTTTTTTTGAGGGAAAAATGAATGAGTATTCATTTTTTGAAAATGAGATAGAGGGGGCTGGGGATGATCGGACGAATTGGGAAGGTCGCAGTTTTAGGTTCTGGTGTTATGGGTTCTGGTATTGCCGCTCATTTGGCGAATACCGGGATACCAACGTTGTTGTTGGATATTGTTCCTCGAGAACTGACGAAGGAAGAAGAGGCACAAGGGTTAACGATTGAAGATAAAAAAGTACGCAATCGTTTGAGTGCAGCTGCAATCCAAAAGCTGTTAAAACAAAAGCCGGCACCATTAACATTGAAAGAAAATGCTAACCTTATCGAGGCCGGAAACCTTGAAGATGATCTTGAGCGATTGGCAGAGGCTGACTGGATTATTGAAGTTGTCGTTGAAAATCTTGCCGTAAAGAAGAAAGTGTTTGAAAAAGTAGATCAATACCGAAAGCCAGGAAGTATAGTCAGCTCAAACACATCGGGTATTTCGGTAAATGCCATGGCAGAAGGCCGTTCAGAAGATTTTAAAAAGCATTTCCTCGGAACTCATTTCTTTAACCCGCCACGTTACTTAAAATTATTGGAAATTATACCAACACCACATACGAATACAGATGTTGTTACTTTTATGAAACATTTTAGTGAAGATGTACTCGGAAAAGGTGTTGTATTTGCCAAAGACACACCCAATTTCATCGCGAATCGGATTGGTACGTACGGTCTTCTTGTTACTGTCGCAGAGATGGTAAGAGGCGGTTACTCCGTTGGTGAGGTGGACTCTGTTACAGGTCCTTTAATTGGACGACCAAAAAGTGCAACATTCCGTACGTTAGATGTTGTTGGTCTTGATACATTTTTGCACGTTGCCAAGAACGTTTATGACCAGGTAGAAGGAAAGGAAAAAGAGGTGTTTAACCCGCCACAATTTATGAAGCAAATGGCGGAAAAAGGCTGGATAGGAAGTAAGTCAGGAAAAGGATTTTTTGTTAAAAACGGTAGTGAAATCTTAGAGATCAATCCAAATACACTAGAGTACGTGCCGAGACAAAAGTTGAAGGCGCCTTCCTTGATGACAGCCAAGCAGGCAAAAACATTAAGTGAAAAAATGAAAGCATTAGTTTATGCAAAAGATCGTGCAGGGGAATTGATTTGGAATATACTCAAACCTGTGCTGCTTTATTCAGCTGAAAAATGCTATGAGATTGCAGACAACATTCTTGCGGTCGACCAAGCAATGAAATGGGGTTTTGGCTGGGAGCAGGGACCGTTTGAAGTATGGGATGCCATTGGAGTTGCTAAGTCGGTAGAACGAATGGAAGCTGAAGGAGAGGTTGTCCCAAGTTGGATAAAGTATATGCTTGCAGACGGTTTTCAATCGTTTTATGACAACGAAGGCAGCTTTTATGACAATGGCATTTACTGCAGAGTCGAAAGAAATAAAAAGGTCATTCATTTGCATCGCTTAAAGGAAGAGCAACGTGTCATTACAAAAAATAGCGGGGCTTCTCTTATTGATCTTGGCGATGATGTCGCTTGCTTACAGTTTACATCTCCAAATAATTCGATCGGTCTTGATGTCATTCAAATGATTAACAAGTCTATTGATGAGGTTGAAAAAAACTATCGAGGGCTTGTCATTGGTAACCAGGGAAAAAATTTCTGTGTTGGCGCGAACTTAATGATGATTTTAATGGAAGCACAAGATGATAATTTCTTTGAGATTGATCTCGTTGTGCGCCAGTTCCAACAAGCAATGGCCAAAATCCGTTATTCAGCCAAGCCTGTTGTTGCTGCACCGTTTGCGATGACATTAGGTGGGGGAACAGAAGTTTGTTTGCCGGCAGCTAGAATTCAAGCCGCTTCTGAAGCCTATATTGGACTCGTTGAAGTTGGGGTTGGCCTTATCCCGGGAGGTGGAGGTAATAAGGAATTGTACTTGCGTGAACTTGAACGTCTCCCGCACGGTGCAAAAATTGATCACCAAGCTGTCGCTAATAAAGTATTTGAAACAATTGCCTTAGCAAAAGTATCGACATCTGCCGCTGAAGCTGGCCAGCATGGCTATATTCGCTCTGTTGATGGAATTAGTGTCAATAATGATCACCTGTTGCATGATGCAAAGCAGGTTGTTCTTCATCTTTCAAGGCAAGGGTATCAGCCGCCACAACGAAAGAAAATACCGGTCGTTGGTGAGGCAGGTTATGCCACAATGCTGTTGGGAGCGAAAATGATGAAATATGGCGGGATGATTTCTGATCATGATCTTAAAATTGCCGATAAACTAGCATTTGTTCTTGCAGGTGGCCGTCTGCCAAGAGGAACACTTGTTGATGAGCAATATTTACTTGATTTAGAACGGGAGGCTTTTTTAAGTTTAGTAGGAGAACCGAAAACACAACAGCGGATGCAGCATATGTTGGCGAAAGGGAAAGCGTTGAGAAACTGATTTAGTTTAGAGTTTAGAGTTTAGAGTTTAGAGTGTAGAGTTGAAAGTTGAAGGCAAAAGGTAATTAAAAAAGCTATGGAGATGGGGGGATGTTTGCGTTGAGAGAAGCGGTCATTGTTGCTGGTGCGAGAACTCCGGTAGGAAAAGCAAAGCGCGGGTCGTTTGCGAATATGAGGCCAGATGATTTAGGTGCGGTAACAATTAAAGAAACGTTAAAGCGAGCGGGAGGTTTGGATCCAAATCAAATAGATGATGTGATTATTGGATGTGCAATGCCAGAAGCAGAGCAAGGAATGAATATGGCACGAAATATTGCCGTACTTGGTGGACTGCCCAATACAGTTCCAGCGATTACGATTAATCGGTACTGTTCATCTGGCTTGCAGTCGATTGCCTATGGTGCGGAACGAATTATGCTAGGATATGCCAACGCTATCTTAGCTGGTGGAGCGGAATCGATGAGCTTAATTCCAATGGGGGGGCATGTGATTTCACCGAATCCAACGCTTGTTTTGGAGCAGCCTGAATATTACATGAACATGGGATATACTGCTGAAGAAGTTGCGAATCGGTTTGAGGTAAGCCGTACGGATCAAGATTTTTTTGCAGTGGATAGCCATAAAAAGGCAGCAAAAGCAGTAGTTGAAGGGAAATTTAATGATGAAATTGTCCCGGTTGAGGTTACCCACCGTTCAGTAGGGAGTGACAACAAACTAAAGGAAAGGAAAATAACATTAACCCAAGATGAAGGTGTTCGTCCAGAAACAACGGTAGAAGGGTTGGCGAAACTGCGCCCGGTGTTTCATCCGAAGGGAACGGTTACTGCCGGAAATGCCTCACAAATGAGTGACGGTGCGGCAACAGTTCTCGTTATGGATCGTGAAAAAGCAGAAGCTGAGGGACTGAAACCACTAGTTAAATTCCGCTCATTTGCGGTAGCAGGGGTTGCCCCTGAAATTATGGGGATCGGGCCGGTTGAAGCCATTCCAAAAGCATTGCAATTAGCAGGGCTTGAGCTAGCGGATATTGGCCTATTTGAATTAAATGAAGCCTTCGCATCACAGGCATTACAGGTGATTCGCCATCTCAACTTGGACTATGACAAGGTCAATGTAAATGGCGGTGCCATTGCCTTAGGACATCCACTAGGCTGTACAGGTACAAAAATCACCCTCTCTCTCATCCATGAAATGAAACGCCGGAACGAACAATTCGGGATCGTCACAATGTGCATCGGCGGAGGAATGGGAGCCGCAGGAGTGTTTGAACTGCTTTAGAGGCAATTATTAATTAAAACAAAGGCAAAGGCATAAGAGTTAACGAACTTTTTAGATACGCTGAGTAGCTAAAAACAATTATAAATTATTAATTTTAAATTATAAATTCGTTTTTAGGGGTTGGTGAGTGTGGCGAACGTTAAAGGTGGGGGCTTTTTAATTGAGGATATAGATTGTCAGTCTGTGTTTACACCTGAGGACTTTTCAGATGAACAATTGATGATTGCCAAAATGACCGAAGAATTTGTAGTGAACGAAGTTGTTCCTGAGCTAGACAAAATTGAGCAACATCAATTTGAGATTTCGAGACGTTTGCTGACAGAAGCGGGAGAGCTTGGCTTGTTAGGTGCAGATGTTCCGGAGGCTTATGGTGGGATTGGATTAGATAAAATTAGCTCTTCCTTAATTACTGAAAAATTTTCACGTTCTGGCGGTTTCTCATTAAGTTATGGGGCGCATGTAGGAATCGGCTCATTGCCAATTGTATTCTTCGGCAATAAGGAACAAAAGCAAGCCTATTTGCCTGATCTTGCTACTGGAAAAAGAATTGCCGCTTATGCCCTTACAGAACCTAGCTCAGGTTCAGATGCTTTAGGGGCAAAGACAGTAGCAAAACTGAATGAAGCGGGAACTCACTATCTGTTAAATGGTGAGAAACAATGGATAACGAATGCCGGATTTGCAGATGTTTTCATCGTTTATGCCAAAATTGATGGTGATAAGTTTACAGCATTTATTGTGGAACGGGGATTTGATGGTGTCTCAACAGGTCCTGAAGAGAAAAAGATGGGGATTAAAGGTTCGTCAACAAGAACACTGATTTTGCAAGATGCTGCTGTTCCTGTAGAGAATGTGTTAGGAGAAATTGGAAAAGGTCATGTGATTGCGTTTAATATTTTGAACGTAGGTCGTTATAAGCTCGGAATCGGCTGTATAGGTGGCGCAAAGCGTACAGTTGAGTTGGCAGTGAAATATGCCAATGAACGTCAACAATTTAAAACACCAATTTCCCGTTTCACACTTATTCAAGAAAAGTTAGCGACAATGGCTGCGAAAACATATGCTGCAGAATCATCAATCTATCGCACTGGAGGATTAATCGAAGCAAGTTTTGCCAATTTATCTGAAGAGCAACAAAATGATGGAAAGGCTGTTGCCACATCCATTGCTGAATATGCTATTGAATGCTCATTGAATAAAATATTTGGTACTGAGGTACTCGATTTTACTGCGGATGAAGCCGTTCAAATTCATGGTGGCTATGGTTTTATGTCTGAATATGAGGTAGAACGCATCTACCGTGATTCTCGTATTAATCGAATTTTTGAAGGGACAAATGAAATCAACCGATTGTTAGTTCCGGCAACAATTCTTCGAAAATCATTAAAAGGTGAACTGCCGCTTCTTGAAAAAGCAACAGCGCTCCAAGGAGAGCTTATGATGCTCATGCCGCAAGAGGTAGGTGATGAGCCTTTGGAACAAGAAAAGTATTTAGTTTCGATGGCAAAAAAGATCTTTTTATTTATCGCAGGCCTGGCCGTACAGAAGTATGGCAAAGCTTTTGAAAAAGAACAAGAACTTCTCGCTAATATTGCAGATATCGTAAATGAAACGTTCGCGATGGAATCCGTACTGCTACGAACGGAAAAGGCTATTCAGACAACAGGTTTAGAAAAAAACAAACAAAAGCTCCTTTATACACAAGTGTACTGCCAGGAAGCGTTCAACAACATCGAGGCCGCCGCCAAAGAAAGTCTTACAGCCATTGAGGAAGGGGACACATTACGCACAATGCTATCCATCCTCCGCAAACTAACCCGTCACACCCAAATCAATGTCATCACCAAGAAAAGAGAAATCGCAGCAACACTGATCGAAGAGGAGAAATATGTTGTTTAGAGAGTTGAGAGTGTAGAGTTTAGAGTTGAAAGTTAAAAGTTAAAAGTTAAAAGTTGAGAGTGATTGAAGGCTGGGGCTGCTGGAGAGGTGGTCTTAGCTTTTTTATTTTTTTAAAGACTCCAAAATGAGTCAATATGGGCTTTATTCCTTTAACTCTAAACTCTACATTCTAAACTCTAAACTAAAAAGTTCTTCCTTTTCATAAATTTATTTTTATCTCACATAATATTGTTGAGCTTGTATAACTTTGCTCAGAAAATAGTGGGGGGTATTTGCGTTGAGGAGACGAGAGAATGAAGTGATTTATGATGGTGATTTAACAGGTGTTGAAGAGTTTTCGAGAGAACTTACGGATGCGATGCCTGTTGAAAATGGAATCCAGGAATCATGGGAGACAGAAGAGCTGGAAAATCAATTTACCCATGAAAAACATGGAGGAAAAAATTAATTCTCACCGAAAAGAGTAATAAGGGAAAATTTTGTCGTTCGCCTTAGCCACCTAAGGCGAACATAATTATATTTAAGGGGTTGAGAATTATGGCATTAACATTATATTGGTACCCAAAGTGAGGATCGTGTCGTAAAGCCAAGGTTTGGCTTGAGGAAAATAACATTCCATTTGAAGCAATACATATTGTAGATCATCCGCCATCAAGGGAAACATTAGCAGATTTGCATGAGGCTAGTGAAGTTGAATTAAAGAAATTCTTTAATACAAGCGGAAAAAAGTATCGTGAGCTTGGACTAAAAGACAAAGTAAATTCAGCATCAAAAGATGAGCTTTTGGACATCCTGGCATCAGACGGTATGCTAATTAAACGCCCAATCATCACCGACGGAAACAAAGTAACCATTGGATTTAAAGAAGAAACGCTGGAAGAAGCGTGGAAAAGCTAATTTAGTTTAGAGTTGAGAGTGTAGAGTTTAGAGTTATTTGATGGGCAGTTTCTTGAAGCTTCTTGATGCTTCTTGAGGCGCTAAAACCAACTCTACACTCTAAACTATAAACTCTAAACTTTTATAAGTTGTTTCCTCCTCTATTTTTCGATAATATAGTGGTGTTGCAGTATACACAATTATGGTATTGAATAAAAATGTTGGAGGGAAAGTAATGAATTTACCAAAGGAATTAAAGTATTCTAAAGAACACGAGTGGGTAAAGGTTGAAGGTGATAAAGTTCGTATTGGGATTAGTGATTTTGCTCAATCTGAACTTGGAGATATCGTTTTTGTTGAATTGCCAGAAGTAGGTGACGAAATTGAAGCGGACGCGCCATTTGGCAGTGTTGAATCAGTGAAGACTGTTTCTGAATTATATGCTCCAATTAGTGGCAAGGTAGTTGAAATCAACGAAGATCTTGAAGATTCACCTGAATTTGTAAATGAATCTCCATATGAAAAAGCATGGATGATCGTCATAGAACCATCTGACACATCTGAAATTGACAAGCTAATGTCTGCTGAAGCATATGAGAAAATGGTAAGTGAAGAGTAAAATCTACATAAAACACAGCGGTTTTCATGACGAGAACTGCTGTGCTTTTTTTTACGGCCACCAGTACCTTTATTTGTGGAAAAATAGCCTGCTTTGAAGATTTGGCGGTCACCAGAGACCTTAAAGGCTTAAAATTTCCTCATTAACTCAATAAATTGAGCAAATAGGGTCTCTTATGGCCGTATACTTTGAAAAAAGCACACATTTAGCAAAATAAAGTCTGTCGTGTCCTCCAAATTAATAAACTCCAGACCACCAACCACGAACCGCCAATTCAAACTCCATCCACTTATTGGTTCACTAACAACAAACAAACCGGGAAAGATAAGTAGTAGATGTAAATCGAAATAGGTGTTGAGGAGGGTTAATGATGGAAAAATTAGATGTAACTGACCGTATACAAGGAAAGCTGTGCAATGGTAACATTGTTTTGTATTATAATGAAGATGAAATTGGAGAAATCAATTTATCGAGTGGATTGGCGAAATATGAATTGTCAGAGGAATTTCAATTAGAGAATAATAAGATCTACTTGAATCAAGATGTGGAAAAAATAAATAACCAGGACACAGAAGACTGTGATCTTGGCTGGTGTTAGCAAATTAATTAAACGTTTGATTAACTTCCAAATTTTAAAAGTGAACATTTTTAAAAACAAATTGACACCTTGTTTCGGTGCATGCTATGATACGTTCATGCAATATTGTTTTAATAAAATAATAAATAACTTTATACTCTTATCAAGAGAGGTGGAGGGACTGGCCCGATGAAACCCGGCAACCTTTAAACTAGTTTTTTAGTTTAAAAAGGTGCCAATTCCTGCAGGGCAATTACGCTTTGTAAGATGAGAGAAAGGAACCTGATACTAAACCTTTCTGCTCAATATTGACGGAAAGGTTTTTTTGAGCACATTTTGTTAAAACTTTGACTGTATATGGAGTTAAAGTATAGTATTATGATATGGATAATGAGTTTAATATGGAGGTGATGCTCATTATGATTTCTTTAGAAGGAATTAGAAAAATCTTTTCAACAAAAGACGGACAAGTTACAGCTGTTGATAATGTTGATTTAACAATAGATAAAGGTGAAATTTTTGGAATTATCGGTTATAGTGGTGCAGGAAAAAGTACGTTAATTCGAATGCTCAATATGCTTGAGAAACCGACGCAAGGAACGATTACGGTTGCCGGAAAGACGCTATCGTCATTAAGCGGAAAAGAGCTTCGAATGGCGAGACAGGAAATTAGTATGATCTTCCAACACTTCAACCTGCTTTGGTCAAGAACCGTAAGAGAAAACATTGCCTTCCCACTTGAAATTGCGGGTGTGAAAAAAGAAGAACAAAAAAAACGTGTCGATGAGCTGATTAAGTTGGTTGGTCTTGAAGGACGAGGCGAATCGTATCCATCACAACTTAGTGGGGGACAAAAGCAACGTGTTGGCATCGCCAGAGCATTAGCGAATAACCCTAAGGTATTATTATGTGATGAAGCAACATCAGCGCTAGATCCGAAAACAACGGATTCGATCCTAGAGTTACTTGTTGATATTAATCAAAAGCTAGGACTGACGATTGTTCTTATTACTCATGAGATGCATGTTATTCGAAAAATTTGTCATCGTGTAGCGGTGATGGAGAATGGAAAAATTGTTGAGCAAGGGCCTGTATTACACGTTTTCCGTAAACCTCAAGAAAATATGACAAAAGAATTTTTAAAGCAAGTAACAGAGCCAGAAGAAACAATAGAAACTATTGAACATTTATTAGCTGAAGATCCAACTGGAAAGGTGATTCAATTGACCTTTGTTGGTGACGAGGCAGAAAAACCAGTAATCACTCAACTAATTCGTAATTTTGATCTTGAGATTAATATTTTACAAGGGAAAATATCAAAAACCCAAGATGGCTCTTATGGAACTTTGTTTGTACGCATTAATGGTGATGAAAGTGAAATAGAACGAGGAATTGCCTTCATTCGCAATCAGCAAGTTGAAGTGGAGGTGATCGATTATGCTAAATAACTGGTTTGAGAATGTTAAATGGGACAAATTGTGGGATGCTACTATTGAAACTATTTATATGACATCAATCTCTGTTGCAGCCACTTTTATTCTCGGTTTGATCTTAGGATTAGTCCTATATTTAACTAGCAAAGGGAATCTATGGGAAAACCGGCCGATTAATGCTATATTTAGTGGGATTGTTAATGTATTTAGATCCGTTCCATTTATTATACTCATTGTTTTACTCATTCCATTTACTCGAGTAATCGTAGGTTCTATGTTAGGGGCCAATGCTGCACTTCCAGCTTTAATTATTGGTGCCGCGCCTTTTTATGCCCGTATGGTGGAAATAGCTCTAAGGGAAATAGATAAAGGAGTTATCGAAGCTTCACAATCAATGGGGGCAACGAATTGGCAAATCATTTATAAAGTATTAATTCCAGAATCATTACCGGCACTTATTTCCGGTATTACAGTTACAGCGATTGCTTTAGTAAGTTATACGGCGATGGCCGGTGTTATCGGAGCAGGTGGACTTGGTCATTTTGCATATTTAGAAGGATTCCAACGTAATAGAACTGAGGTAACTTTGGTGGCAACAATCGCGATCCTGGTCATTGTCTTTATTATTCAATGGATCGGTGATTTTCTCACATATAAAACAGATAAAAGATAATACGTAAGGGGGCAATAAGATGAAGAAGTTTTTAAGTTTAATCGGAGCTGCTGCTTTATCTCTTTCACTAGTAGCTTGCGGTGGTGGAGAAAGTGAGCAACCAGCAGAAGAAGGACAAGAGGATGCAGTACAAGAAGAAAGAACGAAACTAGTGGTTGGGGCATCAGCTGTTCCTCATACAGAGGTTTTAGAAGCAGCGAAACCACTACTTGCAGAACAAGGAATTGACCTTGAAATTATAACTTTCCAAGATTATATTTTACCTAACCAAACATTAAGAGATGGAGAATTAGATGCAAACTACTTCCAAACTCCTGGCTATCTAGCGATGCAAATCGAAGAATTTGGTTATGACTTTGTTAGTATTGGTGCAATTCATGCTGAGCCAATCGGCGTTTATTCAAAAGAATATAGTAGTTTAGATGAGCTTCCTGATGGAGCGAAAATTATTATGAGTGATTCATTTAGCGACCATGGTCGTATTCTTCCAATCTTTGAGCGTGCAGGCGTGATCGAACTAGATGTTGAAGAAGGACAATTAGCAACTCGTGAAGACATCGTATCAAATCCTAAAAATCTAGATTTCTCTACACTTGTTGAAGCAAAAATGCTTGCTCCAGCCTTTGAAAGTGGAGAAGGAGATGCAGTTGTTATCAATACTAACTATGCCCTAGAAGGTGGAGTTGATATTGAACAATACGGTATTGCATTTGAAGGTGAAGATGTTTTACAACCAAACTTAATCGTTGTTCGTTCTGAAGACGAGACTCGTCCAGAAGTTCTTGCATTAGTTGAAGTTTTACGCTCTGAAGAAATTCGAAACTTCATTAATGAAACATACAATGGTGCCGTAATTCCTATCACTCAGTAATATTATTGGTCTGTTCATTGGTACGTTAGCGTGCCGTGGACAGGCCTTTTTTTGTTAAACCTCATATTTACGTTTTTTATTGTCATACTATACTTGATTACCTAAAAAGGAGCGAGTAAACATGGAAATGCAAAATATGAACCAAGATATGAACACAATTGAAATGGCGATTCAGGAGTATAAAGAAGGGTTAGGTCACTTCACCCAAAAGATGCCGAAAATTGCCCAAAAATATAACGCTTTTACAGAAGCTTGCTTTGAGAAAGGAAAGCTTTCACAAAAAGAAAAACAGCTGATTGCCTTAGGCATCAGTTTGTATTCACAAGATGAATATTGCATCATCTATCATACAAAAGGCTGTATTGACCAAGGATGTACTGAGGAGGAAATCTTCGAAGCAGTGGCTGTAACAGGTGCCTTTGGTGGTGGGGCAGTCATGAGTCAAGCGGTTACTCTCGTTCAGGATGCTGTCTCTGAACTAACGCAAGTAAAGCAATAGATTATATTATACAATAATTCGACAAAAGATGTAAATATTCTAAACAATTAGATAATAGGAGTAAATTCGTGAAAATTGAAAAAAGATAAAGACTTCATAATCGTAATTCTTTCTCACAATTTTATGAGCGGAAATATTGCGGAAAATCGCTTTTGTTACTTTTTTTATACTGTGATACGATAAAGACCGAAAGAAAAAATCGGTGAAACAAGGATTCGCAGATGTCTAGCTCCAGCGCCTAGCCGCTCGAGGTCACTTCGGTCCGTCAAACGTGTCCATAAGGCGGAACCCTTATTGTCGGCCCTCCAGTGCTTGTCGCGGCTGAGCAAGGCGCTTGCGCTTTTCTTAAAAACCGTAAAAATGAAAGGGTTGATTGATTATTTATCACCAACTGAAGTCACCGCATACTGAAGGAATGGAAAAAGCGATGCAACAATCTCATGGAATTGGATATGCGGAATATAATCGCCGACTAGAAAATCGAATGAAGGTTGAGAAACAGCGCGAGCTTGACTACCAAAAGAGTCTGGAAATTGTTAATAATCACAGTCATAAACTAGGAGTATAAATGAAAAGGATGAGGTGGAGTTCTCTACTCCATCTCATTTGCTTTTTAGCTAGGGTGCCAAACCTGCCTACAAAGGAGTAATGCAAGTAGTAGAGGTTGGCAAGGCATCTGCGCTTTTCTCTTTTGTAGATTATTGTAGAAAAAATGTCAAAAAAATGATAAATTCAAACACATCACAACAATTTTACAGTATAATAACTAAAGTCAGTGTACAAATTGCTGGCTTTTTTTGTGTACATATTCTATAGAACTATTATGCATAGAAAGAAACAATAATTGAAATAATAATTTAGATACAATATTCAGGAGTGATCTTTGAATCTGTCTTCAATAATTTTAAATTCTAAATTTTACATTTCATAAGCTTGTTCATTTTCACTCTATTGAGAATGGTTTTCATGAGTCGATATCTTTGAAAATAGGAAAACAGCTGGTGTAAAATTGATATATATCAACTTTCTAAACAAAAGTGTTTAAAAAGTATTTTTAGTTTCCAAATCACTTGTAATAGAGAATCTTTTGTTATAAGATTGTAATGAGAATAGATTGAGAATAGAAAAGTATCTAATTATTAATGATGTAATTAGCGATAAATTGGAGGTAAAAAATATGTCAGTTCCAAACTTGAAAATTGAAGATCTTCATGTTGCGATTGAAGATAAAGAAATTTTAAAAGGGTTCAACCTCGAAATTAACGGAGGAGAAATTCATGCAATCATGGGTCCAAACGGTACAGGGAAATCTACCCTTGCATCTGCACTCATGGGGCATCCTAAATATGAAGTAACGAGCGGAAAAGTAACGTTCGATGGTGAAGATTTATTAGAAATGGAAGTTGATGAAAGAGCAAAAGCTGGTCTTTTCTTGGCGATGCAATACCCTAGTGAAATTAGCGGTGTAACAAATGCTGATTTCCTGCGTTCAGCGATTAATGCAAAGCGTGAAGAAGGCGATGAAATTTCACTAATGAAGTTCATCCGTAAATTAGACGAGAAAATGGGTCTTCTTGAAATGGATGAGTCTTTCTCACAGCGTTACTTAAATGAAGGCTTCTCAGGTGGGGAAAAGAAGCGTAATGAAATTTTACAACTTCTTATGACTGAACCGAAAATTGCTATTTTGGATGAAATTGATTCAGGTCTCGATATCGATGCTCTTAAAGTTGTTTCAAAAGGTGTTAACGAGATGCGCGGCTCTGAATTCGGCTGTTTAATCATTACACACTACCAACGTTTATTAAACTACATTAAGCCAGACAAAGTACACGTAATGATGCAAGGACGTATTGTGAAATCAGGTGGTCCTGAGCTGGCAGAGCGTCTGGAAGCTGAAGGATATGACTGGATTAAAGAAGAGCTAGGAATCGAAGACGAAACAGTAGGCCAAGAAGCGTAAGCGGTAAGGAGGAATATGTAATGTCAGTAGATACGACACTTCAATTCGATCAGCAATATGTAACGAATTTCTCTAAAGACCGCCAAGAGCCTGAATGGTTATTACGTCTACGTCTAGAGTCTTTGGAGTTAGCTCAACAGTTACAATTGCCGAAACCAGAAAAAACAAAGATTGATAAGTGGAACTTTACACAATTCAATCATACAAGTGAACAAAAAAGCGTGAATGCAGTTACTGAATTACCGGAAGTTGTTCAAGGATTGATCGGGAAAGAAGAACAACAAAATCTTCTTGTACAACGTGACGGTACAGCAGCTTACTCTCAATTGACAAACGAGCTTCAAGAAAAAGGGATCATATTCACTGATATCGCAACGGCTGTTCGTGAGCATGGAGAGTTAGTTCAAAAATATTTCATGACTGAAGCTGTAAAAAAAGATGAAAATCGTTTAACTGCTTTACATGTTGCATTATTAAACGGTGGTACATTCATTTATGTACCAAAAAATGTAGAGGTAGAATTACCATTACAAACGATTTATTGCCTGGATGATTCACAAGCAGGATTATTTAATCACATTCTGATTGTTGCAGAGGACCATAGTTCAGTGACTTATGTTGAAAACTATGTATCTTTAGAAGAGCAAACGAATGCTGTAGCGAACATTATTGCTGAAGTCTATGCGGGAGCAGGATCGAAAGTATCGTTTGGAGCTGTTGATAATTTTTCAAAAGGTGTAACAACCTATGTGAACCGACGGGCTACTGTTGCTCGTGATGCCAAGGTTGAATGGGCATTAGGGCAAATGAATGACGGAAATACCGTTTCGGAAAATACAACCTACTTAGTAGGAGATAATTCATATACTGATACAAAAACTGTTTCAATTGGAACAGGCGAGCAAAAACAAAACTTCGTAGCCAATGTGATTCATTATGGAAAACATTCTGAAGGCATTATGCTGACACATGGAGTTATGAAAGACGCTGCAAGTTCTATTTTTAACGGAATCACAAAGATTGAGCATGGTGCAACGAAATCAAACGGTGTTCAAACAGAGCGTGTTCTCATGTTAAGTCCGAAAGCCCGTGGAGATGCGAACCCGATACTTCTTATTGATGAAGATGATGTAACAGCAGGCCATGCTGCTTCTGTTGGTCGTATTGACCCAACGCAAATGTTCTATTTAATGAGTCGCGGACTTTCTCGTGAAGAGGCTGAAAGATTAGTCATTCATGGCTTCCTCGCTCCAGTAGTTACAAAGTTGCCAATTGATGCGGTTAAAGAACGTTTAACAGAAGTAATCGAAAGGAAAGTTAAATGATGAATGTCCAAGAAATACGTAAAATGTTCCCGATCCTTGATCAAGAAGTGAACGGAAAGCCGCTCGTATACTTGGATAGTGCTGCGACATCTCAAAAGCCAGCACAAGTCATTGACAAAATTTCTGAATACTACCGTGGATATAACTCAAATGTTCACCGTGGTGTTCATACACTAGGTACACTGGCTACTGACGGCTATGAAGGTGCCAGAGAAAAGGTTCGTAAATTCATTAATGCAAAATCAACAGAAGAGATCGTATATACACGTGGTACGACAACAGCTCTTAATCTTGTTGCACAAAGCTATGGTAAAGCAAACGTTGGTGCAGGTGATGAGATCGTCATTACACCAATGGAGCACCATAGTAACATTATTCCTTGGCAGCAAGTTGCAAAGGAAACAGGGGCAACATTAAAGTATATTCCGCTGCAAAAAGATGGGACAATTTCACTTGAGGATGTTGAAAAGACGGTGACGAGCAATACAAAAATCGTTTCAGTTATGCATGTATCCAACGTACTCGGCACAGTGAATCCGGTGAAGGAAATTGCGGCAATTGCTCATAAACATGGAGCCGTTATGGTTGTTGACGGGGCGCAAAGTACTCCACACATGAAAATTGATGTTCAAGATTTAGATTGTGATTTCTTCGCGCTATCTGGTCACAAAATGGTTGGACCGACAGGAATCGGTGCATTATATGGAAAGAAAGCATTGCTTGAAAAAATGGAGCCAATTGAATTCGGCGGTGAAATGATCGATTTTGTTGGTTTATATGAATCAACATGGAAGGAGCTCCCATGGAAGTTTGAAGGGGGTACCCCGATTATTGCCGGAGCGATTGGACTTGGAGCGGCAATTGACTTTTTGGAAGAAATTGGTATGGATAACATTGAAGCACATGAACAAAAGCTGGCAAATTATGCGATGGAGCGTCTATCTGAGATTGACGGCCTAACAATTTATGGTCCAAAGCATAGAGCTGGCGTAGTCACGTTTAACTGTGATGATGTTCATCCACATGATGTAGCTACTGTGTTAGATGCAGAGGGAATTGCTGTAAGAGCAGGACACCATTGTGCACAACCGTTAATGAAATGGCTGGACGTAACGGCAACAGCTCGTGCAAGCTTTTATTTATACAATACAGAAGAAGATGTTGATGCCCTTGTAAAGGGATTAATAAAAACAAAGGAGTATTTTGGTCATGTCTTTGGGTAATAATCTCGATACATTATATCGACAAGTAATCATGGACCATTATAAAAATCCAAGAAATCGAGGAGAGTTTGATGGTGACTCTCTCACTGTCAACATGAACAATCCGACGTGCGGGGATCGTATTCAATTGCAAATGCAGGTTGAAGATGGAAAAGTCGTTGATGCGAAGTTTGTTGGTGAAGGCTGCTCGATTAGTTTATCATCAGCATCAATGATGACCCAGGCAGTGAAGGGATTAAGTATTGATGACGCACTGAAAATGTCTGAGATTTTTTCTGACATGATGTTAGGAAAAGACTATGATGACAAAACATTTGATTTAGGTGATATTGAAGCACTGCAAGGTGTAGCGAAATTCCCTGCTCGAATCAAATGTGCAACATTAGCATGGAAAGCAATGGAGAAAGGTCTTGAAGGTCAGAAGGAAGATAAAGAATAAGTTCTCCATGCAAAAACTAAGGAGGGTTCGTCATGGCTAAGAAAATGCCTGAGATTGGTGAATATAAATATGGTTTCTCCGACAAGGACGTCTCGATCTTTCGTTCAAAAAAGGGTTTAACGAAGGAGATTGTTGAGGAAATCTCAAAAATGAAAAAAGAGCCTCAATGGATGTTGGATTTTCGTCTGAAATCACTTGAGCACTTTTATAAAATGCCTATGCCACAATGGGGCGGCGACTTAGCTGACTTAAACTTTGATGAAATTACGTATTATGTAAAGCCATCTGAGAAGTCTGAGAAGTCATGGGATGAAGTACCAGAAGAAATCAAAAACACATTTGATAAACTTGGTATTCCAGAAGCTGAGCAAAAGTATCTTGCCGGGGTTTCTGCTCAATATGAGTCAGAGGTTGTTTACCACAACATGAAAGAAGACTTAACTGAGTTAGGTATTCTATTCACAGATACAGATTCAGCGTTAAGAGAGCATGAGGAAATTTTTAAAGAGTATTTCGGTACAGTTGTACCGCCAACTGATAACAAGTTTGCGGCATTAAACTCAGCAGTATGGTCTGGTGGATCATTCATTTACGTTCCAAAAGGAGTAAAAACAGATACGCCACTTCAAGCGTACTTCCGTATTAACTCTGAGAATATGGGACAGTTTGAGCGTACGTTAATTATTGCTGATGAAGACAGCTCAGTTCACTACGTAGAAGGCTGTACGGCACCGGTATACTCTACAAACTCACTTCACAGTGCGGTTGTAGAAATTATCGTTAAGAAAAACGCCTATGCGCGTTACACAACGATTCAAAACTGGGCACCAAATATCTTTAACCTTGTTACAAAGCGTACTGTCTGTGAAGAAGGCGCAACAATGGAATGGGTTGACGGTAACATTGGTTCAAAATTAACGATGAAATACCCGGCTGTCATTATGAAAGGCCGTGGCGCAAGAGGATTAGTTCTTTCAATTGCGATTGCTGGAAAAGGACAGCACCAAGATGCCGGAGCAAAAATGCTTCATTTAGCACCTGATTGCTCATCGACGATTGTATCAAAGTCGATCTCTAAGCATGGCGGTAAAGTAACGTATCGAGGGATTTCACACTTCGGACGCAACTCTGAAGGCTCTAAAGCGAAAATTGAGTGTGATACGCTTATTATGGATAATGAATCAACATCAGATACAATTCCATATAATGAAATCTTAAATAACAACATTACTCTTGAGCATGAAGCGACAGTTTCAAAAGTATCTGAAGACCAACTGTTCTACTTAATGAGCCGTGGTATTTCAGAACAAGAAGCAACTGAAATGATTGTTATGGGCTTCATTGAGCCGTTTACGAAAGAATTACCAATGGAATATGCCGTTGAAATGAACCGTCTTATCAAGTTCGAGATGGAAGGTTCTATTGGGTAATAAATAAAAAACCTTTGTATAACAAGGGTTTGGAAGTTATAAAACGTGCCAAATTAAAATTATCTTTGAGTGTAGGAGGCGAACTTTTGAAGTTCGTCTTCTTCTATTTTTTCAGTAATATCAAGATAAGTACCCGCTGTTGTTATGATGGTTTTATGCCCCAAGCGATTTGAAACATATTTAAGGCTTGCACAACCTATTTACATGTAAGCTGAATGATTGTCAATTCCGATTATGTTGTTGAACAAAAACAATTCAAAAACCTTGACAGCTCCTATTGGATTAGGAGAGGGTTGAAAAACCTATTTCACCGTAAAGAATTTCAGTGTCATTTTTGAAACTATGTGTTTAATAACAAACTTTCTAAGAGATGCTGGGCTGAACACCCAATTTTACATAGACAATTAACTAAAACGTTTATACCTATATATACTGTCAGAAAAAGGAAAGTAAAGGTGAAAAATAATGTGCAGACAGAATTCCTATTACGGACACTCTTCATTTCTTTACCCTTTTTACTATCCAGAAATGTGGCAAAGTTATAACAGTAGCATACAAGAACCTTATTGTGCCCACTTTGCTCCTACTACACCATACACCTCGTGGGCACCATTTGGGTGGGAAAGAAGGAGACCAACTTTAATGAGTATAGATAGCCCAGTTAGTCTCATGTCTGCTTATGGTCCCACTAATCAAAAAGTAGATGTATCCAATACAGATGCTTCTTTAAGACTATTCCCTTTAGCAATAACGAAAAACCAAGAGCGAATTATAAATCTGAGGAGAGCAGCTGGTTTCAATGATGCTGAAGCACTTGCCCTTATGTTCGAAGATAGAGAAATTGCGGACGATGGAACACTTCGGGGACGATTGATAGCCATACTCGATGCTACCGAATCCAAAATCGTCCCCGGACTGCAAACAGGGATAGAGTTTCAAGATGTAGGATTCAAAGGCGACAGGAACCACGGGGGAAAGGGATTTAAAGACCCTCATCCTTCGAGCCGAAATCAGGTTGGGCATTTTCTTACTGCGGTAGGTCTCGCATTTCGCCCTGAAATCGTATCACGTCCTGTATTGGGAATCCCAATGCGTCATCACATAGGTATTCCTGCCTCACTCAGCGACCGTGATGTTGCCCTTCGATTAACTATTGGTCACGAATTATCACCTGATCCGAATGTTTTGCTAGCTGGCACAATAGGAACAGGGATTCCGGGGACTGGACCCCTATTGGGTGGTGGAATTGCCTTATATTATGAAATTTGGACTTCTTACCGAAATCAATTTTTTAGTGTCAAGCCAGAAGATGTACTTGCGTTCAATATTGCATTAAAAGCGCTTGGTACCAATCTCATACTAAATATGAATGCAGCTGAAGTTGCTCTAATTCCTATTTTCACCAAAATCCGTGTTCAAAAGCGTGGGAATAGCTATCAAGATTTGCGTCTCAGCCTGGTAGGTTGGTATTTAGGAGAAGCCATTTTGCAAGGTAGATATACAAGTGGAAAACAAGTCTCGGAATGGGTTCGTAAAAATCTGAAAGAATAATATCTTGATTATCTTCACTTAGATTGCCGACCTTTACTTAACAAGTCCTGTCCTTCCCCAGATTCTTTTTTATTTTATTATAAAATGTATGTATTCTTATGGGAGTTTCTGTGCCGACTTCGTGCCGAAATGACTTTAATGTGCATATTTAGCTATTTTATAAAAATCGGTTAAACCCTTGATATAAAGCCGTTTCTTTATAAATCCTTTCAAGCTGTTTTAAGTACAATTAATCAAGTTCGAGATGGAAGGTTCTATCGGATAATTAACCATAAATAAAAAAGCGAGTCCAAATCATTGGATTCGCTTTTTTTTATGAGAAGTCTTAAAATAATAATTAGAGATAATCTTACATAATTATAGTTAACATCATTTTTTTATAAGGGAAGAGTATAGGCAATGATATATATTGGTTTAACAGGATGGGGAGATCATGATGACCTCTATGAAGGAGGTACGAAAGGTCAGGATAAGCTTGCAATATACAGCAGTCATTTTCCGATTGTTGAAATAGATTCATCTTTTTATGCAATACAGCCGCTTACGAATTACAATAAATGGACGAACATAACTCCTTCATCTTTTTCCTTCGTTGTGAAAGCTTACCAAGGGATAACAGGCCATATTCGTGGTGACATTCCATTTGCAAATAAAGCAGAGATGTTTCAACGGTTTGTTGAATCAGTAACACCACTTGTAACCGCAGGTAAACTTAAGATGGTCCTGTGTCAATTCCCGCCATGGTTTGAATGCAACAGGGCTAATGTGGACTATTTGCGTTATTGTAAGGAGAAGCTGGAGAATCTTCCAGTCGCTTTGGAGTTTCGTCATCAATCTTGGTTTGCACCTCACTATTATGATAAGACATTAGTGTTTATGGAAAAAGAAGGCTGGATTCACAGTATTTGTGATGAGCCGCAGGCGGGGAAAGGCTCAGTCCCGACGGTCCTTCATCCAACCTATTCAAGCCTCACTCTCGTCAGATTCCACGGTCGAAATAAGTATGGCTGGAATGATCCGGGTACGGGAAACTGGAGAGAGGTTCGTTATCTCTACCGTTATTCTGAGGAGGAACTGGCAGAGTGGGTAACACAGCTTCGGCAGTTAGAGAAAGATTCAGAAGAGGTTTGTGTACTATTTAACAACAATTCTGGTGGCGATGCGGCAGCAAATGCAAAACAGCTCATTGAGATGTTAGGAATTACATACACAGGACTTGCCCCGCAGCAATTAAAACTGTTTGAATAAAAAAGGGTAAACTAATTGTGGTTTGCTATAATTAGTGCTTGAAAATGGATTAGAGAAAGTTGGAAATGTTTATGGAGTGGTTATTACTCATTGTCATTGGACTTGTTGCTGGAACGCTAGGAAGTCTTATGGGACTAGGTGGAGGGATCATTGTTGTTCCAGCTTTAATGCTTCTTGGCAGCTACACAATGATTCTAGCTGGAATTACGCCACAAGTGGCAGTAGGAACATCACTTGTTATTATGATTTTTACAGCATTGTCATCCACATTAGCTTATATTAAGCAGAAAAAAGTAGATTACAAAAGTGGATTGTTGTTTTTTTCGGGTTCAGGTCCGGGAGCATTATTTGGTGTTTGGTTAAACAAAGACATTGATGCGAATTCATTTCTTGTCTATTTTGGAATTTTTATTATCATTGTTTCATTTATACTCATGGTTCGTAAACATTTAAAGCCGTTAAAAGTAAGTGCTAAGGGAGTTCAGCGGGGCTATATAAATGAAAATGGTGAGGAAACTATATATGGCTATCAGCCGGTTTTAGCAATTTCCATCTCGTTTATTGTTGGAATGTGCTCGGGATTATTCGGTATTGGTGGCGGCTCTTTAATGGTTCCAGCGATGATCTTATTATTTGGATTTCCAGCCCATATTGCTGTTGCAACATCAATGTTTATGATTTTTCTTTCATCGATTGTCAGTTCCATTTCTCATATCTCATTAGGTAATGTTAACTGGCTCTATGCACTAGCCCTCGTTCCAGGCGCCTGGTACGGTGGGAAACTAGGAGCTGCAATCAACCAAAGACTCAAAAGCGATACCGTCGTAAACATCCTCCGCATTTTCCTCATCATCATCGGAATCAGATTGATTTGGCAGGGAATGACGGGGTAGGTTTGTTAAAAGTTAAAAGTTAATAGTTGAAAGTGAATTTAGTTTAGAGTTTAGAGTGTAGAGTTTAGAGTTGCTTTTGGGGTAACTCTGTGAAATTTTTAAAAGACTTCTTTAGAAAAAGCTAACGAACAACTCTAAACTCTAAACTTTTAATTCTAAACTCTAGAAAGGGGTTGATGTTTTTGTCGCTTTCGCAAATTTTTATTTATCATACGAATGATTTACATAGCCGCTTGGAAAATTGGCCAAAGGTTGTTTCTTATTTTAAGAAGCAGCGGGAGCATCATAAGCGTCGAAATGAGTCAGCTCTCTTTTTTGATATTGGTGACCATGCAGATCGGGTTCATCCGATTACAGAGGCTACAAACGGAAAAGGAAATGTCCGTTTAATGAATGAAGCAGGATTTCATAATGCGACGATCGGTAATAATGAGGGAATTACGTTTTCAAAAGAACACCTGGATCGTCTTTATGATGAAGCAAATTTCAACGTTCTTGTAGCCAACCTGTTTGAAGCAAATGGTGATCAGCCTACGTGGACTCAGTCATATGATTTTCATCAGCTTGATAATGGTCTAACCGTTGGTGTGATTGGGATGACGATGCCATACTATCCTTTTTACCGCAGTTTGGGCTGGGATATTAAGGATCCGTTTGAACTTTTGCCAAGCTTAGTTGAGGAAGTTCGGAAACAAGCGGATATTGTTGTTCTGCTTTCCCATTTAGGTTTTAACATCGATGAAAAAATTGCTGATGAACTAGAAGGGATAGACGTCATTTTAGGGGGGCATACTCATCATTTACTCCAAAACGGACGTTATGTAAAAGGAACCGTTATTGCTCAAGCGGGTAAATTCTGTAAATATTTAGGACAAATCTCTTTAACGTATGATCATGAATTAAAGGAAATTGTCTCACATGATGCGTATTGTATCCCAACCGAGCAACAGCAGAATTGTGAAGTAACAGAACAGCTTCTTACAGATTTATTTGTTGAACAGGAGAAAACGCTGTATGAAGAAGTTACATCAATAGAGCATCCGCTGTATGTGAATTGGTTTGAGCCTTCTGCGTTTGCTCAAATCACTGCAAGAGCGCTACGAGAGTGGTGTCATGCTGAGATTGGCATGGTCAATTCGGGTGTTATTCTTGAAGGTCTAACGGAAGGGAAAGTCACAAGAGGGGATTTGCATCGAATCTGCCCGCATCCGATTAATCCTTGTAAAGTAAAATTACGCGGTGATTTACTAAAGGAAACGATACAGCATGCCTTTACAGAAGAAATACAGCAGCTTAAGGTTAATGGCTTTGGATTTCGCGGCAAGGTGATGGGAATGATGGTCTTTGATGGGATTGATGTAAAAACAACTAAGCTTGCTGATGGACTTACCCATGTAACAAGCATTAAAATAGGCGGAAAACCAATCGACCCTGATCGTATTTATGAAATAGGAACAATCGATATGTTCACATTCGGAAAACTCTTCCCAGCCATCGCCGCATCACCAGAAAAACAATACTACATGCCAGAACTACTTAGGGATGTGTTAGCGTGGAAACTGGGGAAAGAAAATTTATAGTTTAGAGTTGAGAGTGTAGAGTTTAGAGTAAAAGAAAGTAGTTCATGGATGTTTGCATCATTGGAAAAACTTAAACAACTCTAAACTCTAAATTCTAAACTCTAAACTTATTTAAAAAACGCACTTTTTTCCCATTGCTTCATAACTTGATAAAGAGGTAGATGGATGACTATGTTCATTTCATTGTGAAATACTTTGTCAGGGGAGTGTGGAGAAAGATATGGTTGAGATGTACCCTATCGTCATTGAGGATCAGCAATTTACAGCTATTATTGTAAAATTACCGAAAACAAATTTTATGGCCGTTACAAATGATAACGGATATATAATGTGTGGGGCATTGGATGTTGCTTTATTGAATGCCAAATTAAAAGAACGCAAAATTATTGCCGGTCGGGCAGTAGGGGTCCGAACAATTGATCAGTTGCTTGAAGCACCTTTAGAATCAGTGACTTTGGAAGCTGAGGAAAGAGGTATTTATAAAGGCATGAAAGGTAAAGATGCTTTGTTAAAAATGGTATAATTTTTTTCTCCTGGCATGATGATTGCCAGGTTTTTTTATCGTGTAAAAATCCTTTTGATGAAAGTTTCACTTACTCGATGCAACAGAAAGGTAGATACAAGCAAATCATTCGCTTATAATAAATATATCCATGAAAAAAAATTTGGTTTACATTAGTTGTTTGTTCATGTTAACCAATATGCTTAGATATAATAGCAAAGTCTTGAGGAGAAGTTGGGGTTGGATGTAGATGAGATTAGTAGTTACAAAATCATTAAAGCCGGGTGTAGAGTTAGGAAAGTCAATTTACAATGAAAATGGACAAGTATTGATTCAATCAGGGGTGACGCTAAGTGAACGAATGATTAACCGCCTCCAAGAAATAGGGATTACATTTGTTTATATTAAAGATTCACGAGCAGATGGAATTGAAGTAAAAGAATCGATTACCCAGGAGACACGGAAAAAAGCCATTGATACAATTAAAACTGAATTTTCAACGATGACGGATCAAGGTATCCTATCGAAATCATTTAATCCTGACTTAATTCAAAAAAAGTTTTCTGTAGTGATTAAAAATATCCTGAATGATATTAAGGGGAATCGTGAGGCATTATCATTACTATCGAATGTTTACAGTTATGATTCTTATATTTTCACGCACTCATTAAATGTAACGATCTATACTCTTGCTTTAGCTGTAAAGGCAGGATTTAACGAGAAGCAATTAATGGAAATTGGGATGGGCGCAATGTTGCATGATATTGGCAAAATGACAATTCCTACTGAAATACTTGGAAAACCTGGTAAGCTAACAAATGAAGAGTATGGGATTATTAAGGAGCATACAACTGCTGGTTTTAACATCTTAAGAAAATCAACAAGTATCTCTTTGCTCACGGCTCACTGTGCTTTTCAGCATCATGAAAGGTTAGATGGATCGGGCTATCCAAGAGGACTGGCACGTGATGAGATTCATTACTATGCCAAAGTGATTGGCATCGCTGATGTGTTTGATGCCATGACTTCAGAGCGAGTGTATCGTCAAGCAATGCTTCCTAATGAAGGAATGGAAATTTTATTTGCAGGTGTTGAAACGCAGTACGATAAAAAACTCGTAGAAATTTTTAAAGAAACAATCGCTGTCTATCCATGTGGTTTAACTGTCGTGTTAAGTGATGGCCGAAAAGGAATTGTTTCTAAGCAGAACAAACAACTCACGACAAGGCCGGTTGTAAGGATTATTGAAGAGCATGGAGTAGAACTTACTAATACATATGAAGTTGATTTATTAGAGGAATTGAATGTAACAATTACAGAGTGCGAAACAAGATTAGCTTCAGAAAAAAAAGAGTATTCTATAAAGAAACTATGATAAATTGAGGTGTTACTTAGCTTGAGACAATATTTAGACGTTATGCAAGAGATATTAGATCACGGAGTAAAAAAAGAGGATCGTACAGGAACAGGGACATTGTCACTATTTGCTCGGCAAATGCGTTTTAACCTGCAAGAAGGCTTTCCGTTAGTCACAACAAAAAAGCTGCATTTACGTGCGATTATTCATGAACTTCTATGGTTTCTTAAAGGGGAAACAAACATTAAATATTTAATGGAAAATCGGGTGTCAATTTGGGATGAATGGGCAGACGAGAACGGTGAACTCGGTCCAGTTTATGGTAAGCAGTGGCGTGCTTGGGAGACACCTGACGGCAGAACAATTGATCAAATTAGCGAGGTAGTGGAACAAATTAAGACAAATCCAAACTCAAGGCGACTGCTTGTAAATGCCTGGAATGTCGGAGAACTGGACAAAATGGCACTTCCTCCATGTCACTATTCGTTTCAATTTTATGTGGCAGATGGAAAGTTGTCATGCATGTTAAATCAGCGCAGCTGTGACTTTTTCTTAGGTGTTCCTTTCAATATCGCAAGCTACGCGATTTTAACCCATATGATTGCACAACAATGCGATTTAGAGGTGGGTGAATTTATTTGGTCCGGTGGCGATGTTCACCTGTATTTGAATCATCTCGAGCAAGCGAAGTTACAGTTAACGAGAGAGCCGCTGCCATTGCCAAAGTTAGTCATTAAGAGAAAGCCAGATACAATTTTTGACTATCAGTTTGATGATTTTGAAATTGTTGATTACGAAGCACATCCACATATTAAGGGAGAAGTTTCAGTATGATTTCATTAATTGTCGCAATGGGAGAAGGACGTGTAATCGGATTAAATAATGAGATGCCGTGGCATTTGCCGGCTGACCTTGCTTATTTCAAAAAAGTAACAACTGGTCATACGGTGATCATGGGGAGAAAAACGTTTGAATCGATTGGCAGACCGCTGCCGAATCGAAACAATATTATTTTAACGCGAGACCGAAATTTTATGGCTGACGGCTGTACAATAGTACATTCTATTGAAGAAGCATTAGCCCTTGACGGTGATCTTTTTGTGATTGGCGGTGCTGAAATTTATAAACAGTTCTTACCTTATACTGATCGTATCTATGTTACCCAAATTGATCATTCGTTTGAAGGGGATACGTTTTTTCCTCAAATGGGTGATGAATGGGTGGTTGTACATGAGGAAGCAGGAATCCGTGACGAAAAGAATCGTTATGATCACCGCTTTTTAATTTATAAGAAAATGTCCAAATCGTAGGCGTAAATCTAGTCCCTCCTTGCATACATATAACTATGTAAGGGGGGATTTTGTTTGGCACTGATTAAAAAAAGACTGCGTCCCCGAAAAGGACCGTTACCATTTCGATATGTATTTTTGATATCATTTGTTATCTTTATTATTCTTACTGTTCAAGGATTATGGTTTGTAGAAAGAGGAATACGGCCTACATTGCTGGCTATTGCGCATACAGAGACTCAACGGATTGCGACGCTGGCCATTAATGATGCCATTTCGAAAAAGATTTCAGAAAGCACGGAAATGGAAGAGTTAATTGTCATTGATAAAGATGCGCAAGGAAATATCACTTCTGCCCGTTTTGATCCTACCATTTATAATAAAGTGTTATATGAAGCGACGTATCGGGTCCAACATTATTTAAAAATGGTTGAAGAAGGAAGAGTCGAGGAACTTGGATTACCTAATGGGGTTGAAGTTGAACGAAATCATGATTCTGGTTTCAATGGAATTATTCATACAATCCCGTTGGGTCAAGCAACACAAAATGCCCTCCTCGCTCATTTAGGCCCGCAAATTCCGGTCCGATTTACGGCGATAGGAGACGTGAAATCACAGATTAATAATACGATCAAAGAAGTAGGAATTAATAATACGTGGATCGATGTAGCAGTCGATATTGAGGTCGATGTGCGAATTATTATTCCTTTTGCAACAGATACAGCTGTTGTATCTACTTCGATTCCAGTTGGAATGTTATTTGTACCTGGTAAAGTGCCTGATTTTTATAATCAAGGTGGTAGTGGTTCACTGCCTGCACCAGCGATTATTAAAGAATCTGACATTAGAGAAGCAATTAACTAAAATTAACATTGTTGTTCAAATGGAATATTGCTATACTTTTATAATGTAATAGAATAAGTTAAGCCTCATCAATCGATGAGGTAGAGGCGCGAAAATCATGAGTATGTAATGTGAGGATGACAACGAAGACCATTACAAAAAGGGAAATTCGCCGAAGTAAAGATAAAAGTCATGTTTATCTTTACTGGGGTTGCATTGAATAAATGCCGCACTGTCACTATAGAGCAACTATAGTGGAGGACTACTTTACTTGATGAGACACTTTAACGTTACTTGTTTAAGGTAATGGTAGGTCTTGTGCTACTATTACCTTTTTTAGTGAGCAGAGAGAGAAAGAGAAACAGAAAGAGATAAGAAGAGAGAAAAAATGTTAGGGAATTAGCATCTAGCTTATTAGCGATTAGAATGTAGTTAAAAGTTAAAAGTTAATGGCTAAAAGCTAACCGCTAACCGCTAAATAAATCAGGGGGTCGATTATGGAACATTCAGCTTTATCATTAATACCACCAGTACTCGCTTTACTGATGGTTATCGTTACAAGGAGAGTATTGCTGTCACTCGGTGTTGGAATTATTGTCGGGGCATTAATGGTCAATGGCTTTAGTATTACGGAAAGCCTTTCGCAAATCTTTAGTATTGTCGGAGGAATTTTTGTTGCAGATGGGGGATTGAATACGTGGGAACTATATATTCTCTTTTTCCTGCTTGCGCTAGGAATGATCGCGTCACTTGTCTCACTATCTGGAGGAAGCAGAGCCTTTGGAGAATGGGCAATGAAGCGCGTGAAGACGAGAGTCGGTGCGCAGCTAGTTACGATTTTATTAGGGTTTATCATTTTTATTGATGACTATTTTAATAGTTTAACAGTTGGTAATGTTAGTCGTCCTTTAACGGATCGTCATCGTATCTCCCGTTCTAAGCTTGCATATTTGGTCGATTCAACAGCAGCTCCTATCTGTATCGTTGCACCTGTTTCAAGCTGGGGTGCGTATATCATTACAATTATTGGGGGAATATTAGTTACACATAATGTGACCCAATATGAAGCGCTTCAAGCATTTTTACTGATGGTACCAATGAATTTTTATGCAATTCTTGCACTATTAATGGTTTTTGCAGTTGTCATTTTTAAGCTGGATATTGGATTAATGAAGAAGCAGGAAATTCATGCGATGAATACAGGTGAACTTGTTGACTTAACAAAAGGACCGGTTCCTGGAGATCAACAAAACGTAACTGTTTCTGATAAAGGAAAAGTTGGCGACTTATTATGGCCAATTGCTACGTTAATTTCTGCGACTGTTTTCTTTATGATTTTTACTGGAATTCAAGGAACAGAAGGCGAAGTTACAATACTGTCGATTTTTGAAAATACCGATGTTGCTGCAGCACTTGTTTACGGAGGACTTTTAGGTCTGGCCGTTGCTATTGTTCTTGTATTAGTAAAAGGCGTATCAGGTCGTCAATTTGGAAGTGGATTATGGGCTGGTATAAAATCAATGCTTCCAGCGATTTATATTCTAATTTTTGCTTGGACAATCATTGAAATTATTAGTGAATTAGGAACTGGAAAGTATTTAGCCGGTTTAGTTGATGCGCATATGAATATTGCTTATTTACCAGTTGTATTGTTTATAATTGCTGGATTTATGGCATTTTCAACAGGAACGTCGTGGGGTACATTTGGAATTATGCTTCCGATTGCTGGTGAAATTGCAGCTGCGACAGATGTTACAATGATGTTGCCAGTACTTGCAGCAGTATTAGCTGGAGCGATATTTGGTGATCATTGTTCACCAATTTCTGATACAACGATTCTTTCATCAACAGGAGCAGGAAGTCATCATATTGATCACGTGATGACACAATTGCCTTATGCGTTAATTGTTGCGGCGATAACGATCATAGGTTATTTAGTATTAGGTTTTACAGGAAGTGTTCTGTTCGGTTTACTCGTTTCCATTGCAACTTTCGTGTTAACGGTATTTGTGTTGAAAAAAGTGGCATCAGCCAATTGATTGTAATAAAATAGAAAATGCTTGGAAAGTTTAATTTTCCAAGCATTTTTTGTTTGTATTTAGAGTCACTTTTGATAAAAAAATTTTCGACAAAATCCTGCATTTTTCGAAAAATATTTTGACTTTAACGTTGAAATTAATTATAATAAAATAGTGAATTGTCAGAAAATTGGGCGATTTGATAGGTGTTTTATACGTTTGGAAAGGACAAACTATCTTTTTTACTTTGGTACTTTAGCGTTAGACCGCGTTAAAATGTATATTCCACATGGAAATGACAAAAATATACTTTTGACAAAGACAAGCTAAAACTATATACTAAAACCAAAATATTCAGAATAAAATAAATAGTAAGACGAGTGCTTACTATTTAAAGAGAGAAAGGGGTTAAAAAAATGAATAATCGCGAGCAATGGGGGACGCGAGCCGGCTTTATATTAGCAGCAGTGGGCTCGGCAGTAGGATTAGGGAATATTTGGAGATTTCCATATGTTGCCTATGAAAATGGAGGAGGGGCATTCTTCCTGCCATATTTATTTGCACTTTTAACGGCGGGTATTCCGCTACTTATTATGGAGTTCACGTTAGGTCATAAGTATCGCGGCTCAGCACCATTAGCCTATGCAAGATTAAATCGAAAATCTGAATGGATTGGCTGGTGGCAAGTAGCAATTTCGTTTGTTATTGCTACATACTATGCTGTAATTATCGCTTGGGCCATTTCGTATACGTATTTTGCAGTGGGACAACAGTGGGGAACAGATACAGCAGGATTCTTATTCGGAGAGTATTTACAATTATCAGTTGATCCTGGTCAAACAGGTAGTTTAGTACCAGGCGTATTTATTCCGTTAATTTTAGTTTGGATTATTGCGTTAGGTGTTTTATTTAAGGGTGTTAAGCGTGGAATTGAAGTAGCAAACCGTATCTTCATTCCAACACTTGTTGTTGTCTTTTTAATTATCGTTATTCGTGCTTTAACACTTGAAGGCGCGTCAGTTGGTTTAAATGCGTTCTTTAAACCAAACTGGGAGACGATTATGGATGGAAAAGTTTGGGTGGCGGCATACGGTCAAATTTTCTTTAGTTTATCAATCGCCTTTGCCATTATGATTACGTACTCAAGTTACTTACCAAAGAAATCGGATATAAATAACAACGCATTTATCGCAGGTTTTTCTAACTCGAGCTTTGAGTTATTAGCGGGTATCGGGGTTTTCGCAGCGATTGGTTTTATGGCAACATCAACAGGTGTAGGTGTAGATGAAATTGCTGGTGCTGGTGTAGGATTTGCTTTCGTTGTCTTCCCTGAAATCATTAATACATTCCCTGGAATGAACGGATTGTTTGGGGTACTATTCTTTGGATCCTTAGTATTAGCGGGACTTTCATCACTTATCTCGATCGTTCAAACGTATATAGCAGCCCTGCAAGATAAGTTTGGGATTTCTCGTACGAAGGCGGTTGCATTTGGTGGCGGTCTATCAGCTCTTATCTCGATTCTTTTTGCAACACAAGGTGGTTTATTCTTCTTAGATGCAGTGGATTATTTTATTAACAGCTTTGGGGTAGCCTTTGCAGGGTTAGTAAGTGTAGTTGTTGTTTCTTGGTTCCTTAAGCAGCTTACACCATTACAAAAACATGCTAATGATATTTCAGATATTCGAACAGGTACATGGTGGAAAGTATGTCTAGGTGTAATTACGCCAATCGTCCTAGGTTATATGATGTTCGATAATATTAAAAAGAATCTAACAGAGAACTACGAAGGGTATGCAACGAGCTTCATCATTCCATGGGGCTGGATGGTTGCCATAGGAGTGATTGTTGTTGGGATTATCTTCTCAATGATCAGTTGGAAACCTGGAATGTTAGAGGAAGAGCAAACGGAAGCTAATAAGGAGGTTGGTCAGTAATGGAAGCAAGTGCTATCGCAATGATGGTCATCGGAATCGCAATTATTTGGGGTGGTTTGGGAGCAAGTATAATCCATGCTGTCCGTGTCGCAAAGCAAAATAAGTAATAAGAAAAGCGCAGGTGCGACCGTGCTCCTGCGTCTACGAGTAACGCTTCGAAGCAAGCTTCCTCGTCGCAAAGCAGCAAAGAGGTATTGCAAGTAGTCGCTTCACTGGAGGGCCGCCAATAAGTGTCTTGCTTTTTGGACACGTTTGTCGGACCGAAGTGACCTCGAGCGACTAGGCGCCGGAGCTAGACAATAAGAAAAGGCAAAGAGAATTATCTTCTCTTTGCCTTTCTTCTTTCTTGACGATCTTTCTTTTCCCAATTTTTCAACGATGGATAAGGATCAAATGACCATTCTGTAAAGCCGTTGTCACGATACATGCCATAATGCAAGTGGGGAGGGAATTTGCCTTGGGTCCCAGGCTTTCCATACCCAGAGCTTCCTACATAGCCAATGACTGTACCTGGTTCTACAACCTTACCAACCTCAATATCCTTTTCAAAACCGGATAAATGAGCAAAATAGTGGTAGATATTGTCTATATCCCGGATGCCAACACGCCATCCGCCATATTTATTCCAGCCCTTCAATTCAATGATCCCGTATTTTGTAGCACGAACCGGAGTGCCATGTCCGGCGAAAATATCAGTTCCTTCATGAATGCGACGGCCACCCCAACCTCTGGCATCTCCCCATGTGTTTTTGTAGCTGTAATTAAAACGGAGAGGAACAGGGAAAGCTGTTTTTGTTAAATGGATCGTGTCATAGGTTTTAAATACCTTTGCATGGCCTATGATTAAGCCAACTGCTTTATCTCGTTGATAGTACTTCCATAAGCCGATTTTGATATTTTCTTCATCGAATCCATACGTTTGTAAGTAATTCGCAAATGTATAAAGAACATCCTCACTATCATTGCGACTAGCAATACCGTCACCATTCCCATCTAGCCCTATTCCTCCAAAAAGACTAATGGAAACCGGATTATCGTCCTCTAAATTCGGATTAAGGGCACCTACCCATTGCTTTGGAGAATAGTAAATTCCAATAAAACCATCTTCTTTGGGAAGGTCTCTGCGTGCTCTTCGTAAACCTCTTTCATAATAATCAATGCCGGCTAAATAATACCAAGGTATGTTCGTTAATGTTTCAGTTTTCTTGTATAAATCCATTCTCTTTTCCAAAATTTGTTCGTATGTTAGTTCACCTGTTGATTCAGCAGCGGCTGGAATCGCAGTAAAGACGATACTTAAAATAGTAAGCAGTATCATCATTTTTTTTATTCCCATGAAGCTAACCCCTTTCTACATGCTCATAACTATAGTTTGTTGCGATTAACTAAAAACATATATGTTAATTGATGGAAATGTTCAAGAGTATTTGTTCAATTTGGATAACGGATCTAAACATGATACATTAAACTAAAGAATTAAATTTTATTAATATAAAAAAAGAGCTCAGTACGTTATAATATAATTGGCTATTTTTGATTGGAGTGGTACTATGTCGAATAAAGAGCAATATATACGAAAACCTGACTGGTTAAAAATAAAGTTAAACACAAATGAATCGTATACTGGTCTGAAAAAATTAATGAGAGAGAACAATCTTCATACGGTTTGTGAAGAAGCAAAATGTCCGAATATCCATGAATGCTGGGCTGAAAGAAAAACAGCTACATTTATGATCTTGGGTGGGACGTGTACAAGAGCATGCCGTTTTTGTGCGGTAAATTCTGGCCTGCCGACTGAATTAGATTTGCAGGAGCCGGAACGCGTGGCTGAATCCGTCGCCTTAATGGGACTCAAGCATGCAGTTATTACAGCGGTTGCCCGTGATGATTTAAAGGACGGCGGGGCAGCAGTATTTGCGGATACAGTTCGTAAAGTTCGTAAGCGTAATCCATTCTGTTCAATTGAAGTTTTGCCTTCGGACATGATGGGTGTGTATGAAAACTTAAAGACATTAATGGATGCCCGTCCGAATATTCTTAATCACAATATTGAGACAGTCCGTCGCTTAACACCAACAGTACGTGCAAGAGCGACATATGAACGTTCTCTGGAGTTTTTACGTCGTGCAAAAGAAATGCAGCCTGACATTCCTACAAAATCAAGTATCATGGTTGGGTTAGGTGAGACGAAGGAAGAATTATTGGAAACAATGGATGACCTACGCGCAAATGACGTCAATATTTTAACTATCGGTCAATACTTGCAACCAACAAAAAAACACATCAAACTAGAAAAGTATTACACACCGGAAGAGTTTGCTGAGCTAAAAGACATTGCGATGTCCAAAGGCTTCAGTCACTGTGAATCAGGGCCACTCGTGCGTTCTTCATACCACGCTGATGAACAAGTCAACTCAGCCCAAGCTGAAGAAGCGAGGAGAGCGAATTAATTCATTTTTAGTTTAGAGTTTAGAGTGTAGAGTTGTTTTTGTGAAGATTGTAAAGAGAAGTTAATTAATTAAGAATTTAGAATGTAGAATTTAGAATTGTATGTTAGGGTTTCAAGGAAGAATTCTTCTTTGATTAGCCCTCAATAATTCTAAATTATTAATTCTAAATTCAAAGAAGAGACTTGCCTCTGGCTAGTCTCTTTTTGCGTTGTCAGCGATTTCCCGTTTCATTTGACGGGATTCGTTGTCTCGGTCTCCTAGGTTCCGTCCTTGTGGGGACTTCTTCATTTCTTTGATCGTTTCGTCTAGGTCGCCTTTAATTGTGTGATCATTACTGTTGCTTAATCCACTGTAGCGTTCAATGCTTTGAATCATACCTTGTTTATCGGAAACATGTACATTATAAAATCTTGGGACTAGTGAGAAGGCTGTTTGTTTCACTTGATCTGCTGTATCTGCACGGTCTTTAGTATTCGCGAGATAGGCAACTAAGACTTCACTATCTGTCACTAATGTGGCCACGTCATAAACACCTGGAACATTTAAAGCTAATCGGCTAATTTCATCGGCAATTAATTCGCGGTCGTAGATCATTGTTTCATTACTGCGCTCGGCTAATGCGGTAGTTCCACTTTGATAACGTACATACCCAAAACGCTGCCGGTGATTTTGTCCATGCTCAGAGTAGTTAAGGATGTTATAATTTTCATTATCTTCGCGAACATTATAGTGATCGTGATTTTCAACAGCTAATGGTGATTGATTGTCCATTTGACAACCAGTAAGTATACTTATCACACTTAATCCTAAAGCAAGGCCTAATTTTTTCATCTGCTAAAACCTCCTTATGCTTAGAATCACCAAAAAGGAAAGATGTTTGCTTAGAAATTGTTGGATCACAATTGGTTTAAAATCACATCGATGTGTCATTTATGGTAAAATACGAATAAGTCCATTGGGTATAAATAATTGTTAAATAAGGTGGGGCTGAAGATGATTCGCGTACAAGGAGTAAGTTTTGAAGTAGTTGAAGATGTAAAAAGTGCCTGGAATGAAGAAGAATTTAAAGCACGTTATAGTGATGTTTTGAATAAATATGATTATATTGTTGGAGACTGGGGATATAGTCAGCTTAGATTACGTGGATTTTTTAACGATGAAAACCGTAAATCAACGTATGACACCAAAATCAGTACATTGCCTGAATATATTTATGAATATTGTAATTTTGGCTGTGCCTACTTTGTATTGCGAAAAGTAAAGGACATTCAGTCTAAACAGAAGAAGGCCAGCGAGTAATAAAAAGGAAGTTTACAGATGAAAACTCTGTATCAATGATGATACAGAGTTTTTTTGTCTAGCTCCAGCGCCTAGCCGCTCGAGGTCACTTCGGTCCGTCAAACGTGTCCAAAAGGCGAGACACTTATTGTCGGCCCTCCAGTGAAGCTGCTCCCTTGTAGCTTTGCTCCTGTGTCTACAAGTAAAGCTACGTAGAGAATTCCTCGTCGCAAGCCAGCATAGAAGAGAATCACAGGATGTAGGCTGGCTTAGCAAGGCGCTTGCGCTTTTCTTTGTTATGGTCGCTGATATGGAGGGACACGGTCGGCATCAGGGTCATCATGGGGTTGATGAGCACCTGGGAATTGACGTGGAATATCCTCATGAAAGGATTTGAATTCATAGTTGAAAGCACTGTATGGACGTTGTCCTTCCTCCCAGTTGCTTTTCCCTAATTCATGATTAACTGGTGATCCATATGGTCCATCAGAAAATTCCTCAGGAATGAAGAAGTTATGCATAGTCTCAGCATTTGAAAAATCACCATACAGATCTCGACCTTCATGATCTTTTTTTCGATTCATGAAAAACACCTCCTGAACGTATTTTGTCCGTTGGAGGTGCTGTTCATGCTAGTAAGTGATTGTTAATCAAGAAAGTTCAGAAAATGTCCACAATTCCATCCGTTCACACTTGGATAGGTTTATACGATTTCCCGTAAATAGGATCGAAGTTCTTCCGCATCCTCTTCATCGAGTTTATAGACATATTCTAAGTAACCTGGTTCATCAAGGTCATCCGTACCAATAATTGCAAAACGGTTTGATTGCATATCTAAGATGAGATGTTTACCGTAATGACGAGATGTTGATGTGATCGCTAAGTCAAAGCGTTGTTTTTCACCCATAAAACTGACAAAGCGAGTTCTCGTGTCTTCGGTATCGTCATATAAATAAAAACGATCAGTCATGATACCATCCTTCCTTTTACAGTCATTTTTTAAGCATTGAACATAATAAAATACAATTATAGTATAAGTGCTCCTTCAAGTCATGTAACATGCTCACAGTACAGTGATATTATTCCATGACGAGGTGAGGTTTATGTTCAAGATGATGGTGTGCTTTAATATATCTGACTGTTTTTGTCTTTGCCCGCATCACAATTGAATCGGTTTGAGCAACATCCCCGCCTAGGAAACGGACTCCTTCTAATAACTCACCTGAGGAAACCCCTGTAGCTGCAAAGATAGCATCGTCCCCACGCACGAGGTCATCTAAATATAAGATTTGTCTAGGGTCTTCAAGCCCCATCTTCTTACACCGTTCAAATTCTTCATCTGTATATGGGACGAGACGTGCTTGCATGTCACCACCTAGGCATTTCAGTGCTGCTGCAGAAATAACCCCTTCAGGAGCTCCGCCAGTACCGATAAAAAGGTCAACTCCGGTATGAGGAAGGGCAGTTGCAATTGCTGCACCAACATCGCCATCTCCAAATAATTTCACTCGCGCTCCCTTGGCACGAATGCGCTCGATTAATTCCTGATGACGCTCACGTTCTTGAATAATCACGGTCACATCGTTCACACGTTTGTTTGTCATCTTTGCTACAATATCAATGGTTTTTTCAATTGGATCATCAAGACGAACTAAACCAGCTGCTTCCGGCCCAACAGCTATTTTTTCCATATACATATCCGGAGCATGCAATAATGTTCCGCGATCGGCAACAGCTACAACTGCCATAGCATTTGGATGTCCTTTGGCAACAATACTTGTACCTTCTAATGGATCTACGGCAATATCAACATCTGGACCATTACCGATCCCTAATTTCTCACCAATATATAGCATAGGAGCTTCATCAAGCTCACCTTCACCAATAACAACAGTTCCTTTCATATTGACCGAGTCAAACATCGCTCGCATCGCACTTGTCGCAGCTTGATCTGCTTCATTCTTAAGACCTCTTCCCATCCATTGTGCAGATGCAAGAGCTGCTGCTTCAGTTACTCGAACAATCTCTAAGGCTAATTCACGTTCCAAAACTCTTCTCCTCCAGTTCATGTTGTGTAATAATGTAATAAGTTAAGAGTTGAGTTAAGTGTAGAGTGTAGAGTTTAGAGTATAGAGTTATTTTTGGGTACTCTGTGAGGTTTAAAAAGATCTTCTTAGAAAAGCCTTCAAACAACTCTACACTCTACACTTTAAACTCTAAACTAATTCCAACCTACTATATCATAACAAAGTTAAGCACATTAGGGAATTAACTATAATTAGTAAATCTGATTTCTAAATAAAAACCCTGAATGTGTTATACTAATTAAAACTAATTGGAGCAGGTGATGACCATGTATTTTGTTGATCGAAAAAAAATTGAAAGTTCTCTTACATATATGGAAAAATGTTTGCAAATTTATGCGGAGCAGAGCAGTTGGTCAACGGAAGTAGAAAAATTAGGGTTAGAGCGTTTAATTCATTCTGTCATTGAGTCGATCATTGATGTCGGCAATAGCATGATTGATGGTTTTATCATGCGCGATCCAGGAAGTTATGAGGATATTATTGAAATATTACAGGATGAAAAAGTGTTGGCAGAAAATGAGGCTGAAGGAATTAAGGCGGTTGTTCGTTATCGAAAAGCCCTCGTACAATCGTATACAGAAATGGAACATGAACAATTAAACGAAGTATTAAAGAATCAATTTGAGCAATTGCAGCAATTCCCTGTGTCTGTTAGAAAATACCTGGAGGATGAGTTAGGACCTGTGTCAGCATTTTTACCGTAAACATCTCAGTTTATGAGGTGTTTTTTCTTTTGATCAAGTTTAGAAAAATTCGAACTTAAACTACTTAATAAACATATTTAATGATAAAATATAATAAAGAAGATAATTTAAGTAAGGATGGTCATTTAAATGAGCAAACAAACCACCTCTACTCGAGATGAAATTCTAGGCCTATTGAAAATGAATAAGCAAATGACGGTTGCTGAAATGGCTGAGAACCTGGGGATTACTGAAATGGCAATCCGTCGTCATTTAAATTCGTTGGAACGTGACCATGTAGTTGAAACAACATTAGTAAGGCAAGCAATGGGTAGACCTTCGAATGTATATAGCCTCTCAAAAAAAGGTGAGGAGCTGTTCCCGCGTAATTACGCGACGCTGACAGTTGATTTCCTTAAAGATATTGAAGAGTTAAACGGTCCAGAAATGGTGGAGGCGTTATTCGAACGACGAAAAGAGCGCTTTAAAGAACAATATTCAAAGCGAATTGAAAACAAGTCATTTGAAGAAAAAATAGAAGAACTTGCTAAAATCCAAAATGAACATGGGTATATGGTTGAATGGGAAAAGGAAGAGGATGGAACGTATATTTTTAAAGAATACAATTGTCCGATCTCACAAATTGCTGAAGAATACCCAGTTGCATGTAAGTGTGAGCTTTCATTGTTTCGAGAAATGCTAGGTACAGATGAAATTGAATGTAGTTCAAGCCTAGCCATCGGTGACGGTCCTAACTGTTTTTACCGAATTAAAAAACCGAAAGATACGTGAAAGACTGCCATCCTGCATTTTGTTGGGTGGCACTTTTTTTGAGTGTAGAATTTAGAGTGTAGAGTTTAGAGTGATTTGAAAGGAGTGCTTCGAAGATTTTCCCACAGCCCTTAACTCTAAACTCTACATTCTAAACTCTAAACTAAAACAGGTTTTTAGAATTGTTTAGTAAGATTCAGGGAAGTTTTTAGTTAGGACAATTAATTCTTGGGGTGATTTTTTGAAAAAGTATGAGGGATTTTTAATTGATTTGGATGGGACGATGTTTCGGGGGACTGAGGTTATACAGGAAGCGGCAGATTTTGTTCATCAGTTGGAGGAGCGGAAGCTGTCATATTTATATGTAACAAATAATTCGTCGAGAACGAGAGAGGAAGTATCTGATAAGCTTGTACAAATGGGAATACCGTCAACGCCTGATCATGTGTTTACAACGAGCATTGCTACCGCTAATTATATTGCCGAAGAAAAGGAAGGAGCTTCAGTATATGTCATTGGTGAGAACGGGATTAGAACAGCACTTGCAGAAAAGGGTCTTACATTTCAGGATGAGAATCCGGATTATGTTGTAATGGGAATTGATCGTGATATTAATTATGAGAAATTAACTCTCGCTTGTTTGGCAGTCAGAAATGGTGCTACCTTCATTTCAACAAATGGTGATATCGCTTTGCCAACAGAACGAGGACTGCTTCCGGGAAACGGTTCACTGACATCAGTAGTGGCTGTTTCAACAGGTGTTAAACCAACATTTATCGGTAAGCCCGAAGCTGTTATCATTAATCAGGCACTGGATGTTATTGGCACACCAAAGGAAAAGACGTTAATGATTGGTGATAATTATGACACCGATATTTTAGCGGGAATTCACGCAAATATGGACACACTTATGGTACATACAGGTGTGACGTCAAAGGAACAATTAAAAACGTATTCAAAACAACCGACATATGTGTTGGATTCTCTAGCACAGTGGGAGTTTGAATAGAACAATTACAAGTTTTAATAAAATAAAGGCCTAGATGTCCGCTACTTAATAATCGGATATCCGGGCCTTATTTTTTTATCTAGTTTCAGTCAACATTGACATTTGCTGCACTATGAGCAAGTCGGCTTGATGCTGCTGCGGCAATCGCTCCGACAATGTCATCAAGAAAAGTATGACATGTATTAGAAGATTTTTTATTTAATTGCTCCAAGACGCCTGGTTTCTGTTTGTCAATATAACCGTAGTTTGTAAAGCCGATCGATCCATACACGTTGACGATGGAGAGAGCGATAATTTCATCAACCCCATACAAACCTTCATCACGCATGAGCATGTCTTGAAGTGGCTCTTCTAATAAACCTTTTTCGGCAAGGATATCTAATTGTATGCCAGTCAAAATGGCGTTTTGTACTTCTCTTTTCGATAAAACCTTCTCAATATTTTCCTTGCATTGTTCAATTTCCAAATCAGGGTAATATTTTACTTGTAAATAATAAACAAGATCGGCAATATGATCAATTGTCACCCCTCGATCAGCTAGCCATTTACGTGCAGTTTCTTCAACAATATCTATTTTCCGTTCAGTCATCTATATCACCTTCTCCTTCAATTTAACGTATTAGGGCATCTGCTTGTTCAAAAAAAGTGATCTTTTTAAAATTTATGCGGTCAAAGTAGTAAATATGTTCTGCTCCTACAACAGTTTTTGTACCTTTTTAATAAATTATTCCTGACAAATTGCTGTTACGTTGAACGTACACCTTTCTATATAACGGTCATAGACTATAGTGGAGAAAGGATGTGGATGTACTGTGTTTGAACGGCATTTGTTTGAACATTACCGTTTATTTTGTAATGAAAGAGCAATGATTGGTGATTATGAGGGTTTTGTCACAGAGGATGGTATGTATATAACGGTTCCTTGTGATGAGATTGAACAAGAAAGCATTGCGGAAGTGACAAATTATGCAAGGCACTTAGCGGCAATGGGAGAGACAGGTATTCCACAGCTTGTTTCAACAATTAATGGACAGATGAGTGCATCAATTGATGGCCAAGAGGTATTTTTATTTAAGGTGCCTGAAAATATTGAGATGGATAGACTATATAATGAAGATGAAACAATAGGAATGAAACTGGCTCATTTTCATAATCGCGGTAAAAATTTGGCAGCGCAAACGAAACAGCAGAATTATTTAGGGCAGTGGAAAGTATTCTGGGAACGAAGACTAGAACAAATGGAACAGTGGTATGACTATATTTTACGGCAGAAAAAAAAGTCACCATTTGATGAGTCTTTCTTGCTAACTTATCCTTATTATATGGGATTAACCGAAAATGCAATTCAATATGTTGTTGATAGTGAAATCGATGAACAAAATGCAAAGTTTGAGCGAGGAACAATATGTCATAAACGGTTTACAAATGCAACATGGCTAACACTCAATGAGAGGACATTATCGAATTTGAAACTGCCAACAACTTTTGTCTATGATCATCCAAGCAGAGATCTGTCTGAATGGATACGGCAGACCGTAAGAGACGATGGATTTCAAAATGATAAGATTATGACCTTTATCTTGGACTATCACAATACAGCCCCTTTAACCAAGTATGCGTGCCGATTGATCTATGGACGGTTGCTGTTTCCCCTTTCCTATTATGAGAGTGTGGAAGGATATTATCGTAGTAAGACCGACTGGGGGAAACAACAATATCATGAGTTGTACTTACGAGTGCTGGAAACTGAAAAAGAAAATACGAGAGGTTTAACAGAGTTGTCAAAGGATTTAATGATCCCGCCTGTAGATTGGCTAATTTAGACATTTAAAATTTTAGGAATGTTCACGCATTTTGTGGTAATATTAAAATATTGTTTAAAGATGTGCAAAATTTTGATAAATCAAAGCAAGGTGTTGAAATGGGTAATAAAGTAGAGTGTTGTCAAATGAATCGTTGGAATGGGTCAGACCACGTGTTTGAACAGTTAGAAAAAGAAGCAGAAATACAGGTTGTCACATTTACCTGCATTGGTAATTGCCATGTATGTAAGGATCAGTTCCACGGTGTGGTGAATAATCGACGGATAGCATGTTCTACACCGGAGCATCTTTTAGAAACGATTTACTCGATGACAGGCCTTGGATAACCTCCTTCCGTAATAAGGATTTGGAGGCTTTTTCGCTATAAAAGGACAAGCTTATTTTATTTTTGTTACCTTTTTTATAAAAATAGGCGGCTAACAACAATGAATAGTAAAAATAATCCTTGTAAATAACGGAGATTCATTCTATAATGTCCTTTATAGAAAGACAGATGTATTCTCAGGGAGTACATATAACTTTAAGGCTATTGAGGGAGTGGAAGCTATGAATAAAGGAATTTCAGTAGGATTATTAGGATTGGGGACAGTGGGCACTGGAGTTATTCAAATTATTCAAGCTCACCAGCAAGAATTACAGCATCAAGTCGGTTGCCCTGTATCAATTGGAAAAGTTCTCGTTAAAAATCTCCAAAAAGAACGTGATATAGATATAGATGCTTCATTGTTAACTGATCAGCCAGATGATGTTGTTTTAAATCCCGATATTGATGTCATCATTGAGGTAATGGGTGGCGTTGAAGAGGCAAAAGGGCATATTGTGAAAGCTCTTCATAATAAAAAGCATGTGGTTACGGCGAACAAAGATTTAATGGCGTTATATGGTGCAGAACTTATCACAGTTGCCTCTAAAAATGAGTGCGATTTATTTTATGAAGCAAGTGTAGCTGGAGGAATTCCAATTATCCGGAGTCTTGTCGAAGGACTATCTTCAGACCGGATTACGAAGATGATGGGAATTGTCAATGGAACGACGAATTACATTCTTACTAAAATGAGTAAGTATGGCAGCTCTTATGCAGATGTACTAAAAGAAGCGCAACAGTTAGGTTACGCTGAAAGTGATCCGACTGCCGATGTAGAAGGTTTGGATGCAGCTAGAAAAATGGCAATTCTGGCAACATTAGGATTTTCAATGAGTGTTGCGTTAGAAGATGTTTCGGTTCGCGGAATTTCAAGTGTCAGCGATGATGATTTGAAATATGCGAGTCAAATGGGCTATACAATGAAATTAATTGGGCTTGCTCAGCGTGATGAAGGCCGTGTTGAAATCAGTGTCCAACCAACATTATTACCAAATGAGCATCCATTATCATCAGTAAATGATGAATATAATGCTGTATATGTATACGGTGAGGCGGTTGGAGAAACGATGTTTTACGGACCGGGTGCCGGCTCATTACCGACAGCAACAGCTGTTGTTTCTGATTTAGTAACTGTAATGAAACATATGCGGTTAGGTGTAACGGGTCGAAGTGCATTGCCGCCGCTTTATGATAAACAGTTAAAGACGGATGAGGAGATGGAATCAAAGTATTTCCTGCGCCTTCATGTTGAAGACCGAGCAGGGTCATTTTCAGCGATTACGTCTTTATTTGCGGATCATCTAGTCAGCTTTGAAAAGTTACTGCAGCTTCCAATTAAAGGCGAAAATGATATGGCGGAAATCGTTATGATTACACACAAAACAAACAAAAAAACGTACGAAGAGATTTCTCAAAAGTTACGTGACTTAGATGTAGTTAAAGAAGTAAAGAGTAGTTACCGAGTTGAGGGAGGACAATCGAAATGAGCAGTTGGAAAGGATTATTACATCAATATAAAGAGTACTTACCAATCAATGATAACACACCAATGTTATCACTGAATGAGGGGAATACACCGCTTATTCCATTAGAACATCTTTCAAATGAGTGGGGAGTAGACATTCACGTTAAGGTCGAAGGAGCTAACCCTACAGGATCATTTAAAGATCGCGGGATGGTTATGGCTGTCGCTAAAGCAAAGGAAGAAGGAAGCAACACAATCATTTGTGCATCAACTGGAAATACATCAGCAGCAGCGGCTGCTTACGGAACGCGTGCAGGTATGCGTTGTATCGTTGTTATACCGGAAGGAAAGATTGCTCTTGGTAAATTAGCTCAAGCGGTAATGTACGGAGCAGAGATCTTTGAAATTAAAGGAAACTTTGATAATGCATTATCCATCGTTCGCAGTATTGCTGAGAAAGAGCCAATTGCTCTCGTAAACTCTGTCAATCCATATCGTATTGAAGGGCAAAAAACAGCAGCATTCGAAATTTGTGATGCGCTTGGTAAAGCGCCGGATGTCCTTGCGATTCCAGTTGGGAATGCAGGTAACATTACTGCGTACTGGAAAGGCTTCAAAGAATACAATGAGAAGCACCAAACAGGCTTACCGCAAATGCGAGGTTTTGAAGCGGAAGGAGCAGCAGCAATTGTAAAAGGGGAAGTGATTGAAAATCCTGAAACGATTGCAACAGCAATCCGTATCGGAAATCCGGCAAGCTGGGATTATGCTGTAAATGCAGCAAATGAATCAAACGGAAAAATTGATTATGTAACAGATGAAGAAATCGTTTCAGCTTACAAACTATTGGCAAGCCGCGAAGGTATTTTTGCTGAACCGGGTTCATGTGCATCAATTGCCGGCTTGAAAAAGCAAATTGAATCAGGAGAAATTGCCAAAGGTTCTAAAGTTGTTTGTGTACTCACTGGAAATGGATTGAAAGATCCAAATACGGCGATGGATTCAATTACAGTGAAGCCAATTGTTTTACCAAATAACGAGGAGGCATTTTTAGAACACATTAAAGGTGGTGTTCGCTAGTGCTTACGGAGAAAGTGGTCATTTCAGTACCGGGAAGCTCAGCAAACCTGGGACCAGGATTTGATTCAATTGGGCTTGCTGTGAATCGTTATTTAACGATCACAGTAACGCCAGCAGAGAAGTGGACTTTTCATATTGACGAGTCGAAAGAATTAGAAGGAATTACAGGTGATGTTGAAGATAATTTGATTTATCAAGTAGCCACACATATAGCGGGGGAGTATGGGAAAGAGTTGCCGCCGTGTGATGTTGCAATGGAAAGTACAATCCCATTATCAAGAGGATTAGGAAGTAGTGCAGCAGCCATTATTGCCGGAATTGAACTAGCCAATCAAGTGCTTGGGTTACAGCTAACTGATGATGAGAAGCTTCGTCATTCCAGTCTATGGGAAGGTCACCCTGATAATGTATCAGCATCGTTGTTCGGTGGTTTAGTCATTGGAAGTCATCGTGAAGACGCTACGGATGTGATTCGTGGTGGTGTTCCTGAAATTGATATCGTAATGATGGTTCCACAGCAGGAATTAAAGACAAAGAAAGCGCGTGGAGTGCTTCCGGAAACGATTTCTTTTAAGGAAGCAGTGAAAGGAAGCAGTATTAGTAATGTTCTTACAGCAGCCATTTTGCAAGGAAACTGGGAATTGGCGGGGAAAATGATGGTTGAAGATATTTTCCACCAGCCGTACCGGTTTGAACTTGTTCCTGGACTTGAGAAGGCGTTAAAAGAAGTGCGTGATCTTGGGGCATATGGAGTCGCTTTAAGCGGAGCAGGACCAACGGTTATTTGTTTTACAGCGATCGGGCAAGGTGAGTCATTACGGGAAAAACTTGCCGAACGTTTTCCTGAGTTTTCTTTTCAAATTGTTAAACCGGATAGTAATGGGGTTACTGTTTCAAAAGTAACAATTGAAGCCAATGTATAAACGGGAAAGTTGAAAGTTGATGGTTACAAAAAAAAGCAAAGGTCGGTGACCTTTGCTTTTTTGGTACTGTAATGTTTAAACAAACGTTTAATTAAAAAACTTGTTCTAATTCTTTTACACCAGGAACTTCTTCAAGTAAAGCTCTTTCAATTCCTGCTTTCAGTGTAATTGTAGAACTTGGGCAAGATCCGCAAGCACCCATTAGGCGCACCTTCACAATACCGTCTTCAATATCTACAAGCTCAACGTCGCCGCCATCACGAAGTAAGAACGGACGTAGCTTATCTAATACTTCTTGTACTTGCTCTTGCATAGTTACATCTGCCATGAAAAAACACTCCTTTCTTTACTTTCATTATAATATCCTAAAATTAAAAAATCCATTATTGGAACTCGCAATTTCTAATGATAACCGATGCAATGGAAACACTATACTTAAAAAAATGTTGATTTAAAGGCTTTTTTTAAAAAACTTTAATGTATAAAAAGTTAAAAAATAGTAAAATAACCTAAGTAAATGAATACAAAATAATTGCTAATCCTAAGAAAGAATAATAAGATGTAAACAGCTAGATATTTGTTTTTATGGCAGATTAGCAATGTGGAGGAACTTAAGATGGAACATGGGATAACAATAAAAGTATATGGAGCTGAAGAGAAATGTGCGAGTTGTATTCACTTGCCTTCAGCATTAGATACGAAGGAATGGCTTGAGGCTGCTGTTCAGAGAAAGTATCCTGATAGACAATTCCGGTTTGATTATGTCGATATACATCAGCCACAAACAGAAGAGGAGAAGCAATTTTCCCAACGGGTGATTGAGGAAGACTTGTTTTATCCTGTTGTTGTTATAGATGGAGAAATTGTTGCGGAAGGGAATCCAAAGCTTAAGGATCTTTATGATAAAATCGAGCGTATGAATTGATCAATAAAAATAGTGTGTAAGTGATAACAGAGGTGAATATGATTGAAGCCGATTATCGAGTTTTGTTTAAGTAATTTGGCGAGCGGTACACAAAGGGTTAAAGAACAATTAGAAAATGATCCTAACCTTGATGTGATTGAATATGGGTGCTTAGGACATTGCGGGAAATGTTACTCAGAACCATTTGCCCTTGTAAATGGTGAGTATGTTTCAGGACAGACAAATGAGGAACTGCTTGAAAACATTTATACATTTCTAGAAGAAAATCCGATGTTTTAATTTGGACAAGTTATTTTACACTCCCGAGTCTTTCGGGAGTTTTTTTTGTGTTAGGATAGCGCAATACGATGATAGTGTATTATACTGTAAAAAATTGCGTTTGAGAATTTACGAAGCATTCACCAAGGAAGAGAGGGGATTCTGTGATTCCATTTGAAAACACTTGGCCTTATGAGCGAGTGGTAAATGATATTTATATTGATCAATGCCCTTATTGTGAACAGGAAAGTATTCTGACACCAATGAAAAAAAGTGACTTAGAAAGGGCAAAGGAAGGGATCAAAACAATATTAATTATGCCGTGTTGCCATCATAGGATGACTATTCTAGAAGCAGATGATGATTATTTTTGGACGGATGAAAAACTACGGAAGTAAGGAGTATGGCGATGAAGTTTACAAAAATGCATGGACTAGGAAATACGTATATTTATATTAACTTATTTGAAGAGAATCTTGCTGAAGAACAATTATCTGATTTAGCTGTAAAAGTGTCAAACGTGAATACCGGAATCGGTTCAGATGGAATGATCCTCATCTGCCCTTCAGAACAAGCCCCGGTTAAGATGAGAATTTTTAATAATGATGGATCTGAAGGGAAGAACTGTGGCAATGGACTGCGCTGTGTTGCCAAATATGCATATGAGCATGGAATTGTTAAAGAAGAGGTTTTTAAAATTGAAACATTAGCTGGTCTTGTCGAGGCCAAAGTTCATGTTACAGACGGAAAAGTTGACGTTGTAACCGTTGATATGGGAGAACCAAGATTATTAAGGAAGGAATTGCCTATGGTTGGTAACGGCGAAGAGAAAGTCATTAACGAACCAATTGATGTTAATGGCCAAAGATGGGAGATGACCGGCGTTTCGATGGGGAACCCTCATGGAGTCTTTTTCGTCGAGGATATTGAATCAGCACCTGTAACAACATTAGGTCCTGTACTTGAAAAGCACGAGTTATTTCCAGAATGGCTAAACGTCGAGTTTGTAGAAGTCGTTTCAGAGGACGAATTACATTTTCGCGTATGGGAAAGAGGATCAGGAATCACCCAAGCATGTGGTACAGGTGCCTGTGCAGCCGCAGTTGCCGCCATATTAAACGAAAAAGCAAAAAGAGACCAAAATATCACCGTCCATCTATTAGGCGGAGATTTAACAATCAATTGGACGAATCAAGGCAACGTCCTCATGACCGGGCCAGCAGAAACGATATGTGAGGGGAAGTTCTTACTTTAGTTTAGAGTTTAGAGTTTAGAGTTATTTTTGAAAAAAGCGATTCACGAAGCATAGCTTCGATGAATCGCTTTTCGCTTTTATGTGTTGTTTTGTTAAAGCTTTTTAACTCTAAACTATCTATTAGTACTCTTTAATCACATTATAAAAAGTATCACGTTCTACTGGTTTTTTGTTGGCGCCTTTGATGAGGTGAATAAGCTCGTCCCTTGTTAAGCCTTGGGATGTTAGAGCACCTACAGCGTGGGAGATACGTTCTTCAATTAATGTACCGTGGATATCATCTGTTCCGAATGATAATGCCATTTGTGTTAATTGTGGTCCGATATTAATCCAGTAGGCTTTAATGTGATCAAAGTTATCTAGCATTAAGCGGCTAATCGCTAATGTACGTAAATCATCATAAGCGGATGTACGGCGCTTTAAGCTGGCATTGACGCTTTTAGGCTGCATTGCAAGCGGAATGAAGACCATATAACCGTTCGTTCGGTCTTGCAACTGACGAACGCGATCCATATGAATCAGACGCTCTTCTTTTGATTCGATTGATCCGTAAAGCATTGTCGCGTGGGTTTTTAATCCTAAGTTGTGAGCTGTTTCATGAGCTTCCAGCCATTTATCAGTTGATGCTTTATCAGGGCTCATTTTTGCACGGTATTCTTCTGTTAGAATTTCCGCACCACCGCCAGTAAGGGAACTTAATCCAGCTTTCATTAATTCCTGGATAACTTCTTTCATTGAAATCCCGGCAAGGCGAGAGAAAAATTCAATTTCGGCACCTGTATATGCTTTTACAGTAGCTTGTGGGTAATGCTTCTTTAACGTGCGAACAGTATTGACATAATAATCAAAAGGTACTTCGTTATTGTGACCGCCGACAATGTGGAATTCACGAATGTTATCGTTCCAGCGCTCAGAAACATATTTTAATAATGCTTCCTCGTCCATTGTATACGCACCTTCTTCACCCGGTTTGCGCTTAAATCCACAGAATGAGCAACTTGCTTCACAGACGTTTGTTGGATTAATGTACATGTTTTCAATAAAATAAACGTTATCACCATTTTTTCGTTGGTTGACCATATTTGCTAACTGAGCAACAGTCAGAAGATCAGTTGTCTCATAAAGCTTAAGACCGTCCTCAATCGATAAACGTTCACCATGTTTCACTTTCTCGGCTATTTCTTCTAGCTTAGAATCAAAAATCATTGTAGCCATTTCATTGCCTCCGTTCATTGTTATCATAATATAGTAATGCCATCGCAGCATAATAGAATAAAAAATTCGGAAAGTTATTGTTTAACATACCATTCTATTATAGTTCTATTCTGATAGAGTAGCAACAATAGTGAAACATATGGATATTTTTATAAGTTCCTATTATATCGACAAAAGATGTCAAAACTAGTGGAAATATATGTTTGTCAACATAGATCGGTTTAGGTAGAATGTTATTAAGATAGAAAAATGGACAAGGGGTGAGAATCTTGATTAATTTTAATGAAAGTAATGACTGTTTAGAACAAATTGAAGTTCTCAGAAAGCGTATGATATCAGCAGCATTGCTTTATGGAATGAATCACCCAACCGTGTTAAAATACAGCCAAGAGATTGATCAGTACCATAATCAAATGCTATTTGTAACAAAAAATATAGAAAGTTGTCCCACTTATTAGCAAGACGAAAAATAAATAGTGAATAAGTGATCTAGTCGAAGGTAGAGAAAGCAGTTTTCTTGTACTTTCGATTTTTTATTTATATACTGACACTATATGAACAGTGTTAATATTATATTAGTGTAAAATGTAAAACTTGGAAGAAATGACCGTGAAATGGGAACGCTAATTATTAATTATCAAATTATCAATTATCAAGGAGGTAGATGATTTTGTTAACGATAACTGAGTCTGCTGCTGACAGAATTAAAGAGATGATGAAAGAAGAAGAGCAACAAAATCTCTTTTTACGTATTGGTGTAAAAGGTGGAGGATGTAGTGGGCTTTCTTACGGAATGGGTTTTGACGCGGAAAAAAAAGATGATGATCTTACATTTGAACAGCATGGTATCCCAGTAGTAGTAGACAAAGAGAGTGAAGGGGTACTAAGAGGTGTTATTATTGATTTTAAACAAAACATGATGGGCGGAGGATTTTCAATTGACAATCCGAACGCAATTGCATCCTGCGGCTGTGGTTCCTCATTTAGAACAGCGGATAACACAGGGACGCCGAGTGACTGTTAAAAAGACAATTTAAAATTTAGAATGTAGAATTTAGAATTGGTCTAGTTAATTCAAAGATGCTAAATCATTAGAGCATCTTTGAAAAGCTTACAATAATTCTACATTCTAAATTATCAATTCTAAATTATAAGAGAGAGCTAAGCGGCGGGCTTAGCTCTTTTATTTATTTCTTTTTCGGGAGTTTTTAGAACATGCTTGAACTGTGGCCTGGTTGGAGTTTTGAGTTTGGGTCAATATAGGCTTTGGCGTTGTTAACAGCAGTTGGTGCTTCACCGAATCCAGCAGCAATTAACTTTACTTTACCTTCGTACGTAGCTATATCTCCAGCTGCATAGATGCCCTTGATGTTTGTCTCCATTTTGGAGTTAACGACAATATTGTTCTTTGCAATTTCAAGACCCCATTCTTTAATGGGTCCTAGTGAAGAGATAAATCCAAAGTTAACAATGACAGCATCGACATCGAGTGTTTCTTCTGTATCACCTTTTATTTTACCGATGATTACTTTATCAATTTGTTCACCATTACCGATCAGTTCTTTTATCGCATAAGGTGTTTTTACATCGACTTTCGAGTTCATTAATAATTCAATACTGTGTTCATGGGCGCGGAACTTGTCACGACGGTGAATGAGGGTTACTTTTTCAGCGATAGGCTCCAACATTAACGCCCAGTCAACAGCTGAGTCACCACCACCGCTAATCACGACCTTTTGGCCGGCAAACATGTTTAAGTCATTGACAAAATAGTGGAGGTTCTTACCTTCATACTGTTCAGCACCATCTACTTCTAAACGCCGAGGCTGGAATGCGCCAACACCAGCAGTAATGATGACGGTTTTTGAATAATGGACTTCTTTATTCGTAGTAATTTCAAAGATGTCATGATCATCTTTTTTTACTTTTTGGACAGACTGCTCCAGAACAATTGTTGGACTAAACTGATTTGCTTGTTCGATAAGATTATCAATAAGTTCTTGGGCACGAACTTTTGGGAACCCAGCTACATCATATATGTATTTTTCTGGGTATAGAGCAGAAAGTTGGCCACCTAATTGGGGCATTGCTTCAATAATCTTTACTTTGGCCTGACGCATACCACCATAAAAAGCAGTGAAAATTCCAGCAGGTCCTCCACCAATTATTGTAATGTCATATACATTCTTTTCTTGTGTCAAGTAGTCCACCCCCGTAAAAGAATTGATTATGCATTTTTCATCTTTATAACTAAATTATAAGCGCAATAATTTTGAATTGAAAGGATAATTATGACTTTTATACATTTTATTAGAAAAGTAGATAGGAAAATGTATTCAAAAATGGATTAGAATCATAGTTTGTATAAGACGAATAATAATATGTTATATAAGGGTTGTTTAGCTTTCAAAAAATTACTATAGAATATCTTTTTAAAGTATTCTCATAGTATTTAATAAAAATAGTAAAAAGTAGTTGAAAAAAACTAACGAACGCAATATTATAGATGTAGATAAGTTGTGAATTTTTTGCGACAATTTCTTTAACGTTGTATATATTTTATACTCATTATTTTTTTCTTACAATTCGTGAAATACATCACAAATTTTTTTATCGTCATTAGTGAAATACATCACAAGTTTTTTTATCATCATTAGTGAAATTTATCACAAAGTATTGGAAAAAAGATTCAGTTTTATATCGATTTCAGAGGAAAAGCTAGTAAAAAAAGAAAAATCCGGACTCAAAAAAAAAAAGAAAGTGGAAGTGATTGAAATGAAAAAACCTAAAATTTTAATTCTTGGTGCAGGATATGGAGGAATGATGACTGCAACAAGATTATCTAAAGAATTGTCTTATAATGAAGCGGAAATTACGTTAGTAAATAAGCATAACTATCACTACCAAACAACATGGTTACACGAGCCAGCTGCTGGAACTCTTCACCACGATCGTACACGTATTCTAATCGATGATGTGTTAGATACAAACAAAATTAAATTCATTAAAGATACGGTAGCTAAAATTAATAAAGACGATAAAACAGTAACACTTGCAAACAATGGTGAACTTAGCTATGACTATTTAGTGATTGGTTTAGGTTCAGAGCCAGAAACATTTGGTATTCCTGGTGTTAAAGAGCATGCTTTTGCGATTCGCAGTGTAAACTCTGTTCGTCAAATCCGTGAGCATATTGAGTACATGTTTGCAAATTACAACAACGAAGAAGTAAAAAGCGAAGATTATCTAACATTTATCGTTGCTGGAGCTGGGTTTACAGGGATCGAATTCGTTGGTGAGTTAACGGAACGTGTTCCGGAATTATGTGAGGAGTTTGACATCGATCGTTCAAAGGTTCGCATTATTAATGTTGAAGCATCACCAACTGCATTGCCAGGTTTTGATAGTGAGCTTGTAGAATATGCTGTTGATTTACTTGAGAGCAGAGGCGTTGAATTTAAAACAAACACGCCAATTAAAGAATGTACTCCAGATGGTGTTATTTTAGCTGATGGTACAGAAATTAAATCAAAAACTGTCATTTGGACGACTGGGGTACGCGGAAATTCTCTTATTGAAGAATCAGGTTTTGAAGCAATGAGAGGTCGTGTAAAGGTTGATCCTGATTTACGTGCACCGGGTCACGATAATGTTTTCATTATTGGAGATTGTGCATTAATTATCAATGAAGAAATTAATCGTCCTTACCCACCGACAGCTCAAATTGCGATTCAGCAAGCATACACTTGTACTCATAACTTAAAGGCGCTTATTACTGGTTCTGAGCTTAAGGCATTTAAACCAGAAATTAAAGGAACAGTTGCTTCATTGGGCGGTGACGAAGCAGTTGGAGTTGTAGGGAAGAAGAAACTCTACGGTACTTCGGCTTCAGCAATGAAGAAAGTGATCGATAACCGTTACCTTTATTTACTAGGCGGTATTCCACTTGTTCTGAAAAAAGGTAAGCTAAAATTATTCTAAAAATAAACAATTAAAAAGAACAATGGCAATGCAATTCCGCCATTGTTCTTTTTCTCTATATATGCTAACTACGAGAGAGGGAAGAAGGTCATGAAAACAGAACGAGGGAATGTTTGGCTGGCTGCTGCCGGTATTGTAATCAAAGATGGAAAATGGTTAGTGGTCGAAAAAAAATATGGCGGTCTTAAAGGCAAATGGTCGTTTCCGGCTGGATTTGTCAATGGAGATGAAACAGTGGATGAAGCCGTTCAAAGAGAGGTCTTAGAGGAAACGGGGATCAAAACGTCAATTATAGACATTGTCGGTGTTCGTACGGGAGTGATTAATCATTCGATTAGCGACAATATGATTGTTTTTCTGTTAGAAGCAAAGAGCGACACTATTTCGATTCAGCCTGAGGAAATTGAGTGCGCAGTCTATTTATCACCCGAACAGTTAAAGGGTGACCCAAAAACATCAACAATGATTCATTTTTATTTAGAGAAATTGTCTGAGAAGAGGTTCAATATCCAAAAGGGTGATCCTGGAGCCGTCTTTGGGTACACAAAGTATAAATTATTTTATTAGAAATCTCTTCTAGATAAGTCAGAAACATCGGAAAAGTCTGCAATTTTTAGAAAAAACGGGATGATTGCGCTTACATAGGTCGCTAAGGCATAAATCTATACTTTCCTATTTTTAAATAGCCTGATATAATTATCTGAAAGTTTAGATAATTAAACAAGGGGGCTAATACGATGACATTCAAGAATAGTATCTTAAAGAAGGACGATTGTCCCTACTGTGCTGGAAAAGGATATTTTCAATTAGTACTCGGTGGTTCTGAAACGTGTGAAAAATGTGAAGGAACTGGAAAAACTAAAGAAGAAGAAAAAGTGTACCAATAATGGTACGCTTTTTTTCATGGGGAATAAATGGTTAGTTAGAAATTTTTCATAAACTCTAAATTCTAAACTCTAAACTCCCTATTATTGACGCTTGTTCTATATTTAAAGTAAACTAACTATAGTACATGGGGGTGATTGAGTGAGTTTACCACAACTTCTTATTTCAATGCTATTATTTCTAGTTTTGTTTTTTGGCATTGGATTTTTATTAAATATGATCTTGCGTTCAACGTGGGTAATGGCGATTATATATCCGATTATTGTAATTATGATTATTGATGATGTAAAGTTTTACGAATATTTTCTTGCGCCTGGAACAACACTTCCTGCCTTAGGAGAAAAATTTATTTCACTGTATGTTCCTGACATCATCGTTTTAACAACAGGCTTAGTAGGGGCCATTTTGGCCGGCATTGTCATTCGGATGCTAAGAGTTCGAGGCTATCAAATGTTTTAAATCCTATGCTGCATGCTTCTTAAGTTGCTTCTCTGTAAATCAGGGGAGCTTTTTTAATTAATAATTAATAATTAATAATTAATAATTAATAATTAATAATTAATTGAGATCTTCCTAGAGGGTTTTAAAGCTTCTTTGAAATGGGTAAAACCAATTATTAATTACTAATTATAAATTATTAATTCGCCTTTAGTTATCTAATTATTTGAATATTCTTTCCTCTTTTTTGAATAATTTCTCTTTTTTTTGGGGATGATTCAAGTTGAGAGGAGTGAAAGAATGGAAATTGTAAAAACGAGTGTAAAACGAATATCGATGACAACTTTGTTTGTTATTGCTCTATTTACAACATTTCAATCAATTTCTGGTGTTAGCGCAAAGGATCTTTCCTTTTGGATGTATACTAACAATTGGTTCAAAAATTTTCAGTCTCAAACGTTTGATGGTGATGAACTAATTACAAAAGGTTCATCATTGTCATTAAAATCGTTACCAATGGTGAAAACTGAGCACAGGGCGATGTCTTATGAGGCAGTTGAGTCACCTGCCGTCTCACTTGAAGAATCAGTTGACTGGAGTAGATATCCAGCAAAAAAAGTGATAGCCACAGGGTATACAGCTGGATATGAGTCGACAGGGAAAAGCTCTGATCATCCAGCATACGGCATTACATATTCTGGTGTCCGTGTAAAACGTGACTTATACTCAACGATAGCAGCGGATCCACAATTGTATCCGATTGGAACAATTTTGTTTATTCCTGGTTATGGTTATGGTGTGGTTGCCGATACGGGTTCTGCAATAAAAGGAAATAAGATTGATTTGTATTATGATACAGTAGAAGAAGTCTATGAAAACTGGGGTAAGCAAGAAATTGAAGTTTACGTTGTAAAAGAGGGTAATGGTAAATTAACTGAAGATGAACTAGACGCCCTAAATGAAAACGAGGCAATGCAAGTATTCAGGCAGCAAATTCAATCTAGTTAATGGCAATGTAAAATTAAAAATGTAAAATGTAAAAAGACAAAAAGAATGACTGCATTTTATTTGCAGTCATTCTTTTTTCTTTATGAGGGTTTTAATTTTACATTTTACATTTTCAATTTAAAGTAGCGGGTCTTCACCATCAAATGCTGGATATGCATTTGGGTGGATGATAGAGGCGATTTTTGTTAGGCCTGTAATTAATTTTGGTGATGGGCGGCAAAATAACGGTTCATCTAAGACATAGATTTTGTTGTCCTTGATAGCTTGTAATTCAGTCCAACCTGGGCGTTGCTTTACAAGTTCTGGCTTTACTTTTTCTTGTTGAACACCGACCCAAACAAGACATATATGATCAGGGTTACGCTTACGAACATCTTCCCAATTGGTTTGAACACTCGCTTGCTGGTGGTCACTATAGATATTCGTTCCGCCTGCAAGCTCACTAATGATCGTGAGCCAGTTTGACTCTCCTGGAGTGAAAATTGGTTTTGGCCACCATTCCCAATATAAGCTTGTCGGAGCAACACTCTTGGCAATGTCGCGATACTGCTCGATGATTTCGTTGTAGCGGGCAGCGACTTGTTTTGCTTTATTTTCACTATTTGTCATTTTCCCTAACTCAAGCAGGTTTGCCGCTATTTCATCAAGGCTGTTCGGATTAAATACAACATGTGGGATGTTTCTCTCTTTTAATGCTTCTACATTCTTCTCCATTCCAGGTACGCTTAATGAAGCAACAACTAAGTCAGGTTGAAGTGACTCGAGTTTGTCCATATCAATATCTAGATCAGGACCTAATCGAGGCAAGTTATGTACTTCCTTTGGCCAATCAGAATAATCATCAACAGCAACTATTTGTGAAGTTAAGCCTAAATAACCAAGTAATTCGGTATTACTAGGACAAATCGATATAATACGCATAACGGTTCCCCTCTCAAAATGTTTCTTTTTCTGATTTATATTTTAATGAAGTAAAGCATGGAGGATGAGTGTCAAGATAATCCCTAGTAATCCACCAAAGAAAACTTCAATTGGCTGATGACCTAGCAGCTCTTTTAACTCTTTTCTTTTTTCCTGTTCTTCCTTTTCTGGCCATGTCTTTACTTGTTCAGCTAACTTATTAAAATCCGTGACAAGTCTGTTAAGGACGGTTGCTTGTTCTCCTGCATGCCAGCGAACCCCAGTCGCATCAAACATGACAATAATTCCAAAGATTGCTGATATCGCAAAAAATGGAGATCCTAACCCTTCTTCAAGCGCAATGGCAGTTGATAAAGCTGTAACAGCACCTGAATGAGAGCTTGGCATCCCGCCAGTACTTGTTAATAATGTCCAATCTAACTTCCTTGAGGCAATGAATTGCAGTGGAACTTTAATAAATTGAGCAAAGCCAATGGCGAATAATGCGGCCCACAAGGGAAAATTAGTGAATAATTCCATAATGTTATGTGCTTCCTTTCTTATTCTAAGAATTTATACGCTACAGGGTCTAGTTATTATTATTCTTTGTCAGATGTATTTTTCCTATCATAAATTGTTTGTTATACTTATCAAAATGTTTTTAATATTCCTATAATAAAATGTAATTAGGAGAGGATTCGTTTATGAGTTACTATCCCCTGGAGTATTATCAGTTTTTTGTTTCTTTTAATGAAGGTGATTATTATACATGCCATGATTTGCTGGAAGAAATCTGGATGACCGATAAAGATAATTTCTTTTAAAAGGTATGCTCCAGATGTGTGTGGCCATTTATCATTACGAATATGGGAATGTAAAAGGTGCCAGGATTATGATGAAAGCCGCATCTGAATATATTCAGCCATATCGTCCATATTATTGGGGAGTCGACCTTGAGCAAATCAATGCATTTATTTTGAATTGTTTAAAGATTATACCACAGGATATTGAACGAGTACCATTTGAAAATGTGTCTGAACTTCCAAGATTACCACAACTTGCTCTTTATCTGCATGAATGATCAATCATCAATCGATATACAATTAGAAATGGTTGCTAAAAGTAGGTTATAGTAGATAGTGCCCCTTGCTTGTGTAAATAAAGGTGCAAAATAAGTGTTAGGAGTTGTGATGGAGAATGTATACAGTATTAAGTCATAGTCCTTTAAAGGATGAGCATGAAGCGCTGGTTATTGGTGTTTTTGAAGATGAAAAAAAGCCAGTCGATTTTGTGAAAGAATTGGATGATTTACTTGACGGCCATATAACAGAGCTTATTTATGAAGAGCAAATTTCAGGAAAGAAAAATAAATTGTCAAAGCTATTTCCTTTTGGAAAGGTTAAAGCAAAACGCCTCTATTTTATTGGACTAGGGAAGAAGAAAGATTTTTCATATGAAAAGGCGCGTGAAGCATTTGCTACTGGAGTGAAACAGCTGAACAAAGATAAAACAAAACAAGCTTCATTTGTGCTATCTACTTTTTCTGCGGTAAGACTTGAGGAAGAACAATTTGCTCATAGCTTGGCAGAAGCGGTTTCACTTGCATGTTACAAGTTTGACGATTATAAGGAAAAGACAAATGAAGTTGAGAAGAAGCTTGAAACAATTAACGTCTATAGTTCTGAAGAGAAAGATGAAATTGAAGCAGGTCTGCATGCTGGGCAAGCCTATGGTGAAGGAACCAACTTGGCAAGAACGCTTGTTAATACGCCCGGCAATCTAATGACGCCAACTGATCTTGCTGCTCAAGCTGAAGAAATCGCCAAGCGCTACGGAATGGAATATGAAGTGCTTGAAAGAGAAGACATGGAGAAATTGGGAATGGGTGCGCTTCTAGCCGTTGCTCAGGGGACAGATCAGCCGCCAAAGATGATCGTCTTAAAATACCGTGGTCAAGAGAAATGGGAAAATGTCTTAAGCTTTGTCGGAAAAGGACTAACATTTGATGCTGGAGGAATATCGATTAAACCTGCGGCAAATATGCATGAAATGAAGATGGATATGGGTGGATCTGCAGCAGTGCTCGGAGCGATGGAAGTCATCGGTCGTTTGAAACCGAATGTCAACGTCCTGGCCGTTATTCCTTCATCTGAAAACTTACTGAATGGTTCTGCTCTGAAGCCAGGAGATGTGATTACGTCAATGGCCGGAAAGACGATTGAAGTGCGAAATACAGATGCTGAGGGACGATTAATTTTGGCAGATGGAATTACATATGCAAAACAGCTAGGTGCAAATTATATTGTTGATATTGCGACATTAACAGGAGCTGTCCTTGTTGCATTAGGAACGTGTACAACGGGTGCAGTGACTAACAACGAAGAGTTTATGGAGGATGTCCTTCTTTCAGCGAATGAGGTTGGAGAATTAATGTGGCGTCTACCAAACTTTGAACCATATAAAGAGTTATTAAAAACAAGTGATGTTGCCGATTTGAACAACTCTCCAGGTAGAAATGCCGGAAGTATTACAGCTGGTTTATTTTTAGGTGAATTTGCGGGTGATACACCTTGGGTTCATCTTGATATTGCGGGTACGGCATGGAGTGACAGTGAAACAGCATTAAGTCCAAAAGGGGCATCCGGTGTCATGGTCAGAACATTAGCGACATTAGCACGCCACTTTGAAAAATAAATAAATTCTCATTAAATAAGGTCTCTTGTGGGCGTAAAAGCTTTGTACACGAAACTAAGCGGTCACGAGAGACCTTAACTTGTTGAAAAACCCCATTTTAGAAGGTTCGTGGCCATGAGCGCTCTTATTTTGTTATTTCAAGCAAACAAGTAGATGCAAATACTAGAATAAGGTCTCTCAAGGCCGCGTAATGTCAAAAACCAATCAAAATAATGTAAATAAGGTCCCCTATGGCCGCGAGGCACCGCACATAAAACTAAGCGGACATAGGGGATCTTAATTTTCTAAAAAAGCCTATTCCTAAAGCTTTCACGGCCATTGTAGCCTCATTTCCATAAATCTAGCTCTATCCCCAAGACCTCCAACTACAACCTATTATCTCTCTGTAAACATTTTGTCTATAAAATTCTCTTAATTTCATACATTTTTGCAATTGTTGAAAAATTCACTTTTAAACTATAATGAAATCACATCAAACAACAATCGTTTTATTTTTCAGAATTTAATGTCAACTTAATAAGTGGCGATAAGGAGGATCGATTCAATGTTATCGTTTGAACTTGCTGAATATAAGCAAAGAATTTTAAAAACAAAAGAGAAAATGGTTTCTCAAGGTATAGATGTTTTACTGATTACTGATCCGGCGAACATGAATTATTTGTCTGGATATGATGGTTGGTCATTTTATGTACATCAAATGTTAGTTTTGATTCTTGATGAGGAACAGCCGCTTTGGATCGGGCGTGCCCAGGATGCAAACGGAGCAAAAGTAACAACTTGGCTATATCACGAAAATATCATCTCTTATACTGATGACTACGTTCAATCGACAACGAAGCATCCAATGGACTTTGTCGCTAACATTTTAACTGAAATAGGGCAGGCAAATCGTACGATAGCCGTTGAAAAGGATGCCTATTATTTTACAGGGATGTGCGGTGAGCGTCTCAAAGCAGGCTTACCAAATGCTACGTTTAAGGATGGAACGAACCTAGTCAATTGGGTTCGCTTAATAAAATCAGATCAAGAAATAGAATATATGAGAAGAGCAGCAAAAATCGTTGAAAGAACAATGCAAACCGCAATTGATTCGATCGACGTTGGAGTAAGAGAATGTGATGTTGCTGCCAATATCTATCACGCACAAATTTCAGGGACTGAGTTCTTTGGCGGAGATTATCCGGCTATAGTGCCGCTAATGCCTGCGGGTATTAAAACATCTACGCCGCATTTAACATGGTCAGATGATCGTTATAAGGAAGGCGACACGGTCATTTTAGAGCTAGCAGGCTGTTACAAGCGATACCACTCTCCACTAGCAAGAACATTAGTCCTTGGTCAACCGACACAACAAGTTAGTGACCTGTCAAAAGTGGTCATCGAGGGATTAAACACAGCTTTAGAGGCTGTTAAGCCAGGTATTACTCTAGAGGAAGTTGAATTGGCATGGCGCAAGTCGATCGAGAAAAGCGGATTTAAAAAGGAGTCACGGATTGGTTATGCGATGGGGCTGAATTATCCACCTGACTGGGGTGAGCATACAGCGAGCATCCGGCCAGGGGACAAAACAATCCTGCAGCCGAACATGACATTCCATATGATTCCTGGAATCTGGTATGACGATTTTGGAGTAGAGCTAAGTGAATCGTTTAGAGTGACGGAAAATGGCTGTGAGATTTTAGCGAATTTTCCAAGAGAGTTGTTTATCAAACACTCAAGTATCAATACTGCATCATAATTAGGTGCTGAAATAAAGCAGCGTATTCGGCTATAAAGGGGGGAATTTTACAATGAAGATTTTTACAGAAGAGGAAATTAGACAGCACGTCCAAATCAATGTAAGTGCAATTGATGTTGTGGAGGATGGATTTAATAGTTTAGCAGAAGGTAAAGTCTCCATGCCTCCGATTATGAGGGTCGATATCCCTGAAAATAATGGTGAGGTTGATGTGAAAACCGCCTATATAAAAGGAAAAGAGATGTTTGCAATCAAAATCTCTACAGGCTTCTTCAATAACTATCAACTCGGCCTGCCAAGTGGAAATGGAATGATGATTCTGATTAACACAACAACAGGTAAGCCAGAGGCTGTGTTATTAGATAATGGCTATTTAACTGATGTAAGAACAGCGGCGGCTGGAGCCATAGCTGCAAAACATCTAGCAAAAAAGAATGTTCATACCGTTGGTGTCATAGGTTCAGGAAGTCAGGCACGTTATCAGCTTCAAGCATTAAAGGAAGTTCGCGATTACAAGCAAGTGCTCGTCTATGCGCGCTCAAAAGAACGCGTGCAAAAATTTATCGAGGAAACTAAGGCTGCATTAGGTGTAAATGTAATTGCTGCTGAAACTACAGAGGAATTAGTCAAACAAAGTGATGTTGTCATTACGACAACCCCATCTGAAACCCCAATCATTCAAGCAGAGTGGTTGCACCCAGGATTGCATATCACCGCAATGGGATCAGATGCAGAGCATAAACAAGAGTTAGCGGCTGATGTATTAGCTGGTGCTGACCGACTTGTTTGTGACGTGAAGTCTCAGTGCTTCCGTCTTGGTGAATTGCATCATGGCCTCAAAGCAGGTGTCATTACTGAGAATTCTCTAATTACTGAACTAGGAGAAATTACTTCAGGAAAAGTTGTTGGAAGAGAAAATGATGAACAAATCACCGTTTGTGATTTAACGGGAACCGGAGTGCAAGATACTGCAATTGCGTTGTACGCATTTCAAGCAATGTTAGCTAAAAAATAATATTCAGATCGGAAAAATAAAACTAATAACTAAGAGGAGTGTTGAAAATGAATTATCATGAAAACGCAAAAATCGGAACGAAAGCTGTATGGGGCGGAGAAAAAGAATATTTAGTACACGGTGCATCTCAAGTACCGATTATTCCAAGTGTAGCCTATACGTATGAAGATATGGATCACTGGTATGATGTAGCAGTAGGCAAAGCAAAAGGACATATCTATGGACGTAATACAAACCCGACAGTTCAAGCATTCGAAGACAAAGTAAAGGTTCTTGAAAGTGCAAAAGCAGCAACAAGTTTCTCAACTGGTATGGCTGCAATCAGCAATATCTTTGATACATTCCTGCGTCCGGGGGACAAAGTTGTCACAATTAAAGATACGTACGGTGGAACAAACAAAATCTTTACTGAATTCTTACCTCCAAAGCAAATTGAAGTTGTCTTCTGTGAAACAGGTAATCACGAAGAAATTGAAGCAGCGGTTGCTAAAGGATGTAACATGCTTTATCTTGAAACACCAACTAATCCTACTGTAAAAATTACAGATATTGAGCGTATGGCAAAAGCCGGTAAAGCTGTTGGGGCATTAGTTGTTGTAGATAATACGTTTGCTACACCAGTCAACCAAAACCCACTTGCATTAGGGGCTGACTTAGTACTTCACAGTGCAACAAAATTCTTAGGCGGACACGCAGATGCTCTTGGTGGAGTTGTCGTAAGTAATGATGAAGAATTAATCGAAAAGCTATATCATTATCGTGAAATCAATGGAGCAACAATGGATCCATTTGCAGCATATTTATTACTGCGCGGGATGAAAACTCTTGACCTGCGTGTAAAACGTCAAGCAGAAAATGCTATGAAACTAGCGACTTATTTACAATCAGTCGATATGGTAGATGTTGTCTTCTATCCAGGATTAGAGACTCATCCGAACCATGATATTGCCAAGAAGCAAATGCGCGGATTTGGTGGAATGCTAAGCTTTGCAGTTGCTGGCGGAGTAGATACAGTAAGAGAATTATTACCAAAACTTCAATATGCAAACCGTGCAGCTAACTTAGGGGCAGTTGAAACAACTGTAGGTCCGGCAAGAACAACAAGTCACGTTGAATGTACTCCAGAAGAGCGTGCAGCAATGGGAATTCCTGAAGGCTTAATCCGTGTATCTTGCGGAATTGAAGATGCAGAAGATATTATCGCAGATTTCGAGCAAGCTTTTGCACACGTTAAAAGTCTTGTAAAAGCATAATCTAATTTAATAGTTTAATTCAATGGCGCGCTTGGTGAGTACCTTCACCAAGCGTTCCCTCTCCATAAGAGGAGAATGTCTAGGAGGTAGCAAGATGTCAGAACAAAAACAAATCAAAGTAAAGAATGCATATGACATATCTGATAAATTAACGAAGTGGCGACGTCACCTTCATAAATTTCCTGAACTTAGCTTCAATGAATATAAAACGGCTGAATATATTAGTCGGCAATTACGAAGCATTGAGGGGATGAGTGTTCAAACAGGAGTTGCAACAACCGGTGTAGTTGGAACGTTATCTATTGGAGATGGACCAACAATCGCGATTCGTGCAGATATTGATGCTTTGCCAATTCAAGAAGAAAATGATCATCATTTTTGCTCTGAGAATGATGGTGTGATGCATGCGTGTGGTCATGATGCACACCCAACGATCGCATTAGGAGCTGCCACCCTCCTAGCTGATGCTTTTAAAAATGGAGAAGTACGCGGAACAGTGAAGTTTATCTTTCAGCCAGCGGAAGAAAGTACAGATGAACATGGACTTTCAGGTGCACCATACATGATTAAAGAAGGAGTTCTTGAAGGCGTGGATGCGGTGCTCGCCTTGCATATGTGTCCTTGGCTTCCGGTTGGAGAAGTTCAAGTAAATGATGGCTACAGTATGGCCAACGTCGATGTTTTTTCAGGAAAAATCTTTGGAAGTGGAGGACATGGAGCATATCCGCATTTAGGGACAGATCCGATTTGGATGTTAGGTCCTGTGTTGCAGGCCCTACACGGTGTTGTCGCACGAAGGGTATCTCCTCTTGAACCAGCTGTGATCAGCATCGGGCAAGTACATGCGGGTACAGCTAGTAATATCATTCCGACGGAGGTTTCAATTGAAGGAACGATTAGAAGCTATAGTGATGAGGCAAGAGAGTTATTAGCAGCCGAGCTTAGGAAAGCGTTTTCGATAACTGAAAATTTTGGAGGCCAGTATGAGTTAAGTATAGAAAATGGCGAACCAGCACTCAATAATGATGCAACGGTTAACCGCTGGCTTGTTACTACAATGAATGATCTCTATCCTGAAATGAAGATTCATAGAGAACCGTTTGGATTAGGTGGCGAAGATTTTGGTTACATGACAAGAGAGGTACCTGGAGCGATGTTTTTCTTAGGTTGTTCATTGTCTGACGGGGTTAACAGAGACCTTCATACACCTATCTTTGATATTGATGAGCGTTGTTTACCAATCGGTGTTTCGATTTTATCGGAAACCGTTAGACGGTATTTACAAGGGAAATATAAAATGTAAAATGTAAAATTTAAAATGGAAAATCAATTTCGAAATCCTTCGACGTAATGCTACGGAAACTTAATTGAAGGATTCACGAATGGAGGGAACAAAAATATGACTCAAAAGCTAGCACTTTTAGGATTTGGAGTCGTTGGGCAAGGGCTTGCGGAGATTATTTTAAACAAAGCAGAATCATTGCGTAATGAAACTGGGTTTGAAGCAAAAGTAGTGGCCATTTCGGATTTTATCAAAGGATCAATCTATCATCCGGAAGGTCTTGATATAAAGACGGCGCTAAAGTTAGTAAAAGAAACAGGAAAACTCGATGATTATCCAGAGTCACCAGGATTAATTCGCGGCTGGGATGCGTTAACAACGATTCGTGAAAGTAATGCAGATACGATCCTGGAAGCGACGTTTACTGATGTAAAAACAGGTCAGCCGGCAATTGATCATTGTAAGGCGGCCTTTGAAAATGGCAAAAACGTTGTGATGAGTAATAAAGGTCCAGTTGCGTTAGCTTATCAAGAGTTGGCACAGTTAGCGAAAGAAAACAATGTTCGCTGGGGCTTTGAAGGAACGGTGATGAGTGGAACACCAGCGCTAAGGATGCCATTAACATGCCTAGCTGGAAATGAAGTAACGGAAATTCGTGGGATTCTTAACGGAACAACGAATTATATTTTAACAAAAATGGAAGAAGGGTTAGCTTATGAGGATGCACTTGCTGAGGCGCAAAGCTTAGGCTATGCAGAAGCAGATCCGACGAGCGACGTAGAAGGATATGATGCCCGTTATAAAATTGTCATTCTTTCAAATACAGTGATGAATGCACCTCTTAAAGTTGACGATGTTGATTGTAAAGGGATTACAGCGATTACATTAGAGGATATTGAAAAGGCGAAAGCGGAAGGCAAGAAGTGGAAACTGTTAGCAAGAGCGAGAAAAGAAGGAGACCGTGTGATTGCGACAATCGCACCCGAAATGGTAGAGATCACCGATCCATTAGCATCCATTACAGGTGCTACAAACGCGGTGACTTTTGATTGCGATTTAGCTGGACCAATTACATTAGCGGGTGCAGGAGCAGGACGTATTGAAACTGGCTATTCTCTCCTTATTGATTTGATTAATATTCACCGTGGGCAAATTTAAATAGATTTATCAAAAAATAGTAAGAGAAAGGTGGTTATTTTATGCAAATGGAGATGAAAATTACTCGAACAAAGATGTTTCTTGCCGGAAAGTGGTTAGACCGTGAACAAACGATTGACGTACGTAACCCGCAGGATAATAGCTTAATTACGACAGTACCTGCAGCATCGAAAGAGGATATGCTTAATGCAATTGAAGAAGCGAAAGAAGGATTCAACATTGCAGCGGCAATGCCTGTTCATGAACGGATCAGTATTTTAAATAAGGCTGCCGATTATATCGAAGCGAATCATGAAAAATATGCAACGACAATTGCGAGAGAAGGAAGTAAAACGATCCGTGAAGCACGTAAGGAAGCTAGTCGTTGTATTCAAACACTTCGAATCAGTGCTGAGGAGGCTAGAAGAATCAATGGGGAAACGATTCCATTTGATCAAATGCCGGGCAGTGAAGACCGTGTCGGTTACTATTACCGCTTTCCAATTGGTATTATTGCTGCAATAACTCCTTTTAATGATCCATTAAATTTAGTTGCTCATAAAGTAGGTCCGGCAATTGCCTCAGGAAATGCGATTATTGTTAAGCCGGCGACGGTTACACCGTTAAGTGCAATATTGCTGGCAGAAGCCTTTGAAGCAGCAGGACTTCCGGAAAAAGTTCTAACGGTCATTACTGGACGTGGCAGCGAAATTGGAGATGTGTTAGTGACACACCCGGATGTGAGAATGATTTCTTTTACAGGCGGATTAGAAGCTGGTCTTGAAATTAGTAAAAAAGCAGGGTTAAAAAAGCTAGGAATGGAACTGGGTTCAAACTCTCCGGCGATTGTATTAGATGATGCGGATCTTGATGAAGCTGTGGAATCAATCGTATCTGGTGCATTCTGGGCTGCTGGTCAAAACTGCTTAGGTGTACAACGTGTCTATATTCAAAAGAATATCTTCAACACCTTTAAAGAGAAGTTTATTTCCAGAACTGAGCAATATAGTATCGGTGATAAATTATCCGAATTCACAGATATGGGCCCTTTAATTAATGAAAAAGAAGCCATTCGTGTTGAAGGTATTGTCAATGAAGCTGTTGGTTTAGGTGCAAAAGTTCTTTGCGGCGGTAAACGAAACGGAGCCTTTTATTTACCGACAGTGTTAACGGATGTACCAAGTGATTGCACTGTTGCCAAGGAAGAGATCTTTGGTCCTGTTGTAAGTCTTTTCCCTGTAGATGATTTAGAAGAAGCGATTAAAAAGTCAAATAGCGTAAACTTTGGCTTACAAGCAGGAATTTTCACAAGTGATCTAAATAAAGCTTTTTCAGCGATTGGAAAAATGGATGTCGGAGGAATTATGATTAACGACAGTAGTGACTACCGTATCGATGGTATGCCATTCGGCGGTGTAAAAGGCTCAGGTCTTGGTCGTGAAGGAGTTAAATTCTCAATCCATGAAATGACTGAACCAAAAGTAGTTTGTTTCAAATTACCTAAAGCATTATAATGTTTAATTTTTCTCTCTATTATTAATATAGAATTTTCTTAGAGCGGTAATGCGAAGTTCTCCTATCCTTCGTATTACTGCTCTCTTAGAAGGAGGACGATTGCGGATAATTAGTGTAAAAGACAAAACTATGAATATCGTTATATAATCTACTAATATATATTCTCTTACAGAAAACAAGACCTACAATAGTTTATAAAACAACATCCTAAAGAAGGCAGGGAGAACGAACGATGTTTGCAATCGGCGAATATAAAGAGAGAATTCAAAAGACAAAAGAACGAATGGTGAATCAAGGAATTGATGTATTACTCATTACAAACCCAGCAAATATGAATTATTTAACAGGCTATGATGGATGGGCTTTTTATGTCCACCAAATGATTGTTGTCACTCTTGATGGGGACATGCCTACATGGATTGGCCGTGGAATGGATGCAAATGGAGCAAAAGTAACAACATGGTTAGACCATGACCATATTATTCCTTATACTGATGATTATGTTCACTCAACAATTAAACATCCAATGGATTTTGTGTGTGATATTTTAGCAGCGAAGAAGTTAACGAACAAAAAGATCGGTGTCGAAATGGACACATATTATTTTACTTCGTTATGCTTTGAACGATTACAGTCAGGGTTACCAAATGCAACATTATTAAATTCAACTGGATTGGTCAACCATGTCCGTATGATTAAATCAGATATGGAAATCGAGTTTATGAAGAGAGCAGGTAAGCTTGTTGAGCTGGCAATGCGTGCCGGAATTGACTCGATTGAACCTGGAGTAAGAGAATGTGATGTTGCAGCAAAAATCTATCATGCTCAGCTCTCTGGGACAGAAGAGTTTGGTGGGGATTATCCATCGATTGTCCCGTTAATGCCAGCTGGCAAAAAAACATCAACACCTCATTTAACTTGGACAGATGATAAGTATAAAGATGGCGATACAGTTATCTTAGAGCTTGCAGGCTGCTACAAACGTTATCACGCTCCGTTAGCCCGGACGATCGTTCTTGGTCAACCGTCTGCACAAGTAAAGGAACTTTCTGATGTTGTGATTGAAGGACTAAATGAAGCATTAGCCATTGTTAAACCAGGTGTTACATGCGAGCAAATCGAAGAAAAATGGAGAACGACGATTGCTAGGTATGGTTATGTAAAAGATTCTCGCATCGGTTATTCAACGGGGCTAAACTACCCGCCTGATTGGGGCGAGCATACAGCAAGTCTTAGACAAGGGGACAAAACGATCCTTCAGCCAAATATGACGTTCCACTTAATTCCGGGAATTTGGTTTGATGACTTCGGTGTAGAGATCAGTGAATCATTTAGAGTCACTGAAACAGGCTGTGAAACGCTTGCTGATGTGCCAAGAAATCTTATCACAAAGATTGCCGACATTCCAAATATTCCATTTGCTACGTAATTTAGAAACTATATACTATGTTTTTTAATAAAATGAACTTCTGCAATCAACCACATGTGGAAGTTCATTTCTTATGTAAAGACAAGTTAATTAAGTTAATGTTTGATGTTGAGTTTGGGCTCGTTCGTGTGAATTATTAAATTCACACGCCTTTCAGGTACTGAAAGGTTGCAGATTTGAATGAAAAGAAATTAGAAAATGCATTTTCTAATTTCTTTTCATTCAAATCTGCATAAAACGATCCCAAACTCAACATCAAACATTAACTTACTACATTAATAATTTAATAAGTTTAAAGGGGACGAGAATGAGTTGAGTATAAAAGCAAAGGCCAGTATTGAGTTAATTACGGCGATGATTTTCATGGGTAGTTTTGTAGTTGTCGGGAAGATGATTGTTGAAGTTTTTCCTATCTATTTAGCATCAGGATTACGTCTAATGTTTGCTTTACTTATTTTACTTCCTTTGTTATTTGTTGTTGAAAAAGGATTCCCAAAGATCTCGAAAAATGATATGTGGATTCTTTTTGTTGAATCATTTACTGGTATCTTTCTGTTCAGCATCTTTCTGCTGTACGGACTAAAATACGTATCAGCAGCTAGCGGGGGTATTATTATTAGCACGACTCCTGCAGTTATTGGTATCATTGCATACCTTTTTTTAAAGGAAAAATTATCTTGGAAAAAGGGAGCGGGGATATCAATCGTTGTTATTGGTTTAATTTCGATTCATGTATTAGACCACTTTACGGGCGTTGAAACGAGTGCAAGTATTTGGATCGGAACACTCTTTATGATTGGTGCAGTATTAGGTGAAGCATTAATGACGATTTTTGGAAAAGTGTTAACTTCCCGTTTATCTCCATTGGCGATTACAACATGGCTATCAATTTTTGGTTTTCTTTTATTTCTTCCTTTTGCTGTTTATGAAGGGATAACGTTTGATTTTTCTACTGTTAAATTAACTGAATGGCTTCAGTTATTCTATTATGGGGCATTTATTTCAGGGGGCGTTGTTCTCTTATGGCATCAAGGTGTCTCGAGGATTCCGGCAAGCTCAGCAGGTGTTTATTTAGGAATACTACCGATTAGTTCAGCATTCTTAGCTTATGTTTTTCTAAAAGAATCGATTTTCCTATCGCAAATCATCGGAATGGTCTTTGTTATTGTTGGAATTATGGTTGTGACGAGGGATTCTGAACAACCGCAATCGATTGTTAAGGATGTAGAAGTATAGTTACATAAAAGAAGAAGGGGCTGTCTCATTAGTGACAGCTCCTTCTTTATGATTGAAACAAAGATCAATTTGTTAATAAAAAGCGTGCACCGGAAATTCCAGGTGAGGTCATTTCATATGGATTCAATATTTCATCCAGTTCTTCTTTTGTCAGTAATCCTCGTTCAAGGCAAATTTCAACTAATGATCTCTTTGTTGCAACTGCTTCTTTGACGAGTTGGGCCGCTTTTTCATAACCAATATGCGGGTTCAATGCTGTAACAATTCCAAAGCTATTGTCAACATAGGATTGACATACATCTGCGTTTGCCTTCAAATCTGCTAATGCATGTTTGCAAAAAACATCGATCGCATTTTTATAGATTTTCAGTGACTGAAGTAAATTAAATGAAAGGACTGGGACCATTACATTCAGTTCAAACTGTCCACTTTCAGAAGCCATACTGATCGTTTGGTCATTACCGATAATTTGAAATGCAGTTTGATTGACTACTTCGGGCATAACAGGGTTGACTTTACCTGGCATAATCGATGATCCTGGTTGTCTGGGCTGTAAGGAAAGTTCATTAAAGCCAGTAAAGGGACCTGAGGCCATCATCCGGATATCGTTACAGATTTTTGATAGATTAACAGCACTCACTTTTATCGCCGCGGAAAGGGCTGTGTATACATCCGTGTTTTGTGTACTATCAATAAGGTTGGATGCAGATTGTAACGGAATGTATAATTGTGATGACAAATGGTGAATAACACTTTTTATATAGTCAGGACTAGCATTCAATCCGGTTCCGACAGCAGTTGCACCTATATTAATCGAAAGGAGATCCTGGGCTGCCATAGTAATTCGTTTAAGGTCTCGTTCAAGTACACTTTTATAAGCACCAAATTCTTGGCCTAAACGAATTGGAACGGCATCTTGTAAATGTGTTCTTCCCATTTTAATCACATGATCAAACTCGATTTCCTTTTGAGCAAAACAAGCAATCAACTGTTCAATTGTTTTAATGAGCTCTTCTGTCAGTCGATATGCAGCGATTTTCACAGCGGTTGGCACGGTATCATTTGTTGATTGGGACATGTTGACATGGGTATTTGGTGAACAAAAGAAGTATTCTCCTTTTTCTTTATTCATCAATTCAAGGGCACGGTTGGCAACAACTTCATTCATGTTCATATTGATTGACGTTCCAGCGCCGCCTTGAATACTGTCAACAATAAATTCGGAGTGGAATTTTCCTTCGCTCAACTCTTTTGCAGCTTGTACGATCGCATTCCCAATCGTATCGTTTAACAGCGTTGCTTCCATGTTTGCCTTAGCGCAAGCAATTTTTACTTCTGCTAAAGCGACAATAATCTCTTGCTGAATAGGTATGCCGGTAATAGGAAAATTTTCAACTGCTCGTAATGTTTGAATTCCATAATATGCCGAAGTGGGTACTTCTTTTACACCAAGTGAATCTTTTTCAATACGTAAAGACATTACATCACCTACTTTTAGGAAATATATACAAATTATGCTGTGTGTATAAAGAGTAGTTTAATAGTATAGCGACCGTTTAACACAAACAATCATCAAATTGTATGAAAAACATAGGTTATTTTATTTAATTTTGCGAATAGATTAACAATTTTGTTTCTTATATAATCCAATTATGATCAAGGGAATTTGAGATTAGTATTTCAATAACACTATGAAAATGGTACATAGCTTTGATATTTAAGTGAATTGTAAAGGTGGGATATAGTTATGGGAGAGTCTCATAAGAAAATATCGATACGTGATGTTTGGGAAGCAAGGAAACGAATCTCATCTATTGTTGCCAAAACTCCATTGATTTCATCTCCGGTATTATCCGAGCAGTTTGGTGCTCCAGTCTATCTTAAACTAGAAAACCATCATGAAATAGGCGCATTTAAAGTAAGAGGGGCAGCAAACAAGATTTTAAGTTTATCCCTTGAAGAGCAGCAAAGAGGTGTGACGACTTTTTCAACTGGGAACCACGGGATGGCAGTCGCCTATGTCGCTCAAAAATTGGGAATTCGTGCAGTGATTTGTATTTCTAATCGTGTACCGAAAGTAAAAGTAGACAATATTAAGCGATTTGGTGCGGAGGTGGAGATATATGGTAATAGTCAAGATGATGCGGGAGTTCGTTCATATCAACTACAAAAAGAAGAAGGATTAACAGTAATAAAACCATTTGATGATCCTTATGTTATTGCAGGACAAGGAACAATTGGTTTGGAGCTGTTAGAGGATTTGCCAAGTATCGAAAATGTTGTCGTACCGTTATCAGGTGGAGGCCTTCTCTCCGGTGTTGCTTTAGCGTTGAAAGAAACGGATCCATCGATTCATGTTACAGGTGTTTCAATGGAACGAGCGGCAGTGATGTATGAAAGCTTACAAGCTAGAAAACCAGTCATTCTTAAAGAAGAACCGACTCTCGCAGATAGTTTGCTAGGTGGGATTGGCTTAGACAATCATTATACGTTTAAAATGGTTTCTACGTATATGGATTCAGTCGTCCGAGTATCTGAGAAGAGCATAGCAAAAGCAATGGGTTTCATGGCTGATAAGCATCGGATGATTGTTGAAGGTGCTGCAGCTACAAGTGTAGCTACAATTTTAGATAATAAAATTAGCCGCCCTAAAAAAAATATTGTCCTCATCATCAGTGGTTGTAATGTTGATCTATCCGTGATCCACGATGCGATAAAAAATTATTTTTAAAAAATAACTAGCAATAATTTTCATAACATTCTAAAATGGAAATTATGAAACGGTCAGTATTGATTTACAAAAGGTGTGATCACAAGATGTTATTAACGATGAAGGATATAATGGGTTTAGATATTATGAGAAGTGCGATTATCAAAACTCCTGCTGACTTTTTGAAAGAGCGAAGTGTGGAATGGGTATCTATTACTGAGGCACCAGTTGAAAACTTCGTTCGTAAAAATGAGTTAGTCTTAACAACTGGAATGGGGACGGGTGACGACCCTAAGTTATTTAATGAATTTGTCCATGATGTGATTAAATCAAAGGCATCAGCACTGGCGATTGCGACCGGTCGCTATATTTTTGATATTTATGAAGACAGTATTAAACTCGCGGTAGAACATCAATTTCCTATTATTGAGATCCCCTGGGAGATTCGCTTTGCCGATATTACGCAAGCGGTAACACAAAAAATAAATGAAATACAGCAAAAGGAACTTGAAGATTCGCAAAAAGCGCAACAATACTTATTAAATTTAATTTTGCAAGGATCAGACTTAAATGATGTTACAAAATTTTTAAGTCAAAAACTATCAAATCCAGTGATTCTTATTACGAATCGACATGGGAATATTAAAGGGATTAGCCGAAGTACGAGAAAGTTTCTAAATGAATGGAAAAATCTATTAGACTCAAACATTGTTCCTAAAGAATCCGAGATTATTGATGCTTCCCGTGACCCGTTTCGTACTAAAGTTTTAAGGATTGCAACACCTGATAGTTCAACATTACTGCAGCTGCCAATCATTCAAACAACAAACAAAATTACGGGTTATTTATATGTATTAATTGAAAAGACAAAGTCTGCTGATGATTTTTTAAACCATCGTAATTTAATGGTATTAGAACATGCAGTAACTGCTTCTGCTCTCTGGTTTTTACGGGAAAGTGCAGTGGAAGAAACAGAAATAAGACTTCGTGATGATTTTGTTTGGAACTTAGCAAATGGTCAAATGGGATCATGGCACAACATTCTTTCGCGCTCTAAGTCATTAGGCTATGATGTAACATTACCGTATCTATGTATTGTTGGTGTTCCTGAAAATCTTGAAACGATTTATAAGAAAAGCGGTCAGTCTAAAGAGTCTTCCTACAATAATTGGTTGCGCAGCATGATCCACTACATTGAAGAGGAAGTCTATTATGTCGGTGAATCACTTCATCGGAAAACGATGCTGACATATCAAGAAAATAAAGTTGTTATTTTCTTAGAAGTTCCGATAGAAGGCAGTAAAGAATCTGTAAATAATTTCTTGAACCTGATTGATCGCAGGTTAACAAGCTTATTACCAGATGTCATCATCTCCTGGGGAATAGGTGGTGTACATGAGGGTGAGGAGCGTTTTCATAAGAGTTATGAGGAAGCGCAAATGGCTCTTGAAATAGGGAAGAAAAGAAAAGGAATCGGGCAACGAGTTTCTTTTTCAGAGACGAGGATGGACCGTATTTTACTAAGCCTCTCAAAAAATGAAGAATTAAGATCAATTACGCTTTCAACAATTACCCCATTACTGCAATATGATGAACAGCGAAATATGGATCTTATTGAAACGTTTGTAGCGTATCATCAAAATCAAAGTAAAGTAAGTCAAACAGCAAGATCTCTCAATCTTCACAGGCAATCGTTATTATATAGATTAAGGAAAATTGAGGCGTTAACAGGTCTGTCATTGGCTGATCCTGATGATATGTTTTTATTAGATTTAAGTATAAAGATTTGGAAAATAGGTATTGATCCAAATTAATATGAGACAACAGGAGGAGAAGGACATGGTAAGAAATGGAACAGATCGAGTAAAACGTGGAATGGCAGAAATGCAAAAGGGTGGCGTCATTATGGACGTTATTAATGCTGAGCAAGCAAAGATTGCTGAAGAAGCTGGTGCTGTTGCAGTTATGGCACTAGAGCGTGTTCCAGCTGATATTCGTGCTGCGGGTGGTGTAGCACGAATGGCTGATCCAACAATTATTGAGGAAGTAATGGGTGCGGTGACAATCCCTGTTATGGCTAAGTGTCGCATCGGCCATATTACAGAAGCAAAAGTGTTAGAGGCGTTAGGTGTCGATTATATTGACGAGAGTGAAGTATTAACACCGGCTGATGAAGTGTATCATTTGGACAAGCGTGATTATACTGTACCGTTTGTGTGCGGGGCGCGTGACATTGGAGAAGCATGCCGCAGGATTGGTGAAGGAGCTTCAATGATTCGTACAAAAGGTGAACCAGGAACAGGAAACATTGTGGAGGCTGTTCGTCATATGCGAATGATGCAATCACAAATCCGTAAAGTAGTATCAATGTCTACCGATGAATTAATGACTGAGGCAAAGAATACTGGTGCTCCTTTTGAATTATTATTACAAATAAAAGAAAATGGAAAACTACCTGTTGTTAATTTCGCTGCGGGTGGCGTTGCAACGCCTGCTGATGCTGCCCTAATGATGCAGTTAGGTGCAGACGGTGTCTTTGTAGGTTCAGGGATTTTTAAATCGGACAACCCTGAAAAGTTTGCTCGTGCCATCGTAGAAGCAACAACACACTATGAAGACTATGCGCTTATTGCTGAACTTTCTAAAGGATTAGGCACTGCGATGAAAGGGATTGAAATTTCAACGCTGCATCCTTCTGAGCGTATGCAAGAACGCGGGTGGTAGGAAAATTTAATCAGACTTCAGAACAGAAGTCTGATTTTTTTCACCAAATGAATGAAGTAATACTTTCCAAGTGAGGAAGTTAAACAGAATTGAAAATCGGCTGATGTGGAAGTATTTTTTTCGCTTGAAAAGACGGAATACTCAAAACATTATGAGGGGGTGAGCTGTATTAGAATGATTAATAGTATGTAAGACTTCATTGCTACTATACATTCTAGTGCACCGTTTATGAAAGAACAGTTAAATGTGAAACCTAAGATTGGAAGCGTATTCATTATCTCTACCATCCTTGTTGGTCTCTTTGTCTTATGGGGAGTTATCAATCCAGATTCATTAGGTACAATGGCCGGAAAAGCGTTAGACTTTACGATTTCTCGCTTTGGCTGGTTTTATATGATCGGCGGGGCATTTTTTGTCGGGTTGATCATCTTTTTAGGGATAAGTCGTTTTGGGAAAATTAAATTAGGAAAAGATGATGAGGCTCCGAAGTACTCTTATCTATCTTGGATTGCGATGCTTTTCTCAGCAGGAATAGGAGCTGGTTTTGTCTTTTGGGGAGTTGCTGAACCAATTCTTTATTTTAAAGACCCACCAGTAGGAATTACAGCTGAAACATCTGAGGCTGCCCAAGCAGGATTACTGTATTCTGTTTATCACTGGGCTTTTCATCCTTGGGCATTCTTTGCTTTAGCTGGGTTAGCTTTAGCAATTGCGCAGTATCGGTTAAATCAGCCTGCATTAGTTAGCTCGGCTTTTTACCCTATTCTTGGTGACCGGATAAAAGGTTGGAGTGGAAAGAGTATTGATACCCTTGCTGTTATTTCAACGGCAACTGGGGTTGCAACAACATTTGGTTTAAGTGCTATGCAAATTACAGGCGGTTTATCACATTTAACAAGTATACCGAATACAACAATGACACAGTTAACGATTATTGGTATCGTGACCGTTTTATTTCTATTCTCAGCCGCATCAGGCCTTGATCGAGGAATTAAAATATTAAGTAATGTCAACATGGCTCTCGCGGGTTTATTACTGCTTTCTATTATGATGGTAGGGCCTACTTTATTTATTCTAGAGAACATTGTTACATCGATAGGTGGTTATGTTTCGAGTGTTCTCCCAATGAGTTTAACGATGACGCCATTTTCTGATAGTGCTTGGCTTGGATCCTATACAATCTTCTTTTGGGCATGGCATATGAGCTGGGCACCATTCATGGGAATCTTTATTGCCCGTATTTCTCGTGGACGTACAATTCGAGAGTTTGTCGGGGGAGTATTACTCGTTCCTGCAGTTCTTGCCGCTATTTGGTTTACAGCATTTGGGGGAACAGCTCTCTATTTGGAAAGTATTTTAGGTATTGATATTTCAACAACTGTTTTTGGAAATGTTGAATTAGCATTATTTACAGTATTAAATCAGCTTCCTCTAAGTGGAGTAACAAGTCTCATTGCGATAACTCTAATAATGGTTTTCTTTATAACTTCAGCTGACTCTGCTTCCTATGTATTAGGATCGATGACGACGAATGGAAGTATCAATCCACCTATGTCTGTTCGGTTGATTTGGGGTTTACTAATTGCAGCAACAGCAAGTGTTCTTTTATTAAGTGGTGGTTTAAAAGCGCTTCAAACAGCTTCAATTGTTGCAGCGTTACCTTTCACTATGATCATGGTTGGTATCGCATATTCACTAGTGAAAACATTGAGTAAAGAATCAGCAAAAGATCAGGAATCACAGCAACAGCTATTAAAAGAACAATTAAAAGAGGAATTACGTGAAGAAATGATAAAAGCTAATGAAAATTTAGACCAGGATCAACGGAAAAATATTAGTTAATAGTTAAGGCGGTGCAGCATAGCTGCATCGCTTTTCAACTTTCAACTTTTATCTTTGTAGTTATTTTGACTAGAAAGATAAAATATTTTCATACAGTTTAATAATTGTAGGAAAATTCAGTATTATTTACAATAAGTATATAAAAGAAACTGATGACGTTAAGCTTAATTGATTTGTAATATGACAAAACAAAAGGGGGAAAGCGCTTACAATTTTTTTAAAAATGATTGAAGGGAATAGCAACATTTGGGAGTTTGTTGGAGGAAATGTAAAAACATACCTTGTTATCTAATATAAGCCTTCTATAAACATTAATATGAGCTTATATAGTCACTGAGGAGATTTGTAGGGCCAAATGTCTTTAATGTATAGTAAATAGGAGATATCCATGCATATAACATACAATGTCGTAGGTTTGTACGAACATTATAGAAAAAGTACAATAAAGTGGATTTACTCAGTATAAATCCGAGTAAACAGAGTTGTATTGTTATATTTTCTGACGAAGAGGAGGATTTGATCGACTGTGATAGCCAAAATAGATCATTTTATTATGAAGCTGGAAGAAATCATTCTTAGCTATTCAATCATTGTTATAGCCATTATGGTTGTTGGAAATGTATTAAACAGGGCCATTACAGGTGCCAGCTGGGCTTTTGCTGCTGAAATAAGTGGGTTTGCAGTAATCATTGCAACATTTATGGGGATTAGCTATGCGGCTAGAAAAGGACGGCACATTAGTATGTCAGCGTTTTTTGATATTGCTCCACCAAAGGTTAGAAAGTTTTTAGCGATTTTAATTCCGGTGCTAACAGCTGTTTTCCTATTCATTCTTTCTTATTACGCCTTACAATACACAATAACTTCATTTGAAAGAGGAAGAGTAACTCCTGCTTTACAAATCCCAGTTTATTATATTTATCTTTTTGCCCCCCTGGGTCTCTTTTTGGGAGCACTTCAATTCGTACGTAATGCATGGATCAATATTGTTGAGAAAGAAGTCTATCTTGCTACTGATAAGAAAGATTATAAGTCTGACGGTGAACTTGAACAAAAAATAATTTAATAGAGAGGAATTAGTATATGTTAACAACATTATTAGCCATCATGGTTATCCTGCTTGTACTAGGGCTCCCAATGATGATTCCTTTAATTGTAGCTCCACTCGTTGTAATTATCCTATTCTTCCCTAACATCGGTCCGGCAGTTATGGTTCAGCAAATGATTGAAGGTATTTCTGCTTATGTATTACTCGCGGTTCCATTATTTATCTTTGCTGCTGATATTATGTCGACTGGAAAGACATCGAAACGGCTACTCGATTTCGTAGGCGCTTTTATTGGTCACATTCGTGGAGGATATGCAATTACAACTGCAGCTGCTTGTACACTGTTTGGCTCTATTTCAGGCTCAACACAGGCAACTGTAGTAGCCATTGGTAAACCAATGAGACAAAGGCTTTTATCTGTAGGTTATAAAGACTCTAGCGCTATTGCCTTAATTATTAACGCAAGTGATGTGGCATTATTAATTCCTCCAAGTATCGGCATGATTATGTATGCCCTTGTTACCGGAACTTCGCTAGGTGAGTTATTTATTGCTGGGATTGGACCGGGGATACTAATCTTCTTGTTCTTTGCGATTTACAGCTATTTCTATGCAAGTATGAAGAAAATCCCATTAGCTGAGAAAATTAGCTGGCCAGATCGTTTTAAGATTACATATAAAGCGCTTCTGCCATTAGGGTTTCCAGTGATCATTGTTGGTGGAATTTATTCTGGGATGTTTACGCCGACAGAAGCGGCGGGGATATCAGTCCTTTACGCTTTAATTCTGGAGGTAATCATTTATCGGACAATTACCATGAAACAAATTCCGCGAATTGCCTTATCAACTGGACTTGTAACTGCTGCTGTTTTTATTCTAGTGGCAGGTGGACAGGCATTTTCTTGGGTTATCTCGTATGCGAGAGTACCGCAAATGATCTCTGCAGCTGTGTTAGGAACTGATCCCTCGGCATTATATGTACTCTTTATCGTAGCGATCTTTTTCTTTATCGGCTGCATGTTTGTGGATCCGATCGTCGTTATCTTAATTTTAACACCGATTTTTTATCCGCCAGCTATGGCAGCGGGAGTTGATCCAGTTCATTTGGGTGTTATCATTACGTTCCAGGCAGCGCTTGGATCGGCAACTCCGCCATTTGGTGTTGATATCTTTACCGCCAGTGCCGTCTTTAATCGGTCTTACTTAGACGTCATTAAAGGAACACCGCCTTACATTGTCATGCTGTTAATTATTTCGGTATTAGTCATCTTTTTTGAGGAAATCTCACTATTCTATCGCTATTTGTTGTGATAGGCAGTGATGAATTATAAATAAAAATTATAGGGGGAATTTGATGTTTTTAAAGAAAAAGAAACTGTTAATGTTAAGTCTTTTGTTAGGATTCAGTATGATTTTGGCAGCTTGTGGTGGTGGTTCATCTGAACAAACGGGATCAGAATCAGATACTGGTGATAGTGGAAGTGGCGAAGAAACGTATCATTGGCGTTTTGTTACTGAGGAGATGCAAGGACAAGTTCAATATGAATATGCTGTTGAATTTGCAAATCGTCTTAATGAAAAGTCTGATGGAAGAATTACAATGGATGTCTTTGAATTTGGTGGACTTGGAAGTGAAGTAAACCAAGTAGAACAGCTTCAAGACGGACTTGTTGAATTTGCGATTGTTTCACCAGGGTTTACAGGAACAATGGTTACAGAAGGACAATTGTTTGCCCTGCACTTCCTATTTACTGAGGATTTAGAATTAAATCAACAAATTTTAAACACGAGTGAAGCCTTGAATGTTCATTTAGCTGAAAAGTATAAACAGCATAACATTCAGCCATTAGCATTTTGGCATGAAGGGGCAATGCAGTGGACTGGAAGCCGTGAGCTGCGTACACCGGACGACTTCACTAACTTAAAATTTAGAACTCAAGAATCTCCGCTAATCCTGGAATCGTATAAAGCATATGGCGCTAACCCGACAGCAATGAGCTGGGGAGAATTATACACTGGATTACAACAAGGTGTAGTTGAAGGGCAAGAAAACCCAATCTTCTTTATTGAAGATGCTAAGTTCCATGAAGTTCAAGACCATATGACAATTTCAAATCATAACATTTACGTAGCAATGACAACTGTTAATACAGATTTCTTCGCAGGACTTCCAGAAGACATTCAAGCATTAATTCTTGAAACAGTTGAAGAAATGCGTCCAGTTGCTTATGAAATTCAAAAAGAGTTAAATGAGTCTTTACTAGATTCAATTGTTAATAATGAAAAACATCCAACGGCAGTAATTGAGCTGACAGATGAAGAACGTGCCGCATTTAAAGCAGCAGCTGAGCCAGTAAAAGAATTCTTCGTTTCTGAAGTTGTAGACGAAGACGGAAAAATGATTTTAGAAATGCTTGAGGAAGAAATCGAAGCAGCAATGAAGTAATATACTCATCGAGAGAGGTTCAAATCTTGTATTGGTTTGGGCCTCTTTTTAGTTTAGAGTTTAGAGTTTAGAGTTTAAAGTTGGTGTGGGTTTATCAATGAAGTCTTTTACGTAATCCTTCGCTGCATAAGCATAAAACAACTCTACACTCTAAACTCTACACTCTAAACTAAAAATTTATAATTATTTCCAAATATTATTGACTTTTACAATTGAAGCGCTTACAATAAAAGTAGATTAATGATTAATAGATCATTAAATAGTTATTAGAAAATAGAAAATGAAAGAGTTGTTTTTATGTCATCGAGTGTAGAGCGTAAAATTGGTAAGATGGCAATTCTTCTTCTCCTAAATGAAACTGAATCTGACATGCAAGATCAGATTAAACGGTTAAATTGGAAAAGTTGTACTGGTAAAGTTGGTTCGATGGAATCCCAGAAAGTGGTTGCCGCAATTGAAACGGCAGCTAAAAAAACAGGGGTTATACAAGCTGATTTATACCGTGAAAAACACGCGTTGTATCATGCAATTCTCGAGGCTTTAAGCGGTGTTACGAGAGGGCAAGTACAAATCGGCTCAGTCCTTAGAACCGTAGGGTTAAACTTTTCGATTGTCAGAGGGAGACCCTATGAAAATAGTAATGAAGGTGACTGGATTGCTGTTTGCTTATATGGTACGATCGGCGCTCCGATAAAAGGATCAGAGCACGAAACGATTGGATTAGGAATCAACCACATTTAAATAGGTAATGCCCATAGGTATTTAGTTTATTAGGGGGCTATATCACTGAAATCTTTGCGATTTCTTGATATAGCCCCCTTTTGATTTTTAACTTTAGTGAAGTGAAGGGAGAGTTTTTTTTATGGTGGTATTAACGGGTCAATCATTAACATTTCCAGAACTTAAAAGAGTTCTGTTAGACAATGAACAAGTATCGGCTTCAGAAGAAAGTATGAACAAAGTGAAGGCCAGTCGAAAAGCGGTTGAGAAAATCGTTGCTAACGAAAAGGTCATTTATGGGATAACAACGGGGTTTGGTAAGTTTAGTGATGTGTTCATCAATAAGGATGATGTTGAAGCATTACAGCTTAATTTGATTTATTCTCACGCTTGCGGTGTTGGTGATCCTTTTCCGGAGATTGTTTCACGAGCGATGGTCGTTCTTCGTGCGAATGCCCTTCTAAAAGGCTTTTCAGGCGTTAGACCAGTAGTCATTGACCAGTTATTAAAACTAGTGAATGCCGGAATTCATCCAGTTATCCCGCAACAAGGCTCTCTTGGGGCAAGTGGGGATTTAGCGCCATTATCACATTTGGCTCTTGTTCTGATTGGTGAAGGGGAAGTGTTTTATAAAGGTGAGAGAACAAATGCGATGAAGGCACTAACGAGTGAAGGAATTTTTCCAATTACGTTAACAGCAAAGGAAGGATTAGCGCTTATTAATGGTACACAAGCGATGACAGCGATGGGGGTTGTTGCCTATCTTGAGGCTGAAAAGATGGCCCTTCAATCAGAAATGATCGCTGCTCTAACGCTAGAAGGATTACAGGGAATTATCGATGCATTCGATGAAGACATTCACCTTGCCAGAGGATATCAGGAGCAAGTTGATGTCGCAAAACGAATGCGTGCTTATTTAGCTGACAGTGAACTGACGACAAGACAAGGGGAAATTCGAGTACAAGATGCATACTCGCTACGTTGTATTCCACAAGTGCATGGTGCGACATGGCAAACATTGAACTATGTGAAGGAAAAGTTAGAAATTGAAATGAATGCGGCAACGGATAACCCACTCATTTTCGATGATGGAGAAAAAGTCATTTCCGGTGGTAACTTTCATGGTCAACCGATTGCTTTTGCAATGGATTTCCTGAAAATTGCGATGGCCGAACTGGCCAATATTTCGGAGAGACGAATTGAAAGGTTAGTCAATCCGCAATTAAATGATTTGCCACCATTCTTAAGTCCGGAGCCAGGTCTCCAGTCTGGAGCGATGATTATGCAATATGTGGCGGCATCACTTGTCTCAGAAAACAAAACATTGGCACATCCAGCAAGTGTCGATTCAATTCCGTCATCAGCAAATCAAGAAGACCATGTAAGTATGGGAACGATTGGTTCACGGCATGCTTATCAAATCATTCAAAACGTTCGCCGTGTATTGGCGATTGAAGCGATTTGCGGAATGCAGGCTTGTGAAATTAGAGGGAAAGAGAAAATGTCTACGGCAACAAAAGTCTTTCTTGAGGAAGGACGAAAAATTACTCCGTTTATAGCTGCGGACCGTGTCTTTGCCAATGATATTGAGGCAATTACTACGTGGTTAAAAGAAGGAACTTTTACCTTTGAAAATACATTAACTATTACAAATTAAAAGGAGAGATTGATAATGACTGAAGTGAAAAAACGTATTATTCGTGCAAATAGAGGCGTAGAATTAGAGTGCAAAGGCTGGGAACAAGAAGCAGTGTTACGAATGCTTCATAACAATCTTGACCCAGAAGTGGCGGAAAAGCCTGAAGACCTAATTGTCTACGGGGGAATTGGAAAAGCAGCTCGCAACTGGGAGGCGTTCGATGCAATCGTTCATCAACTAAAAAACCTTGAAGCAGATGAGACGTTACTCGTTCAGTCTGGTAAGCCTGTCGGACGTTTTAAAACTCACACACATGCGCCAAGAGTCTTGCTGTCAAATTCAGTATTAGTGCCGAAGTGGGCAAACTGGGAGCACTTCAATGAGCTAGAGAAAAAAGGGCTAATGATGTACGGACAAATGACGGCTGGAAGTTGGATTTATATTGGTACACAAGGTATCTTGCAAGGAACGTATGAAACGTTTGCGGCGATTGCGAAAAAGCATTACAACAATAGTTTAAAAGGAACATTGACACTGACAGCTGGCCTTGGAGGAATGGGTGGAGCACAGCCATTAGCCGTTACAATGAATGATGGAGTTGTAATTGCTGTTGATGTTGATGAAGAACGGATTCAAAAACGGATCGAAACGAGATATTGTGACCGAATGACAAAATCGTTAGATGAAGCGCTTGAGTGGGCCGGTGAGGCAAAGAAAAATGGTGTACCACTTTCAATTGGACTTGTCGGAAATGCCGCTGAGGTTCATCATGAAATTTTAGAGCGTGGAGTGACAATTGATATTGTGACTGACCAAACTTCAGCGCATGACCCACTAAACGGCTATATTCCAGTAGGGTACACATTAGAAGAAGCGGAAAAGCTTCGTCAGCAAAATCCAGAGCTCTATGTACAACTATCAAATCAAAGTATGAAAAAGCATGTGGAAGCGATGCTTGCGTTCCAACAGCGTGGCTCGATTGTTTTTGATTATGGAAATAATATTCGCCAAGTAGCAAAAGATGAAGGACTCGAAAATGCATTTGATTTTCCAGGGTTCGTACCTGCTTATATTCGTCCGCTTTTCTGTGAAGGAAAAGGGCCTTTCCGTTGGGTTGCATTATCGGGAGATCCAGAAGATATTTATCGTACAGACCGACTAATTAAAGAATTGTTCCCGGAAAATGAAGCGTTAAATCGTTGGATTGACATGGCTCAAGAAAAAATAGCTTTCCAAGGTTTACCTTCTCGTATTTGCTGGTTAGGATACGGTGAACGAATGAAAATGGGTCTGGCGATTAATGAACTAGTGAAAAACGGAGAGTTAAAAGCACCGGTTGTTATCGGACGTGATCATTTAGATTGTGGTTCTGTCGCATCGCCAAACCGTGAGACAGAGGCAATGTTAGACGGTAGTGACGCAGTGGGGGATTGGGCGATTTTAAATGCTCTTGTGAATACATCAGCAGGCGCAAGTTGGGTGTCTGTTCACCATGGTGGCGGTGTAGGGATGGGTTATTCACTTCATGCGGGTATGGTCGTCGTTGCCGATGGAACAGATGTTGCAAAAGAGCGTCTTGAGCGCGTTCTAACAACGGATCCTGGAATGGGTGTCATTCGTCATGCAGATGCAGGGTATGAGCTGGCGGCAGAAGTTGCTAAGGAGCGTAATGTTGCAATACCAATGAACGAAACAAAATAGGGGGATAAAAATGATACAACAGGTAGACCTTTTACTAACGAATATTGGTCAATTGCTTCCAATGACGTCAACCGGTCCCCGAGCTGGTAAAGCGATGCAAGAGCTTACAATCATTGAGGATGGGGCAGTTGGCATAAAAGACGGTACAGTTGTTTTTGTTGGAACGAGCGATGCTGTTACAGACATAAGAGCCGATAAAGTAATTGATTGTGAAGGGAAATTAGTAACACCAGGATTAGTCGATCCACATACTCATGTCGTTTTTGGAGGATCCCGCGAACATGAGATGGCCTTAAAACAACAAGGAGTTCCTTATTTGGAAATCTTAAAGCAGGGCGGTGGTATACTTTCGACGGTTGAAGCAACACGAAAAGCAACGGAAGAAGAGCTTTACAAGAAAGCGAGCTTTTATCTTGATCGAATGATGACCTTTGGAACAACAACAGTGGAAGTGAAAAGCGGCTATGGTCTTGACGCAAAAACAGAGATGAAGCAGTTAAAAGTAGCGAAACAACTGCAACAACATCACAAAATGGACTTAGTCTCCACGTTTTTAGGAGCTCATGCGATTCCAACATCACATAAGGAAAATCCAGAACAGTTTTTAGACGAAATGCTTGCGATGCTAGACGATATTAAGGAAGAAGAGTTAGCGGAATTTGTGGATATTTTTACAGAAACAGGTGTGTTTACTGTCGAGCAGTCACGTGCCTATTTACAAAAAGCGAAAGAAAAAGGTTTTCAATTGAAGATTCACGCTGATGAAATCGATCCGCTTGGTGGCACAGAGATGGCCGCATCATTAGGAGCAACTTCCGCAGATCACCTTGTTGGTGCATCAGATGAAGGGATTAAAAAGCTGGCAGAATCAGGGACAATTGCGGTATTACTGCCAGGGACAACATTTTATTTAGGGAAACATACTTTTGCCAGAGCAAGAGAAATGATAGAACAAGGCGTCACTGTTTCATTAGCAACTGATTTTAATCCTGGCAGTTCTCCAACAGAAAATTTACAATTGATTATGACGATTGCTGCATTGCAGCTAAAAATGTCGCCTGAGGAAATTTGGAACGCTGTTACGGTGAACGCTGCTCATGCGATTGGTCGTGGTGATGAAGCTGGACAGCTGGCTGTAGGCCGAAAAGCAGATGTTGTCATTTGGGATGCACCTAATTATTTATATATTCCATATCATTACGGGGTGAATCATGTAAATACAGTCATAAAAAATGGAAAGATTGTCGCTGAAAGGATGAGAATCATTGACTAACCGAACTGCACTCTTTAGAGAGTGCGGTTTTTTAAGTGTTATTGTATAAAACCTTTCTAAAACCGAATGTAGAATTTAGAATTAAAAGACAAAAACATATGATAAGCGCGTTATTTACAACGGTGTCACAACCCTCAAATAATTCTAAATTCTAAATTCTAAATTCTAAATTCTAAATTCTAAATTCTAAATTGGTCTTTCAATTTTACATTTTACATTTTACATTGACTTTCCTTTCCCTTCCTGTTGACAGCTTTCTCATAGAATGTTACGGTAAATAATATTTTACTATATTAGTGATTTACCAAGCTAAAGAGATAAAAAAGAGAAAAAGAAAGAATAAGAGAGAAGGAAATGAGAGGAGACGTCATTTATGAATGCAGTGGTAGTGGCAGTTGTTGTCATGCTAGTGTTAAGTTTAGTTCGTATTCATGTTGTATTAGCGTTAATTGTAGCAGCACTTGTTGGAGGCCTTTTAGGTGGACTGGGTTTTACAGAAACGATTGATGTATTTACGAATGGACTAGGTGGCAGCGCATCTGTTGCCTTAAGTTACGCCTTGCTAGGTGGATTTGCGGTTGCGATATCTAGAACGGGTCTGCCTGATGTTATTGTGAAATTTGCCTTAAAGGTTGTAGGGCGCAAGGGTGATAGTCAGCGTAAAGCGTTATCTAAAGTGTTTATCTTTTTAATTATTGTAACGATTTCATGTTTCTCACAGAATGTCGTTCCAATTCATATTGCTTTTATTCCAATTTTAATTCCACCGTTATTAAAAGTATTTAATGAATTAATGTTGGACCGTCGTGCAGTAGCCACAATGATAACATTTGGATTAAAAGCACCATACATTTTGTTACCGGCAGGGTTTGGATTGATTTTCCACGAAATTATCGCTACAAATATGGAAGAAAGTGGACTTGCAATCACTCAATCGGACATACCATCGGCTTTACTTATTCCGACATTAGGGATGGTCATTGGTTTGGTTGTAGCTGTTTTTATCACATACCGTAAACAAAGAAACTATAAAACTGTTCAATTTACTGAAGAAAAAGAAGAGCAAATCTCTTATTCTTCTATAACAATTTTATTTGCAACGATTTCAATTGTTGCTGCGTTAGTTGTTCAACTAATGACAGAATCAATGATTATTAGTGCTCTGACAGGTCTAGTAATTATCTATCTTAGTGGGGCAATTAAGCTTAGACAGTCGGAGGAATTAGTGACTGATGGAATGAAGATGATGGCCTTTATCGGTTTTGTCATGCTTGCAGCTTCAGGGTTTGCGGCAGTAATTCGTGAAACTGGTCATGTCGATCTATTAGTGACTCAAGTAGCAGCAGTGATCGGTGATAATAAAGGATTAGCGGCGATGTTGATGTTACTCGTTGGTTTGTTTATCACAATGGGGATTGGTTCTTCTTTTTCTACGATACCAATTATTACGACACTATTTGTTCCTCTGGCAATCACTGTCGGTTTTAGCCCAATGGCGACAATTGCCTTAATTGGTACGGCTGCTGCTCTTGGTGATGCAGGTTCTCCAGCTTCAGATAGCACCTTAGGGCCCACAGCTGGATTAAATGCCGATGGCCAGCATAATCATATTTGGGATACGTGTGTACCGACGTTTATCCACTTTAACATCCCATTGGTTATTTTTGGATGGATTGCAGCGATGGTATTATAGAAATAATAAAGATTACGGTAAAAAGCAGATGGTTATAAAATTAACGGGTTCCGTTACCTATCGCAAACATTAAAATGTAACGTAAAATGACTACTAAATTGTATATCAATTTAGTAGTCATTTTTTTATTGATATATAAACACATTTGTAGTTATTATCTGTTTGAATTTACAAGGAATTCTGAATATTTAAGTTAAAGTAAATACAGAGATTGTGAATCGATACACTTAAAGTAACGAGCAGAAGAGTTGAATAAGGTTTGGATAACTTTACCTGTAATTTTAGTTATATAATTAAACGTCTAAGTTATATAGAAAGTTCTTAAATAGTTTTACAGGAGTGAACAGAATGAACAATTTTAAAGGGGTTTTGGTCGCTATTTTGATTTTTATCGTTATGATTATGATTTTTTTCTGGGCTTCGGGATTTTTGGTGAAAACGGAAGATGTTAAAGAAGTTTTTGTTCAACTAACTGCTCAAGAGTTTAATAACAAAGGTTGCTGCGGCAGCCTTTGTTTATTCAATTCAACGGTACAGAAATGTGGAAGAAGCAAATTTATAGAATAGAAAAAAAGAAAATGATAACTTATTTGTATTAGGCAATTGAAGGAGTGTTCTGTTTGAAAAAAATTCTTTTTTTAGTATTTTTAATCGGTAGTTTGATTGCTTGTTCTTCTGAGTTAGAAAATGAAAGTACAAGTTATGAAATAGGTATCGTTGGAAATTCCACATTTGACCTTGACGGGCATAATGTTATAAAGGTTTCTCTCAATGAATTACGGAATAATGAATATACATTTGATGCAGTTTTTATAGCTAAAGAGGAACTTTCTTATGCCTTATCTCCTGAAAATCAAAGCTTGTACAAAGATTTAAAATTCCCAGTTTTTTTTATAGGTTTACAAGAACCTTTACATGATTATATAACTCACGAAAGTAATTATGAAGAAAAGTATTTAGGAGATAGTGAAGCAAATGTCTTATTAGCTCAATATGTTTATACACTAAGCGGAGAAATAGTATTTGGGGAAATTCGTGGTAATCAAGGTTTGCTTGAACGTTCCTTAATTTCAACATTAGATAGACAAAATTAGTTAAAGAAAAACAGTGAAGAATGCTAACGGAGTGCTTTAACTAACAGGAGATGCCGTTACGGTAACTCCTTCTTGAGCTAACGAGGAAAGTTTAATTGAGAAAGGTTTTATAAAAAAATCTAAACTATTATAGTGTGTTTTGATTAGAGATCAAAACATGCTTTTTTTTAACCTTTAACTAAAATAATTTAGGAAAAATGAATTGTTGAAACTTTTTGTATTTCTAGATCACTCTAAATAGTGAGAGGAGGGAATGAGACACGATGAAACATGATCTACAAACTGTGAAAAGGGCGATTAATGGAGACGCTGATGCTTTTGAAGAATTACTTTTTAAAGAAGAAAAAATACTATATTACAAGGCGCTTTCTTACGTTGGTAAAAAAGAAGATGCTTTGGATGCTATACAAGAAACAGCGTACAATGCATTTCTCGCGATAGGGCAATTGCGAAATCCGGAGTATTTTTCAACTTGGCTGTTTAGAATTTTAATACGTGAATGTTATAGGTTATTAAGAGAACGAGACCAAATAATTCCCTATGAGGAAAGCGAATTGTTGAAGAGATTAGATCGCATATATGACAAAGAGATAGATTCTTTTCATTTAAATGAGGCATTATCGAAGCTAAATTCGTCCTATCAAACATCAATTATCTTATTTTACTATCATGACCTGTCTATTAAGGATATTTCCGAGGTGATGGAGAAGCCGGTTGGTACAGTGAAAACGAATTTACGTAGAGCGAAGAAAATATTGAAAATGGAATTAGAAAGGAGTTATCAATTAAATGAAAAAGTCACATGATCCTTTCGAGGAGTTTCCACAAGATCAAGTTCGTTCAGCTATTCGTTCGGGAATCGTTCAAGCTAATGAGCGATTAGATACGTCCCGTTTTAGAATGACCAAGGGCAAAAGAAGAAGAAAGATATTCTATGCTTTGAGCAGTGTGGCAGCTGTTTTTGGAATATTGGTTGGTTCCTCTTACTATTCTCCAGCTTTGGCAAACAGTTTGTCCCAAATACCGATTATCGGTTCTGTTTTCGGGAATTCTGATCTGATCGGTTTACTACAAGCTCAAAAAAATGGGTTAACGAATGAAATTGGGGAGACACAGACGGTCAATGGAATTTCCGTTACGCTTGATGAAATTTTATATGATCAAAATAATATTACTATCGGCTTGTTCATTCAATCTGATGAGGAACTTGATCAATTTTATTTTGGTGCCGGGATGGATTTTACGATTAATGGGAGAAATCCTGCTGGAGCCACTGGGAGTTACGGTGAAGAAATCCTTTCGGCAACAACTCGGACGGCTATTCAAGAAATAAATGTGACCGAGGATATGCCAGAAGAATTCGAACTTGGATTAATGTTACATGGGGGGAATGGGGAAAAATGGTATTTCTCAATTCCAGTTGAAAAAATTACTGACATTCAAAAAATTCCTGTGCATCATTCACAGACGGTTGATGGTTTGACCCTTACTGTAACAGAAATGTCTTTTAGTGAAACAGGTGTAAGTATAGCCTATAAGAGTTATGAAGAGGAAACAGATTTTGATCTAAGTCGCGGAGGAAATATCGAATTCATGGTAGTTGATCAAGATGGAAATGAAATTACAGGTCGCTCGGGTGGAGCAACAGGTGAAAGGGTTAAGGATAGAATACAGTTCAAGAGTAATAAGCAATTTGATCCCATAGATTCTAATGTTACTGAATTGACAATCACTCCTTATATAGTCATTCCTACGGGCGGTGGAGGAGTGGAAATTGATGAATATGGCGAGGAAAAAGAGTTAGAATTTAAAGGGGATACTATACAGCCGGTTGAGTTTGACTCTTTTAAAGTGAAAATGCAACAATAAATTCATTATCTATATTTTAGGTAGATAATGAATCTTAGTTAATTTATTCACTTAAAGTAAACGAAGCAGTTGAAGAAGCAAATAAAAATAAATGGAATTCGTCTAGTTCATTATGAGGTAGGCGATTTTATTTTTTTCACAACAAAAAGCACTGCAAATACGGTGCAATTCGTTATTTATTTCATTAACATTTTAATGTGTATATTAGGTTTATGCGATAGGTAACGGAACCCGTTATTATCACATCTGCTTTTTTTCATGTTTTTTTGTAAAAAGATGCAACCTTTCGACGTGCGATTACGTTACTATTATAGAGAGTGTTAAAGGTGGGGTGCTATGAAAAAATGGTTGATTAGTTTCATTTTATGTGGATTAACCCTTGTGGCTTGTTCTAATGATAAGCTCGTTGGTGAAGAGGATGTTTTAGTTAGTTATTATGAATTAGTTGACATGTGTAATGAGTTGTTCAGGTATCATGCACCGATGGATGAACATTATATAAATGAAGCGTACCAACATGTTGCTGATGTACAAAACCTCTTGGAAGGGAAAGTAACGGAACATGGATTAGAACAAATAATTGAGAGTATTTTTGATAAGGAAGAGGAACAGCTCGTTTATAAAGGACAGTATAAACGATATATAGAGGAGTCGTATTACTACGGTAATGACTACAATCATAGGGATGAGTATTATCCTACTGTTAGGGAATCGATTTTAAATCCAGGATTACAAATTATTTCAAGTGAAGAGCTGCAAGTTGAAAGTAAAGACGAAAATGTACTTGTTACAGGTGAACAAGTGCCGGTTATATTTTATGATGAAGAAGACCGGTTAAACAAAATGCAATTTCAACGATTCGGCTATCCTGCAGTTGATTATATAACGATATCATTCTCTTTCGTTCATAAAAACGGCCAATATTTAATGGACGACTATCATATAGAAATTGTGGAAGGATAAGGATGTATTCACTAGTTGAATACATCTTTTTTTATTATATGAATTAGGAGGATTTGTGATGGCTAAAGATGAAAGATTAAATGAAGAAGGGGCAATGAATAATAATTTGTCTTCAAGTACGTTATTGGCTAATGAAGAAATAAGAAAAGAGCATAAACAGGCAAAAGTCAAAAAAGGCAAATAAATAGTTGCTTTTGTTTGTTAATTGAACAAGGTAATGAAGATGAGATTAGGCGTTTGGATAGTTGGTATCCAAGCGTCTTTCTATTTGTAAAAAAGCTATCTTTTCACATTGATTCATAATCAGTAACATGTAAAATGTGTTTTTTAAGAAAAAAGTGAAATGAAAGCCCTTACGTTCATAAAGTTATTTGAAAAGTGCAAAAAGTATATTGACTTTCCCTGTTAATGAGGTACTATGTAAGTTAAAATTCTAAATTTTTAATCAATTGGAGTGTGGATAGAGTGAAATATGCATTTGCCAACAGAGTAAAACATCTTAAGTCATCAGCGGTTCGAGATATATTGAAAGTAGTCAATCAAGGGAATGTCATTTCGTTTGCCGGCGGACTACCTGACGATGACTTATTTCCGATCGAGGGGATTCGGGAGGCATTTTCTTCTGCGTTTGCAAGCGGGAAGAAGTCTCTTCAATATATTGAAACGGAAGGATATGCACCGTTACGCGAACTGTTACTTGAAAGAATGAAACGTAAAGGGATTGAACGTTCATCGATTAATGAAGTATTGCTGACTACAGGTTCACAGCAGGCAATTGATTTATTTGCTCGCGTTATGTTCGACCGGGGCGATGTTATTTTAACGGAGAATCCAACGTATTTAGCAGCATTGCAAGTGTTTCAATCATATGAAGCGAAGATTATTCCGGTTATGTCTGATGAGCATGGCATGCTTCCAGACGATCTCGAATATAAAATGAAAAAGTATAAACCTAAATGTGTTTATGTTGTACCGACATTCTCTAACCCTGCAGGAAAAGTGTGGTCTCTTGAACGAAGACAGAAGTTGCTTCAGTTAGCGCAAAAAAAACATGTTGTTATTTTTGAAGATGATCCATATGGTGACATTCAGTTTAATAAAGATGAGGTCTATACTCCAATTGCTGCTCTAGATGACGGCAACCATGTACTGTATACGAGCACATTCTCAAAAACAGCAGTACCTGCGTTAAGAACGGGGTGGATAGCAGGGCCGAACCAAATTTTAAGAATAATGTCGCAAGCCAAACAAGCAAATGATCTTCATTCCAACTCGCTTTCACATCAAGCACTATACCATTTATGCCGTAATTTTGATCTTGACGGTCATATTAACAATCTTATTACTGTCTATCAATCTAGAATGAAACTTATGCTGCAGCATCTTCAATCACTAGAATCATTAGGGGTCAAGTATATCGAACCTAAAGGCGGGATGTTCTTTTGGATTGAACTCGATGAGTCCATTAATACAACTGAGTTATTACAGACGGCAGTGCAGCATGGAGTAGCTTATGTTCCGGGAGCACCGTTCTATGTTGACGAACCAAAGCAGAATACAATGCGTCTTAACTTTACTCATTCCACACCTGAGAAAATTAATGAAGGAATGGAAAAACTGACAAAAGTTTTTCAGATTCATTTGCAATCGGTTTAAGTAAGTTGAAAGTGAATAGTTGTAACATAGCCAAAAAAGGTCCAACCGTTACAGGTGGACCTTTTTTACTATGAAGGGGGCAGTGTTCTTAATTAGTTCACAGCGTCTTTTAATTGTTTTCCAGGCTTGAATGCAGGTACTTTACTAGCTGCAATATCAATTTCTTCACCAGTTTGCGGGTTGCGGCCTTTTCTAGCAGAACGTTCACGAACTTCAAATGTACCAAAGCCGATTAATTGGACACTATCTCCGTTTGTTAGTGAGTTTGAAATGGATTCTAAAACAGCATTAACGGCATTTGTAGCATCTTTCTTTGAAAGGTTTGTATTGTCAGAGACATAGTTTATTAAATCAGTCTTATTCATAAAATTACCTCCATAATCTATTAAAAATTTATTTCACTTATCTTCATATTTACCACTATTTCAGTTTCTATTCAATATTTTCTGAAAAATTTTCAAATTTCATTTCATTTTGTTTCGTGAGATGGGTCACGGATTGCCAGGAAGCCCTTTGTTATAATTAACTATTAGCTTGATAGATAAATGAGGTAGTTAAAGATGATAAACAAACGCTGGGTGCCGTCCAGGTTCAATGTGGTGACAAAAACGGATAATGAAGAGTTACTGATTTATAACAGTTATACAGGGGCGATTGCTGCTTTTTCGGTTACTGAGAAGCAAGAGGTGTTGAGCCTATTAAAACGCAAAGGTGTGGAAAGTCTTTCACAGTTAGGAACAATATTGGAGGCTGAAGGTTTCTTAGTATCAAGTGAAATTGATGAAAAGCAAAGGGCACAATTTTTACATCAATCACTGCACCGGACAGATATGATGCATCTTATTATTATGCCGACAGAAGCTTGTAATTTTCGGTGTACTTACTGCTATGAGTCGTTTCCAAGAGGGAATATGTCAGGTGAAGTTCTAGCAGGTTTGAAAAAGTTCGTTGAGACAAAAGCAGGACAGCTATCCAATTTGATGGTTAGCTGGTTTGGTGGTGAGCCATTACTTGCTCTTGATGAGATTACGTCGCTCTCAAAGTCTTTTTTAGAAACAGCCAGGAATCACCAAGTAGACTATAAAGCTGAAATGGCTACGAACGGCTATTATTTAACTGAAGATACGTGCAGGAAGCTATTAGCACTTGAAGTGAGGCAATTTATGGTGACCATTGATGGGTCAGAGGTGATTCATGATCAGCGCAGAAAATTAGTCAATGGAAAGGGCACTTTTAAGACGATCATTCATAATCTCAAACAATTAAAAAATATAGACGATCAATTTGAGGTTTTTATACGGATTAATTTTGATGAAAGCAATCTTAATAACATTCCTTCTTTTATTGCATCGTTAAGTGAATTTTTTCAAGGTGATAAGAGGTTTCAAGTCTTCTGCCGACCAGTCGGGCGCTGGGGCGGTGAAAATGACGAGAACATCCCTGTATGTGACCGTCAAACATCAGATATAAAAATATGGGAATTTACCGAACATAGTCTATCGAATGGACTTGCGATGAGTTCACAAATCGAAAGTGCATTAATGCCAACGGGCTCTGTTTGCTATGCTGCCAAGCCACATTCATTAGTTGTTGGTTCAAACGGCCAATTGTATAAATGCACACTAGCCTTTGATCAGGAATTCAATCAGGTGGGGCAATTAGCTGGTGATGGTACTGCTACTCTAAACTTTGATAAAATTGCTGCTTGGACACTTTCAGGTGAAGAAAAGGATGAACATTGTCAATCGTGTTTTTACCGACCGGCTTGCCAAGGGAATCATTGTCCATTGTATCGAATTCAAACAGGAAAAAGACCTTGTCCTTTTGAAAAGCGACAAATAAAGAAAGTGTTACAGCTTTTGTGGAAGAGTTACGATAACCCTTAATAATTACTAAGAAAGTTGAAGTCTATTGGAGTGTAGAGTTTAGAGTGAAGATCTTTGTGAGCATCTCTAGGAAGACTTCTTAGGAATGCTTTCAAACAACTCTAAATTCTACACTCTACACTCTAAACTCAAAAGGAGGTGAATGACTTGAAAATTCTTCGTCCTGCTATATCACCAGTTGCTTCAACAAAAAAGGGTCAATTAGTGAAATCAGTACCAGGTAATATGAAATAATCATAAGTGGAGAGCCGACTATCAGTTGATAGCGGCTCTCTTTCTATATAATGATTTATTCTGTTTGCATTGCTATCTTTTAGTTTAAATGTGATTTTTGTTACGTTATTAGAATATCGTCATAGTTTCGCCTCTAATTCTCCATAATTATAAAAATTATTCTGATATGTTGTGTGATAGATTATTATTACGAGTTAGTAGTTAATAAAGTTGAAAGTTAAAAGTTAAATGTTAATAGATGTATAGATGAGGGGAAATTAGGGAGTGGGTGACGTAAGTGAGTTTGAAAGCGAAATTAATGTTTATTTTCTTAGTTGTTTTGCTTGTACCGAGTATCACAATCGGAATGGTTCATTCCTACCAGGCAAAGGAGCAAATTACTAATGTAGCAAAACAATCTCTTGAAAATGAAGTCAAAGTCATTTTAGAGATGATTACCTTTTTGGAACAAAAGGTTGAACTTGGTCACGTTACGTTAGAAGAAGCCCAAGAAGAAATGAAGGAATTTTTGATTGGACCGCAAAATGAAGATCATACGCGTTCAGTTAAAGAGAACGTTAATTTAGGAGAGCATGGTTACTTTTTTGTCATTGATAAGGAGGCCAATTTAATTGCTCACCCAACAAGAGAAGGGCAGAATCTAACGGCATTAGGAGATATTAATGCAGTTGATTTTGCTTCGACATTAATTGAAAACGCTCAGCTTCCAAATGGCGGGTATACGTATTATGATTGGGAGCTGCCGAGTGTAAATAATTCAAAGGCCTTAAATCGTGCTGACGGATTATATGTTTCATGGGATGTTCCTCAGAGCACGATGGTAGATCTAATTTCTCCGAAGATCACTTATACGATTCAAGACCATAACTGGGGTTGGATTATCGGTGCAAGTGCATACTTATTTGAAATCAATGGCCCAGCAGTTGAAGTGCTTGTTTCAACAATTATTTCGATTGTTGCCTTCGCTTTTGTCGGGATCTTTTTCATTAATTATGCTGCAACAAGGATTACAAAGCCGATCACTGATTTGAAGGAATCAATGGAGCAGCTATCAGAAGGGAAGATTGCGGTCGATAAATTAAATACATCACGTTACGATGAAGTTGGTTTAATGAATCGAGCTTTTGTTGATTTGGCGTCATCTGTCAGTAGCTTTTTAACTGGCTTAAAAAAAGAAGTGGACACAGTTATTCCGTATTCGAAAAAGGAGAATGACTCTCAAGGTTTAAATACACTCTCTCCATTTACGAAAGCAATCACCGAAGTGCGACAGCAGACAGAAGATCATCTTCGTCTTTCCGCAAAAGTATTTGAGAACTCACTTGAAGGAATTACAATCACAGACAAAAACGGGGATATTATTTTTGTTAATCCTGCATTCACTAATATAACAGGATATACACCAGAAGAAGTGATCGGGAAGAATCCTAACCTGTTAAGCTCAGGAAAGCATGATAAAGCGTTTTATGACGGGATGTGGAGCTCATTAAAGGAAAAAGGTCAATGGAAAGGTGAAATATGGAATAGAAAAAAAGACGGAAGCCTTATTGCTGAATGGCTAACGATCAGTTCAATCTTGGATGATAGTGGAGAAACAACACACTATGCGTCAGTATTTACAGATATAACGGATCGGAAAAAACAGATGGAAATGATTGAATATCAAGCAAATCACGATTCACTAACTGGTTTGACGAACAGACGACTTTTTAATAAACAAATTATTGAATCGTTACATTCCGCCAAGGACAGTCACCGAAAAATGGGGATTATGTTTCTTGATCTTGATCAATTTAAAAACATTAATGATAGTTTTGGTCATGGATTTGGAGATTGTTTGTTACAAAACATAGCAGCAACTCTGAATGAAACAGTTGACGATGACGTGACATTGGCCCGCCTTGGCGGAGATGAATTTATTCTCTTTTATCCTGCTATCACTGATCGGGATGTCCTGGCAGAAGATGCTCAAAAGATCATTGATAAGATTAGCCAACCGATTACGATCAATGGGTATAGTGTTGTTGTAACGACGAGCATTGGTATAAGTGTGTTCCCGGATGATGGGGAAGATTTAGATTCACTCATAAAAAATGCTGACATTGCGCTTTACCATGCGAAGGGAAAAGGACGTAATAGTTATTATTTTTATGAATCATCGATGAGTGAAAAGGTAATGAAGAGAGTTGAGTATGAAGCTAAACTTCGTGAGGCAATTAGCGAGGAGCAATTTCAAGTATATTACCAGCCAAAAGTGGAAGTATCAACTGGAAAAATCATAGGGATGGAGGCTTTGCTTCGTTGGCAGCATCCAGAGATTGGGATGATTTCACCATCCGATTTTATCCCGATTGCGGAAGAAACTGGGCTTATTATTCCAATTGGTGAATACGTACTACGAACGGCTTGTGAACAAAGTAAGCATTGGCAGCAAGCAGGATATCCGCCAATAGCTGTATCAGTCAATATTGCATCACAGCAATTGCAAAAAGACTATTTACTGTCACTAGTCACAAAAGTCTTGTTTGAAACTGGATTAGAACCTAAATACTTAGAGTTGGAAGTGACAGAAGGAAGTCTGATGATGAATAACGAAGAAACAATTGAAATTCTTACTAGTTTAAAAGAAATTGGTGTGAAAATTTCGATTGATGACTTTGGTACAGGATATTCCTCTTTGAACTATATTAAGCAATTTTCGATTGATATGATCAAAATTGACAAGTCATTTGTCATGAATATGACGAGTGATCCTAACGATACTGCAATTGTTAAAGCGATCATTTCCATGGCTCACAGCTTAAATATGAGGGTTGTTGCTGAAGGGGTTGAGACAGAGGAGCAGTTTGCCTTATTGCGTGACATGGGTTGCGAATGGGTACAAGGCTTTTTATTTAGTGAACCAGTAACTGCCATTGCCTTTGAAAATATTATGGAAAAGGAAAAATATGTTCAGCGGATTCCGTGTGCACATAGCAGCAGATTAGTAGCAGAACGTTAATGGTTAATAGTTAATAGTGAATAGTCAAGATTTAGAGATTGAGTATTTAAAGTTCAGTAAATCTTCAATACTTTGTTGAAAAGGATATCGAAATAAAAAAATAATTATGAAATGTCAAAATAGTTTCACAAAAGGGGCAATTTTGTATTGTTCCTTTTTCATTATTTTGATATAAATAATATAAGGCAACCGTTTTCTCTACTGCCAAACTGCACTTCAATATACTACTCATTCCATTGATTGTTAGTTTATGAGAGGGGGTTTATCATTTATTTAGACAAGCTTTGTTTTGGCCTCTATATCGTATTCAGACATTGCTCCATTACTGTATTCTCTTCGTGTCCAGTCAGCAAAAATGAAAGAACTTTCTAAGACCTTCACCAATGTTTTAAACCCAGTTTATTTTTTCCATTGTGCTCCATATCAGTAAGTTAGTGAATTACTGAACGAATTAATTTCAAGCAAAAATAAGAAGTCAATAGTGTAGTGATTAAGGAGAGGAGTGTGAATTTTGCATGCATATTCTCGTATGCGTTAAGCAAGTTCCTGATACTAAGATTATCAAAATCAATCCAAAAACAAATACACTCGATCGTGCGAGTGCTCCAGCCATTTTAAACCCGTATGATGCCCATGCGGTTGAGGAAGCAGTTCGTCTTAAGAAGGAGTATGGGGGTAAAGTGACTGTCTTATCAATGGGGCCGCCACAGGCTGTTACAGCAATCAAAAAGTGTATCGAAATTGGTGCAGATGAAGGGGTGTTGATTTCCGACCGTGCCTTCGCTGGTGCTGATACATTAGCTACAAGCTATGCATTGTACAAAGCGATTCAAAAGATTGAAAAAGCGGAGACGATCTCACTGATTTTAGCAGGTAAGCACGCAATTGACGGTGATACTGGACAAGTTGGTCCTGGTATTGCGAGACGCTTAGAGATACCGCCGTTAACGAATATTATCAAGGTTGATTCTGTCGATAGTGAAAACCGCAAAATTACCGTTCATCGAAAGCTGGAAATTGGCCATGAAGTCATCCAATCCTCAATGCCGTGTCTTTTAACAATTGAAAAAGAAATTAATGATATTTCCTACTCGCCACTACCAAATATGATTGCAGCTGCTCGTTATGAACCAATGGTTTGGACTGTTGCTGATCTGGACGAAGTTGATAAAGCTCAATTAGGAATGAAAGGGTCTCCAACAATTGTTGGCAAGATGTTCCCGCCCCCTAAAGAAGAAGGCGGTAAGAAAATTGAGGGCGATGCCAAGTCTCAGGTGAAGCAAGTACTTTCCATTGTTCTAGAGAAACGTGAGCTGTTTGCACAGAAAGGTGGGAAATAAGGATGAATATTGAGGAATATCAAGGAGTATGGGTTTCAATTGAACAGCGTGATGGTGAAATAGCAAATGTTTCACTCGAATTATTAGGGGCAGGACGTGACCTGGCAGACAAACTAGGTGTTGAATTATGCGGTGTCTTACTGGGCGATAATGTAAAACCATTATGTCCGACGCTGTTTGAATATGGTGCGGACAAGGTCTATGTCATTGATGACCCAATATTAAAGAACTATCGTACTGAAACACATATGGTTGCAGTCGGTGACTTAGTTCGTAAATACAAGCCAGAAATTTTCCTTTATGGTGCGACATCGAATGGGAAGGACTTAGCGAGTGCCGTTGCAACAGAAGTAATGACAGGTCTTACAGCTGATACAACAATTCTTGATATTGATGTTGAAAAGCGTTTATTTGAAGCAAGTCGTCCGGCTTTTGGTGGAAACATAATGGCGACAATCCTTTGTAAAAAACACCGTCCGCAAATGGCAACGGTAAGACCGAAAGTGATGAAAGCATTAGAGCCGGAGCGAGGTCGACAAGGAACAATTGTCGAAGAAAAAATTCAGCTCAAAGAAGAAAACCTTCGTACAAAGGTGCTTGAAATCGTCAAAGATGCCGGTAAAAAAGTAAACCTTGAAGATGCCGATATCATCGTTGCTGCTGGTAAAGGTGTTCGTGATGAAAAAGGATTCCAACTTGTTTGTGATTTTGCCAAAGTAATAGGGGCTGAAGTAGGAGCTACCCGTGATGTCATTGAGGCAGGACTTCTAAGTCATGAGTATCAAATTGGACAAACTGGTGAAACTGTTACACCGAAATTATACTTTGCCTTTGGAATTTCAGGTGCGATCCAGCACGTTGTCGGAATGAAGAACTCAGAAACGATTATTGCAGTTAATACAGATCCGAATGCTCAAATTTTTGAAGTAGCGACATATGGAATTGTCGGAGATTTATTTGAAATCTTACCATTACTAATCGAAGAGTTCAAAGTAGCACTAAAAGAAGAGGTGGGTGTTGTTCATGCCTGAGAAATTTGATGTCATCGTAGTCGGAGCTGGTCCAGCAGGTACTGCCTGTGCCTATACTTGTGCAAAAGAAGGTTTAAAGGTTCTTCTTATTGAACGTGGTGAGTATCCTGGTGCAAAGAACGTAATGGGTGGTATTTTATATCGTAAACAATTAGAAGACATTATTCCGGAATTTTGGGAAGAAGCACCACTTGAAAGACCAATTGTTGAACAAAGATATTGGATGATGGATAAAGAATCAATGGTCACGATGGGTTATAAAGGCGGCGAATGGGCTGAAAAGCCATATAATAATTTCTCTGTTCTACGTGCGAAGTTTGACCAATGGTTTGCACAGAAAGCCGTCCAACAAGGAGCAGTCCTAATCAATGAAACGGTAGTTAAGGAATGTATCGTCAAAGACGGTAAAGTAATCGGAGTAAGAACAGATCGCCCTGACGGTGATGTCTATGCTGATGTTGTTGTGCTGGCTGACGGCGTTAATTCACTACTGGGAAAACAATTAGGTTTTCATCGCGAATTAAAACCGCAAGAAGTAGCTTTAGCAGTAATGGAAGTTATGAAGTTGCCTGAAAAAACAATTAACGAACGCTTCGGTCTTGAAGGGAACCAAGGAGTTTCAGTTGAAATCTTTGGAGATTCAACAAATGGCGCGCTAGGAACAGCTTGGCTCTATACGAACAAAGACAGTATCAGCATCGGTGTTGGAATTACATTATCAGGTCTTATTAAAGAAAAGAAAAAGCCGTATGAACAAATTGAATATGTAAAAAATCATCCAATGATTAGACCTTATATTGAAGGTGCTGAATCATTAGAGTATTTGGCGCATTTAATTCCTGAAGGCGGATATAACTCGATTCCTAAACTGGCAGGTCATGGAGTGCTCCTTGTTGGTGACGCAGCCCATCTGGTAAACGGAATTCACCGTGAAGGTTCCAATATGGCAATGGCATCAGGGAAAATGGCTGCAGAAACTGTAATACTTGCAAAGCAGGCAGGTGATTTCTCTGAAAATATGCTAGATTCATATCGAACAAAAATCTATGACAGTTTCATAGGCCAGGATTTAAAGAAATACAAGGATGCAACTCATACATTTGAGGAAAATCCGCAATATTTCAAAGAGTATATTCCGTTAATGAACAAAGCTGCAAGCAAGCTGTTCAGTATTGATGGAACGTCAAAGAAAGAAAAGCAAAAAGAAATTATGAAATCATTTACATCAGGAAGAGGAAAGCTTGGAGTAGTCCAAGATCTATACCGTGCGTGGAAGGTGATGAAATAATATGGCGAAAACACTTGAAGAAAAGCAGTATCTCATTCGTTTCAAAGCAAATCACGAATCACACTTGGAAGTATTAGACTACGACGTCTGCGACACAAAATGTCCTGAAAAACTGTGTACAGTCTTTTGCCCAGCTGAAGTATACAAGTGGGAAGGTGACCGGATGTTTGTCGGCTTTGAAGGCTGTCATGAGTGCGGAAGCTGCCGCATTGGTTGTCCACATCAGAATATAAAATGGGAATATCCAAAAGGTGGACACGGCATCATTTTCCGCCTTGCATAAGAACCATATTATTAATGTTTCCAATGAACAGTCTAATGGAGTGGCAGCTCCGTTAGACTGTTTTTTACGGTTTTCCTCTATATTCCTGATAAAAAGTACATCACTTTTACTAAATTGATATATAGTTAATACTATGTTTATGTTACAAAATAAATTATAGCAAATGGACACAAAAAATTCAAAAATAATGCTCTTCAGAATTTTAAAAAAGTTGACTGCCAATACAATAAGATTATGATATGATTAACAACAAATACATTACATTGATTCACTTTATTGTTGATTTGAAAGGAGATTTTTTTTATGGGTGGAAAGGAAATCGAAATCTTACACCTCTTGGAGGAAAATGCCCGAATTTCGATTGATACGTTAGCAAAAATGGTTGACCTGTCTGTAGAAGAAGCAGAACAAATTATAAAAAACCTCGAGGATAAGAATATTATTCTTAACTATACTGCCGTGATAGATTGGCGTAAAGTAAATGTAACTGAAACAGTGACTGCCATGATCGATGTGAAGGTGACACCAAAACGCGGTGTTGGCTTTGATGATGTTGCTGAGCGTATTTACCGCTTCCCTGAGGTAAAAGCGCTTTATTTAATGTCAGGAGCTTATGACCTTTCCGTTGTAATTGAAGGAAAAACAATGTCAGAAGTAGCAAGTTTTGTTTCTGATAAGCTATCAACAATTGACTCTGTTCTTTCAACAACTACTCACTTCCAATTGAAAAAGTACAAACATGATGGAGTGGTATTTGGGGATAAGGAAGAAGATAATCGGATTGTGGTGTCGCCATGAGCCAAGTAAAATACAACCCAAGATTATCAGACGCAGTTCAAAATATTAAACCATCGGGAATTCGCCGCTTTTTTGATTTAGCATCAACGATGGATAATATTATTTCATTAGGTGTTGGTGAGCCTGATTTTGTAACACCATGGAATGTTCGTGAAGCTAGCATTTCTTCAATGGAACGTGGTTTTACGGCATATACAGCGAATGCAGGTTTAATTGAATTAAGAGAAGAAATTTCAAAGTATTTAGAGTCTCGCTTTGAACTTTCCTATGACCCTAAGGATGAAGTTCTCGTAACGGTAGGAGCAAGTGAGGCGATTGACATTGCACTGCGTTCGATCGTTAATCCTGGTGACGAGGTCATCGTTGTTGAACCGACATTTGTGTCCTATGCACCAATCGTTTCATTAGCTGGTGGTGTACCTGTTTCAATTGGAACGTCAAAAGAAGACGATTTTAAGCTGCGTGCAGAGCAAATTGAAGCAGTTATTTCACCGAAAACAAAAGCAATTATGCTTGCATTCCCGAATAATCCTACAGGCTCAATTATGACGAAAGAAGAGCTGGAGACGATTGCAACTGTCATAGAGAAGTATGATCTAACGGTTTTATCTGATGAAATTTATGCTGAGTTAACTTATGACGAAAAGCATTACAGCATTGCCAATATTCCAAGCATGAAAGACCGTACGATTTTAATCTCTGGCTTTTCTAAAGCATTTGCGATGACTGGCTGGCGCTTAGGGTTTGTAACCGGACCGAAAGATTATGTTGCTGCCATGCTGAAAATTCATCAATATACAATGATGTGTGCGTCGACAATGGCGCAGCACGGAGCTATCGAAGCATTACGTAATGGAATTGATGATATGGAAAAAATGATCCGCAGCTATCGTCAACGAAGAAATTACGTGGTCAAAGCATTTGCCGAAATTGGCCTGCCATGCCATACTCCAGGAGGGGCGTTCTATGCATTTCCATCGATTAAGGAAACAGGTCTTTCGTCAGATGAATTTGCCGAGCGTTTACTAATGGAAGAAAGAGTGGCGGTTGTGCCTGGTAATGTTTTTGGTGACGGAGGAGAAGGGCACATTCGTTGTTCATATGCTACATCGATGGAAAATCTTCAGGAAGCGATCCGACGAATGGGTAATTTTATTACGAATTTGAAATAAAGGGCAAAAAAAAGAGACAAAACCATAAGGGTTTTGCCCAAAAATAAATAGGGGGAATACTAAAATAGTATACACAATTAGTATTACCTAACGAGCATGTTCTATACGTAATAAATGAAAAAAAGTTTAAATTTTTTTAAAGCTATTTGTTAACCAAACTAAAAATAATGTTGACATATGGTCTCCCTCCATTATAATTAAGCATAAGAGGATTATTTATTGTGGAGGGAAAAAGAATGAATCGTTCTAGTCAAAGTATTGTTAATATGATGTATATTGCTATGATGGCAGCAGTCATTGCTGTTCTAGGGTTAATCCCTCCGATTACGTTAGGCTTTACACCAGTACCAATTACAGCTCAAACATTTGGGATTATGCTTGCTGGTGCGGCACTCGGTGCAAGGCGCGGGTCATTGGCTGTTATTTTGTTTTTATTACTTGTTGCATTTGGAGTACCGGCATTATCAGGTGGCCGCGGTGGTTTAGGAGTTTTTGTTACACCATGGGCAGGCTATTTATACAGCTATCCAATCGCAGCCCTATTTATTGGGTATGTCATTGATCGTATGAAGCATTTAAATTTCTCAAAAATGCTTATTGTTAACCTAATTGGTGGAATTGTCATTATCCACGCAGTAGGTGTTGTATGGTTTCAAGTCTTTAATGGCGTTACATTTGGAGCAGCGCTTGTAGCCGCTTCCTTCCCGTTCTTAATCGGTGATACGCTAAAGGCGATTCTGGCAGCAACTGTTGCCTTGGCACTGCGCAAGGCAATGCCGCGACTCAGAACCGATAAACAAAAGGTGCAAAAAAATATTGCATCGTAATATTGAGTATAAAAGTAAAAGCAAAAACGCTTGTTAAAAAGGTTGTCAGTGATGACAGCCTTTTTCTTTTAACGAAGAAAATGATAGAAAAGGAAAGGGAGGATAAAAGTGAATTCGGCAGTTATTATTGAAGCAAAAAGAACAGCGATAGGAAAAGCAGGAGGACAATTCAAGAATTTGCAACCGGAAGCTCTTGCCGCGCCACTCATTGAGGAAATAGTAAAAGATTATCCACAGTTACATGATCAAATTGATCAAGTGATTCTTGGTAATGTTGTTGGACCTGGTGGAAATATCGGCAGATTAACAGCGTTGACAGCAGGTCTGCCACTGCATGTGCCAGGAAGTACAGTCGATTTACAGTGCGGAGCAGGGCTTGAAGCGATTCGAATGGCTGCTAACAGCATTTACTCTGGTGCCGGTGAAGTGTACCTTGCAGGCGGAGTAGAGAGTGCCAGCTTAGCCCCGTGGAAAATCGCCAAGCCACAAAATATGTACGGGCTTGAAGCGCCGAATATTTTTACAAGAGCAAGATTTTCCCCTGATACAATTGGAGACCCCAATATGGGAGTTGCTGCCGAAAATGTTGCCAAGCATTATCATATTTCCCGAGAGGAGCAAGATGAATTTGCGTTTAACAGCCATCAGAAGGCGATAAAAGCCATGGCTGATGGGAGATTTGAACGAGAAATTGTTCCTTTAATAACAAAGGAAAGGAATGTGGAGAAGGTCATTGACCAGGATGAATGTCCACGTGAAAATACAAATTTAGAGAAGTTATCGAAGCTTCCATCTGTGTTTATTGAAGATGGTACGGTGACGGCTGGAAATGCTTGTCCAATGAATGATGGTGCCTCGATGATCCTGATGATGTCTGAAGAAAAAGCAGAGCAATTGTCGTTGAAACCGAAAATGAAATATATTGATGGTGTCGTGACAGGAGTCGATCCGAATCTATTAGGGATTGGTCCGGTTCCAGCTGTAACCAAGTTGTTAGCACGACAGCAGCTTTCAATTCATGATATTGATTACTTTGAAATAAATGAGGCATTTGCATCACAAGTGGTCGCTTCCATTAAGGAACTGCACATTCCATTTGAGAAAGTAAATATATATGGCGGTGCCATAGCTTTAGGTCATCCGTACGGGGCATCAGGTGCCATTCTAGTTACTAGGTTAATGCATGTATTAGAAGACCGGAAAGCAAGATTTGGTGTCGTTTCATTAGGCATCGGTGGTGGACTGGGGATTGCCGCATTATTTGAACGATTGGAATAGAAAGGTTGATGGCAGTGAAAACACTTGTTGAACAACTTTATGATCATAATCGAAAAAAGACCGCACTAATCATTGAAGGGGCTACAATTACTTACGAACAGCTTATTAACGGCATTGAGCAACGAAAGGATCAGCTAAAGAGCGTAGCAAAAGGAAAAATCAAAGGAAAAGTGATAGCTTTACAGCTTGAAAATGGCCTTCCTTTTATCGAATGGTTTTATGCCATAGTAGATCTTGGCGGGATCGCACTTCCTTTTCCGGTTGGGTTTACAGAAGATGAGAGGCTTCGGAATCTAATGAGATTTGAGCCATTATGTTTGATCACAGTAGAAGAGGTTACTAAACTGAATTTTAGTGGTGAATCACGGATTGAAATGCAACATACTAGTGTTAAAGTAGACTACCCGTTTTATATCTCTTTATCATCAGGAAGTACAGGTAAGCCAAAAGGGATTATTCGTACCCAACGCTCATGGCTCGATAGTTTTGTTTGTATGAGCAAGTCATTTCAGCTCTCCAGTAAAGACATTATACTCATTCCCGGACCGTTATGCTATTCAGCTTCTTTAATTTCTTTATTACATATGCTTTCGTTAGGGGGAACAGCTTATGTCTTAAAGAAATTTTCGAAAGATCACGTTCTGCAAGGGTTGGACATGGTCACGACAGCTTTTATGGTTCCTACGATGTACCAAATGATCATTGATCAACTAGATAAAAATGAAGACTGCATTGTTCCTCAGAATCTCCGTTCCATCATTACAGCCGGAGCAAAAATGAATGTCCAACTGAAAGACAAACTTAAACAGTATTTCCCTCAAGTAATTTTGTATGAGTATTTTGGTTCGGCGGAACAGGGCTTTATCTCTTATATAACAAATGAAGAATCAAGTGAGAAACAACAAACCGTTGGGAGATTGTTTCCTTCGACAGAAGTAAAGATTGAGGAAGGTGCAATCTTTGTCCGCAGTCCTTATACAGCACGTTCGTATTGGGGTATGGATGACAGTTGGCAAGGAAATTGGCTGACTGTTGGTGATCAAGGCTATTTTGACAGTGATGGGTATTTACATTATGTAGGTCGAAAAGAACAGATGATAATTAGTGGTGGTATTAATGTGTACCCTCTGGAAATTGAACGTGTACTTGAAGAGATAGAAGGGGTTAGCTGTGCAGCAATTATCGGTCTAGCAGATAAAGTATGGGGTGAGAAAATTGTTGCCGTCATTCAAGGTGACAAAGCATTTGCTGACAAAATCGAAAAAGAATGTCAGCACCGCTTCTCGGCAGCCAAGAGACCAAGGGAGTTCTACTTTATCGATTCGCTCCCAAAACTAGTAAATGGGAAAATCGACCGCAAGAAAATTAAGCAGATGATGGAGGCGGAAATGACATGGAACGGGTCGTACTGATTACAGGTTCTACAAGGGGCATTGGTCTTGCGTTGGCAACGTTTTTTTATCATCAAGGCGATAGCATTATCATTCATGGGCGTACAAGAGAGACCGTTACAAAGGCATTGACACTTTTCGATGATAAAAAGCGTGTAGCCAGTTTTTGTGGTGATATTGGCAAAAGTGGAATAGCGGAAAGGCTTGTAAAAGAAACAGTGGAAAATTTCGGGAAGATTGATATAGTTATAAATAATGCTGGTATTGTTCGAGATCGAATAAGTTATAAAATGACTGACGAAGAATGGACGGAAGTCATTGACAGTCATTTATTCGGTACGTTTTCAACCTGTCGCACTGTCATACCCTATATGAGAGAACAAGGGGGCCAGATTATCAATATGACCTCACTTGCAGGAATCGAAGGGCAAGCGGGTCAAGTAAATTACGCAAGTGCCAAAGCTGGTATAATCGGGTTAACCTATACGCTGGCAGAGGAGCTCGCTCGTTTTCAGATTTCCGTTAATGCGATTTCTCCAACGGCATTAACGGATATGACAAAGCCCTATGTGGAAGCCGCTAATAAGTTAAAAGAAAATGTGGATTACTGGCAAATTGGAGAACCTGAGGATATTTGTCCATTGGTTGATTATTTATGCAGTGAAAAAGGGAAACTAATAACAGGAAGAGTCTTCTCTGTAAATGGAAACAAAATAGGCTGCTATCAAAAGCCCGAACATCGAACGGTGACTTTATCTCAAAATGAGACGATGGAGGAGCAGATTTCAAGAATTGTGAATGGTTGAAAGTTAATAGTTAGTTTAGAGTTTAGAGTTTAGAGTTTAGAGTTGGAAGAGCAATTAAGAATTTAGAATTAAGAATTTAGAATTGGTGTGGGTAGGTTCGAGGGTGTTATTTACAAACAATAATTGAAATGAAGGAGTATTTTAATAATGAGTAATGGGTTTGAGGGGTATCAATTGCCGTCATACATAATGAGTGCATTAAAGGAAATGAAGATTACGGAGCCAACGGATATTCAGAAACAGGCGATACCTGAGATTTTAGATGGACAAGATGTAATTGCCAGATCACAAACAGGATCCGGAAAGACACTTGCGTTTTTAATTCCAATGCTGGCAAAGATTAACGAAGCAGAGCAGCAATTACAAGCAATTGTCCTTTCTCCAACACATGAATTAGCCATGCAAACGTATCGTGTTGTTGAGGAGTTAACTAAAGGCTCGTCAATTAAAGCTGATGCATTTATTGGGAGTGCGAATATTAAGCGACAATTAGACAAATTAAAAAAACAGAAGCCACAGCTGATTGTTGGGACGCCTGGGCGAATCATGGAATTGATTGAGATGAAAAAGTTGAAGGTCCATCAAACGAAAATGGTTGCTGTAGATGAAGCAGATCGGATGCTTGAAGAGAAAAACACGTGGAATGATTTTCAGAACATTGCAAAGCGTGTTGGGCGTGAAGGACAATATCTCTTCTTCTCAGCGACAATACCAAAGGACTTTCATTCTTTAATTGGTGATAATGTGTTAACCCCAGTAACGATTGAAGCAAAAGGGGGATTAATTGAAGCGGAAAAGGTGTCACATCTCTATGTAACCTGCGATGACCGCCAGCGGGTAGATGTAGCAAGAAAGCTTATTCATGGTCTGAACATAAAGCGTGGAATCCTGTTTGTTAACCATTTGGATAAGGTTGCTGAAGTGACTGATAAATTACGCTATAAGGGAATAAAAGCAGATGCCCTTTCAGGAGACCAAGACAAAACCGAGCGTGCCAAGGTGTTAAAAGAATTCAGTTCTGGTCAATTACATGTTATAGTGGCTTCTGATCTTGCGGCGAGAGGATTGGATGTCGAGGACGTCACACACATAATAAATGTTCATCTGCCTGTTGATGCGGATGCGTACTTGCACAGGGCAGGAAGAACAGGACGAATGGGGAAAACGGGGACCGTTGTTTCGCTTACTAGTCCTAAAGAGAAATTTATTATTGAAAAATTTGAGAAAGCACTCAGTATAAAGATTGAAGAGCAATCGTTAGAGTATGGTAATTTAACTAAGCCTGTTGAAAAGAAAAGCTTTCAAAAAAAGGAAACAAGTGGAGCGAAATATAGTAAAAAAAGAAGATGAGCGAGCTCTCATCTTCTTTTTTTAGAATTTAATTAAACGTTTGATTAAATAATGCCCACAACATTTAAAAAGACAATGATGATGGCAACTGGTGCAAGATAGCGAATCAGTAAGAGCCATACAGCAAAGGTACGTCGACCGATTGACGATGCCTGTGTTACTTCTTCAAGTAAAACATTTCGAGGTACTCTCCAACCGACGAAGATTGCGATAAGAAGCGCTCCAAGTGGCAGGAGGATATTACTTACCAGGTAATCCGCCAGATCAAAGAATGCTCGGTCAAAAATAGTAAATTCACTAAGTACTCCAAAGGATAACGCAGAAGGAATTCCTAATAGGAAAATTAAGATTCCAGAACGCCATGCCATTTTACTGCGCTTTGAAGGATCATTTTTAGTTAATGATGCAACAATAATCTCTAATAGTGAAAATGCTGAAGTTAATGTTGCAAATAGTAATAGTGCCAAGAATAACGTGAGAAACAGTGATCCAAACGCCATTTGACTAAAGACTGCCGGTAATACTACAAAGATTAATCCAGGGCCCTCTGCAGGCTCAAAACCAAAAGCAAATACTGCTGGGAAAATAGCCAGTCCTGCTAATAATGAAATAAAGATACTTAAACCAACAATCGAGACTACCGAACGAGGTAAGCTTTCATTTTTAGAAAGGTAGGAGCTATATGTAACCATTATGGATACACCTAGACTTAATGCAAAGAATGATTGGCCCATTGCAAAGAGAATTGTTTCAGATGAAAGCTCTGAAAAATCAGGTTGCAAGAAGAAAAGAACACCTTCTAGGGCTCCATCTAACGTTAGGGAACGAATGACTAAAATAATAAATAAAATGAAAAGTGCAGGCATCATATATTTTGATGATCGTTCAATTCCTTTTTGAATCCCGCCTTGGACAACAAAGACAGTAATAAACATGAAGACAAGATGAGCAAATATTGCAATATAAGGATTTGCAATAATGCTGCCAAAGAGATTCCCGTATTCTTCGTGGCTAAGCCCAGTAAGACTGCCGGTAATACTTCTGAAAAAGTAAATAACAATCCAGCCGCCAACAACACTATAAAAGGATAGTAATAAAAATGAAGTTGCTACACCAATTCGACCAATATTATGCCAGTAGCTACTAGGAGCTAATGCCCGATATGCAGAGATTGCTTCTTTCTGCGTACTGCGACCGATTGTCAGCTCAGCTAAAAGTAAGGGTGCTCCAATTAAAATGGTAAAAAGTAAGAAAATTAAAAAGAAAGCACCACCACCGCTTGTCCCAGCTACGTAAGGAAGCTTCCAAATTGCCCCTAATCCAATAGCTGATCCTGCTGCAGCTAAAATAAACCCAAGTTTTGATGTCCATTGTTCCTGTTTTGCCATAAAAAACCACCTCTAAGTCACTACAAAGTTGTTACAATGAAGTTAGAATGTATGTATTGGTGATAAAGACCAAATAAAAAATGTTCCCTTCCCAAAGGATGAGAACAACCCTTAAGACCTATCCCAATTTTTTATTACTATAATGTTTTAAAGCGATTATGTCAATGGAATTTCAATCCTATTTCAATAAATCCTCATATTTAAATTTATGTAAATAATGGAAGTGATTTGAGGACAATTGTCACTATTTATCATACCCAATTCAAGTTAAATCATGATAATATCAATAATCGTGGATAAAAATGCAACAATTCGAGAAGTTTAAACTATGAGATAACCATACAGTCAGTCGATCATCAATCTGCTAAGTGAGAGGATGCTTTGTTTTATAGGTATTTTTATGCTATACTTAATAAGTTAAAAAATAGTTAGGAGTTGTTTCCATGTCAGAAAATTATCAAGTTGGAAGTATTATCGAAGGTAAAGTTACAGCAATTAAACCATTTGGTGCTTTTGTAGCATTAGATGATAACAAACAAGGATTAGTTCATATTTCACAAGTAGCTCATGGATTTGTAAAAGATATTAATGACCACCTTACTGTTGGTGATTCAGTGAAAGTAAAAATTATGTCTATAGATGAAGAGTCTGGCAAAATTTCACTTTCTATCCGTGAAACTGAGCCTGCTCCTGAGCGCCCGGCACGTCAAGAGCGTCCACAACAAGAGCGCAAGCCGCGTCGTCCACAAGCAGCTAAAGAGCAACAACAAGCTCAAGGACAAGCACCTCAAGGATTTAACACTCTTGAGCAAAAGTTAAAAGACTGGTTAAAACAGTCAAATGAAATTCAAGCTGATCTTAACAAACGTACGAAAAAGTAATTATCAAAGGCACTAATTTCATTTCATTCATAAGGAGAGGGCAGCCTTAAATCACCCCTCTTCTTTTTGTTTGAAAAACTCCATTAGTTCCAGCTTGTATATAGAGAAAAAGGTGACCAGTTCAACTGGTCACCTTTTTTAATGGTGTCTAGCTCCGGCGCCTAGCGCTCTTACGATTAATCGCCGTTCGCTTTTCTAGTTACCTTTGTGGTTCTGGACTTCTTTCAAGTTCTTCACTTGGTTTAAACAAAAGGGAGAGACAATATAAACCAGCTAGGCCGACAATAGCGTATATAAAGCGGGAAATACCAGCTGCTTGTCCTCCGAAAATCGCTGCTACAAGATCCCAACGGAAAAAGCCAATTAGTCCCCAGTTAATTGCACCAATGATAGTAAGTGCTAATGCGGTTCTTTGGATACCACTCATTAAAACTCACCTCCTGTCTATAGGTTGATGAAGAATGAAAAAGTTTATGCAAGATAAGCGATTAGGATCTTACTGGGAATGATATATTTCGTGAGTTTGTTCAGGAAACTTTCACTTTTTTGGTAAATAAGAGATAATAGATATAGGTACAAGATGGAAAAATGGAAAGGGGTTATACTAATGAATAATTTTTCTTTTCGTAATCCGACGAAACTCATTTTTGGAAAAGGCCAATTGGAGACTTTAAATCAAGAACTCCCGAATCACTGTCAGAAAATTTTACTGGTTTATGGTGGTGGGAGTATAAAGAAAAATGGATTGTATGATGAAGTAAAGGAAAAGCTTGATCAAAAAGGAGTTACTGTATTTGAATTAGCTGGTGTTGAGCCAAATCCACGGTTATCTACAGTACATAAGGGTGTTGAGATATGCAAACGTGAGGAGATCGATTTTATCTTGGCGGTTGGTGGCGGAAGTGTGATCGATTGCGTAAAGGCGATTTCTGTTGGTGCTGAATATGACGGTGATGTATGGGAGATTATTACACGAAAAGCCAGTCCGTCAAAAGCAGTGCCCTTTGGAACAGTGTTAACATTAGCGGCAACAGGTTCAGAAATGAATCCAAGTTCTGTTGTCACCAATTGGGAGACAAAGGAAAAAATAGGCTGGTCAAGTCCTATTACTTATCCGCAGTTTTCAATTCTTGATCCTACCTATACCTTTTCGGTTCCGAAAGATCAAACAATCTATGGGATAGTCGATATTATGTCACATATACTTGAACAGTATTTTCATCATATCCCAAATACACCGATTAATGACGGAATGTGTGAATCGCTGTTGCGTACTGTTATTGAAACTGCGCCAAAGCTGATTGATGACCTGGAAAATTATGAATACCGGGAAACAATTTTATTAAGTGGTACAATGGCGTTAATTGGAGTTTTATCTATGGGAAGCCGCGGCGATTGGGCTACTCATAATATTGAACATGCTGTTTCAGCCGTGACGGATATTCCTCACGGTGGAGGATTAGCGATTATCTTCCCAGAGTGGATGAAGCTTGTTGTGGATGAAAAAGTAGAGAGGTTTAAACAATTAGCTGAACGTGTATGGGATGTTGAAACTGCTGGAAAGTCAGACCGAGAGATTGCATTGGAAGGAATTGAAAAACTGCAGCAATTTTGGATCAGTCTTGGTGCTCCGAGCAAGCTGGCTGATTATAAAATTGATCAATCAAAAATAGAGGAAATGACTGAAAAAGCGATGACACGTGGGGAATTTGGCCATTTTAAACGTTTAAATAAAGAAGATGTAACTGCAATTTTAACCAATTCTTTATAAAGGGGAGGACTAATGTCCTTTCTTTTTTTATGCTCATCTTTTGTCCATCATTCACAGGTATTTATGCAATGCGTATACATAGCATATGGGGTGATGGATATGGGCGATAAACTAACATTTGATTTTAGTCATGCCCGCTCTTTTATTAAAGACCATGAATTAGAGCAAATAAAAGAAACGGTAAACTTAGCTCATAGGATGTTACATTATCATGCAGATCAAGAAAATGATTATTTAGGTTGGTTAAACTTGCCTAATGAACTTAACAGAAATGAAATTTTGCAAATAAAAAAGGCTGCACAGAAAATAAGGAAAGAATCTGATGTGCTTATTATAATCGGCATTGGCGGTTCTTACCTCGGTGCACGTGCAACGATTGAAGCGTTAACCTCTTCTTTTTATAACCTTCAAGCAAATGACGTACGTCAAACACCACAAATCTTTTATGCTGGACATCATATTAGTTCAGATTATATGAATGATCTGTTATCCATAGTCGAAGAGAAGGACATTTCTATTAATGTTATTTCAAAGTCAGGAACAACAACAGAACCAGCGATTGCCTTTCGAATTTTTCGTAATTATTTAGAAAAGAAATATGGAAAAAAAGAAGCAAGCAAGCGGATATATGTAACGACTGACCAAAAAAGCGGGGCATTGAAGGCGTTAGCTGATAAGGAAGGATATCAAACATTTGTGATTCCTGACAATATAGGAGGACGTTACTCAGTTTTTACGGCAGTTGGCCTTTTGCCGATTGCTGTAAGTGGAATTGACATAGATGAGCTAATTCGAGGGGCATCAGATGCTTGTCATGAGTATAACAATGCTAATATCCTCCAAAATCAGGCTTATTTATATGCAGCGGTTCGTAACCTACTTTATCATAAGGGGAAAACAATAGAAGTTATCGGAAGTTATGAGCCATGTCTCAACTACTTCTCTGAGTGGTGGAAGCAATTATTTGGCGAAAGTGAAGGAAAAGACGGGAAAGGAATATTTCCAGCTTCATTATCGTTTACAACTGATCTTCATTCCCTCGGTCAATATTTACAGGATGGACGGCGGGATATGTTTGAAACAATTCTCCAGGTTAAGCAGGCTAAAGATAACATCGTGATTGGAAAAGATAACGACGATCTTGATGAGCTTAATTATTTAGCGGGAAAATCACTGCAATTTGTGAACGAAAAAGCATTACAAGGATCAATGCTCGCTCATGCAGATGGTGGTATCCCAAATTTATTGATTACGATACCTGAATTAACACCTTATTACTTTGGATACTTACTCTATTTCTTTAAAAAAGCATGTTCTCTAAGTGGCTGTTTACTAGGTGTCAATCCATTTGATCAACCGGGTGTTGAAGCGTATAAGAAAAATATGTTTGCCCTCCTCGGAAAACCCGGCTATGAGATGGAGAGGGAAATCCTTTTGAAGCGACTACGAAAAAATGAAAGTTAAAAGTTAGAACCAGTTTAGAGTTTAGAGTGTAGAGTTTAGAGTTGTTTTTTGGGTGGATTCAGTGAGGCTTTTGCTGAGTCGGCTCTTTTTGTTTTTAATTTTAAAGGTTTTTCACTCTAAACTCTATACTCTACATTCTAAACTGTCTTTTTGGGTATTCTATTTGGTAAGGATGTGTTATTGAAAGGAGAATATGTAATGATTGAGTTGCCTTCGAAGGTTGAAAACAGACAATTTAAGTTAATTGATTTAGAAAATAAATTGAAGCCGTTAGGGTATGTCATCGGTGGGAATTGGGATTATGATCATGGGTATTTTGATTATCAAATGGAAGAAAAGGACACGTATTTGTTTTTACGACTTCCTTTTAAAGCAGTAGAAGGTGAACTGGATCAAAAAGGGGTTATCGTCGAATTAGGAAGACCGTTTTTGTTAAATCATCAATATAACAATGATCAGCAGACATTTACTACAGACGATGATCCATTAACAAATCAGTTTTCAGCACCGCTTGATCCAGATGATGAATTTCCAAATGAGTGGATCGCTACTGGGAAAAATTTATTAAATGAATTAGAAATAACAATCCTAACATAACGTTCATTGATTACCTTCAAAAGAAGATAAGCCTAGCGTTGAATGACGATAAGCTTATCTTCTTCTTCTAATTGTAGTGATGGTGTTGGATTTAACAGCAACTGCTCACCCCGCTTTATTCCTAGAACGAGCGTTTGGTGGTTTAGATAATGCTGGCAAACCCTCTCAAAACTTTCATGAGTAAGCTCTTCAGGGGAATGAATATAAATCATTTTATTTCCTTCTTGGTGATCCAGCAAATCTGAAAATACAGTTGCCACGCCATTAAATAACGTACTATTTACCATAAGCAGACTTGATATATAAGCGGATTGAAGGATTTCATCAGCACCTGCCCGGCGGCAATTTTTCAACTGTTCAGGTGTTAATAACTCGACAATACTGTATATAAGTGGATTTAGTCCTTTGATTGCAAGCAGGACAATAATCGATTTTGTATCGGCTTCTGTTTCTGATTTGCGTTGGTCAGCAGTGATAAGGACAGTTTTTGCTTGTCTTACATTTGCTCGCTGTAATGTTACATCCTCAGTAGGATTGCCTCGAATAAAATGGACATTTTTAATATCAATCGGTCTTTCCTGAACACTTTCGTCAATGAGGACTATCTGTAAATCAGGGTGTAATTGATGAAGGTGGATTATCGTATTTTTTGCACGCTCATTCCAGCCAACGACAATTGTATGATTTCCTTTTTTAAATGCCAGTTCCCCCTGTTTTAACGAGTTCTTTGTTGTGATTGTTGATGAAGCTAATGTGGTCAGGAAAAAGGTTACAAAACCAATCCCAAAAAGAATAAGAACAACTCCAACAAGGCGACCGAAAAAACTTTGTGGAACAAAATCACCATAACCGACTGTGGTTGCTGTAACAATAGCCCACCAAATCCCGTCAAAGATCGTTGGAAATGTATTTGGTTCTATAAAATGAATGATAACACCAACGGTTAAGGTCATTAATAAAACGATGATCAGAAGTCTAACTACAACAGGAAAACGGGAATAAGTATGAAACACTTCATCGACCTTGACCAAATGATCGCCACCTTTTACTACTCTTTTATCCTCCATTATGACCATAAATCTATGCAATCAATCGTTGTTTCTGATAAGATAATTATAGTATAAGGAAAGAAGAGGGGTTCAGTGTGATTCAAGCATTTGTTCTTGCGGTGACTGTATTCATAGGCTGGACACTGTTAGACTTTGTAAAGAAAAAGAGACTAACAAAAGAAAGCTTAATCGGTTCATTTATCACAGCAATTTTGGCAGGAGTTGTATGGTTTATCATGGAGCTGATTATTAGCTTCTTATAACTTTTTGCACTCTTGAAAAGTAGCAAAATATCATTTATAATCAATCTTGTGTTAAAGAAAAACATTATAGGGCATTAGCTGGAAGAGGAAGTAGCAACGAGCGATGCTTCACTGAAGTACCGTCGAGTTGTTTCGACGCATAAAACAACATTGAATTAGCTAGTAGAGGAAGAAACAGGGACTCATCCTTGAATTAACTTCATTATTACTACGGGGCATTAGCTCAGCTGGGAGAGCGCCACGCTGGCAGCGTGGAGGTCAGCGGTTCGATCCCGCTATGCTCCATCTTACATAAACATTGATATATCAAGGATTTTAAAGGGTAGTCGTTCTGAAATATAGAACGGCTATTTTTGCGTTGTGTGCGAATAGTGTACGAAAAAAATTTTTTGTGTGCAATTTAATGCTTAAAGTAAATAAAATGGTAACTTTATATCAAGAGCAAACAAGAATAGATGGGTTATTGAAGAAACGAAAGCGTTTATGGAATAAATATAAAAGGATCATACATATTAGCAGGACTAATATGTATGATCCTTTTTTTTATTCACGCAAAATAAGTATTAAAAAAAGTGCAAAATAATTCCAAAAGTTACAATATACACTAAGAATATACATACAGGTAGAGGGCTATCCGAACCTTACATAGAGGAGAGCCCCCAAAAAAGTAAGTCGTATAGATTTGAATTTTAGTGAACAAAACAAGTACATTTTATTCGTAGTTATACACTTTATGATGAATTTCAATCATGAAAATTAGAATCTTCGGTATTTCCATTATGTTTTGTTCTTATTTTGAAAATATTTGAGGTTTGTACCAAAACCCAATTATCTGACTTTAGACCAATGTCTCTCTTGTTTAACATCGCTTATGGTATCTTCCCTTCTATTTCTCGTTTTGCTCTAATAAAAGCAATAAATTGTTGTATTTCTTCTTTAGAAAGAGAGGTTCCATCGACAGTAAGGTCCAAATTTGGCAGATCTGTTAATTCTATGATATGAACTGACTTTGTAGTATCCTCTTCAAGTTGAAAATTTGGATGATCAACTCTACCTAAAATGTAATCGGTTGATGTGTCAAATAATTCAGCTATTAATTTAATTGCTTCTAATGAAGGGCGGCGGTACCCCGATTCGTAGCCTGCATAAGTACTTTTGGCAATACCGAGTCGATCAGCCGTATATTGTAACGACCAACCTTTGTCCTTTCTTAATCTAGTTAACCTATTTATAATCATTTTTTACTCTCCTTTATTTCAACTTATTATACCATATATTAAAATAAAATGTACGCGAATTGAATAATTTTTCTTGATTTTCACAAAATTCATGACTATAATACAATTAAATTATTCAAAACGCGTACAAAATACATTTTTTCTGTTTTAAAGCTTATTGTAAATTCATTGACAAAAATTAGAAAAACTTATGGGGGTATTATTTTGAAGAAGCTGATGTTACTTACTACTGGCGGGACAATTGCTTCATTAGAAGGGAAAAATGGACTAGTTCCTGAGATGAACGCTAACGAAATTTTAAGTCACTTACCGGGATTAAATTTACTCTGTCAGATTGATGGCAAGCCTTTAATGAATATCGACAGTACAAATATACAACCAGAGCATTGGGTTGAAATAGCAAACTCTATCCACCAGCATTACCATGACTACGACGGCTTTATTGTCACACATGGGACGGACACAATGGCTTACACTTCAGCTGCGCTCTCCTATATGTTGCAAAATGTAGAAAAACCAATTGTGCTTACAGGATCTCAAATCCCAATTGCTTTTAAGAAAACAGATGCGAAAAGAAATATCTCTGACGCCATTAGATTTGCTTGTGAAGCTATAGGTGGAGTATATGTAGTTTTTGATGGTAGAGTCATACAGGGTACTAGGACCATTAAAGTAAGAACAAAAAGCTATGACTCGTTTGAAAGTATTAATTACCCTTATGTTGCTTCTATACTTGAAGATGCTATTGAATATCATAAACCATCTCATTCATCAAAGAATAAGGAAATACAGTTAGATACTTCACTTTGTACTAATGTTTCTTTGGTTAAGTTACATCCAGGGATCAAGCCGGAATTCTTTGATTTTCTGAAAAAACAATATAAGGGGATTGTAATTGAAAGTTATGGTAGCGGTGGCATTCCATTTCAGGGAAGAAATCTTTTAGAGAAATTGAATGAGTTGACCGAATGTGGAATCTCTGTTGTCATTACTACCCAATGTTTAGAGGAAGGAGAGGATATTGATATATATGAAGTGGGACGAAAACTAAATCAGAGTAGCATCATTCGTTCCAGAGATATGAATACAGAAGCCATTGTTCCTAAATTGATGTGGGTACTAGGCAAGACACAGGATCCACAAAAGGTGAAGGAAATGATGGAAACACCAATTGCAAATGACATTACATTCTTAAAAGGGAGCAGGGGAAATGTTGAGAGAAGAAACGGTATACCGAGTTGAGAAGGATTTCCTCGGTGAGAAAGAAATTCCGGCAGATGTTTATTATGGAATACAAACATTAAGAGCTGTAGATAATTTCCCAATCACCGGTTACAAAATTCATGAAGAAATGATTAAAGCTCTAGCAATCGTAAAAAAAGCAGCAGCACTTGCCAATATGGATATCAAGGGACTGTATAAAGAAATTGGTGAAGCAATCGTTCAATCCGCAGATGAAATTATCGAAGGAAAATGGCACGAGTATTTTATAGTCGATCCGATCCAGGGAGGTGCCGGCACTTCAATGAATATGAATGCAAATGAAGTGATTGCAAACCGTGCGCTTGAACTGCTCGGTTATAATAAAGGGGAATATGGGAAAGTAAGCCCAAACAGTCATGTAAATATGTCGCAATCCACAAACGATGTGTTTCCGACAGCCATCCATATCTCAACTCTTAATATGCTGGAAAAGCTTTTGGATACCATGAATGACATGTTGGATATCTTCAAGAAGAAAGCTCAGCAATTCGATCATATCATAAAAATGGGACGCACCCATCTTCAAGATGCCGTACCAATTCGCCTAGGTCAAGAATTTGAAGCATACAGCCGAGTATTGGAACGTGATATTAAACGGATTGGACAAACACGCCACCATCTTTACGAAGTGAACATGGGAGCAACAGCTGTAGGGACAGGATTAAATGCTGACCCCCGGTATATTAAAAATGTTGTAAAACATCTTGCAGATATAAGCGTATTGCCGCTTGTTGGGACACAGCACCTTGTTGATGCAACACAAAACACGGATGCCTACACAGAAGTGTCAGCTGCATTGAAAGTCTGCATGATGAATATGTCCAAAATAGCGAATGACTTGCGATTGATGGCATCCGGACCGCGTGCGGGATTTGGCGAAATTATCTTACCGTCACGTCAGCCTGGTTCTTCGATTATGCCTGGAAAAGTCAATCCAGTAATGCCGGAGCTCATTAACCAAGTCGCCTTTCAGGTCATTGGAAACGACCATACGATTTGCTTGGCCTCTGAAGCGGGACAACTTGAATTAAACGTAATGGAACCAGTGTTGGTTTTTAACTTGCTTCAATCGATCAGCATCATGAACAATGCGTTCCGAAGCTTTACAGACTTTTGTCTCACTGGTATCGAGGCAAATGAAGACCGGATGAAAGAATATGTTGAAAAAAGTGTGGGAATCATTACAGCTGTAAATCCGCACATAGGGTATGAAGCTGCATCACGAATTGCACGGGAAGCCATATTAAAAGGCAAATCTGTTCGAGAGCTTTGCCTGAAATATAATGTTATGACAGAGGAAGAACTCGATTTGATTTTAAACCCTTACGAAATGACAAATCCAGGTATATCTGGTAGTGCTCTATTCGATCGAGTGCAACACTATTAATCTATAGATCCAATTAAAATGTATATTGAAATTCTATTGGAAAATCATCCCCAGTAAGAGCCATGGCAGGATAGTCAAAGGCATTAATTGTTTTATTTATTTTTATTAGTACTTTTGTTATGAATTTCTTAACTGGCGGATGACTATCAATGAAAGATGATCTATAAAAACAGGGTTTTGAAAGCGGTTTATATTGATAAGGGGGAGTAGGAATGAGGAATGTACGATTACCATCTATGCTAGAAATTATTTTTACATTGGGGTTGTTTTTAGCAATCGTTTTTTCATTTACGACGATGTTTGATTTACCGATACAGCTAGCACTATTTATATCGTGGTTCCTAGTTATTTTACTTGGGTTGCGCTTGGGACACAAGTACGAGCAACTGCAAGAATCTATTAAAAATGGTATTTCGAATGGTCTTGAAGCTATTTTAATTCTCGTAGCAGTCGGTGCCCTTATTGGGACTTGGATAGCAGGAGGAGTCGTGCCAACCCTTATTTATTACGGTTTGGAGTTTATCCATCCAAGCATTTTCTTATTAGCGACTCTCGTCATTTGCTCGATCACATCTTTGGCGACAGGTACGTCGTGGGGAACAGTCGGGACTGCTGGAATCGCGATGATGGCAATTGGAGAAGGGATGGGGATCCCGCTCCCGATAGTAGCCGGTGCTGTTCTTTCGGGTGCATACTTTGGTGATAAGCTTTCCCCGCTATCTGACAGTACCGTACTTGCAGCATCAATGTCGAAAGTAGATGTAATTGCACACGTACGTGCCATGTTATATTTAGACATCCCTGCATACATAATCACTGCTTTTCTTTTTACTATCGTAGGCTTTATTTATGGCGGGAAAAATACAGATTTAGAAAGGGTAGAGTTTCTTAAGAATGCATTACTTGAGAATTTTAATATTCAAATTTGGATGCTCCTCCCTGCGATATTTGTCATTCTAATGCTAGCACTGAAACAACCATCTGTACCGACAATTGCTGCAGGGGCTCTCTTAGGAACCATTTGGGCTACAGCATTCCAAGGAATAGATTTTTCTGTCGCCTTAGGTACGGCTTATAATGGTTTTTCAATAGATACAAGCATTGAATTCTTGGATGTTCTTCTGAACCGTGGGGGGATCCAGGGAATGCTTGGCGCAATCGTCGTTATTATTTTCGGATTAGGATTTGGCGGTTTATTGGAACATTTAGGAGTACTAAAAGTAATAATATCAAAATTCCAGAACCAGCTAACTTCAGCAGGTAATGTGACCCTTTCAACAATAATTGTTGCCTTTTTAGCGAATGTATTTGGTTGTGCTATGTACGTTTCATTAATTTTAACACCAAAGATTATGGAAAAAAGCTATGATAAATTACACATTGATCGCAGAGTTTTATCTCGAAATTCTGAGGTTGGAGGTACGCTAACATCAGGGATGATTCCTTGGTCTGATAACGGGATTTTCATGGCAGCGATTCTAGGCATATCTACCTTTTCCTATGTTCCATTTATGTGGTTAAGTTTTGTTTCCATTATACTTGCGATCATTTATGGTTATACAGGAAAATATATTTGGTACACTAAAAATAAAGTACAGTCAGTGGAGAAGATGGCTAATTAAACTCATGTAATACAATTGATAATTAATTGAATCTCAAGAATCTTATAAATAAGATTTTGAAATAAAATCGCGGCAGTATGCCTAGAAGGGGTAAATAATATCTCAAATGTAAAATTTATCATGTGATGTAATGTAACTCATGAAGAATTATTTAATTATGTTAGCAATACAAAGGCTGATTATGAGTACAATATGGATGTACCTAATCATATTTTCGTTGAACTGCTTACCTTTGGTAGTGGTAACGGTAATTGGTCTTTAACAGTCTTTGATCTTCCGTAATCGAGCGCTATCCTTGAATAAGGGTAGTGCTCTTTCCTTTTAAGAACCATTTTCTTGAATAACACCCAATAAGAAAATTGAATATTTATGTTAAAATAATTAGAGATTGTGAAGGATTGCACTTAAAGTAACGAGCAGAAGAGTTGAAGAAGGGAAATGGAAAACAATAACCAAATATTTAATAAGTTATGTTACCATTTAGTAAAGCTTTTCAGACATTTTGAATAATTTTGGAGGTGTGTTTTTGAGATTTATAACTATAATACTACTGCTTTCTTTATTACTAACGGGCTGCTCATTTGGAGAAGATGAAGCGAAAAGAATAGATACTATCAGTCAATTAAAACCGAAAGAAGAAGGTCAGTATCACATGTTTGTATTTTTTGACTTCCCTGACAACAATGTAGTACCGCCTGAACCAACTGCTCGCGGAAATGTTGATGAGTATTTACAAAGGCAATATGATGTTCATGATACTATGATGGTGACAATGAATCCAGCAATGAAAGTACATCAATTTGGTGTTAGAAATGCTAATGAAAATCCCGAACAAATTGACTTTTTAAACATAGAAGAATTCCCTACTTTTGTTATATTGGACAATACGGGAATTGTATTGCTTTCAACTGACATGGATGAAACTGCTGAATTTTTACAAACACTTCCTGACCTTTAAAGTGATTAAAAAATAAGTTTCCCTTATTGAAGAAACGGATGCATTACTTGAACAACAGGAGCAGTCATAGATGATTGCTCCTGTTCTTTTTACTTCAACTATTAAAGTAGGTAGGTTAATGGGCTAAAATATATGAAACTAAATACAGCTTATGCGCGTCAAATATGGTAATAAAAAATTATTAAATCAGGTGGTGTAATACAGTGTTTAAATATAAAAAATTGTTTATAACCTCTATTTTAATTGTAATTCTTTTAGTATCCGTAGGTTGTTCTAGTAATAGTAAAGAAAGTTCTATTTTTTTTTAAAGAGCAAGAGGTTGAAAAATTTATCCTTATTTCTAAGGTTAAAATTATATTTACGGAAGGGGAAAAAATTGAAAAGCTATTATCTATAATAAATAATTCAAAATTTATAGAAGCTTCTTTAGAGCTAAAGAACTGGGATTACGAAATACAAATTTATTCTACCAATGAAGAGATAATTGAAAATTACTATGTTTGGATAGATAAAGATTACAAAAGAGGAACATTAGTTAAAACCGATGACAAAAATGCGTATAGTATGAGGGAAAAAGATGTAGGAATTTTCTTAGACTTAATAGAAAAATAAAAGGTTAGTATTCCGCTAACGGAGAGCGATAGCTGAATAAAGGTTATCGCCTTTCTTTTGTTGAAGTAACGAAGCAGGCTTGTAAAAATTAAAAGAAGGTGAATGCTTGAAAAAGTTTTTAGTAGTTATTTTATTGGTATTGATAATTGCTTTTGGATTTATTGGAATTAGATTTGGAAGTGCCTTGTTTCAAGAAGAAAATACAACTGAAATAATTGCAACTATCACTAAATTGGAGTTCTCAAATAGTGATTACATACAAATAACCGATACTTCTGATGGAATAAGGTATGTTACAAAGAATAAAAATGGTTCCCAAGAACAAATAATTAAAGAATTTATGGAAAAGAATGATTGGGCGTTTAAAGAACAAATGGGTGCGGGTTATATATTTGAGAAAGATGGAGTGACCGTAGTAGTTGAAACAAGGCTATTTACAAAAAACTATTTCCTTTGGGATGTTCCAAAGGAGGTATTCAGGTAACGGAAGCGATTGTTCCATATGAGCAGTCGCTCTATTTCTAACGGAGCAGGTTAATGAAAATACGAAGAAGAATATATTTATGAAATAAAATACCAAAAACAGACATAAACATGCCAATAAAAGCAGTCTTTTGAGGTGTTGATATGTATAAAATAGCTTTACTAATCTTAATTTTAACTGGGTGTCAATCATATGAAAATATATATCATGAAGATACAAATGTAGAGACGAATAGGCTTGAACTGGAAAATAAGAGCAATAATCTTGATGTTGATGATTATCGTGGATTATCTAAGGTTTTATTAGAGAAGCATGATATTGTTTTAAAGTCTTTCGCCTCTTCTTTTCCTACGATGGAAATTGTTTTTAGAAAGTATGGGGATTTTGAAACAGAGTTAACAGAAGCAGAAGTGGAACAAGTAAAAAAGACAATAAATCATTTTATAGAAAATGATAACTTTAATATAAATCTAAATCAAGAGATGATTACGAAATTCCCAGGTGTAAAGGGAGATATTAAAGAAATCAACAGCGTTAGTAAACAGTTTCTTGTATTAGATGATTATGCATATGAGGGCAGAGGAATATGGATGAGTCTAATGGAGGATACCATTATAAGCTATTCAGACTCATCAACTCAGTTGGGATTTGAGGATATTAAACTGGGACAAAAAGTATCAGTTTGGTATGATGGATTTTTAGAAGTATCAGGTGGAACAGCTTTAAAGGTTATTATTGACCAATAGATTATGAAATCAGTTTTTATTGAACTAACGGATGCAATAGCACAAGAAGGCTGTCGCTTCCGTTGCTATTGAAGCAAAATAATTGAATTCATTATGAGAGGGTTATTAACGTTTTCATTGGTGATTGTAACGAATATATAATAGAGTATCTTGAAAAAGATGAAACAGATAAACTTGAAAAGTTCTTTAATTTTTTTGAGAAAATGGCAATTGAGGGTGATGATTATACTAAGGAACTATTAACGGTCACTATTCTTGAGCGACTAGGTGATGATAAAGAAATCTTAATTACGGCTTATAAATACATGGGTAAAGAAACAAGGAAGGCTTCAGATGAAGTTGAAAAGGGTTGGGGTCGATACTAAACTAAACAGATGCTCTAGTAAAATTACGGGCTGTAATATATGCAGCTCGTTTTTTGTGCTCACAGATTGGAAAATGATGTTAAA